>NZ_AUFR01000001.1 GCF_000426605.1 Propionibacterium acidifaciens DSM 21887
GTGAGTTTCGCCGCGTTCTGGTTCCCGGCATGGCCGGTCAGCACCGAGCACATCCTGGTGGCCCGCCACTCGGCCAGCCATTCCTGCACGGTCCGCTCCGCCCGCTCAACCATTTCAGCGATGATACCCACATCAACGCCACGGGAGGCGTACAGAATCGCTTCTGCTTTCATCCGAACCAGCACATGATTGTCGGAACGCTTCTTCCATCTGATCAGGACGGCGGTTTCTTCCAGGGTGACCTCAACCTGCATGCCTCAATCATATCCGAAACAGCACAGGAAATCCACGAAAAATACGGTTTCGTTTCATGTCAGCCATATGAGGTCTATGCCAATCCTTGGATGTGATCGGATGATTCCTCGTCCATCGTGCGGGAGTTGAGTGTCTCGTTGATCTTCGGGATCGGGTTCTGCGGACGTATTCGATCGCGCCTGCTGTGCCCATCTGCACTCCAGTGAACCAATGAGCAGTTCGTACGCCTCGCAGAACCCCGCCGTGCGCCTATGATGGGCCGGGCCCTGCGCCTCCAGCAGGCGATTCTCGCCTCACCGGGGCGTTCGGTGCTGTGCTTCGACTTCGACGGGGCGCCGGTGCCGATCGTTGAGCATCCCGGGGATGCCAGGCCGCATCCGGCGGCGTTGGCCGGGCTGGTCCGATGCGTCGCCGTCGTCACCGGCCACCCCGTGCGCACGGTGCTCGACCTGGGCGGATTCGGCAGCTTGGTGCACGCCGATTGATTGCGCTCATCTTCTGCGCTCATCCTCGGGCAGTACGGCGCGGAACGCTGGGACGGCGCCACTGGCCAGAGGTCGCCGTGTCGCTCGTGTCCGAAGCCCATGCTCGCGGCGAAGCGGCGTGTTCCGGCCCATCGACTGGTCGACGGGCCGGAACACGCGCTGAGCCGTCGATCGGCTAGCCTGTGAGCTGCCAAGCGGTGCTTGATAGGGAGCGTTGGCCAGCAGGTCAGAGCAGGAGACTCATAATTCCCTGGGGCATTGGTTCGAGCCCCAGGCGCCCCACCGCTGCGGACGACGCTCGAGATCTGGGGTACCCCAGTTGCTGTATGTGTGGCTCATTTCGTTCGATCTTGGCGCAGAGTGCCAGACCTTCATCATCAAGTCCAAGATCAGACACGGTATTTGTGTGCAGATCGATGGGACCATGGCAGGCGCGGTCGAATCGTAGGTGTGCAGAGTGCGGCCCCTGGGTTGGTCATCTATCCTGATTCTTGCCATCCACTGTGGTGCCCCTAGGGGAATAGTGTTATCCTTGCTCAAGGGCAAGTCTGTACTTCCCATCTTCACTGACCTCAACACGAAAAAGTGTTCACAAGGCGAAGCAGCCGAGGCGGAGGAGGTAGAGGTCGCTGTGATTGGTGAGACGACAGGGGTCGATGATGAACTGACGTTGATTTTGCATGCCACTGTTGCAACGGGTCTGTCAACTGGGGTTCTGGCGAATCAACCAATGCCGAAGACTTGTGGGATGGGTGGAATAGAACTCTCACGAGTGGGGAGCCTCCTGATTACTATTTTTTCGTTTCGGGGATTCATGACGGGTGATGATCAAGAGATGGCCTGTGATATCACCAAACGGTGAGCGGGCTGATTTTAGCAGGGTCACGGATTTTGTGGGTGGTGCGTCGTGCACAACCCTTGGTGGTCAAGATCGACAGAGAATGAGCTTCGCCTCGCCATGATGAATCTCATCCCACGGGAAAGAAGCTCGTTCGCAATACTGGTAGGCGATGATGTGGTCAAGGATGGTGCGTCTGAATGAAGGAGGCTTATTCAAAACTTGAATGATATCAAATAAACTCTTGACTAGAAATCTCACGAAGTAGAGTCTTGTATAGGCTTCGAACTCATGAGATAAGTTGAAAGTCATGAACGAGTCTTGCTGTCAGATATGAATCTGATCAGGTCAATATTGAAATACAGCTTCGATTTCAATGGGTAAGTTGTCCTGAAGATCGTTCGGAGGCCCAATTCGATTGCAGGGGTCGCTAAACCATATGACCCCCGAGGCATGAGCCATCAGGAATTGAGTAGCAAAATGATAGATGAATACCCTGGTCCTCTCGTTCAATACGAGATGGTTTTCCCGGAACAACGTTTACTACTCGGAACGGGTGCAATAAGGCAATCCGGTTCTGGAGAAAAAGAAACTTCGGATAGTGACTGTACGCGTGTGACCAATATTCATTCAATAGAATGGGAACGGCACGTTGATGAAGCTGATAAGCTCGACTACATCGTGGCTGTGGGTAGCGGTGTCCTAGCTGGTCTTATTGATGTGTTCTACGCAGGAGAATTCTCTTTGGATCGAGCGAGTGAGTGGGGTCGGGACAAGATTGAGAAGGTTGTGATAGAGGTTGCCCGCGTCGAGGGTTACGCAGGAGACAATCTGAACGATGCTATCAAGACGCTTGAGAAGAAGCATCCGTTGGCCGCTGATGGCAACACCAATGACTTCGGCGGCGGGCTGCAGCATCACCTTCGCGACTTCTCTCACCACTTTAGCATCGGTGGGCTGTTCTTCTCGATACTTACGCAGTTCACCGGCTTGGTGGTGGGAACTGACAAGGCCGGGATGCTGCATGTCGTGTCCGTGCCGGAGTCGCACAAGATGTGCATCGGCAAGAATTTTCAGGAAAAAATCGTTTTTGGTGTCATCGGCTGGTTCTTCCACATGGTGAGCGACATGGCTGGTTCCAGTGGGTCTCTTATGGGGGGGACTGGTATACCGGGGCCGCTTGTGTCCTTCATGAAGGAACTCTCAGCGCTGCCGTTCTTCAAAAAATCGGGCGACGGTGACATGGAATTTCGTCTGTGGGTGACCAAGCTCTTTAACGGTACCCTGCTCGTAGACCGAGACGAGACCGGCAAGATCATCAAGGGCAGCGTTCAGAAGTTCGATCTGCGCACCGAGATAGGTATCCTCGGAGAGATTGACAGGCAGGTCCTACCCGTGCTCGTCAACCAGTGCGTCGTGCGAAGTTTCTACTTCTGTCGCAGGCTTGCACGCGAGGTAAATAGCCTCGGTCTACTCGGGATCAGTGACCTCGGGCGTATCGCGCCGGAGGACATACTGCCTTGGGGTACGCCGACCATGCGGCGCATGGTGACCGTTTCGAGCGGCGTCTTTGCTGGTGTGGACATTGCAGATGCCACCGTCCGTGCAATTAAGAGCATGAACCCGGTTAAATTCTTCCTGCGTGTGAACTACGTTGGGGTGGCAACCTTCGTCATATCTTGTGTGTCGGACGTGACACTAGAAAGGCGAGAAGCTCAAGGGGGTGAGAGTGAGGAGGAGAAGTACGAGCGTGAGCTATCCGATTTAAGATGCCTCAAATTGGACTTCCAGCGAGCCCGCATATTACACTCCCTCATGCGTGCAAGAATAGCCTACGACATCGAGTATGAGGCGCGCCCGAGGGTGGCGGCCAAGAAGAAAGACTGGCTCGAGGAGTGGAGCCGGAAGATCGCCGAGGCCGTGGGTCTCGCTTGGGTGGCCAATGCCGGGTATTTCTTGGAAGGAGCCGTCCTTTATGACGCCATCGACAAGCTCTACGATGTCGATTCGAACAGCTCGTGGCTGTGGCTCGTGGGCATGGAGGCAGTACGGTTCAAACCGTACATGCCTCTGCATGGCGACAACGATAAGATTTACGAGGGTCTCAAGCCTGAAACCGACTACCTCGGGGATGTGTTCTGCGAACGACAAGGCATCGTAGGAAAGAAAGAATTGCGTGCACTCGACAAGGCTGTGAACAGTGCAAGAGGCAAGCTTGATGGTGCGGCTATCAAACGTGTCGTGGGTGCTGCCGGTACGGTGGTCGTCGTCGCAGCGACCGGCGGGCTCGCGTTCTACTTCGCGCCTGCAATCGCTCCCGTACTCGCCGCCGCTCTTGGAGCGGAGACCGCCTCTCTATCTGGCGCCGCGCTCACAAGCGCAAGTCTTGCCTTCCTTGGAGGGGGATCCCTCGCAGTTGGTGGTGCTGGCATGGCTGGTGGCACCATGCTAGTCGCAGGCAGCGGCGCTCTATTCGGGGCTGTTGGAGGGTCCGGCATCTCTGCGGCAACGTCGATGGCGCTTGCGACCAACGGAAGCTATGTGCTGGACGAGTGTGCCAAGCTCGTGGCCTTCTGCGAGGAAGTCCTCATAAAGCGTTATGGTGACGTCGCCTCGGTTGAGAAGATTCATGCCGTCCTCAACCAGAAGATCCTCAAACTTGAGATAGAAATCGAGGCGATAAAACGCTACGTACCCGATGGTGAAATGTCCGAAGATGACGTCGATGGTGAAAGTGGTGACAACGGCGAGATCGACCCGAAAAAGATGATCAAAATCCTGAACCGTAGCCACAAGTTCCTCAGGCGCAGCAGCGATGAGCTTGCCGCGGTGGTGAAGTCTGTCTGACCTGGAGGGATCTATCAAAAATGGTAAATGGTATAAGTGGATTCATCGTCTGTAAGGGACGGGAGATGATAGCGATAGATTCGTTCAAAAATCAGTTTTGAATGAACCTCTGGCCGTCGTGAAACAAAATCGTTTCTGGTTTCACGGAGTGGGAGGTGTTCGAAGTCGTAGTCGACGGTGCGGCCGGTGACGTGTGAGGCGAATGTTTCGAAGGTTTCTTCGGGGGTTTCGCGCTGGATGGTGGCGGTGTTGTTCTTGGCCGTGTTCCGGACGTGCTCGACCGGGTTGTGGTCGGGCGCGTACGGCGGCAGATGGATCGGTGTGATGCGCTCCAGCAGCCGGCCGGGCTCGTAGAGGCCGGCCAGCATCTTGGCGTGGTGGGATCGGGCGTTGTCCGGGACGACCGCGGTCTTGCCGGCCTCGGTTTCTCGTTGGAGCAGGTCCGGTGCGAGGGTCGTCTGCCAGGTGTTCCGGTTCTGCTCGGTCGGGTACGGCGTGACTGTTCTGCTGGTCGGGGAGAGCGCACCGGGGAAGGACTGGGACGTCTTCTGCCGGTCCACGGACGGTCTGGTGCGTTGTCCTTTCGGGGGCTGCATGCGGCGGGTCTCGGCCTCGTGCTCCAAGCGGACCTCAGTCTTGCGGTGTGGACCTCCCGGCCCTGGCCCGACAAGCTCTTGACTCGGGTCGTCGCCCAGGCCATGCGTCTGGTGGTGGCTTTCTCGTCGCGGTGCCCGTCGAACGGGTCCGGGCGGCTCGGGGCTCGGCCCGCACAAGCGCAGGAGCAGCCGGTGGGAGGAGTCCGACTGGTGTTCGGCGTCGAACAGGATCTTCACGACCTCACGTATCGCCGGGACGTCCCGGAACCCGGCGCGGACACCCGACCGGGAGGGCGGCCGGGCCAGGATGGTCTCGGGTTCCTGCTTCCGGGCGCGGGCGGGTTCCGCCGCGTTCTGGTTCCCCGCGTGCCCGGCCGGGACCCGGCACATCCTGGTGGCCCGCCAGTCGGCCGGCCATTCCTGCACCGTCCTCTCCGTCCGCTCGACCGTCTCTGCGATGATGCCCGTATCGACGCCTCGGGAGGCGTGCAGGACCGCTTCTGCCTTCATCCGCACCAGCACATGATTGTCGGAACGCTTCTTCCACCCGACCAGGACGGCGGTCTCCTTCCGGGGCGACCCCGACCCGCACGCCCCCACCGCATCCGAAACGGCACAGGAAACCCACGAAACACGATTTCGTTTCATGCCAGCCATAGTTTTGAATAACCCTCATGGTACATGTGGCTTCATCACCTGTAAGAGACAGGAGATGATAGCGAGAGGTTCATTCAAAACCAGTTTTGAATGAACCTCCATGTCTGGAGACTCCCAGGTGATGACCTGCGAGATCGTCAAGAACGGTAAGACGGTCGACTCCGACAAGGGAACCGGTTCTGCGGGCAGCGCCTTCTGCTTTGTCTTCGGATGATGTGAATGCTTTGGGAGGAGTCCGCCGCACTGCGTGCGGCGGACCCCTCCTGCACGTCCGACTCGGGAGCCGAACGCCTCGCCGCTCCTCGGGGTCGGATTCTGCAGGGCCTACTCGATCGAGCCGATCGCTCCCGGGGGAGGGAGGCTGGACAGGTCACCGTCCGCGACGGCGGCGTACCCGGCGCCCCGTCGACGAGCTGTCCGGCGGTCAGCGCCAACGCGTCTGGGTGGCCATGGCACTCGCCCAGGAGACGCCTCTGCTGCTCCTCGACGAGCCCACCACCCAATCTCGACATCGCCCACCAGATCGACCTGCTCGAACTCTTCGCGGAGCTCAACCGGCAGGGCCGGACGATGGTGGCCGTGCTTCACGACCTCTTAACCAGGCCGCCCGCTACGCGGCGACGAGGGGCGGCGCCGTCGTCGCCCAGGGGACCCCGGCCGAGGTCGTCACCGCGCGGATCGTCGAGGAGGTCTTCGGCGTGGCGGTGCTCGTCGTCGACGACCCGGTGACCGGTACCCCGATGATCGTGCCCTGTGGGCGGGGCCGGGGCGGCGGCCCCGGGGCCGAGGTTCGTCGGGCCCCCGGCGACCGGATGCCCGACGACTCCCCGGAGGCCCGGCGGGGTCGGGTCCGGCAGTGAGAAGGTGAGGCCCTGGGTGTGTCGCGCTCTCCGCGCGAGCGCCCCTGATACATTCCGTGGTGCTGGTCGACCCGCCTCGACACTAGATGTTGTGGTGGGGAGTGAAAAGGGAAGCCGGTGCGAATCCGGGACTGCCCCGCAGCGGTGAGAAGGAACGACATCGGCATGAGCACTGGGCCCCGGCCTGGGAAGCGCCGACCAGGAAGCCCCCTCGGGGAAGCGCCTTCGAGTCCGAAGACCTGCCAGCACCGGGCCGCGGCCCGGCACTCGACACCGCCTCGCGGGCGGCCGGGGGGAGGGTCCTCCCGTCCGCCGCGCGGCACGGGCCACGAGGAGGGGCTCCGTCGATGACGACATCCGTGCATTCCGGTGGCTCGATCACACGCCGCCCGCCCCGCCCCGCCCAGGGCGGCTCGGCCCTCATGGAGTCCCTGCGCGGCATCGCCGCCGCGGACACCGCGGCCAACGACGCCCTGAGGGAGAACGCCAACGTCGACGGCCAGTCCTCGATGGGCGCCATGCTCCGCTACGGCACCGAGAGCGCCAAGCACCTCAACCTCTCCGAGATCATCGCCCCCGAGTACGCGGCCGCCCACCGGCTCGGGGACATCCACATCCACGACCTCGACTTCTACACGCTCACGACGACCTGCTGCCAGATCAGCCTCACCGATCTGTTCCGCGGGGGCTTCTCGACCGGTCACGGCCACCTGCGCGAACCGCAGTCGATCGGTTCCTACGCGGCGCTCGCCTGCATCGCGATCCAGTCGAACCAGAACGACCAGCACGGCGGGCAGGCGATCCCCAACTTCGACGTCGACATGGCCCCCGGGGTCCGCAGGACCCTCGAGAGCCGGTTCCTGGAGAATGCGGACACGGCCGCCCGGCTCCTGGGCGTCGAACCCGTCGCGGTCTACCCGCCGCACGTCGTCCTCGAGCCCTCCGCGGCCCAGCTGCGCGACGAGCGCGCCTATCTGCGCGGCCTGCTCGGCGAGCGCGCCGACCTGGAGGCCCTGCACGCCCGGATCCGCGAGCGCTCCGTGCGCGAGACCGAACGACTCACCTACCAGGCGATGGAGGCCTTCATCGCCAACCTCAACACGATGAACTCCCGCGCCGGGGCGCAGACGCCGTTCTCCTCGATCAATTACGGCACGGACGTCTCGCCCGAGGCGAGGATGGTCGTGCGGCAGCTGCTCCTGGCGACCGAGGCGGGGCTGGGCAACGGCGAGACCGCGATCTTCCCCATCCAGATCTTCCGCGTCCAGAAGGGCGTCAACCTCGACCCCGGCGACCCCAACCACGACCTGCTGCAGCTGGCCTGCCGGGTCACTGCCGGGCGCCTCTTCCCGAACTTCTCGTTCCAGGACGCCCCCTTCAACAGGGTTCATCACGTCCCCGGCCGCCCCGAGACCGAGATCGCGTACATGGGCTGCCGCACGAGGGTCATGGCCAATGTCCACGACCCCGACCGGGCCGTCACCCACGGACGGGGGAACCTCTCCTTCACGACGATCAACCTGCCGCGCCTGGCGATCGAGGCCGACGGCGACGTCGACTGCTTCCTGTGCACGCTCGACGAGCGCATCCAGCTCGTCATCGGCCAGCTCATGGAGCGCTTCACGATCCAGGCCGGCAAGCGGGTGCGCAACTTCCCGTTCCTCATGGGGCAGGGGGTGTGGATCGACTCGGAGCGGCTCGGCGGCCAGGACCGGGTGCGCGAGGTCCTCAAGCACGGCACGCTGTCGGTCGGCTTCATCGGGCTCGCCGAGGCGGTGCACGCCCTCATCGGCGAGCATCACGGTCAGTCCCAGCGGGCGTGGGACCTCGCCTACTCCATCGTCGTGCGCATGCGCTGGCGGATGAACCAGGCCGCCGAGCGGACCGGTCTCAACTTCTCGCTCCTGGCCACCCCGGCCGAGGGCCTCGCCGGGCGCTTCGTGCGGATGGACCAGCGCCTCCACGGCATCATCCCGGGGGTCACCGACAAGGAGTACTACACGAACTCCTTCCACATCCCCGTCGGCTTCGACATCGGCCTCGCCGACAAGATCGCCAAGGAGGCGCCCTTCCACGCCCTGACGAACGCCGGGCACATCACCTACGTCGAGATCGACGGCGACCCCTCGAAGAACGTCGGGGCGATCGAGCAGATCGTCCGCTTCATGGCCGGGTCGGGCATCGGCTACGGCGCGATCAACCACCCCGTCGACCACGACCCGGTGTGCGGGTACACCGGTGTCATCGACGACCGGTGCCCCGGCTGCGGGCGGGCCGAGGGGAGGCGCCCTTTCGACCGGATCCGCCGCATCACCGGCTACCTCGTCGGCACGCTCGAGCGCTTCAACGACGCCAAGCGCGCCGAGGTCCGCGACCGGGTGACGCACGCGCTGTGAGACTGGCCGGGTTCACGACGAGCTCGATCGTCGACGGCCCGGGCGTCCGGGTCACCGTCTTCTGCCAGGGCTGCCCGCTGCGGTGCCCCGGGTGCCACAACCCGTCGACGCACGCCGTGGACGGCGGCCGCGAGGTCGGGGTCGGCGAGCTCGTCGACGTCATCGAGCACGAGCGCCTCGCCTCGGGGCTGACCCTGTCGGGCGGCGAGCCGACGGTCCAGGCTGCTGACTGCGCGGTCCTCGCGCGCGCCGCCAGGGGCCGCGGCTGGTCGGTGTGGTGCTACTCGGGGTACACCTGGCAGGTGCTCGTGCGGAGGGCCGCCCGCGACCCGGGGCTCGCCGAGCTCCTCCTCCTCGTGGACGTCATGGTCGCCGGGCCGTACGTCCGGGCCAGGAGGACCCTGTCCCTGCCCTGGCGGGGCAGCGCCAACCAGGTCCTCGTCGACGTCCCGGCCAGTCTCAGGTCCGGCGAGGAGCGCCGCCTGGACGTCTGAGCCGGCCGGCTCAGGGCCCGCCGAGCACTTCGCGCTCGACGACGGCGCCGACCGCCCCCTCGGTGTTGGCGCCCGCGACGGGGTAGCGCCCGTCGAGCAGGCTCGGGTGCGCGTTCGACATGACGTAGGGGTACCCGACCATGTCGAGCATGTCCGCGTCGTTCGGCATGTCGCCGAAGGCCATCGCCTCAGACGGGTCGACGCCCATCCGCTCCAGCACGTCCGCGAGCATCGCGGCCTTCGTGACGCCCGGGGCGCTGCACTCGACGAGCCCTTGGGCGCGCAGCGTCGAGAAGGTCACGTTGATGCGGCCCCCGGCGGCCCGGCGCGCGGCCTCGGCCAGGGCCTCGGTCGACGTGCCGGGCGAGACGACGAGCAACTTCACGGCGGCGTCGAGGCCGAGCAGCTCCTCGAGCGGGGCGATGCTCGCCGGGCGGCGCCGGCCCTCCTCCAGCAGCCGCTCGTAGCGCGGGTCGGTGCCCCACTCGGCGTGCGCGTACTCGACGGCGAAGCAGACGTCGGGCACGCGCTCGGCGAGGGCGGCGGCGAAGCCGAGCGCATCGGCGACGTCGAGGTCGTGGTGGTCGAGCACCTCGTGACGGGCCAGGTCGTAGAGGACGGCGCCGTTGGTCGAGATGACCACCGGTTCGATGTCGGCGAGCGGGTCGAGGACGTCGACCCAGCGGGGCGGGCGGCCGGTCGCGAAGACGACGCCGAGACCTGAGCGGGCGGCGGCGCGGAAGGCCTCGACGCTGCGCGGGTGCAGCTCGGTCGCGCTCTTGAGGAAGGTGCCGTCCAGGTCGGTGACGATCGCGCGGACCGGTCGGCCCTCGGCCCGCGGGGAGCGCCCGGCCATGACTACAGCCTCGTCTGCTGCTGCGTCGGCTGGTCGGTGGCCGTCTGCGTGCCGGACCCGGAGACGTTCATCGACGGCGTCTTCGTCGGCGAGTCGTGCCCGCCGGGGCTCTGCGAGGCGTCGCTCGAGCTGTCGGAGGGGCTTGAGCTGGGCGAGCCCGACCCGGAGGACTCGGACTCGCTGGGGGAGCCGGAGGAGGAGTCGGACTCGCTCGGGGAGCCCGAGCTCGAGTCGCTGGAGTCGCTCGACGAGCTCGACGAGGCCGAACCGGTGACCGGCGCGTTCGGGGACTCCGGCGGCTGGTTCCGGAACAGCAGCACGGCCACGAGCAGGGCCGTCGAGGCCATGAGGACCATGAGCAGCCAGCTCGCCAGCAGCGGCAGCCAGCCGGCGCGGTCGCGGCGTCCGGGCCAGGGCAGCGGCCACAGCCGCCAGGCGCCGGGGCGCGTGTCGGATGACCAGGGGATCGAGAAGTCGGGGCCGCTGCGGGTGCCCAACTGCGGACTCGCCGACAGGTCGACGCTGCGCAGCAGGCGGTCGGCCTCGGCCAGCGCGTTCGGCGAGCCATCCCACACGAGCGCGACCCAGGGGGCCAGCGGGGCATGGTCGGGGCCCACCGGGTCGTCGTCCTCGCTGCGGAAGAGGTGGCCGAGGCGGCCCTCGTCCTGGTCCTGACCGCCGCGGGCGACGACGGTCCGGGAACTCATCTTGTTGACCTCGCCGGCCAACCGGTCGCGGGCGGCGGCGTCACGGGCGGCGCCGTCGGCGAGGATCACGAGCATCACCTGGTGCTCGGCGTCGGCGTGCGCGAGATAGGCGACGCCGGCCTCGGTGGCGGTCAGACGCGCGTCGATCCAGAAGTCGCCGATCTTCGGCGGGTCAGTGGACAGCAGCGGGAAGGCCTCGACGCCCATGGGCGCCGAGGCGGGTGACGCGCTCGCGGGCTCGCCCCGCGCTGACTGGTCCTCGGACATCGCGCACCATCTCATCACACATCCGGCGCCCACCGAAGCGCATCGGCCTCCCCGGGCGCCGGTCGTGCACCCCGGATCGGGCCCTCCGGTACGCGCCCGCCGGGCTCCGGGGCCCGCGCACCGGTCCGCGGTAAGGTGGCCCTCGACGCCCTGGGGTGCGCCGCACCCCGTGACGAGCCCCTCAACCGAGCCCTGCAGGAGACACGAGTGAGTGAGAAGACCCAGGCCCCGTCGAGCGCCGAGGAGACGGCGACCCTTCTGGGCAAGGCCATCAGCCAGGTCCAGCAGGTGATCGTCGGCCAGGAGCACATGGTCGAACAGCTCATGGTCGGGCTGCTCGCCCGGGGCCACATCCTCCTCGAGGGCGTTCCCGGCACCGCCAAGACGCTCGCCGTGCGCACCTTCGCCACCGTCGTCGGCGGCACCTTCTCCCGCGTCCAGTTCACCCCCGACCTGGTGCCCTCGGACATCGTCGGCACCCGCGTCTACCAGGCCAGCAAGGAGACCTTCGACGTCGAGCTCGGCCCGGTCTTCACGAACTTCGTCCTCGCCGACGAGATCAACCGCGCCCCGGCCAAGGTGCAGGCCGCCATGCTCGAGCTCATGGCCGAGAAGCAGGTCTCGATCGCCGGCACGACCTACCCGATGAAGGACCCCTTCATCGTCATCGCCACCGAGAACCCGGTCGAGTCCGAGGGCGTCTACCCGCTGCCCGAGGCCCAGCGCGACCGCTTCCTGCTCAAGGTCGACGTGCCCTACCCGAAGGGCAACGAGGAGCTCGAGATCCTGCGCCGCATGTCGGTCAAGGCCCCCACGGCCACGCGGATCCTCGACCCGGAGCTCACCAGGTCGCTCCAGGACAGGGCCTCCAGCATCTTCGTCCACAACCTCGTCGCCGAGTACATCGTCCGCCTCATCCTGGCCACCCGGAACCCGGCCGACTTCAACATGCCCGACCTGGCGCGCGTCATCTCCATCGGCTGCTCCTCGCGGGCCACCCTGGGTCTGGTCGCCGCCGCGCGCGCCGTCGCCCTCATCCACGGCCGCGACTACGTGCTGCCGACCGACGTCCAGGCCATCGCCCCCGACGTCATGGCCCATCGCATCATGCTGAGCTTCGACGCCATCGCCGACGACGTGAGCGCCGCCCAGGTCGTCGAGCGCATCCTCGCTATGGTCCCCGCGCCCACCCCGGTCTGGAACAACCGGGCCCCGGCCGCCCCGAGGCGGCCGGTGGCCTCGGAGGTGCGCTAGCAGTGGATTCCGCCGCGCCGCAGTTCCTGCCGCCGCAGACGGACGCCCCGGCTCCCTCGTCCGGGGCGCAGGCCGTGCTGTCCGTGCTCAAGGAGCCCGCCGGCCCCACCGTGTCGCTGCGCCACCTGGCGCCCGAGGCGGCCCTGCGCCACCTCGAGCTGACGATCGTGCGCCGGCTCGACGGCTACCTGCAGGGCGACCACCTGGGCCTCATGCCGGGGCCCGGGTCCGACCTCAACGACGCCCGTCTCTACATGCCGGGCCAGGACGACGTGCGCCGCATGGACTGGGCGGTCACCGCCCGCACCACCGTGCCGCACGTGCGCGACACCATCGCCGACCGCGAGCTCGAGGTGTGGGCCCTGCTCGACGCCACCCCGTCGATGAACTGGGGCACCGGCGCCGTGACGAAGCGCGACCTGGGCATCGCCGCGGTGGCCACCTTCGGCTTCGTCACCCAGAAGATGGGCGACCGCTTCGGGGGCATGGTGCTGCACGGCGACGGCATCACCCGCATGAGGGCCCGCTCGGGGCGCAACGCCCTGTACGGGCTGCTCCGGAAGATGCTCGAGGACCCGATCGAGACCGACCGCTCCGGCGGCGGGTACGACCTGGCGGCCGGAATCGAGGCGATGGTGCGCACCCAGCAGCGCCGCGGTCTGCGCGTGGTCGTCTCCGACTTCCTCACCGCTGGCGACTCCGAGATCGATCCGGCCCGCCCGCCGGCCTGGGAACGCCCGCTGCGCCGTCTCGGCGTGCGCAGCCAGGTGGTCTGCGTCGAGGTCGTCGACGCCGCCGAGGTCGACTTCCCCGACGTCGGCGAGGTGCTCGTACGCGACCCCGAGTCCGACTTCACGCGGTTCGTCGACACGGGTGACGTCCGGGCCCGCCGCGCCGTGAGCGCCGCCTCGCGGGCCCAGCGCGAGCGCACCGCCGCGGCGATCCGCCGCGCCGGCGCCGGCCACGTCGTGCTGCGCACCGACCGGGACTGGGTCGCCGACATCGCCCGCTTCGTCCTGACCTACCGGCGGACGGCCGCCGTGATCTCCCAGCCGCAGAGGGAGGCGGGCGCATCATGAGCACGACGCACGTGCTGTGGTGGGACTTCTCCCACCCGGGGCGCCTGTGGGCGCTGCTCATCATCCCGGCGCTCGTCATCGCCTATCTCGTCATCATGCGGTTCGCGAGGAACCGCGGCATCCGGTACACGAACACGGGCATCGTCGGCGCCGTCGTGCCGCGCCAGCGCCAGTGGCACCGCCACGTCTGCGTGGCCCTGACGCTGTGCTCGCTCGCGACGATCACCGGCGCCTGGGCGGTCCCCGTCGGAGACACGAAGGTGCCGCGGGAGCGCGCGACGATCGTCCTCGTGCTCGACGTCTCCCAGTCGATGATGGCCGCCGACGTCGATCCGAGCCGTTTCGAGGCCGAGAAGAGCTCCGCGGTGAGCTTCGTCTCGAGCCTGCCGGCCGCCTACAACGTCTCGCTCGTGACCCTGTCGGGCCACCCGAACACGCTCGTGCCGCCCACCGTCGACAGGGGGGTGCTCATCCAGGCGATCAACTCGCTGAGCCTTCAGGACGGCACCGCCATCGCCGACTCGATCACCGACGGCCTCGCCGCGCTGAAGCAGGCCCCCGCCGGTGACGACGGCACCCAGGCGCCCGGCCTCATGGTGCTGCTGTCCGACGGCTCGGAGACCTCGGGCGGCGACCCGGTCGCCGCGGCCCAGCAGGCCGCGGCGGCCTCGGTGCCGATCAACACGATCGCCTTCGGCACCCAGAACGGCTACGTCGACCTGGACGGCGAGCGCTTCAACGTGGCGCCCGACACGAACCTGCTGGCGCAGGTCGCCTCCACCAGCGGGGGCCGGGCCCTCGACGCCTCCAGCTCCGACGAGCTCAACACCGTCTACAAGGACCTCAGCTCCGACATGGGCTACGAGACGCAGAAGACCGAGGTGACCGCCCGCTGGGTGCTCGTCTCGCTCATGTTCGGTGTCGTCGCCGCCTTCGGCGCGGTGGGCATGGCCGCGAGGTGGTCGTGATGATCCCGATGCTCAGCTTCATGAGCCCCCACAGACTGTGGTGGCTCGTCGTGCCGGTGCTCGTCGTGGCGCTCTACGCGGCGCTGCTCGTGCACCGCCGCGCCGCCGGCTCGAGCAGCCTGCTCGCCTCGATCCTGCCGCGCGACACGCGGCTCAGGCGCCACCTCTCGGTCGGTGCCGCGGCCCTGTCGCTCGTCATGCTCGTCATCGCCTACGCGCAGCCGCAGGCGATGACGCGGGTGCCGCGCGACCGCGCGACGGTCGTCGTCGTCATCGACGTGTCGCGCTCGATGATGGCCACCGACGTCACCCCGACGAGGCTCGACGCGGCGAAGGAGGGCGCCAAGGAGTTCGTCGACTCGCTGCCCGAGAGCTTCAACGTCGCGCTCGTGTCCTTCGCCGCGACGGCCGACATCAAGATGCCCCCGACGACCGACCGCTCGGCCCTCGAGAACGCCATCGACGCCCTCGAACTGGCGCCGTCGACGGCCATCGGTGAGGGCGTCTACACGGCCCTCGACGCCCTCAAGCTGGCGCCCCAGGACCCGGACCACCCGGACGAGACCGCGCCCGGCGCGATCGTCCTGCTCTCGGACGGCGCGACGAACATGGGCCGCGCCTCCTCGGACGCCGCGACCGAGTCGAAGAAGCAGGGCGTGCCGGTCTACACGATCGCCTACGGCACCTCGAGCGGCTACGTCTACGAGAACGGCCACCGCCAGTCGGTGGCCGTCGACCACGCCGAGCTGTCCGAGGTGGCCAAGGACTCCGGCGGCAAGAAGTACTCCGCGGACTCGCTGAGCAGCCTGCAGGCCGTCTACCAGACGATCTCCCACCAGATCGGCTACGTGGACGAGTACCACGAGATCACCGCGCGCTTCGCCGGGGTCGCCCTCATCTTCGCCGTCCTCGCCTCGGCGGGTGTCATATCGTTGGCTGCGAGGTGGCCATGATGTCGGATGATGGACCGGTGCCGGTGGACGGTTCGACCCGCGCGCGTGTGCAGCGGGTGTGGGAGCGGCTGGGGCGGGCCTGCGAGGCCGCCGGGCGCGACCGCGACGAGGTGCGCCTCCTGCCGGTCAGCAAGCTGCACGACGTCGACGAGATCCGCGCCGTCCACGCCGCCCTGGCCGAGGTGAGCGGCGATGCCGGGCCCCGCAGCTACGGCGAGAACCACGTCCAGGAGATCGTCGCCAAGACCGCCCGGATCGGCCCCGACGAGGGCATCGACTTCACCCTCATCGGCCATCTGCAGACCAACAAGGTCAATGCCGTGCTGCCGCGCATCCGCGAGTTCCAGGCGCTCGACTCCCTGCGGCTGGCCGCCCGCCTCGACCGCCGGCTCACCGAGCTCGGCCGCACCCTGGACGTGCTCGTCGAGGTCAACACCTCGGGCGAGCGGACCAAGCACGGCGTCGGCCTCGACGAGGCCTTCGGCTTCTGCGAGGCCCTGGCCGACTACGAGGCGCTCGACGTGAAGGGCCTCATGACGGTGGCGGTCGACAGCCCCGACACCGCCCGTGTCGCGGCCTGCTTCGATGCGCTCGTCGCGCTGCGCGACCGGCTGCGCGGCCGGGCGGTGCTCGGTTCGACCTGGTGCGAGCTGTCGATGGGCATGAGCGGCGACTTCCCGCTGGCCATCGCCCATGGCGCGACGACGGTGCGCATCGGCACCGCCCTCTTCGGCCCCCGCGCCTACTGAGCGAGGCCCTCCGCCCCGGTCCGCCCGTCCGGGGCCGGCGGGTTCTCGAGCGGGGGCGCCGCGACGCCATCGGCCGGCTCGAAGCCGAAGAGCCGGGCGTAGAAGCCCAGCTCGCACTCCAGCACGCGGCGCCGCGTGGCCGGCAGCCGGAATCCGTGCCCCTCGCCCTCGAAGGTGACGAGTGCCACCGGGAGTCCCCGGGCCCGGAGCGCGTCGGCGAGCGCCTGCGACTGGTCGGGCGGGACGATCGGGTCGTCCAGCCCCTGGAACAGGAGCATCGGGGCGGTGAGCCCGTCGAGGTGGTTGATGGGGGAGCGCTCCTCGTAGCGGGCCCGCGCCTGCGGCCACGGTCCCAGCAGTCCGTCGTTGTAGCGGGCCTCGAACTTGTGGGTCCCGGCCTGCAGCGCGACGAGGTCGGCGACGCCGTAGCGCGAGACGCCCGCCGCGAACACGTCCGAGCGCTCCAGGGCGCTCAGCACGGTGAAGCCGCCGGCGCTGCCGCCGGTGATGACGACCCGGTGCGGGTCGGCCAGCCCGGCCCGCACCGCCCACCGGGCCGCATCGATGCAGTCGTCCACGTCGGCGACGCCCCACTGGCCGCGCAGGCGCTCGCGGACGGCGCGTCCGAAGCCGGCCGAGCCCGAGTAGTTGACCGCCATGACGGCGAAGCCGCGGCTGGTCCAGAACTGGGTGGCGGTCGAGTAGTCGTCGACCGCCATGCCGGTCGGCCCGCCGTGCACGGTGACGATGAGCGGCGGGCGGGACCCCGCCGGTCCCCGGAAGCGGGGGTTGCGCGGCGGCCAGAGGAGGCACTGGAAGCGGCCGTGGCGGTTCTCGTCGACCAGGTGCACCTCGCCGACGCTCGTGAGGGCCGGGTCGGGCGGCGCGGAGGGGCAGCGGAGGACCGCGCCGCCGGCGGCCACGTCGATGATCGCCGGGGGCGCGTCGGCCCGGCGGACGAGCGCCAGCACCCCCTGCTCGGTGGTGACGACCTGCTCCAGGTCGGCCACCGCGCCGAGGCGCCGCGACGGGCCTCCGGTCAGCGGGCAGTCGACCAGCTCGGCCACCCCGTCGACGTAGCGGGCGAACCACAGCCGGTCGTCGTGGACGGCGACGGGGCGGCGGGCCAGCTGCCAGACGGGAAGGTCCGCGTCGTGGGGCTCGGTGCTGACCGGCCGCGGGGCGGCGGGCCCGCCCGTCCAGCGCCACGGGTCCCACCAGCCGTGCGCGTCCGACATGAACAGCAGGGAGCCGTCCGGGGCCCACAGCGGGTGCTGCACGGCGATGCCGGAGGCCGGGTCGGGGCCGGCGCCGTCGACGAGCACCCGCTCCTCGACCAGGTGCGTCCCGTCGTCGTCGAGGCGGGCGACGACGAGCTGGGCCCCGTCCCAGGGCATGGCCGGCTGGTCCCACTGCACCCAGGCGCAGACGCCGTCGGCGCGCACGGCCGGGTCGGCGTAGAAGTCGTGCCCGGCGGCGAGCACGGTTCCCGGGTCGGGCGCGCCGCCGGGCCAGGGCAGGGCGACGAGGCTCGTGACGACGTCCTGCGGGTCGGTGTGGTCCTCGCGCACCGCCAGGACGACGCCGAACGCGGCGCACGGCGCGGGGGCCGCGTAGCGCATCAGGGGATCGGCCGGAGTGAGCGCCACCGGCCCGCGGCCCTCGAGCGTGCCGACCACCTGCTGGGCCGCGGCGTCGACCCAGACGACGATGCCGTCGCCGGCGGCCCAGGAGCCGCCTCCGTACTCGTTGACGCGCGCCCGCACGTCGGCCGGGGCTGGGGTCAGCTCGACGACGGTGTCGCCGGCCCGGCGCAGCAGCGTCATGCGGGAACCCTCCTCGGGGCGCGACTCGAGCCAGAGGGCGTTCCGGCCGTCGCCGCCGAGCTCGCGCATCGCGACCCCGGCGGCCAGCACGTCGTCCAGACCGATGGGGGAGTCCCACGATCCATGGGGGGCGGTGGTCATCGCGTCGGAGGCCGGCGAACTCATGCTTCGAGAGTACGCGCGCCCGTCGGCGGGTCGCCCCCGTCGGGCCGGGACGTCCCGATGAGGCGGAGGAGAGCCAGGACGAATTTTCTTGTCAGCCGTGAACATTTAGCTTAGCCTGGCTTTTGTGATCGCATCCCGGGGCATGGATCACGCGCCCGCTGCGACGGCGCTCCCCCCTGCGTGCGAGCGGGCTGACCCTGTCGTGCCGGGGCCCGACGCTGCTGCGCGGGCTGTCCTTCGAGCTGCGATCCGACCGGGTCCTCGTCGTCACCGGAGCCTCGGGCGTCGGCAAGACGACCCTGCTGCGAGCCATCGCGGGTACGGCGGCCGAGGCGATCGCCGCCGCAGCGGTCGAGCGCTCCGGCCGGCTCGGCTACGTCTTCCAGGAGCCAGGAGCCGCGCCTACTGCCCTGGCGCACCGCGCACAGGAACGTCGCCCTGCTGGCCGCCGATCGCGAGCACGCCGGTCGCGAGCACGCCGGCCGGGCCGCCGACGAGTGGCTCGGCCGGGCGGGGCTGGGTGATGCGGCCGGGCTGCACGCCGGGCAGCTATGCGCCAGCGGGTGTCCATCGCGCGCGCCATGGTCACCGCGCCCGATCTGCTCCTGGTGGACGAGCCCTTCTCGTCCCTTGACGGGGCGCTTGGCCGCGGAACTCCGCGGGCGGCTCGTGGGGATCATCGCCGTCGAGCACATCGACGCCGTCCGGGTGACGCACGACCCCGGCGAGGCCGAGGCCGTCTCGAGCCTGCGGCTGCGCCTGAGCGGTGATGAGGACGGGGCGTGGACGCTCGCGTGGGAACGAGAGGACCGGGCCCGACCGGCCGTTCCCTCACGGGCCTGGTCGGCCTGGGCTGTCTGATCGGACCGTGGTGGTGGCCTCGGGGAGACAGCCGGCCTATGCGCTGCCCAGCCCCGGGGGCACCTGGCGGGCCCTGGTGTCCATGGCGAGCACGGGGCCGACCGGTCTATGAGGGCGGCGGCCGCGGCGGGCCCTGGTGTCCATGGCGAGCACCGGCAGGCTGTGGGGATCGCTGGGCATCACGCTGCGGCGCACGGTGCTGGGGCTGGCCTGCCTCATCGGCATCGCCTGGGGGCGCTCAGCGCCGTCAGCGGCATCCTCGACGCCTTCACCCGATCGTGGTTGTCGCTGCTCATGGCGGTGCCGCCCATCGTCAGTCGTCATCGGCATGCTCGCCCTCGGTCCGACCGCCGGCGTCGTGCTGCTGGTCGTCGTGCTCGTCTCGGCGCCCCTGATCACCGCCTCGACGCGCGACGCCATCGGCCAGGTCGACCCCGTCCTGCTCGAGATGGCCCACGCCTTCGGTCGCGGCCCTGCCTGGCGCGGGCGCCATACGATCCCCTCGAACCGGTCAGGGTTCCCCATCGAAGGAGATGCACCAATGAGAGCATCCCGACGCGACGTCCTGGCCTGGAGCGCCGCGGTGGCCGCCCTGGGGCTGGCCGGCTGCTCGTCCAGGGAGGGCGGGGCGGCCTCGTCGTCCTCGACCTCCAGTGGCCCCATCGACGATCTGCGCGTCTACGTGCCCACGACGCTGGCGTTCATGGCGCCCATGGCGGCGTTCGGCGACGAACTCAAGAGCGAGGGCGCGGTCGAGGAGGTCACGATCCGGAACTGGGCCGGCGTCGACGTGCTCACCTCGCTGCTGCTCGACCACGAGGCGGATGTCGCGGCCGTCCCCTCCTACGTGGGTGCCGATCCTTGCACCAAGGGGGACGATCTGCGGCTGGCGGCGATCACCGTGTGGGGCATGCTCTACGTCCTCGGTCCGAAGGAGGACGAGGGGGCCGACGACATGGGCCTGCTCACGGGCAGGAGGATCGGCGTGCCGCCGCCGAACGACATGCCCGATCTGGTCTTCCGCTATCTGCTCGCGCAAAAGGGCATCGACGCGGCCGGCATCGACATCGTCCCGTACCCCGACGCGCAGGAGCTGCTGAACGCCTTCGTGAGCGGACAGCTCGACTGGGCGGTGTGCCCGAGCGCCCCGCCGCTGTCGCCGTCGCCAAGTCCGCCCAGGCCGGCCGCCAGGTGGGGCGCGTCGTCGACATGCAGAAGATCTGGGCCGAGGTCACCGGCTCGGACGCCCGCTTCCCGATGGCGGGCATCGCCGTGCCGACCGCCGTCGCCGGCGACGAGAGCCTGCTCGGCGGCATCCTGGGCGACATGGAATCGGCCGTGAACACGGTCAACGCCGCCGGAGAGGAGATCATCGGTCGGATCGCCGCCTTCCACGCAGGTGGACGCTGCCATCGTCGGGCAGGTCATCCCCCGTCTGCAGCAGCAGATGGTCCTGGGGGCCCGGTGCAGGGACGGACTGGCCGATTTCTACGAGCGCCTGGCCGTCCTGAACCCCGACGTCATCGGAGGCAGGGTTCCCGACGACGCCTTCTTCCTCGCCGATCCGCGCGGATGAGCGTCCGCCGGAACGGATCCCCGGGACCCTCCCCGGACCGGGGGATCCCGGGGCCGGTGGGCTCCGCTTTGGCATCTCGGGCGGAACTGGTGCACAATCGCACCGACAACACCGGTCGCCGACCGGTCTCATCGCGCCGTGACGATCGTCCCGTGCAGGCTGCTGGGGAAGGTACACCTGAATGACGGGAGGAACCGGCATGGCTCAGAACGCACGTGGCGAGATCTTCATCCACTCGGCCACAGCGGCGCTGTGCCCGCACATCGAATGGGCGATCAGCGCCGTCGTCGGCGCGCCCGTCGCCCTCGAGTGGACGCCCCAAGGGGCCCAGCCCGGCACGATGCGCGCCGAGAGCATCTGGGAGGGCGACGAGGGCGTCTGCGCCCGGATCGTCTCGGCCCTCATGCGCTGCCACCGGCTGCGCTTCGAGGTGACCTCCCAGGCCCGCCCCGGCGGTTTCGGCGAGCGCTACTCCTACACGCCGGCCCTCGGCGTCTTCCACGCCGTCACCGACGAGTTCGGCGACATCCAGGTCAGCGAGAACCGGCTGCGCGCGGCCCTCTCAGAGCGGGGCTCCGGCGGCCGGGACGTCCGCGAGGCCATCGACGCCCTGCTCGGCGCCCCCTGGGACGACGAGCTCGAGATCTTCCGCCACGCCGGGGACGAGGCCCCCGTGCGGTGGCTCCACCGCGCGGTGTGACGGCCCCGAAGGGCCCTCGGACGCGGAGGGCGGGCCTTATGCTCGGGTGATGAACATCACAGCGCAGCAGCACAGCGCCTCCGAACCCCGCATCGAGGTCGGACGCCTCGACCGTCCCGACGGCGAGCGTCTCCTGGTGCGTGCCTGGCTCCCCGTCGGTGAGCCGCTGGCCGTCCTCCAGATCAGCCACGGCATGGCCGAGCACTCCAAGCGCTACGACCGCTTCGCCCGCGCCCTCACCGCGGCCGGCTGGGCCGTCTACGCCGGCGACCACCGGGGCCACGGCGGCACCGCCGGCCACCTCGAACGGGCCGGCATCTGGCCCCGCAACGGCTGGTCGGTCGTCACCGAGGACCTCCACGCGGTCCACGAGCTGGCCGTGCGCCGCCACCCGGGCGCCCCGCAGTTCCTCCTGGGGCACTCGATGGGCTCGGTCCTCGCCCGCGAGTACGCGATGCACTGGTCGCAGGAGCTGTCCGGCCTCATCCTGTCCGGTACGACGCCGAGCATGGGGCGCACCGGGGTGCCCGCCCGAGAGACGGCCCGTGCCGAGGCCGGGCTGCGCGGCTGGGACAGTCCAAGCCGCCTCGTCCACGCGCTCGGCTTCGCCTCGTACAACCGGGCCTTCCGGCCGGCCCGGACCCCGTTCGACTGGCTCAGCCGCGACGAGGCCGAGGTCGACGCCTACGTCGCCGACCCCTGGTGCGGCTTCACCTGCTCCAACGGCCTCTTCGCGGAGATCATCGAGGGCCAGATCCGCGTCCACTCGCGCAGCCACGTCGCCCTCGTCGGCTGGGAGCTGCCGGTGCTCGTCGTCGGAGGCGGCGCCGACCCCGTCTGCGGCAACGGCCGCGCCGTCGAGGAGGTCGTCGGGGAGTACGGCATCGCCGGCCTCACCGACGTCGTCGGCAGGGTCTGGCCGGGCGCCCGCCACGAGCTGCTCAACGAGACCAACCGGGACGAGGTCACCGCCGGCCTCCTCGACTGGCTCGAGCGCCGCCGCACCGGCAGGATCTTCGACTGACGGGCCCGGGACGACGAGGGGGG
The DNA here is from genome assembly GCF_000426605.1 of Propionibacterium acidifaciens DSM 21887. Classification (GTDB taxonomy): domain Bacteria; phylum Actinomycetota; class Actinomycetes; order Propionibacteriales; family Propionibacteriaceae; genus Propionibacterium; species Propionibacterium acidifaciens. The sequence continues at coordinate 22,437 of NZ_AUFR01000001.1, forward strand.
CGCGGATCCCACGGCCCGCGCCCCCCTCGTCCCGCACCGGACGGGCCGGGATCACCCGGTGATGTTGTCGTTCGTGACGGCCACGGCGACGTTGTGCCCGCCGAAGCCGAAGGAGTTGTTCAGTGCGGCGAGGCGGCCCTCGGAGGGCAGCCCGACGGCCTCGTTCGCGGCGATGGTCACGCCCAAGTCGTCCTCGGGATCGTCGAGGTTGATCGTCGGAGGGACGATGCGCTCGTGGAGGGCCAGGAGGGTCGCCATGGTCTCGAGGGCGCCCGCGGCGCCCAGCAGGTGGCCGGTCATCGACTTGGTGCCGGTGACGACGACGTGGTCGGCGTCGTCGCCGAGCAGCTCGCGGATGCCGTGGGCCTCGGTGACGTCACCGGCCGGGGTCGAGGTGGCGTGGGCGTTGATGTGGTTGATGTCGGCGGGCGCCAGGTCGGCGTCGGCGAGGGCCTTGCGCATCGCGGCGCGCTGACCCCGGCCGCTCGGGTCGGGCTTGACCATGTCGTAGGAGTCGGCGCTGATGCCGGACCCGGCGATCGTGCCGTGGACGCGGGCGCCGCGGGCCGTGGCGTGCTCGAGGGTCTCGAGGACGAGCATGACCGAGCCCTCGCCCATGACGAAGCCGTCGCGGCCCCGGTCCCACGGGCGGGAGGCCCGTTGCGGCTCGTCGTTGCGCTTGGACAGCGCCTGCATCTGGGCGAACGAGACGATGGGCAGCGGGTGGATGAGCGCCTCGGCGCCGCCGACGAGGGCGATGTCCGCGCGTCCGGCGCGCAGCATGTCGAGGGCCAGGGAGATCGCCTCGTTCGAGGAGGCGCAGGCCGAGACGGTCGTGTGGACCCCGGCGCGGGCGCCGATGCGCAGGCCGACGTTGGCGGCCGGCGCGTTCGACATGAGCATCGGGACGGTGAAGGGGCTCACCCGGCGCTGGCCCTTGGTCTTCAAGATCTCCCACTGGGAGATCGTGCTCTGGAGACCACCGATGCCGGTGCCGACGACCGAGGCGGCCCGGTTCGGATCGATCTCGTTCTCGGGGGAGAAGGTGAGGCCCGCGTCCTCCCAGGCCTGCCGGGCCGCGATGACGGCCAGCTGGCTGGAGCGGTCCATGTGGCGGAGCTCGATGCGGGTCAGCTGGGAGTCGACGTCCACGTCGACCTGCCCGGCGAAGCGCACGGGCAGGTCGGCGGCCCACTCCTGCTCGATCGTGCCGATGCCGCTGCGGCCGCTGCGGAGCCCCTCCCAGGTGCTCGCAACGTCGTTGCCGAGCGGGGTCAGCGCCCCCAGGCCGGTGACGACGATGGTGCTCAATGTGTCCTCCAGTGCGGGTGTTCGAGTGTGGTGGGCGACGTGGAACGGTCGGTCGGGCTCAGGCCTTCTGGGCCTTCTCGACGTAGTCGACGGCGTCGGCGACGGTGCTCAGGCCCTTGACGTCCTCGTCGGGGATGTCGATGTTGAAGGCCTCCTGCAGGGCGTAGACGATCTCGACCATCGACAGGGAGTCGATGTCGAGGTCGTCGATGAAGCTCTTGTCGGGCTGGATGTCCTCGACCGGGACACCGGCGACGTCGTTGACGATCTCGGCGAGCTTGGTCAGGATCTCTTCGTTGGTAGCCATGGTCGGCCCTTTCTTGTTGGTGTTGTTGGGGGACAGGTCGTCGGACGAGGTCCGTTGTCGGCGCCGTGCGCCGGTTCCGTCAGGGTATGACGATGATCTGACCGGCGTAGGTCAGACCCGCTCCGTAACCGATGATCAGGGCGGTCTGGCCGCTCGTCGCCCGGCCCTGGCGGATCATGTCGTCGAGGGCGATCGGGATGGAGGAGGCCGAGGTGTTGCCCATCTCGGCGATGTCGCGGCAGACCGTCACGTTCTCGGGCAGGTGCAGATGACGCACCAGCGCATCGGTGATGCGGTCGTTGGCCTGGTGGGGGAGGAAGATGTCGAGCTCCTCGGGCCGGATGCCGGCCAGCTCGATGGTGCGGGCGGCGTGCCGGGTGACCTCCGCCAGGGCCCACTTGAAGACCGTGCGGCCGTCCATCGTGATGAAGGGGTAGCCGGTGTCGTGCCCGGCGCCGCTCAGCCAGTGCTCGATCTCGATGGTCTCGACGTTCTCGGGCTTCGTGCCCCAGACGGTCGGGCTCACGCCGGGGGTCTGCGAGGGGCCGACGACGGCCGCGCCGGCGCCGTCCCCGAAGATGAACGCGGTGCCGCGGTCCGCGATGTTGATCATGTCGGACAGCCGCTCGACGCCCACGACGAGGACGAGGCCGTCGTCGCCGGCATGCCCGGCGCGGATGAGCGACTCGGCCAGCGCGACGCCGTAGCAGAAGCCGGCGCAGGCGGCGGAGATGTCGAAGGCCGCCGGATCGGTGCAGCCGAGCTCGCGGGCCAGGTAGTCGGCCAGGGCGGGCGACGGGTGGTGGTGCGAGACGGAGGCCAGGATGATGGCGCCGATCTGCTCGGGGCGCACGCCGGCCATGTCCATGGCGCTGCGGCAGGCCTGCACGGACATCGACAGAGGGGTCTCGCCCTCGACGGCCCAGTGGCGCTCCCGGATGCCGGTGCGCTGCTCGATCCACTCCGGGGTGGAGTCGATCATCGTGCACATCTCCTCATTGGTCACCACGCGGGAGCCGCGGTAGGAGCCGGTGCCGAGGATGCGCGCGTACCGCGCGCCGGTAGAGGTGGCCAGTGTCGTCATGGGTCAGACCTCCTGGGCGGTGGTGCCGGCGTGCCCCTGGCAGAAGGCCAGCGCCTCGTCGATCTGGTCGGGCGTGTTGAGGCTGAACAGCTCGACGCCCTTGAGATTGCGCTTGGCGATGCCCGTGAGGGTCTTGGCCGGGGGCAGTTCGAGCAGACCGGTGGCGCCGAGCCCGCGCATGGTGTCCATGCACAGGTCCCAGCGGACCGGAGTGGTGACCTGGGCGACCAGGCGCTCGAGGTACTCGGCGCCGGAGGCGACGACCTCGCCGTCGCGGTTGCTGAGCAGCCTGGTGATCGGGTCGGAGGTCGTCATCGTGGCCGCGAGCTCGGCCAGCCTCGGCCGGGCGGGGGCCATGTGGGCGGTGTGGAAGGCGCCGGCGACCGACAGCGGGATGACGCGGGCCCGGGCCGGCGGGTCGTCGCGGAGGGCTTGGAGCCGGTCGAGGGTGCCGGCGGCGACGATCTGGCCGGAGCCGTTGTTGTTGGCGGCGGTGAGGCCGCACTGCTCGATGCGGGCGAGGACCTCGTCCGGGTCCCCGGCGACGACGGCCGCCATGCCGGTGGGCTCGACGGCGGAGGCGTCCGCCATGCCGCGGCCGCGCTCGCGGATGAAGACCGCCGCCTGCAGCGGGTCGAGGACGCCCGTGCCGGCGGCGGCGGTGATCTCGCCGACGCTGTGGCCGGCGGCGACGTCGGCCAGCGAGAACAGCCCGTGGTCGAGCCGCGGGGCCGTCACGAGCGCCGCGTGGAGGCCGGCGCCCATGAGCAGCGGCTGCGCCACCGCGGTGTCCCTGATCGTCTCGGCGTCGGCGCCGGTGCCGAGACGGGCCAGGTCGAGGCCGGTGACCTCCGAGAGCCGGGCGAGGCCTTCGGCGAAGGCGTCGATCTCGAGCCAGGGGGCCAGGAATCCTGGCGTCTGAGCGCCCTGTCCAGGGGCAACGATCACAAGCATGGAACCATCCTGCCCCTGCGCGGTGGGGGCCCGTGCGACTTATCCCGACGAAAAACGATACCGGGCCGTTGGAGGAACTCCACAAAACGGGGCGGAGGGAGTACCGCTCGACCGTGCGGGATTTTATCGGGACCGGAGGATCGGCCCCTCACCGGGAGTCGGCGGCGGGGTTCGTCACCGTGAGCCGGCCCAGCGTGATCGCCAGGTGCAGCGCATAGGCCTGACGCGGGTCGAAGGGGCTCATCGCGGTGAGCTCCTCGACCTTGTGCAGGCGGTAGCGCACCGTGTTGGCGTGCACGAACAGGGCCCGCGCCGTGGGCTCGACGGCGCACCCGTTGTCGAGGAAGCCGATGGCCGTTGCGAGCAGCTCACCGCCGGCGGCGGCCAGCGGCCGGTAGACGTCGTCCACGAGCCGGCGGCGCGCGAGCGGATGGCCGGCCAGGGCCCGCTCCGGGAGCAGCTCGAACGAGGCGACGACGCGCGGGGCCTCGGGCCAGGCGTGGGCGACCCGGGCCGCCGACAGGGCGCCCTGGGCCGAGGCGGCGGCCTCGCGCAGGCCGGTGACGAGCGGACCGACGATGACCGTCCCCGAGGCGAAGAGCGCCTCGAGCTCGTGGGCGGCCCGCAGCGCGGCATCGGTGCCGGTCAGCTGCTCCCCGCCGATGATGACGATGATGCGCCCGCCCTGCTCGGAGGCGAGCGCGGCGAGCCCCCGGCCGGCGGCCGCGGCGCGCAGCTCGTCCAGGTCGGGCTCGTCGGGGCGCGGCCCGGCGATGACGCAGACCGGGCCGCGCGTGTTCCAACCGAGTGCCGAGGCGCGCGAGACGACGAGGTCATCGGTCTCGGCGCGCACGATCGCGTCGACGATGAGCGCCTCCATGCGCTCGTCCCAGCCGCCGCGCAGCTCGGCGGCGCGGGCGTAGACCTCGGCGGTCGCGAAGGCGACCTCGCGGGAGAAGTGGACGATCGACAGCTCGAGGACGAGCCGGTCCTGCGGCGGGACGAGCCCGCCGACCCGCTCGGCGACGACGTTGACCGTCGTGCGCACGAGGTCGACCGTCTGGTGCAGGGAGATCTTGCGGGTCAGCGAGCGCGGCGCGGCGTTGAACAGGGTTCCCGGGTCGGCCGCGCGGCCGGCATCGGCGAACCACGCCAGGAAGTTGTCGATACCGGCTCGGGCGACGATGGTGATCCAGCTGCGGTCCTCGGCGCCGAGGCTCCGGAACCACCGGTGCCGGTCCTCCATGGCCCCGACCACCCGGGTCGTGAGCGTGCCGACCTGCTCCCTCAGACCGGCGACGATCTCGTCGCGGTGCTCGGGCGAGAGACCGTCCGGGCCCCAGGCGCCCCGCGCGGAGGGCCCGGACGGGGCGCCGTCAGCGCTTGATGCGGGCGTTGCCATTCCAGATGGTCCAGATCTGGTCCTCGTCGGCGGGGACCGCGTAGTCGGTGAGGACGGTGGTGGCCAGGGCGCCGGAGGCCCAGCCGAACCGGAGGCAGCGCTCGGCGTCCCAGCCCTTGAGAAGGCCGTAGAGGATGCCGCCCACGGTGGCGTCGCCGCCGCCGATGCGGTCGAGCACCCCGATGGGACGCGGCTCGGCGACGTGGAACTCGCCGTCGTGCCACAGGATGGCGCCCCACAGGTGCTCATTGGCGTTGACGACCTCGCGCAGCGTCGTGGTGAAGTACTCGACGCCGCCGAAGCGCTCGTGGGCCTTCCCGATCATGCCCTTGAAGCCGTCGATCTTGCCGGCCAGGCCCCGGCCGCCGGCCTCGGGGCCCTGGAGGCCGAGGGCCAGCTGGAAGTCCTCCTCGTTGCCGACGAGCACGGTGCACAGCTCGGCGATCTCGGTGAAGGCCTCCCGCAGCTCGGCCTCGCGGCCCTCCCAGAAGGAGGCCCGGTGGTTCAGGTCGAAGCTCACCGCGGTGCCGTGCCTCCTGGCGGCGCGGGCGACCTCGAGGCAGAACCGGCAGGTCTCGGGGCTCAACGCCGCGATGAGACCGGACATGTGGACGATCCGGACGCCCTCGTCGCCGAAGATGCGGTCGAGATCGAAGTCCTCGGCGCTCAGCGTGCGGCCGACCTCGCCGGCGCGGTCGTTCCAGACGCGGGCGCCGCGGTTGCCGTAGCCCGAGTCGGCGATGTTGAACTGGTGGCGGTAGCCCCAGGCCCCTCCCTGGGGGACCTCGGGGCCCTCGTAGGCCATGTGGCGTCCGGCCAGGTCGGACTTGATGAGCTGGGCGATGGGGGAGCCCGCGACGAAGTTCGTGAGGATCTTCACGGGCTGGCCGAGGTGGCTGGAGATGGAGCCGACATTGGACTCGGCGCTCGTCACCTGGAGCATGAACTGGTTGGCGACGTGCACCGGCTGACCGGCGGCAGGACTGATGCGCACCCCCATGCTGGTGGGGATGACGAGGCTCCACTGGGCGTCTTCGCGCAGGTGCATGGCGTTGCCTTTCTCGGGTGTCCGTTTCGGCGCCGCTCGCACCGGGGGTCCGCACCGGCGGGGCGCGCGTGCAGCACAGCCTAGTCGGCGCGGCGGCCCCGGGCCCGGGCCGATGCATGCTGTTGCCCGGGCCGGGACGGGTCAGCCCCGGTGGACGGCCGCGATCGCCGACGCGACGTACTCGACGTTGCGGCTGTTCAGGGCCGCCATGCAGATCCTGCCCGTGTCGAGCCCGTAGACGTGGTACTCCTCGCGCAGACGGATCATCTCGTCCCTGCTCAGGCCCGAGAAGCTGAACATGCCCGCCTGCCGGGTGATGAAGCCCATGTCCTCGACCCCCGCGGCCACGAGGGCCGCCAGGAGGGCGGCGCGCATGTCGGTGATGCGGGTGCGCATGGTCGTCACCTCCTCCTCCCAGCCGGCGCGCAGGTCGGGGTCGGTGAGGATCGTCGCGGCGATCGTCGCGCCCTGGAAGGGGGCGTTCGAGTAGAGGCTGCGGACGGTGCGGGCGAGCTGGCTCTTGACGCGGGCGGCCTCGTCGGCGTCGGCGCACACCGCGTGGATGGCGCCGGTGCGGCCGCCGTACATGGCCATGTTCTTGCTGAAGGAGCTCGCGACGAAGAAGCTCAGACCGGCCGCGGCGAATGCGCGGACCATGCCGGCGTCCTCGACGAGGCCGCGCGAGAAGCCCTCGTAGGCCAGGTCGATGAAGGGCATGAGCCCGCGCTCGGCGAGCAGCTCGGCCAGCGGGCCCCAGTGCTCGGGGCCCAGGTCGTAGCCGGTGGGGTTGTGGCAGCAGGCGTGCAGGAGCACGACGGTGCCGGGCTCGGCCGCCCGGATGTCGGCGAACATGCCCTCGACGTCGATGTCCTGGGCGTCCGCGTCATAGTAGCGGTAGCTGCCCGTGCGGTAGCCGGCGTAGCGGAACAGCGAGTGGTGGTTCGCCCACGTGGGATCGGAGGCGATCATCGGCGCGTCCGAGTCGATCTGGTGGCGGTAGAGGTCGGCGCCCAGCAGGAGCGCGCCGGTGCCGGAGAGCGACTGGATGGTCGCGACCCGACCCGAGGCGACGGGCTCGGAGTCGGCGCCGAAGACCAGTTCCTGGGCGGCCTCGTTGAAGGGCTCCCAGCCCCTCATCGGCAGATAGGTCCAGGGATCGGGGTCGTCGGCCATCTGCTTCTGCACCTTCTCGACGGACTTGAGCAGCGGCACCCGGCCGTTGTCGTCCTGGTAGACGCCCACTCCGAGATTCACCTTGCGGGGATCTGTGTCCTGGTTGAACAGATCGGTCAGGTGGAAGATCGGGTCGTTCGGGGCTGCGTCGAGTGAGGCGAAGATGGACATGCCTGTGGTTCCCTTCCTTTTCGCGGCGAACGTTACCGGCGGCCCGCGGATCCTCCCGCCGCCTCGTTCCCCGATGAGATCGGGACCCGACCGGTCGGCCCGGTTGGTCCGACCGGTCGTGGTCGGGCCAATTACGCTGAGGGCTGGTTCCGTTTTCCAACGGGGAGCTCCCCGCCGGTTGGAAGATGGGGGCAGTCCGTCGGCACCGCTCGCCGCCGGACAGCTGAGCTGAAAGGACGACAGCGTGATCCCTCGCGAGGAACCCGGACCCATTCTCAACGGCCAGCCCACGAGCCTGCCCGACACCGACCCCGAGGAGACCCGCGAGTGGGTCGACTCGTTGGACGGGATGATCGACGCTGACGGCCAGAACCGCGCCCGCTATGTGATGCTCAAGCTCAACGAGCGGGCCCGTGAACGTCGTATCGGGGTGCCCTCGTTGGTCTCCACCGACTACGTCAACACGATCCCCGCCGACCAGGAGTCGCCGTACCCCGGCGACGAGGAGCTCGAGCAGCGGATCCGTCACACGCTCCGCTGGAACGCGGCGGTCATGGTGCATCGCCAGCAGCGTCCCGGCGTCGGCGTCGGGGGCCACATCGCCACCTACGCCAGCGCCGTCCACCTGTACGAGGTGGGGCTGAACCACTTCTGGCGCGGCAAGGACTCCGACGACCGGGGTGACCAGGTCTTCTTCCAGGGCCACGCGAGCCCCGGCATGTACGCCCGCGCCTTCGTCGAGGGCCGCCTCACCGAGGCCGATCTCGACGGATTCCGCCAGGAGTACTCCCGTCCCCGCGGCGGGCGGGGGCTGCCGAGCTATCCGCACCCGCGCCGCATGCCCGACTTCTGGGAGTTCCCGACGGTGTCGATGGGGCTGGGCCCGATCAACGCCATCTACCAGGCGCAGTTCAACCGCTATCTCGAGAACCGGGGCATCAAGGACACCAGCCGTCAGCACGTCTGGGCCTTCCTCGGCGACGGCGAGATGGACGAGGTCGAGTCGCGCGGCGCCCTGCAGCTGGCCTCCAACGAGGGCCTCGACAACCTCACCTTCGTCGTCAACTGCAATCTGCAGCGTCTCGACGGCCCGGTGCGCGGCAACGGCAAGATCATCCAGGAACTCGAGGCTTTCTTCCGCGGCGCCGGCTGGAACGTCATCAAGGTCATCTGGGGCGAGAACTGGGACCCGCTCCTGGCGGCCGACGCCGAGGGCGCACTGGTCGCCATCATGAACGCCACCAATGACGGCGACTACCAGACCATGAAGGCCAACGACGGCGCCTGGGTGCGCGAGCACTTCTTCGGCCAGGACCCCCGCACCGCCGCCATGGTCGCTGAATGGAGCGACGACGAGATCTGGTCGCTGCGCCGCGGCGGCCACGACTACAAGAAGATCTACAACGCCTACAAGGCCGCCACCGAGTTCAACGGCGGCCCGACCGTCATCCTCGTGCACACGATCAAGGGCTACTTCCTCGGCACCCACTTCGCCGGCCGCAATGCGACCCACCAGATGAAGAAGCTGGCCCTGGACGACCTCAAGGGCCTGCGCGACCGCTGCGGGATCCCGATCAGCGACGCCCAGCTCGAGGCCGACCCCTACCAGCCGCCGTACTACAAGGAGCCCGACGACTCGGACGCCATGGCGTACATGTTCGAGCACCGCCGGGCCCTCGGCGGCTTCCTGCCCGAGCGGCGCACCACCGGCAAGGAGCTGCAGCTGCCCGGTGAGAAGGCCTACAGGTCGATCAAGAAGGGCTCCGGCCATCAGAAGATCGCCTCGACGATGGCCTTCGTGCGCATCCTCAAGGACCTCATGCGCGAGAAGAGCTTCGGCCCGTTCGTCGTGCCGATCCTTCCCGACGAGGCCCGCACCTTCGGCATGGACTCGTTCTTCCCGACGAACAAGATCTACAACCCGAACGGTCAGAACTACACACCGGTCGATCACGACCTCATGCTCAGCTACCGCGAGGCTGTCAACGGACAGCTCCTGCACACGGGCATCAACGAGGCCGGCTCGGTCGCCGCCTGGACCGCCGCCGCCACCAGCTACGCCACCCACGGCCAGCCGATGGTCCCGATCTACCTCTTCTACTCGATGTTCGGCTACCAGCGCACCGGCGACGCGATGTGGGCCGCCGCCGACCAGATGGGTCGCGGCTTCTACATCGCGGCCACCGCCGGGCGCACGACGCTCACCGGCGAGGGCACCCAGCACATGGACGGCCACTCGCCGATCCTCGTGAGCACCAACACGGCGCTCGTCAGCTACGACCCGTGCTACGGCTACGAGCTGGCGCACATCGTCGAGGACGGCCTGCGCCGCATGTACGGCGACGAGCCCGAGGACATCGCCTACTACATCACCGCCTACAACGAGCCGATGGAGCAGCCCGCCGAGCCGGCCGACGTCGACGTCGAGGGCATCCTCAAGGGCATGCACCTGCTCTGCGAGGGGTCGATGGAGGGCGTCAACCCGGACGCCCGCCGCGCCCAGCTGCTCGCCTCGGGCGTCGGCGTCCCGTGGGCCCTCCGGGCCCAGGAGCTGCTCAAGGCCGACTGGGGCGTCGTCGCCGACGTGTGGAGCGTCACGAGCTGGGGCGAACTGCGCCGGGACGGTCTCGAGTGCAACGAGCAGTCCTTCCTGCACCCCGAACTGCCGCAGCGCGTGCCCTTCGTCACGCGGTGCCTGTCCGGGCGTCCCGGCCCCGTGATCGCCACGAGCGACTACATGAAGGCCGTGCAGGACCAGATCCGCGAGTGGGTGCCGACCGACTACACAGTGCTCGGCGCCGACGGCTTCGGCTTCTCCGACACCCGCGCCGCAGCCCGCCGCGAGGTGCACATCGACGCCGTGTCGATGGTGGTCGCCACCCTGCAGACCCTCGCCCGCCGCGGCGAGGTGCCCGCCGAGTGGGCCGCCCAGGCCGCCGAGCGGTACGGCCTGCTCGATGTCTCCGCGGCGGCGGCCCCGGTCGAGGAGCACTGATCGGGGGAGCGCATGTCGTCGTGCTCCCCCGGCGCGGCAGGGCGGAGCAGGGGCGTCACCGGCCCGTGGGCGCCCCTGCTTCTACGTCCCGGCGGGTGCCGGCGGTGCTCTCGCCTCGTGGGCGTCCCCGCCGGGCGACGTGCGGTCCGCCCGGCGGGGACGCACCCAATCCCTCGCTCTCGGGCGCGCGGGCCGGGACGGCGCCGGATCGGGTGCGTCCCGGTGCGCGCAGACGGACCCGCATGTGGTGAAGTAGTGCCATGGCAGGCAGTACTGACAAGTCATCCACCTCGATGGGGGGAGCCGAACTACTCAAGCTGCGTCCCGGCATGATCGTCCAGGAGCTGGGCTGGGACGATGACGTCGACGAGGAGCTGCGCGCCGACATCATGGACCTCATCGACGCGGACCTCATCGAGGACGTCGTCGAGGCCGTCGATGCGGTCATCCTGTGGCAGCGCGACGACACCGACGTCGCCGATGCGCTGGTCGACGCGCTCCGCGATCTGTCCGATGCGGGGTACATCTGGCTGCTGACGCCCAAGATCGGCCGTCCCGGGTACGTCAAGCCGATCGACATCTCCGAGGGCGCCTCGGTCGCCGGTCTCACGGCGACGAGCGCCGTCGAGGTCTGCCCCGACTGGCAGGCGTGCCGGATCGTCCGTTCGCACAGCGCCCGGCGTTCCTGAGGGGCCCGGCGCGGAGCAGGTGCGACGTCCTCGTGCGGTTCCGTCGGCGACTCCGTGCAGGGACGCGCTCCCGTCGCGCCTTCCCGCGCAGGTGCGTCCTCGTCGGCCCGGTCGCGTCCACCGGCCGGAGCCGGTCGTGGTTCCGCCCCGCCGCCTTGCTGCGCACCCGGAAAATTCTTCGACGAGGGTTGAGCGTGGCCCGCTCAAGGTGGAATAATCAGAGTTGAGTCAAGGTTACTCAAGGTGAACGCGGTGAGACCGGTCGAGGCGCGGCCGGTCGAGGCGCGGGAACCGTGCCCGCACGGGAGACTCCCGGGCGGCGAGGACGCACAAAGGACGGCGCACGATGAGCACCATGCTGTACAACCCCTTCCGCGAGATGGATCGCTTCTTCGACCAGGCGGCCAGGGCCGTGGCCCGCGACGCCAGGCTCATGCCGATGGACCTCTACCGCGATGGCGACAACTTCATCGCGAAGCTGGATCTGCCGGGCGTCGATCCGGCCACCATCGAGGTCGGCATCGACGACCGCACGCTGACCGTCACCGCCGAGCGCAAGCCCGTCGAGATCGAGTCCGGCGACAAGAACCACTGGGTGAGTCGTGAGCGCACCACCGGCAGCTTCGCCCGCCAGCTCACCCTGGGCGGCGGCCTCGACCTGGCGAACGTCAACGCCGACTACGCCGATGGCGTGCTGACGCTGACGATCCCGGTGGCCGAGGAGGCCAAGCCGCGCAAGATCTCCGTCACCGGTACGAGCGTCCCGGCCCAGGTCGAGGGCTCGCCCGAGGAGAAGAAGGAGGCATGAATCCGCAGGCCCGCGCGAGCGCCCCGCCGGGGAGCCCGCGCGGGTGGAGGTGATGCGGACAGTGGCCCCGCCGGGCGTTCGGCGGGGCCACTGCTCCGTCCGGGCGCATCCGCCCGCCCCCGCCCATCGCTACAATCGCTGGACAGGGGCGCATAGCTCAGTTGGTCAGAGCGCATCCCTTACAAGGATGAAGTCGGCGGTTCGAGCCCGTCTGCGCCCACCGGCCCGGGGCGCCCCGGGCCCTCGCCGGGCCTCACTCGGTGTGCGTGAGCACCTTCTGGAGGAACTCCTTGGTGCGGTCCTGCTGCGGGTGGTCGAACAGCTCGGCGGGGGAGCCGGACTCGACGATGAGACCGTCGTCCATGAAGACGGCCAGATCGGAGACCTCGCGGGCGAAGCCCATCTCGTGGGTGACGACCATCATCGTCATGCCCGAGGCCGCCAGGTCCTGCATGACCGCCAGCACCTCGCCGACCAGCTCGGGATCGAGGGCGCTGGTGGGCTCGTCGAAGAGCATGAGGTCGGGTTCCATGGCCAGTGCGCGGGCGATCGCCACGCGCTGCTGCTGACCGCCGGACAACTGCGCCGGGAAGTGGTGGGCGCGGTCGGCCAGACCGACGCGCTCCAGCAGCTCCATGGCCCGGGCGCGGGCCTCGTCCTTCGGCTTGCCGGCCACCCGCACCGGCGCTGCCATGACGTTCCCGAGGGCGGACATGTGGGGGAACAGGTTGAACCGCTGGAAGACCATGCCGATCCTCGACCGCTGCGCCGCCAGCTGCTTGGGCCGCAGCTCGTGGAGCCTGCCCCGCTCGTCCCGCCCGTAGCCCATGAGCGTGCCGTCGACCGTGATCGAACCCGACTGGATCTCCTCGAGCACGTTGACGCAGCGCAGCAGCGTCGACTTGCCCGAGCCCGACGGGCCCAGGATCGTGCAGACCTGGCCGCGCTCGACCTGAAGACTCACGCCCTTGAGGACGTGCAGATCGCCGTAGAACTTGTGCACCTCGTGCACCTCGACCATTGCCATGTCCGTCCTCCTCAGCCGACCCACTCGTTCGGCGCCGCGTCCGGCGTCGTGCGCGCCGCGTTGATCGCGGCCTGGCGCGAGGTGCGCTGCCTGCGCCTGCCGCGCCGCGACAACCGGTCCGGGGCCTGCGAGTCGCTGCGCCCGTAGTAGGCCTCGAGCTTCGACTGGAAGAACATGAGGATCGACGTGATGACCAGGTACCAGATGCCGGCGACCACGAGGAAGGGGATCGGCAGCAGCGTCTGGGAGCCGTAGTCGGTCGCGACCTTGGTGAGCTCCAGGGTGAACGGGACGGCCGTGACCAGCGAGGTGGTCTTGAGCATCGAGATCGTCTCGTTGCCGGTCGGCGGGACGATGACGCGCATGGCCTGCGGCAGGACGATGCGGAGGAGGATCGTGCGCGGACCCATGCCGAGCGCCTGCGCGGCCTCCTCCTGGCCCCTGTCGACCGAGCCGAGCCCCGAGCGGACGATCTCGGACAGGTAGGCGGCCTCGTTCAGGCCCAGGCCCAGGATGGCGCACACACCGGCGGTGAAGACGTCGTAGGTGCGGAAGCTCCAGAACTCCGGCCCGAAGGGGATGCCCAGGCTCAGCCGGGGGTAGAGCACGCCGACGAGGCCCCAGAAGATCAGCTGGGTGTAGATCGGCGTCCCGCGGAAGAACCAGATGTAGAAGGTGGCCACGGCGCGCATCACCGGATTGTCGCTGCGGCGCATGACGGCCAGCGTCACGGCGAGGACGATGCCGATCGCCATGGCGGCGACCGTGAGGATCAGCGTCCAGCAGATGGCCCGGCCGATCTCGTAGGTGAACAGCATGGGCAGCACGAGGCCCCAGTGGTAGTTCTTGTTGGTGACCAAGCCGTGAACCGCCATGGCCGCCAGTACGACGATCACCGCGACGGCGATCCAGCGCCCCCAGTGGCGCAGCGGGACCGCGTGGATCAGCTGGGGGGCGTCCCCGGCGGACGGGGCGTCGGCGCTCGTGGCCGCTGACTCGTTGCTCATCCTTCGACCTCCGGGTTCACGACCGCCTGCTCGGCGACGTTGTCATCGATGCCCCAGGCCGCGAAGATCCGCTTCAGCGTGCCGTCGTTCATGAGGGACTGCAGGGCGGCCTGCATGGCGCTGGTCATGGCCGGGTCGTCCTTCGGGACGACGACGCCGAACGGGGCCATCTCGGTGACCTCGCCGATGGCCGAGATCGTGCCGCCGGTCCTGGAGACCGCGTAGTCGACGACGGGGGAGTCGGCCGACATGGCCTCGATCTTCCCGCCGACGAGGGCCTGCGTCACGGCGTCCTGACTGTCGTAGCGCTGGATGTCGGGCGGCGTCTGGCAGCGCGTGGCCTGCTCGGCGACCGCGTCGTCCTCCATCGTGCCGGTCTGGACGCCGACCGAGCGGCCGCAGACGTTCGTCGGGTCGAAGCCGGTCGGGTTGCCGGTCTGCACGGCCCATGCGATGCCGCCGAAGTAGAACTGGATCATGGTGAAATTGGACTCGCGCTCGCTCGTGATCGTGAAGGACGAGGCGCCCGCCTCGTACTTGGTCCCGATGGCCGGCATGATCGAGTCGAACTCGGCGTTCTCGACGCCCAGTTCCAGTCCCATGCGCCGGGCGACGGCCCCCATCATGTCGATCTCGTAGCCGACCGGGGTGCCGCCCTGCTGGAACTCGGCCGGGGCCCAGTACAGGTTCGAGCCGATGACCAGCCTGCCGTCCGCCGAGACCGATTCGGGAACGAGGGCCTGGACGGCCGGATCCGCCTGCACCGTCGAGGTGTCGTAGCCCGTCGTGCCCGAGTCGTTGTACTCGGCGATGACGGCGTCGGCCGACTGGCAGGCCGTCAATGACACCGCGCACGCCGCCGCCAGAGCGGCGATGGCTCTCCGTGAACGCACGAGCCCTCCTGCTGTGATTCCGGGTGGACCCGGGGCCCTCGGCCCCGGGCACCCACCGATGCGTGCGCACGCGCCGATCGATCGTGCGCATGCACCCATGATTATCGACCGCGGCCCGGCCCCGCGGCGCGCGCGTCCGGCATGTGCTCCCGGCCCGACCCGCGGACGCTCCGGGCGGGGTCCGCGCCGGAGCCCCGGGGCGCCTCCGGCGCGTCCCGCTGCGCGGCCCTGCGCTGCTCCGCGGCATCGCCCGGGGTCCGCACGGGTCTCGCGGGTGCTCCACGCCTGCCGCCCAGGGGCCGTTTCCGCGGCGGGACCCGTCGGTCAGCCGGTGATGGCCCTCTTCACCGCCGCGGCGACGGCCCGTCCCTCGGCGCGGCCGGCGGCGCGGGCGTTGACGGCCCTGACGATGGCGCTCATGCTCCTCATGGTCGGGGCCTCGTCACCGCAGACGGCGCGGATCTCCTCGGCGACCATGGCCGTCACCTCGTCCTCGGACAGCCGGGCGGGAAGATAGCGCGACAGGAGGGCGGCCTCGGCCGACTCCTTCTCGGCCAGTTCGGCGCGACCGGCGTCGGCATAGGTGCGGGCCGAGTCCTCGCGCGTGCGCACCTCGCGAGTGAGGATGCGCAGCTCCTCCTCGTCGCTCAGCTCGTGGGCGGGCCCGGAGACCTCCGCGTTCATGATGGCGGCGATCGCCATGCGGATCGTCGACCTGGCCTGCTCGTCCCTGGCCTTCATGGCCACCACGAGATCGGACTTGAGCTGGTTCTTCAACGCACCCACGGGAACTCCCTGTCGACTGTCGCGTCCCGGACCCGCTCCACGGGCCCGGCGGCCCATCCATCCTCCCACCATTCGCGCGGACCGCCCGTCCATGCCCGCCGGGCTCCGGCGGGCGGTGCCGTAGACTTGCTCGACGTGGCCCTGGATGAATTGAACGAACGGATCTCCCAGCTCGACAAGTCGCTCGCGTCGATCGAGTCGGTCGTCGACGTGCCGGCCAGGAAGGAGCAGATCGCCGAGCTCGAGGTCGAGTCCGCGGCCCCCGATCTGTGGAACGACCAGGAGCACGCCCAGCAGGTGACGAGCAGGCTCTCGCGCCTCCAGTCCGACGTCGAGCGCGTCGAGGGGCTGCGCGGGCGTCTCGATGACGTGCAGGTGCTCGTCGAACTGGCCGCCGAGGAGGGCGACGAGGCCACTGCGGACGAGGCGGACAAGGAGATCGGCTCCCTCGCCGAGGAGATCGAGTCCCTCGAGGTGCGCACCCTGCTGTCCGGCGAGTACGACGAGCGCGACGCCCTCGTGACGATCCGCTCCGAGGCCGGGGGCGTCGACGCGGCGGACTTCGCCGCCATGCTGCTGCGCATGTACGAGCGCTGGTGCGAGCGCCACGAGTACGCCTACGAGGTCTACGACATCAGCTACGCGGAGGAGGCCGGCATCAAGTCGGCGACCTTCACGGTCAAGTGCCCCTACGCCTACGGCACCCTCTCGGTGGAGCAGGGCACCCATCGACTCGTGCGCATCAGCCCCTTCGACAACCAGGGTCGGCGCCAGACGAGCTTCGCCGGCGTCGAGGTGCTGCCGGTCGTCGAGGAGACCGACCACATCGACGTCCCCGAGCAGGACATCCGCGTCGACGTCTTCCACGCCTCGGGCCCCGGCGGCCAGGGCGTCAACACGACCGACTCCGCCGTGCGCGTCACCCACCTGCCCACCGGCATCGTCGTGAGCTGCCAGAACGAGCGCTCCCAGATCCAGAACAAGGCGGCCTGCCTGCGGGTCCTCCAGGCGAAGCTGCTGGAGAGGGCCCGCGCGGAGCGCGAGGCCGAGATGAACGCCCTCAAGTCCGATGGCAACTCATGGGGCTCCCAGATGCGCTCGTACGTCCTGCACCCCTACCAGATGGTCAAGGACCTGCGCACCAACCACGAGTCGGGCAACCCCGACGCCGTCTTCGACGGCGACATCGACGCCTTCATCGACTCGGGCATCCGCTGGCGCCGCAGGGTCGAGCAGGAGAGCTGAGAGGCCCCGTCCGCGCGACACGCCGGGCGCGTCGAGCCGGGCGCCGGAACGGCTCCTCCTAGACTCGTGGGGAACCGTCGAGGGCTTCTGCGGCCGCGGCGGACCCGCCTCAGTCCAGCCGTCAGGAAGCAGCCGTGATCACATTCGAGAACGTCACGAAGGTCCACCAGAACCAGACGGCCCCCGCGCTGTCGCACATCGACGTGAGCGTCGACAGGGGGGAGTTCGCCTTCCTCGTCGGCGCCTCCGGCTCGGGCAAGTCGACCTTCCTGCGCCTCATCGTGCGCGAGATCCGCGCCACCTCCGGACGCGTCCTCGTCGACGGCCGGGACGTCGGTCGGCTCGGCCAGTTCCGCGTGCCGAAGCTGCGCCGCAAGGTCGGCATGGTCTTCCAGGACTTCCGGCTGCTGCCCGGCAAGACGGTCTACGAGAACGTCGCCTTCGGCCTCCAGGTGATCGGCCGCCCCAGCGCCGAGATCCGCCAGCGCGTACCCGCCACCCTCGACCTGGTGGGCCTGTCGACCAAGGGCGACCGACTCCCCGAGGAGCTCTCCGGCGGTGAGCAGCAGCGCGTGGCCATCGCCCGGGCCGTCGCCAACGACCCGCTCGTGCTCATCGCCGACGAGCCCACCGGCAACCTCGATCCCGCCACCAGCGTCGGCATCATGAAGCTGCTCGACCGCATCAACCGCCGCGGCACCACGGTGCTCATGGCGACCCATGACGCGATGATCGTCGACCAGATGCGCCGCCGCGTCATCGAACTCGACGCCGGCGAGGTCGTCCGCGACCAGTCCACCGGCGCCTACGGCACCGCATGAGCCCGCGGGCCCCCGGTCGTCCGCGCGGTCAGGACCGTCCGCCCGAGCCCCCGCACACACAGACCTCGTACACACAGACAAGGAGTCCATCGATGCGTCACACCCTGCGTGAGACCTGGTCGGGCCTGCGTCGGAACATGTCGATGACCTTCTCGGTCATCGTCACGATGTGGGTCTCGCTGGCACTGTTCGGCGCGAGCCTCATGACCATCGCCGAGGTCGACGAGCTCAAGGGCGAGTGGTACGACCGGATCGAGATCTCGGTCTTCCTGTGCAACCAGGACTCCGCGGCGAGCGGGGTCGGGGGCAACTGCGTCGAGGGCGGGGGCGTCGCCGACGACCAGCGCGAGGCCATCCGCACCGCGCTCGAGTCCGACCCGAACGTCGAGACGATCTACTACCAGACCAAGCAGGAGGCCTACGACGAGTTCCAGACCACCTACGGCGACAACCCGGTCAAGGACACCCTCACCGTCGAGCAGATGCAGGAGTCCTTCCGCGTCAAGCTCAAGGACCCGCAGAACTATCGGGGCCTCGTCTCCGAGCTCTCGGCGCTGGACGGGGTGCAGAACGTCCAGGACCTGCACCCGATCCTCGACCCCTTCTTCCGCGTCATCAACGCCCTCAAATGGGGCACGATGGGCATCGCCTGCGTGCTCCTGCTGGCCGGCACCCTGCAGATCGCCAACTCGATCCGCATGTCGACATTCACCCGGCGCCGTGAGATCGCCATCATGCGCCTGGCCGGGGCCTCCACCACCTACGTTCTGCTGCCCTTCCTGCTCGAGGCCCTGTTCGCCGGCGTGATCGGCTCACTGCTCGCCTGCGGCGTCATGGCGGGCCTGCAGTACTTCGTCGTCGACCGGCTCTCGCAGGCGGTCACGATCTCGCTCGGGATGATCGGATGGGCCCAGACCGGCCGGGCGATGCTCGCCGTGCTGGCCGTCGGCGTGGCCCTGTCCGTCCTGCCGACCCTCGTCGTCACCCGTCGCCATCTGCGCGTCTGAGCCCCTCGCGCCCGCCCGCGCTCCTGCGGTTGCCGGTAGGGTGGTGCCGCAGACGGGCCGGGCAGGGGCCGATGGTGCTATGCTCACCCGTTCGGGCGGCACCGGGCCCCGCCCGTTCGGACAGCGACACGGGTCTCGCCCCGATCGGGCGGACGGACATCGATGGAGGGAGCGGGCATGCCGCGCGAGAAGGGCGAGAGGATGATCGCCCGCAACAGGAGGGCGACGCACGACTACTCGATCGGCGAGCGCCTCGAGGCGGGCATCGTCCTCACCGGCACGGAGGTCAAGTCGCTGCGCGACGGGCGCGCCTCGCTGGCCGATGCCTTCGCCACCATCGACGACGGCGAGGTCTGGCTGCACCAGGCCAACATCCCCGAATACTCCATGGGCAGCTGGCGGCGCAGCCACACGGCCCTGCGCAAGCGCAAGCTCCTGCTGCACCGCCAGGAGATCGCACGTCTGGAACGCCAGCTGGCCTCCTCGGGCCGCACGCTCGTGCCATTGGCCATGTACTTCAAGGACGGCCGCGCCAAGGTCGAGCTCGCCGTCGGCACGGGCCGACGCGAGTGGGACAAGCGCCAGGCGATCCGCGAGCGCGACATGAACCGCGAGGCCCAGCGAGAGCTGGCCGACCGCACGAGGAGGGGCCGCCGCTGAGCGCCCGCACGACGAGGAGCACCCCCACTGGCCCCGGACACGCCTCGGGTGATCTCGTCCGTACCCCGAACGCCCCGACGACGGAAGGAACGATGTGAGCAGTTCGAATCATCCCCATGCCGACCGGTCTCGCCGCCGCGACGGCGCCCCGCATGGTTGGTCTGGTCGGGTGGGTGCGGTGTTGGCGGTGGTGGTGCTCGTGGTTGCGGGGGCGCTGGTGCCGGGTACGGCGCAGGCGCAGACGAACGACAGCGTCGATTCGTGGGACACGACGTTCACCGTCGGCACGGATGGCCTGCTCCGCGTGTCGGAGACGATCGTGTGGCGCTTCGGGTCGAACTCGGGGCGGCATGGGATCAAGCGGACGCTGCCGACGCGGGAACCGTTCGGTGACGAGGCCGACAAGAAGGACGCCGTCTACGACATCACGGATGTGTCGGTGACGAGCCCGGACGCGTCGGCGGCGTTCACGACGAGCACTGATTGTGAGCAGGGCGATCCCAGGGACTGCTCCGAGACGCTCAAGATCGGTGATGCGAACACGAGGATCACCTCGGCCACGGCGACGTACACGATCGGTTACACGGTGTCGGGGGCGTTGCGCAGCTCGGGGGACTACGACGAGCTCTACTGGGATGTCGTCGGCAGTGAGGCGCCCACGATCGACCGGCTCTCGGTGAGTGTCGAGGTGCCGGGCGGTGTGCAGGAGACGCGGTGCTACTCGGGTGCGGCGGGGACGAGCACGGAGTGCACGAGTCAGGCCGTCGTGGACGGCAGGGGGGTCTTCACGCAGGAGCCGAGGACGGCTGGGACGGTGACGACGATCGGGGCGAAGATCGCTCCGGGGCTTGTCTCCGACAACCAGCCCCACCTGGAGAAGGCGCGGATGTCGGAGACCGCCAAGGCGTCGCTCGCCTTTCTGGGCGTGGGCGGCTCCTGCACGATCGCGGCGATCGTCGGACTCCTCCTGTTCTGGCGAAACAGCCGGGATGAGCGTTTCGCCGATGTGCCGCCCGGTATGGTGCCGGCCGGCACCGATGATGCTCCGGTGCGTCCTGACAAGAAGTCCGATCATGAGACGATCCCGGTGCGGGTGGTTCCGCCCGATGTGCCGGTGGCGGTCGGTGGTCTGCTCATCGACGGGCGGATCGGGGCGCGGGAGACCTCGGCTGTGCTCGTGGATCTTGCTGTGCGTGGCGCCATCCAGTTGCGTGCCGAGGATGATGGGGAGAGGGTATATGCGCGGCTCGTGGACGCCTCCCGGGTCGACCAGCCGTTCGAGGAGGAGTTCCTGCGCACGATCTTCTCGAACGAGAAGGCCGAGCCCGGCGCCGAGGTCGCCCTGCACAAGCCGGGCGCGTTGTTGAAGGCCGGCGAGCAACTCAGCTCCGACGTCACCTACTCGGCCACGAAAAGCCGCCTCATGAAAAGCGCCGGAAAGGTCGGCGAGAGAGGCTCGGCCATGCTCTCGACGGTCCTCTGGTGGATGATCGGCCTTCCGATCCTCTTGGGCATGTTCTCCCTCGTGGGCTCCGGGGGCATGCAGTTCACGCCGACGAAGTCCGCCGCAGCGGCGTCAGTTGACCCCAGCGCAGCGGCGATCCTCGGCTTCGTCATACCGGCGGTCGTCTTCGGCATCGGTTGCTGGCAGATCCACTCCCGGGGTCAGCGCACCGCGCTCGGCAGGGCGTTCACCGACCAGGTCGACGGCTTCCATGAGTATCTGGCGACGGCGGAGGCTGACCAGATCCAGTTCGAGGAGGGTCGGGACATCTTCAGCGAGTATCTTCCGTGGGCGATCGCCCTCAACCTGACCAACCGTTGGGCGCAGATCTGTCGGCGACTCGCCGAAGAGGGGCGCCTGCCCGCCACGCCGCCGGCCTGGTACTACGGCGACCCCGCCTCCTTCAACTACGGCTACTTCGCCGGGAACATGGTGCGGTCCATGAGCGCCGGTTCCAGCCCCGCCCCCTCGAGCGGCGGCTCCGGCAGTGGTTTCGGCTCCAGCGGCGGCTCGTCGTTCAGCGGCGGCGGGGGCTTCTCCGGAGGCGGCGGCGGTGGCGGCGGCGCCAGCAGCTGGTGATGACCACCGCGGAGGCCCGTGCGACGCGGTCCGGTCCGCACGCATGATCCGATCCTGTCGGCGGTGTCACGAACACGGCGGGCGGGCCATCAGCCCTCCGAAGAGCGGTGCACAATGAGTGGGCCGCGCCCCGCCCGGGGATCCCCCCGGACGGGGCGCGCGGACCAGGACCCGCACCGAGGACACCCGCATGAACGACCAGACATCCGGCGGCGTCGGCCGCATCGAGACCCGGGGCATCGAACCGGTGCCCGACAGCGAGCGCCGCGGCGGCCCCGGGAGCCTGTTCTGGATGTGGTTCGGCGCCAACATGGGCGTGCTCGGCATCACGATGGGCGCAGCCCTCGTCACCCTCTACGGCCTCGACCTCGCGCAGGCGCTGCTCGTGACGATCGCCGGCTCGTGCGGCTCCTTCGCCCTGGTCGGCTGGCTGTCGACCACCGGCAGGCGCAGCGGCGCCCCCGGCCTCACGGCCTCGCGCGCCGTCTTCGGGGTGCGGGGCAACTGGGGGCCGACGATCGTCAGCTGGATCAGCTTCGTCGGCTGGGAGACGACGATGTGCACCACGGCGGGCTTCGCCCTGCTGGCCGTGCTCGGGATCCTCGGCGTTCCCGTCACGACGCCCGTCATCGTCGGGTGCATCCTTCTCGTCGTCACCATTGCGGCGGTCATCGGCCTGCTCGGCCATGCGACGATCATGTGGATCCAGAAGTGGCTCACATGGATCTTCGGCGCCCTCACGCTGGCCGTCGTCGTCCTGCTGGCGGTGACCGTCGACTGGCCGGCCGTCGGCGCCCTGCCCGCCGGCGGCCCCTCGTCCGTGCTCGGCGCCTTGGGCTACATCGCGGCCGGCACCGGCCTGAGCTGGGTCGCCGCCGGCGCCGACTACGCCCGCTATCTGCCCCGCACCGTCTCGTCCGCAGGCCTGATCGCCGCCGTCGTCGGCGGCGCCGGCATCCCGCTCGTCGTCCTCATCACGACCGGCTCGCTCATGGCCGGCTCCGACCCCGGGCTGGCCTCCGCGTCCGACCCCGTCGCCGCCATCGGGGCCAGCCTGCCCGCCTGGATGCTCGTCCCGTATCTGCTCGCCGCTGCCGCCGGCCTCATCGCGGCCGCCGATCTGTCGCTGTACTCCTCGGGGCTCAACCTGCTGACCGGAGGCATCCGGATCACCCGCATGGCCGCCGTGTGCATCGACGGCGTCCTCGTGCTCGCCGGCGGGCTCTACATCACCGTCGTCGCCGAGGACTTCTACGGCCCCTTCACCACCTTCCTCACGCTCCTCGCCGTGGGACTCACCGCCTGGGCCGGCGTCTGCGCCGTCGACCTGGCCACCCGACGGGTCTACGACACGGCGGGCCTCACCGACACCGCCAGGGGCAGCACCTACTGGTACACGGGCGGCGTGAACTGGGCGGCCCTCGGCCCCTGGCTCATCGCCATCGCCGCCGGGCTGTGCTTCACCACGGCCGCCGTCGGCGACGACGTGTGGTTCGCCGGCCCGCTCGCAGGCACCTGGCTGGGTGAGAACTCGATGGGCTGGCTCGTCGCCGGTCTGACGGGCGCGGCGCTCCACGCGGTCGGCCGTCGCCTCGTCGGGCGACCCGTCGAGACGGAGCGACTGTGAGCGGGGCGCGCGCCGGTCGGGTCGTCTCGCTCGAGTCGATCATCGTCGACCTCGGCATCGACGTGCCGAACCTGCCCCCAGCCGGCGGCGACGTCATCGCCTCGGGCTCACGGGCCCGGGTGGGCGGCGGCTTCAACCTGGTCGCCGCGGCGGCCCGGCAGGGGACGCCCACCGTCCACGCCGGACGCATCGGATCGGGCCCCCACGGACGACTCATCGCCGACGCCCTGGCGGGGGAGGGCATCACGGTCGCCGGACCCGTCGACACGTGCGAGGACTCGGGCTTCTGCATCGCCTTCCGCGCGCCGGGGGTCGAACCCACCTATGTGACGGTGCCCGGGGCGGAGAGCATGCTGAGGCCGGCGGACCTCGCCGGGATCCGCCCCGGCGCCGGCGACGTGCTCTGCGTCTCCGGCTACGACCTCATGTACGAGATCAGCGGCTCGACGATCACGGGCTGGCTGGGGGAGTGCGGCGCCGCTCCGCTGGTCGTCCTCGACCCCGGCCCGCTCGTGCTCGACATCCCCGTGGCGGCGCTGAGGGCCCTCACCGGTGTGCTCGACGTCCTGACGCTCAGCGCCCGTGAGGCCGTGCTCGTCGCCGGGGCCGGGCCGCCGGACGAGCAGCTGCACCGGACGGTGCGCCGGCGCCTCGGGCTGCGGGACGGGACGGTGCTCGTCGTCCGCGCCGGGGCGGCCGGTTGCACCTCGACCCGCGGCGGCTCGGAGGAGCCCGTCACGACCCCGGGGCGCGCTGTCGAGGCCGTCGACGTGACCGGCGCCGGCGACACCCACACCGGAGTGCTCGCCGCACGGCTCGCCGAGGGCGCCGCCCTCGACGATGCCCTGGCGGCGGCCAACGCGGCAGCGGCGCTCTCCGTCACCCGCCGGGGCCCTGCCACGGCGCCACGCCGCGACGAGACGGAGCAGTGGGGTCTCACCTGATGAACATCAGGGGGAACCCCCACTCATCCCTTGTTTAAAATTCATCTGGTGGCGCCGATGGGGGTTCTCGCGGCGGCGGTCGGGGCGCCACGGCCGCTCCGTCCTCATCCTGAGGGAAAGCGGCGTCACCATGAGTCTTCTCCACGAGCATCCGCTCGCCGTGGCCATCGGCACCGGCATCACGGCCCTGTTCATCGGCGTGCTGGGCGGGGTGAGCAGCGCGGAGCCCGCGTCGTCGGCCTCGTGCTCCCCGGCGGTGACGAGGACGGCCACCGCCACGACGACGGTGACGCCGAGTACGAGCCCCACTCCCGCGCCGACCGTCACGGTGACCGAGCAGGTGACGGCCACGGTGACCGCCCCGGTCCAGTACGCCGGCGCCGGTTCCGGCACCGACCAGGGTGCGGGCGGCGGGACCGCAGACACCGGAACAGGCGGGGGCGGCACCGGTGGAGGCTCGGACGCCGACGGCGGGTACGCCTACTACAAGAACTGCAGCGCGGCCCGCGCGGCGGGGGCGGCTCCGCTGTACCGCGGGGAGCCCGGCTACCGCTCAGAGCTCGACCGGGACGGCGATGGCGTCGCCTGCGAGTGAGCTTCGGTTCGGTGGCCTCGGCGCGTACACTTGCAGTGCAGCCGTTCCGCGTGGTTCGCCACCGGGTCGGTGACAACTCAACAGGGGGTGATCGGTTTCGACTGGAGTGGTAGCTCCAGGAGAAGCGGGCCGAGAATCCAGAGTCGTCTCGTTAATGTCCTCTGGGAACCAACAAGTGCCGACACCAATCGCACTGACTTCGCTCTCGCTGCCTGATCAGTGACCGAAGGGTCAGCCCGGACGTAGCCTTCCGTCCGGTTCCTGGCCTCATTCAGAAGGCTTGCTCAGTGGTCTGTGTCCGGGGGGATCGCTGGGGACTCCTCCCGGACTGGGCCTGGCCGCAACTCGTCGACGTGAGTGCGGGGGCCGAGCAGACCGTCAAGTCGACTGCGCCCGGAGAAGACCTGGTCCGCCTCGTCAGGACGCGGGTTCGATTCCCGCCACCTCCACGAAGAGCCTGCTGGCGTTGATGCATTGACGCGCCAGCAGGTCTTTTGTCGTTTGCATGTGCCATTTCGGCCCTGCGCGTGAGAGTTGCTGATTTCGGATCAAAACCCCTGGCTGGGGCGTTTTTATGCGCGCGAGAACAAGAAGGACGCCGGAGGTCACGACGGTTGCAGGCGGAGCTCCGTTAAGTCCGGGTGGGAGCCGAGCCCCCGAAGAAAGCGGCGGCCCTCGTCCGCTCAGGGGGGCTTGTGCAAAACCTTGACGCAATCCAAGTGAAACGTCTAGCCGGCGGGCTCATGGAATTGAATTTTGCATAAGCCTCCTCATGCATGGGAACACTACTCTTTATCGGTGTCCGAAAAATGTGAGGCGCTTCAGGAATTGGATTATTTCGCCGGGGGATCGGCCAAGCCGGGAAGGTTGTAGCGGTTGTCCAAAGGGTACTTCTGCGGATTTGTCTTGTGCTTGACCCGGTTCTCCTCGCGGTTCTTGAACCATGTCGTGATGGGGGATATCTCGTCATCTGTGGCGGGACAGTCCGCGTCGGGGTATTGGACGAGCGAATCGTCACTCCATCCGTAGGCGGAGCGGACGAAGGCCCGCACTGCCAGGCTCCTCTCGAAGTCTGCGGGCAGATCCTTGAGGAGCTCTGGGACGGCCGTCTCACTTGGGGCGGTTAGGCCCAGGCATCCCTCCAGGTCCCGATAGGTCTTGGCCAGTTCGACACCGCTGTGAACGATGACGGCGGTGGCCCTGATCTCGACCATCCCGAGGCCGAGGGGCTTGCCGAAGCCGAGCCTGTGATAGCCGACGACGGGAGACCTGCCGGTCCGTCGCTCGCCGTCGGGCACCAGACGCTCGGGGGTCAGCAGCCACACGAGGACGGCGAGCTCCTGCCTGGTCAGCCCCTCGAAGCTGATCGTCGTCGTGAAGGCGGCTCCCGGCGCGAGGTAGGAGCCGACGGCGGTCTCGCTGGGGCCCGGGGAGCCGGTCAGGGGCTTGACGTTCGGGATGGACTCGATCGACTTATCGATCTGCAAACGGTGAGACGGGTAGACCTTTCGGATGAGGCGCTGGTCGTCCGCGTAGGTCTCGCTCCGGGTCGTCTTTTCCGGGGGTGTCCTACCGTTCTTCCCATGGAGGTACGGCACGCCGGTCGATGGCTTCGGGCTGGCCAGCGTCGGCAGGATCCAGCCCGTGCTGTCGCCCTCCGGCAACCTGAGCCAGTTCTCGTCCTCGGGCTGCAGAGCTGGGGTGATCGGGTGGATCGTGATGCGTCCTCGTACTGCCGCTCCCTGGTCCTGCCCCTCGTCCTTGGTGTCGGCGACGAAGCCCCACATGCGGTCCGCAAGGGAGGCCTCGGCATAGCCCCGCGCTGGGGTGATACCGCCGGCCTCGGCCAGCTCCGCGGGCGTGCGCGCGCCGCTGCTGACGCGTCTGCCCACCTGGGACAGGGAGAGTCCGGTGATCGTGCCCGTGGAGTCGATGGAGGCGAAGAGGGGGACACCAGGGTCGGCGGCGGCCAGCCTTCTCAGGTACTGCTCGATCGCCTCGCGGTCCGCGCTGAGGCCCGGCCCGCCGTGGGACGCGTCGAGGATCGAGTGGATGAGCCAGGTGTTCGGGGCGTCGGAGCGGCGGGTCTTGGACTCGTCCGGTGCGCCGGCCTCATGGCGGCGCGCCTCCTGGCGTTTGAGGGTGCGGATGTTCTCCAGGTAGCTGTGGATGACCTCGACGAGGCCCGCCAGAACCCGTTCGGAGACCTCGCGGTAGGTTCGGTTCTGATCGTTGTCGAAGAAGATGAACTCGTTGTGCTTCGTGTCAATGAGAGGGTCTGAGCCCTCGGGGGTGAGTCGGACGACGTAGCCGGTGTAGGAGCGACCGTTGGTCTTTGAGCCCCGTTTGGTAGCACCGCAGAAGCGCTCGCCGTTGATGGAAGCCACGATGAGACGCTTTGTTTGGTAAAACCTCTCCTCCTGCATGGTGAAGGTGATCCTGCTGAGGTGAGGCGTCGCGGTTCTGAGCAGGCTGAGTCGTGCCGCGACGTCCTCGCGGCTCGTTCCGCCGTGGTATTTTTTCTTCCTATCCTTGACGGCCCCGGAGTACATGAGCCCGCCTGATTGGTTATACAGGGATGTACGGGAGTTCTCCGAGTTCGGCAGGACGACCGCGCACAGATACGGCGGCTCTTCCCACTGCCCCGGCTTGAGCCTTGGGTTCTTTCCGAGCATGATGCGCGCTCGCAGGCCGGTTCCCTTGCGAGCGCCTGGATCTGGGACGAGGAACACGGGGTAGAGAATCGCGGATTCCTGGGTGGTACGGCGGTGCGTGAGCACATGGTCATGGCCCGCGAAGACGCGCATGCGCGAGGCGGTGACCGCCTCGTAGGCGGAGGACAGGACGCCCTTGAGGGTGCTGACCGGGATGGACACATCATCCCAGTTCGTGGCACCGCCAGTAGCTCCGCTGCGCGAGGCGACGACGACCCGCCCGTCCTTGGTGCCCTGACCGGGAACGGTCGGGGACACAACTGTGAGGGATACGCGCAGCTCGCCCGAGAGATCATTCGGCCGGAGGTAGTCGTGCCCGGAAGGCGGGCGGTTGCCGACGAAGCCGTTCCGCCCAACGGCGTGCCAGTCTTTGACCGTTGGAATGCCATTGTATGCGTGATGCCAGGTTGTCATCGATTTGCCCTTACGCGAAGACACGGCTACCGCCGAGCGCCACGTCGCCGCCCGCTTTGTGGATGCTCAGCTCTACCTCGCTGGCGCTCGGTGACGATAATCGGCTTTCCAGAGTCGGTGCCGAACATGTCGCGCGGGGAGAGGCCCTTGCCTGGATGCGGCTCACCGGTCTTGCCGTTGGTCTGGTTGTTCTCCTTGTTCTCGTCCAGGCTCATATGCCTGACCTCCCGGCCATCGGTGTAGCCGAAGGCGGCGCGCTGCATGGCGCGCACCCACGGGGTTTTGAGAAGAACGGCCTCATTCGGAAGGGGGAAGCGAGTCGTGGGCACGGTCGGCTCGGTCAAACCGAGGCAATTGCTCAGAGACGCGTAACCCTCGGCTTGGTCCGTACCGGTGCGCACTCGGAGTCCGTTCGGCGCAATGCGGACCTCGACGGCGCCCAGACCGAGGGGTTTGCCGAGACCCAGGCGCAGACATCCCACGGCATCGGGGCCGGCTACCTCGCGCTCCTCCGAGGGGACGAGCTTCTCCGGCGTGAGAACCCATAGGAGCGCCGCGAGCTCATCTTGGGACAGGTTGGTGAAGGACACGGTGCAGCGCAGGACACTGCCGGCCTCGACCCAGGAGCGGACGGTGAGACGGACCGCGTCATTGGTCTGCTCCCGACCGCCCAGGACCGCGGCTCTCGTCGCTGGCTGTGGAAAACCGTCGGCGTCGAGGTCCTTGCCGTCAAGGAGCCTGCGGTGCACGGGATAGGCCGCAGTGCCAAGCAACTGCCCCTTAGCGAAGTAATCATCGCGCCGGAGGACGCCGCCGTTCTTGTTCTTGGGAGTACCGCCGGAGGCGTCGGTGAGGAACCGTCTGGCCGACGACGGTTTGGGCATCAGAAGAGGCGTGAGTACCTTCTTCTTGGTGCAGATGCGGACTCGCGAACCGTCGACCGGCCCGATGATGATCCGGCCGCGGGCGGCGACGTCCCCGCCCTTGGCGCCATCGGCAGCATCCGGGACCACGTAACCGAAAAGCCGGTCGGCCGCCGACGCCTGCTTCCGCGACGCCAGCGGGAGAACGCCCTGCTTGTCTGCCAGTTCTCGAGGCGAGGCATCGTAGGAGCGTCTGCCGACGATTGTCGGGAAGACGTCGATGACCTGAGCCGTGTCGGGAATCCCGTCCTGGGCGGAGGTGGAGAGCATGTCAAGCCTGACGAAGACCAAGTCGCCTGCAGAGAGCGGCCGAGATGAGCCTGTTGCCCAAGTCTCGGCTGCACGGTTGAGCGGGTGCTTGTCTCCGCTGTGCACCTTCTGCTGCTCCCGGTAGGACCTAAGGACCGTGGCGTACCTGGCCACATGCTCGTCGGTGAGGGGCAGCACGAGGCCGTCAAGTCTGTGGCCATCATGCGCAGACTTGAAGAAGAATCGTTCGTAGGTTTTCTCTTTGAACAGATCGTGCGCGGACTTCGTCTCAGGGGCAGTCCGGCAGGGATATCCCCATACGTTGAAATGCGTCACTTTGCTGCCTTCGACCTGGAAGAACACCTCCAAGTCATCTTCATCCCACACTCCAGTGACCATGAGATGCGGCGTATTCTTACTGTCCTTCCACTGCGTGAGGCGAACTTCGACCTGCTCCCCGTGCCGTGTGAGCTGACGGAAGCGGGCGAAGACCTGCTTGTCGCTCAACGCCCCTCCGGGACCGGCCTGAATACGAGGATGATTTGTGCGGACAATCGTCCCATGACCGTCATTGAGATCGTCCCTGATCAGAGCAACTCGTGCGTTCTTTCCGAATCCGTCGAGAACCTCGACGCCGAGTCGACCGCCATCGATTTCGCAGACGCGTCCGGGAAGGAGCTGGTTCGCTGCGGCCGGATCTGCCCGGTACGTCAGTGGCACGGAGCGATCATCGGCCGTCCGCCGGAACCCGCCCTGGTTCTCCACGTCCCCGAAGACTCGGAAACGCGAGCAGGTGAAGGTTTCGTACGCGCGGGAGATCATGCCCTTGACCATGGTCGGCGGCACGCGGACGGTTCCATCGGCGTCGAGCGGAAGATCGACGACGTGACGTTGCTCTGAGCGGCCCGGCCGGACGGGGACTTCCGTGGTGGTCTGCTCGCCGAAGACCAGCGGTGTGCGCACCGTGATCTCCAGGTCAACCGAGCCGGACCAGCGCTGCGGATCGAGGTGGTCGTGCGACGGTGCGGGTCCGTCGAGGAAGAGGTCACCAGGCAGGACCGTGTGCTGGGCAAGCCTGTGCGCAGAGGCTCGCAGCACTGGAATCCGGTTGACGGAGGAATGGAAGGACGCGAAGTCAGCCATTGGAGGGCCCCCATGTTCCCGTCATGAGCTCGTCGGTGAAGACCGTGTTGCCGTACTCGGAGTCGGTGAAGATCTCGATGCTGGTCATCGTGTCCTCGGGTTTGTTGAAGGGTTCGGTCGCGCCGTGCTGGAGGTATGCGTTCTTGCGGTACCAGCACGACTCGCCTCCCGACCGTCCTTCCGTCATCGCCCAGACGGTGATCTCGGCGGAGCCGGACCCGTTGAGCCAGCGCCATTCGTGGGCGAGGACGGGGCCGTCCGGTGGCGGACACGTCTTCCATATCCTCACTTCGTAGACGGTTCCTTCCTCAACCGCACCATCGGAGGCCCGGAGGCGCCCGTCGGAGACCGAGGTGATGGCGCGCGCCCTCGCCGTCGTGTAGGCGACCCCGGCAAGGGAACCCACGGAGGCAACCTTCGCCAGGAGACCGTCAAGCGTCCCGTTGCCGTCGGACGAGCAGGACCACATCGCTTTCTTCAACGGCGGCATCGTGAGTGTCTCAGCCATTGCGCTTCTCCTCGGTGTCGATGAGGTAGGAGGACCACCCAGCAGCGTCTGCGCCAGCATTCGGCGTAATCGTCGCATTGACGGCCCTCAGGTGCTCCAGCAGCGCCTTGGCGACGTCGCGCCCGCTCCGGCCCGCGCCCGCCTTGAAGCTCTTGGTTCCGCCATCGGGAAGCCCGAGCCATTCCAGGCCCGTCACGGTGAGCCCCTTGACCTCCACCTGCCCCAGTCCGCGGGTTCCCCTGCTGCCCAGAGGAAGCGTGCCGGTGGCCAGCTCGGCCAGAACGAGGCCCAACAGGCACCAGGCGGCACGACGGCGGTTGTCGTCCGCGGGCAGCCTGTTGGGGTCCAGCTCCAGGGTGATCGCGTTCCACTCGACGTCGTGCACCTCCTCGCTGTACAGGGCCCCTTCGGCCACACCGCCGGTCCACCGGTCGCCCGCGTTGTGGGTGATGGTCCGGCACGTGCCCGCCGAAGACGCGAGGGTGTCGAGAACCGACAGGGCTCCGCGCCGCTCGGTGGTGCCGAACAGGTCGCGGACCAGAGTGGGGTCGGCCGCGAGCTGGTCATGGACCCCGACCCCGGACTTCGACCAGTCGTCGAGCTCGTGTCCGAGTGCCCCCACCAGCACCGTGCGCGCGATTCGTGAGGCCCGTGAGCGCAGCGCCCCGCGCACCGAGCTCCCGGGAAGAACGAGCGTGCCGTCGTCGGTACCGTCGGCGCGCAGCGACACGGTGGGGACGGGTTCGTCATCGACGTCCCCGCCCTCAGCGAGCGCGGCCTCACGCTCCTTCTTGCGCTTGGCCTTG
This sequence comes from Propionibacterium acidifaciens DSM 21887, assembly GCF_000426605.1. GTDB lineage: Bacteria > Actinomycetota > Actinomycetes > Propionibacteriales > Propionibacteriaceae > Propionibacterium > Propionibacterium acidifaciens. Next base: position 53,831 of record NZ_AUFR01000001.1, read on the forward strand.
TCCTGCTGGGACAGCCCCGGGTCCGCCACGAGGATCCCGGCGGGGCTGTTCCAGGTGATGGTGATGCGAGTCCCTGCGGAGGAACCGCAGTCCGTCGGGGTCAGCCGCGTGCCGGACGACGAGGAATCGCAGTCCGTCGGGATCAGCAGCGCCTTCAGGTCGGCCCGGTTGCTGAGGGTGAGCTCCCGGAACTCCGCAGGATTCTTCTCATCGAGTTCCACCCGTCCCCAGCCGGCCCCCTGCCTGCCCCCGAAGAAGACCCGCCCAGCCTGGAACAGTCCGACGATGAGCTTCAGGAGCGCCTTGACCTCAGCCGCCGTCGCGGGCCGTGGTGCTGCAGCTGCGGTCGTGTCCCCGCCGGGAGCGTTGTCGGCTTTGCCCGTGCTCCTCGCATGCTTCTCCGTTGTCTCGCCATCGACGCCCTCCGCAGTGATGACAAGCGTCAGCTCAGTGCCGCCGGGCACGAACTCGTGCTCAAACAGCGCTCCATCCCCGACGGCGCCCCAGTAGCGGTTCATGGCGATGCCGACCCGGCGGGGCAGGGCCGGCCTGCGCGACTGATCGCCTGAACCGGTCTCCCGCCTCTCAATGTTGGAGGACTCGTCCGGCTCGGAGCCGACCAGCGCCGTCTGAGGAATCTCGACGGTGTGGAAGGTCAGGGCCGAGGCCCGCAGAGGCGTGCCGCTTGGCGACTTCTTGCCCCTGTCGCCCCACAGGCTGGCCTGCGCATTTTTCAGTGCCGCGGCGACGTCGGACTCGGGATTCGACTCCAGGTACCTGGCGCAGGCGGCGCGCACCGCCCCCTTGACCGAACGGCCGGTGAGGATCGGGCGTTCGTGGGCGTCGCGGGCGAACCTGGTGGCGACGACCTCCCGGTCCAAGCCCTCGCGCGTGGGGTCGACCATCGCATCCACCCCGCCCGAGTGCAGGGGCGACGTGGTTGTCAGGTGGATCGTCAGCTCAAAGCGGGTGATGCTCATGACTGCTCCTCCTGGGAGGCTGCGACATCGGCGGGGTTGATGAAGTCGGTGCGATGGAGGTCCCGAAGGAGGAAACGCTTCTGATCGAGTAGGGGGTGCCCGATGACGAAGCGTCCGAATCCCTGGGCCGTCAGGTCTCCGACGCCGGTGACGGACAGGTCTGCCAGAGCGCGGGCAGCCGCCTCATCGGGGGCCAGGACGCGTAGCACCGAACCGGCCTGGATCGCCGTGCGCGTGGGGCGGGGCTGTCCTCCTGCCGCCGACCATGAGTCCACCCGGCGGTGCCGGATGCCGGCAGTGAAGCGGTCATCGCTCGCCGGGTAGACCTCGATGCGCGCACCTGCGCGGCCGAAGCTGTTCACCAGGTCCTGTTGGCTGCCGCCGGGGCCCAGGGCGGCCGAGCGCGCCAGGACGTCGGAGGTGAACCACAGGGTGGTCTCCCCGGTGCTGACGGGCGGGGCCGTCACTTTGGTCAGCGGTGAGAAGGTGCAGGTGGCGTGTCCGTAGGCGCCGCTCAGTCGGCGCGATCCCAGGCGCGCCTCACGTGCGCTTCCCGCTGCGAGGGCCTCCCTCACGCCCGGCACGTCGGCCAGGTCCTTCGACAGGGTGACCGTTGCCCGGAGCCTCAGGCCGGCAGGAAGCGCCCGGACGAGGAACAGGGCCCCGTCCTTCGCGGCGCCGGTGGCAGCCGAGTGCGCAGTCGCCTGGCGGCCCGTGAGCGGTGGCGCTCCAAGCCCGCCGGAAAGCTCGTCGTCCGGCCTGCTGCCTTCGCCCGGCGGTTCTGATGGCGGAGCCTCCCACCCGGGGAAGATGAAGCCGCTGCGCAGTGGCGAGTGCACCTCCTGCGGCTCCTCCGCAACCAGTCGGTTGGTGACCTGCCGCCATCGTTGGTCCGGTTTGCGTACTTTCGGGGTGGACAGGACGAGCGGCGTCGGCAGACCGACGATGTCACCCGCCACCGGCAGTGCGTCGGAGACCAGCAGCCGGCCGTGCACGACGGCGTCGCGGATGGCGCCGTTGCCCGTCAGCGCTCGCCGCAAAAGCCGGTGGACCCAGGGCAGCATGACCGTTCCGCGCAGGAAGTCCAGCGAGCGCACCTCGTTGGACATGGGCACGTCGTAGGACACGACCGGGGTGAGCAGGTCGATGGTCAGGGTCGTTGACCACCACTGCGGGGAGCACGGGGCCGTGCTGGCGTGGTTGCCGCCGGGCAGCGGCTCGGCCTTGGCTGAGGACGCTGTTTGCGCGGCGACCCGGGGGAATACGACGGCTGCCGTGGCCGCGGGAACGGCGGCCGCCTCGGGTGCGAGACGGTCCATCGCTGTGCTGCACCACGTGCGCACCTTCGTCAGGAGCTCGCCGTCATCCGCCTGGCGGGCCGGGTCGGCCCCGATGAGGACGTCGCACACGCCGTCGCCGTCGGAGCGGTTGGAGCCGATGCCCCGCACCAGCAGTCCGGACAGGGCCAGCAGCAGACGGGCGGCGTCGCGCTGTTCGTCGGACCACGTGAGGTTGCGCCCCTCGGCGTCCTCGTCAACGAGGGTGACCGTGCCCTGGAGGCGGCACGCGCCCGCGCGCTCGAAGAAGCGCAGGAAGTCCTCGCGGGCCGTGCCCGTCTCGTCGTCGATGGACAGGGAGACGACCTCGTGAACCGGTACGTCCCTGCCTCCGGCCACGGTTGCGTCGGAGAAGATGACGTGGCGCTGACGACGGTCGTCCTGGCCGTCGTCGTCGGGGCCGGGGCCGAACAGGTCGCGCGCGAACCGGCTCCACGGGCCGTCGGTTGCGCCGTCATCGAGTGCTTGTGCCGCGGTGACCGCCCGCTCGCGGATGACGCCGGTCAGGACGGTTCCTCGGACGACGGGGCGGCCCGCTGCGTCCTTCTCGACGATGGAGTCGACGCCGCCGGCGATGCCCGTGCCGGTGGAAACGCCCCAGGCGGAGCGGAAGACGACGGCGAGAGGGAGCGTGTGCGTCATGAGAGTGCCTCCGCTGGCGTCGACGTGGGGTTGGTGCTGGCCTCGGGTGGTGTGAGTCCCGTGGTCTCCTGCAGGTAGGAGTCGGGCAGGAGGTCGGCCAGTTCGAGCAGGTCGAACAGGGCCGTGAGGTCGCCGAGCTCTTTGTCAAGGTCTGTCCCGGTCTTGTCCTTCGCGGCGTTCCAGTGCTTCATTGCTTCGTCGCGCTTACCGTCGGACAGGAGCTTGCGGATCCGGGCGGCACGGGTACGGGGGAAGGGCTCGGTCCTGTCGTCTGTGTCGTCGGGGTCCCGGAACCCCCTGAACCGGGCGACTCGGCGGCACGTGTCCTCCCACGTGGCGGGAGCCTGCGGAAATGACTCTGACGCCGCGTCCGGCGCGCGCTCGACGAAGCAGAACGGGCGTGTGCTCAAGTCTTTATACCCGCCCAGCTGGCCGTCAGGGTCGATGACGGTGGTGTCGAACAGGACGTGGAAGTCCAGGGTGGAGCACGGCGGATTCTCGTTCTTGCCGACGCCCTTGGCGCGACCGACCAGCTTCTCCGCGAGCTCGTAGGCGATGTGGAAGGGGAAGTTGCGGCGCACGATCGCCACTCCGGCGGCAGCGGTCATCGGGGCGGGGATGACGTCTTCGGGCTGAAGCTCCCCGGTTGCAACCTTGTCGACACCGTGGAGGTACTTCAGGAGGCCGTCTTCTTCTGTTTGCTTCTCGAAGTGTGCGAGGAAGGAAGCGGCGAAGGGTAGAGCGTAGTCGCCGGAGGTGATGACGGTGACGTCGTCACCGCCCAGGATGACGGGGACAACAGGGATCGCCGTGTGTTCGCGGCCCGTCCGGCGACACGCCCAGTTGGCGACGTCTCTCCAAGCGGTGACGAAGGCCTGGATGACGCTGTTCTCCAGTCGTTCGTTGACCTTCAGGAGGAAGCGGCGCAGAGCGTCGGGGTCGTCTGGCTCGCAGCGGACTTCCTTCCGGAAGTCGCCGTCCGGAACCTTCTTCATCGCCATGTCGAGGTCCCGCATGATGGCGCCGACGCCGTTGCCGTCGATGTGGATGACGGCGATCTTCGACAGGGCGAGTGAGTCGTCATCGCCCAGCGGCTGGAGCATGCGTTCCAGCTTCAGGGGGTCTCGTGCGAGCTCCTCATCCGGAAGGCCGCCTTCGATTCGCGCCCGGTCGAGAAGGCTCTCCCTGGACGCGAGTGCCAGGTGACGTTTAACTCGGGAGGGCAGGGAGAGGGCCGTCCTCGTATCGTCCGTGGCCTCGTCGCGGATTCCCAGGGGCGGGGCCGCGGGGAGGACGGAGTCCTTCGCCCGCGTCAGGAAGGGCATCTGGGAGAAGCGGGCGAGAGCCGGAGGGCGGGAGAGCGCGTACTCAGCGGCCTTGATGTGCACCTCTTTGAGCGCGGCGGCGTCCACGTATTTCTTGCCACCCATGTCCACGTAGACGCCCGAGACGTCCATACCGGGCGCCTCGGCGAGCGCCCGGCGGGTCACCCGGCCGATGAGGGAGACGGCGTCCGACTCGCCATCGACCATGATGATGACCTTGCCGGAGGAGCGGGAGACCCAGGGATCGGTCGGGTGGCATACGCTGGGCTCGCCGAGCGCCTCCTTGGTCCAAGAGGCGAGACGGGTCAGCTGGAACGAGGCACCGATGCTCTCGCGCAGGCGCGGGGAGGAGAAGATGTAACGCTGGTTCCCGTTGGTCTCGAGCATGACGAGGTACATGGGGGATCCTCTCGGATGGGCGGGACACGCTCAGTGTGCCACCCGACTGGCGACGGTGGACGCATTTCGTGGGTGTGTGACGCGCACGGGTGAGGCGAAGGTCCAGGGCTGGCGCGTTGCTGGCGCAGCAGAGGGGCTGGGTGCACAATCGCAACCGTGACGCCACCGCTGGTTGGTGGCATCGGCGCAGCAGAAGCGAGCAGGAGGCGCGGATGACCATCATCGTCCACCCGGTGGGCCAGGGGGACCTGCGCAACGACATCGTCGGGCTCTCGAGCCTTGAGCGGCAGGATGCCCAGAAGGAGGCGCAGAAGAAGACGAAGGACCTTCTCGACGCGAAGGACGCCGAGGGCCTGCTCGGCCTGTTGCTCGAGCCCCCCGCGAAGGACTCGCGCTTCAGCGCCCCGCCGCTGTCCCTCATCCTGCGCTCGCTCTGCCCGGCTGCGGGTGGGCCGACGCGCATGGTGACAGTCCTGCTCCTCGTCAGCCGGAGCGGCAGTTCCGGGACATGGACCAGCGGGATCGGCGAGCTCCTCGGGAATGCGCTGGGTCTTGAGGGCGTCCATGACGGGCTTCTGCGGAAACTGCGTTTGGATGTCCGCGCGGAGATGCTCAACGCGAACCTCAGCGAGGCCGAGGGAATCAAGAGCCTCACCGAGAGACTCGGCAGCCTCGTGTCCTCGCAGGCTCAGGAGGGAACCGAGCCGGACGTCGTCGTCAATGCGATCTCCGGCGCCTCCATGATCGCGCTCGGCGCGATGGGCGCCGCAGACCGGCTCGGACTGGACTGGCGGGCAGCGGTCGCGCCCGGCGCCGGGAAGGACACGGCCGTCCTGCTCGACCGCACCTCGTACGAGACCGCGCCCTTTCACTGGCTGCGCTCCCTCGGATACATCGAGCAGGCGCGAACATGGGCTGGGGAGTATCAGCCGGAACTCCTTGATGACGACAGTTTCAAGAGACTCTGCGACCTGATGAGACGTCTTGAGAGCAAGCCGGCTGATCTGACGGCCGACGACCTGGCATCCCTGCTGGCGCTCGACATGGCGCGTGCGGACAACGGGGCCGGCCTCGTCGCCCGAGCCTGGGCGCAGAAGCACTATCTGACGCTTCACGAGCAGGAGTCCAAGGACGACAAGGACGCTCCTTGCAATCTTGTTGAGGAAGCGACGAAGAGGGGCAGTGGTAAGCCGCCGCAGCTCGGACATGTTATTGCCCTCGCCCCGGAGCGTGCCGACGAGCTCGGCGACGACTGCCCGGCCTCGGTCCGCTGGCTGCTGGAGCACGGTTGGCTCAACGACATCGGGACGGCGGCGGTCCACGACCTCGCCGCGCCGTCGGCCTCAGAGGTGACGAAGGTGCTCGCCCTCGATGAGATCGCTCCTCGTCTTCCGGACTGGCTTGCGCGACCCGGCCGAGGAGCAGTGCTCTTCATCGTTCCGTGCGGTGTCGGCGCACCGCGCGGCATGCACGTCACCGAGCGGGTCCTCAGCGGGGAACCGGACAAGGAGATCCGCCGAGCGGTCCCCGGCGCCATGCTCGACGGCGCGGGGGCTCTCACGGCCGAGTTCCTCCTCCTGCACTCCTCCAACCCTCGTTCCAAGAAGACGGCCCTCGACGAAGCCGCAGCATCCTTCACCGCCCGAGTGGACGCGGGATGGGAGAGACAGCATACTCCCGTCCTCGTCGACCTGTGCGACTACGGGGGAGACGATGAGAGCGAGTACGTCGCGACACCCTCGATCATGCGGACCGTCAAAGCCCAGATCGCTCTTGCGCTCGGGGCGAAGCGCCCTGCGGCCGTCGTCATCGTCGGCACCGGCCAGAAGGCGGCGGTGCTCGGCGCGCTCCAGGCGGCCCAGGCGTGGTGCGCGGGGCACGCCGCCCCGCTCTTCCTCCAGACCTTCGTCGATGAGAGGAATGAGGGTGCCCGAAAGAGGTCCGTCCCCCAGCTCCACCGGCTCGCATTGCACAACGACGCCGAGCACGCCCTGCGTGAGGCTGCCCTCCACAGCCTGAGGAGTCTCAACCTCCTCAGCGCGACCCGTGTTCTCGCGGCCGGCGACGGGGACATGGACGAGTTGGCGGACAAGTGCAGCGCGCTGCGTCAGAGGCTTCTTGAAGTCGCGAACGACGAGGAGGACCCGGACCGCGGGGTCGGCGTCCTCATCGACCTCCTCAAGACGGTCGCCGACCTGTGGGAGAAGGCCCCCGAACTGACGAGGATGCGTTTGGCGGTCGTCGTCGCCGAGGCGCTGAACTTCAAGACGAGTGGGAGGAAGCTCCTCATCAGGAACAACAACCTCGGGCCTGCGAGCGGCGGAATCGACCTCGGTCGGCCCTGCCCGAAGGACCGCGGTGAGAAGGAGACGAGGGACAAGGGCCCTCATCGCGACCTGCTCGAGGTCCTCTACAGAGTCCGGAACCACTTGGTCGTCACGCACGCAGACGGTCTCGTCAAGCCCGCGCTGCGGGAGGTTCTCAAGGATCTGGAGGGCAGGGGAATTCAGACGGATTCCAGCTCCAAGGAGGTCGTGGAACCGACCTATCCGGACATGCTGCGGCTGACATGCACGAAGCTCGAGGAAGCGGCCTGCGCCCTCGGCGTTGAGCCGGCGCAGTCGACGTGGAAGGACGACGTTGACCGCCTCATGGCTGATCTCGAGTCCCGGGCCCGCGCCCGGGAGCCACGAGCAGGGGATCATGCCGCCTTGCGGGTACCGGCCACGGTTCTGGTCAACCTCACTCCGCACGACGTCGTCATCGACCCTGGTGACGGCACGCCACCGGTCCGGTTCCCCGCGTCCGGCACCGTCCCCCACTTGGTGCTGTCCGAGCCGCAGTGGGAGACGCTCACCGTCGCCGACCCGGCCCGCCCCGACGGCCCGCGCGCCTCGGTCGGGCTGCCGCTCGCCGTCGGGGCGACCTGGCAGGGCGTGGACCCGCCCCTGCCGGAGCCGCGGCCCCACACCCTGTACCTCACGAGCCGCGTGGTGGCCGAGCATTTTCCGCACAGGACGGACCTCGTGTGGCCCGACGATCTTGTCCGTGACGCCGAGGGCCGGGTCATTGCCGCACGCCGCCTCGCATGCCTGGCGAGTGCGGACGACTGCGCTGCTGGGCAGTCAGAACGGTCTTCGACGCCGACCGATCGTGTGCGGGAGAACGCTGAGTGACCTCTTCAGCCAGTGGCCCCGAGGGTTGAGAGACAACGAAGACCGTGTCTCAGCCGTGTCCCGATTCGCCCTCTGCCTCCGGGGGAGGTGGCGGATTCACCCACATTCGTGACGCCAACGAGATGCGAGTGGTGCATCTGTGGGAGGTGGAGGCTCTTGCGGCTGGGTGGAGGCTTTCGGCCGGTGGGACGCGAAGCCTCTCACCTTCCGCAGCAACCGACGTCGCTACGTGACGAATCCCGGTTATCGTGCCGGCCACTTCTTACCCGGAGGTCGCCGACCGCGTCATCGGAGGCGGGGTGCCACGAGACGTTACTGCGGCGCGGGTACCGCAGGAGAACGAGACGGCGCGGTCGCTGAGCGATCGGGTGGGGCGTGAGGGTTCCGTGTCACGCGTCGAACGGCGGGCACGTGTCCGCCTCCGACGGGTTCGAGCGGCACGACTCCGGACGCGGCGGGTCGGCACGGTCGTGCCTTTCGGGACCGGACGGCCTGCCCGCCGATTCTCCTCGAGGACCGGCGCCGCGGGCTCCGGCTCCGGAGGCCGGCCCGCGCGTCGTGCCACACTGGACGTGTGACCAGTCAGCAGCGCGTCAGCGGGGGAGAGCTCCTGGTGAGCACCCAGCCGAGCGGTGCCGGTTTCTTCGACCAGTCGGTCATCCTCATGCTCGAATCCGACGAGGACGGCGCCCTCGGCGTCGCGCTCAACAAGCCGTCCGCGCTGCCCGTCTCGCAGGTGCTGCCCGACTGGGAGCCCCAGCTCAACCCGCCGCAGGTGCTCTTCGCGGGGGGCCCCGTGCTGCCCAACGGGGCCATCTGCCTGGCCAAGGTGCTCGACCCCGGCGAGGACCCGCTCGGCTGGCGCCGGATCATCGGGGACATCGGCGTGCTCCACCTCGACACGCCCGTCGAGCTGACCGCCGGCGCCTTCTCGGACGTGCGCGTCTTCGCCGGCTACTGCGGCTGGGACCCCGGACAGCTCGCCGAGGAGATGCGCCACGGCGCCTGGGTGCGCACGACCCCCCGCGAGGAGGAGATCTTCGGCGCCGATGCCGGAGACCTGTGGCGCAAGGTGCTGCGGCGCCTCGGCGGGCAGGCCGCCCTGCTGAGCGCCTACACGGCCACGCCCGAACTGAACTAGGCGCCGGGCGCGGCCCGCCGAGGCTTGACGCGTGGACGACGCGCACTCGTCCTGCGCGCATCCGTGCGCATCGGATCGAGGCGGCCCCGTGCCGCGCACCATCGGGGCATGAGGGCCGAATGGATGACGGAATGGATGATGGAGCTGGCCGACGCCGGTCTGGACCTGCTGCTCGGCTCCCGGTGCGCGGCGTGCGGGCGGCCCGGAGTCGTGCTGTGCCGCCGTTGCCGCGCCGAGCTCGAGGCCGGACCACTCGTGCGGCGCGCCCCGCCCCCGGGTCCCGGCCCGGGCGCCCCGCCGGTCTGGTCGGGTGCCCCCTACCGGCCCGTGGCGGGGCGTCTCGTCATCGCCTACAAGGACAGAGGGGCCTGGACGCTGCGCCGGCCGCTGACGGAGCTGGCCGCGCGGGCGGCCCTGGCCGCCGTCGGCGCCTCGGGGCGCCAGCCCGAGGAGGTGCTCCTCGTCCCGGTTCCCGCGGACCCGGGGCGGGCCCGTGAACGGGGGATCGACCACACGGCCTCGCTGGCCAGGGCCGTGGCGCGCTGGACCGGGATGCGGTACCGGCCGGTGCTCGTGCGCAGCCGATCGGCACCCGACCAGGTCGGGCTCGACTCCGGACGGCGAAGGTCGGCGCAGACGGGGACCATGACGCTGGGTCGTCGCGGGGCGCGCAGGGCCCTTCCGCCGGGTGCGGCCGTCGTGGTGCTCGACGACGTGGTCACGACAGGCGCCACCATGGCCGAGGCGGTGCGGGTGCTGCGCCGGGCCGGCGCGGACGTGCTCGGCTGCGCGACCGCGGCGCAAACCTCCTTGCGGGCCAGCCGGAAACGGGGGTGGACGGAAATAGGGCAAACACAGCCCGTCCGCACCCGCTCCACCGGGAAAGTGAGTAGCTTTGGGGCATGGCACGGCGGGCAGTGACGAGCGGCTTCCGGTCGCGGATCGCGGGCCTCCGTGCCATCGCCGTCCCCGGGTCACGGGCGCAGCACTCCCTGGTGCGCCGCCGTCCCGGACGGGCGGGATGGAGTCCGCAACCGAAAGGGTACTGACATGGATGTCATCGTCACCGGACGTCGCTGCAGCATCAATGACGACACACGCGACGTGGTCGCCCGCAAACTCGAGGAGTCGATCTCCAAGCTGCGCGATCGCGTGATCCGCACCGAGGTCGAGTTCACCGCGCAGGACGCGAAGGGCGACCCGTCCTCCGCCGTCCGCTGCGAGATCACGCTGCGTGCCAAGGGCCCGGTCGTCCGGGCGAGCGGCAGCGCCGAGGACAAGATGCTGGCCTTCGACAAGGCACTCGACAGGTTGCGCTCCCAGTTGCGTCGCGCCGCGGACCGCCGCAAGAACCGTCGCGGCCTGCGTGTCCAGGACCTGCCCGCCGTTGAGCGGCCCGCCGCCCCCGCCGCAGAGCCCGAGCCCGAGGTCCGTCAGGTGGCCGGCCTGACCGTCCAGGGCGACGGCCCGCTCGTCGTCCGTGAGAAGACCTTTGCGACGTCGCCCCTGACGCTCGCCCAGGCCCTCGACGAGATGGAGCTCGTCGGTCACGACTTCTTCCTCTTCCAGGACGCCGCCACCGGCCAGCCGAGCGTGGTCTACCGCCGCAAGGCGTACAACTACGGCGTCATCCACCTCGAGGTGACGTGACCGGCTCCGCGTCCGCCGAGCGTCGGACGCGGGCCGCCGCGCCGGCCCGGCCCTTCAAGGGGCCGGGCCGGCGCCCTGTCGGCGCACCGATCGAGCCGCGCGCCGGCGATCCCTCGGGTCCCGGACCGGACGCGCATAGGATGAGCAGGAATGGGTGCGCGCACGCAGCCCCACGGACGACACGCACGGACGATAGGAAACCGACTCGTGAGCTTCATGGACCGCCTCCTCCACGCCGGTGAAGGCCGAACCCTCAAGCGGCTGGCGCGCATCGCCGACCAGGTGAACAGCATCGAGGAGGACTACCTCGCCATGGACGACGAGGAGCTGCGCGGTCAGACGGCCGACTTCCGGCAGCGCCTCGACAACGGCGAGTCCCTCGACAGCCTTCTGCCCGAGGCCTTCGCCACGGTCCGAGAGGCGACGAACCGCGTGCTCGGCAAGCGTCCCTTCGACGTCCAGGTCATGGGCGGCGCGGCGCTGCACCAGGCCAACATCGCCGAGATGAAGACCGGCGAGGGCAAGACGATCGTCGCCCTGGCCCCGAGCTATCTCAACGCCCTCGAGGGCAAGGGCGTCCACGTCGTCACCGTCAACGACTACCTCGCCCGGTCCCAGTCCGAGCAGATGGGTCGTGTGCACCACTTCCTCGGCCTGAGCACCGGTGTCATCCTGTCGAGCCTGAGGCCGGCCGAGCGCCGCAAGGCCTACGGCGCCGACATCACCTACGGCACCAACAACGAGTTCGGCTTCGACTACCTGCGCGACAACATGGCGCTCAAGCTGTCCGACTGCGTCCAGCGGGAGCACCACTTCGCCATCGTCGACGAGGTCGACTCGATTCTCATCGACGAGGCCCGCACGCCGCTCATCATCTCCGGCCCGGCCGCCGAGAACAAGCGCTGGTACCCCGAGTTCGCGCGCCTGGCCCGTCGTCTCCGGCCCGACGTCGACTACGAGGTCGACGAGAAGAAGCGCACCGTCTCGGTCCTGGCCCACGGCATCACGATGACCGAGGACGACCTGGGCATCGAGAACCTCTACGAGTCGGTCAACACCCCGCTCATCGGCTACCTCAACAACGCCATCCGCGCCAAGGAGCTCTTCAAGCGCGACCGCGACTACGTCGTCATCAAGGGCCAGGTGCTCATCGTCGACGAGCACACCGGCCGGGTCCTCGAGGGCCGCCGCTACAACGAGGGCCTGCATCAGGCGCTCGAGGCCAAGGAGGGCGTCGAGATCAAGGACGAGTACCAGACGCTCGCCACGATCACCCTGCAGAACTACTTCCGCATGTACGACAAGCTCTCGGGCATGACCGGCACGGCCAAGACCGAGGAGGACGAGTTCCAGAAGATCTACGGCCTGGGCGTCCTCGTCATCCCGACGAACAAGCCGATGATCCGCACCGACCAGTCCGACCTGATCTACCGCACCGAGAAGGCCAAGTTCGACGCCGTCATCGAGGATGTCGTGGAGCGCCACGAGGAGGGCCAGCCGGTCCTCATCGGCACCGCCTCGGTCGTCAAGTCCGAGGAGCTGTCCCGGCGCCTGCGCGAGGCCGGCGTCCCCCACCAGGTGCTCAACGCCAAGCAGCACGCGCGCGAGGCCGTGGTCGTCGCCCAGGCGGGCCGCAAGGGCGCCGTGACCGTCGCCACGAACATGGCCGGCCGCGGCACCGACATCATGCTCGGCGGCAACCCCGAGTTCATGGCCGACCAGGAACTGCGCACGAAGGGCATCGACCCCGTCTCGGACCCCGACACCTACGAGGTCGAGTGGAACAAGGCCCGCGAGCGCTTCGACGAGCAGGTGGCCGACGAGCACGAGGAGGTCATCGAGGCCGGCGGCCTGTACGTCATCGGCTCCGAGCGCCACGAGTCCCGACGCATCGACAACCAGTTGCGCGGTCGCTCCGGCCGCCAGGGCGACCCGGGGGAGAGCCGCTTCTACCTCTCCCTCGAGGACGACCTGCTGCGCCTGTTCAAGGCCGACACGGTCGAGCGGGTCATGACCTCGATGAGCCTGCCCGAGGACCAGCCCATCGAGATGCGCATGCTGACCAGGTCGATCGAGAGCGCCCAGAAGCAGCTCGAGGGGCAGAACTTCGAGATGCGCAAGAACGTCCTCAAGTACGACGACGTCATGAACCGTCAGCGCCACGTCATCTACGGCGACCGTCGCACGGTGCTCGAGGGCGCGGACGTCGAGGGCATGCTGCGCTCGACCGTCGACCGCGTCGTCACCGCAACCGTCAGGCTCCACACCCAGGGCTTCGCCGACGAGTGGGACCTCGACGCGCTGTGGAACGACATGAGGCAGCTCTACCCGGTCAGCCTCGACCCGGCGGACTACGACGAGGTCGAGGAGGCCTCCGAGCTCATCGACGACTTCAAGGAGGACGCCCAGAAGGCCTACGACACCCGCGAGGAGAACCTCGGCGAAGACGTCATGCGCGAGCTCGAGCGCCAGGTCTGGCTGACCGTCCTCGACCGCAAGTGGCGCGACCACCTGTACGAGATGGACTACCTGCGCGAGGGCATCGGCCTGCGCGCCATGGCCCAGCGCGACCCGCTCGTCGAGTACAAGCGCGAGGGCGCCGACATGTTCGACGCGATGCGCGAGGCCTTCGCCGAGGAGGTCGTCGGCTATCTGTTCAACATCGAGGTCGAGAAGCAGGACTCCCCGGTCGTCGGCGAGCGCCGCGACGGCGACGGGAACGTCGTCGACGCCTCGTCGCTCCTGTCGCACGACGACGAGACGGACGAGGACGAGGAGCGTCCGAGGCCGCGCGCCCTCATCAAGGGCCTCGAGGACCAGCGTCCGAGCAGGATGACCTACTCCGCGCCGAGCGAGGACGGGGACGTCGAGCAGCGCCGCGACGACGACGGCGACGGGTCCGACCCCTACGCCGGGGTCGGCCGCAACCAGCCGTGCCCCTGCGGCTCGGGCAAGAAGTTCAAGCACTGCCACGGCAGGAACCCGAACGCGCGCTGAGTGCGGCGGACCGCGGGCCCGCTGCGCGGTCTCAGCGGCCGAGGTTGGGCACACCGATCGTCAGCTCGCGGCAGGACCACGAGTCGTCGATGCGGGTCATGCGGAAGGCCGTGCACACCAGCCGGACGCCGGCCCCGCCGCCGGGACGCCACCGGTAGCAGGCGACGACCTCGCAGGAGCCGGCCGATGCGGAAGTGCCGATGTGCAGAGAATGGAGGCGGGCGCCGGTGAAGGGCCACTCGGCCTGGACCCGGATGAGCTCGGCGATGCTGCTCGGGCAGCTCAGGGGCATCAGCTGGGAGGCGGGGCGCCGGCCGGCGAGGACCTCGGCGAGAGCCAGGGCGAATCGGGACGCCGCCTCGGCGGCGGGATCCGTGCGCGGGTCCGTGACAGGGCGCGAGGAGGGCTCACTGATGGACAGGACGACGTCGTCGGGATCCACGGCGCCGTCGGGGCGCCGAGCAGTGCAGCGGTCATCGGCCGTCGGGGTGGGAACAGCCATGGGTCAAGCCTGCCCGATGAGCGGGGCGTTGCGCCAGCGTCTCGTCGTCGATTGTGGAAAACTTCGGGAGCGAGGAGGCGACGATGGGTGATCAGCGCCGAGTCGTGCTCGTGCCCGTCGACGGGTCCTGGGCTCGTCTGCTGGCGGTCGAGCACCGGCCGCTGCAGGGCCCGCTGCCCGTCTTCATCGCGAACCGGGCCCTGTGCCGCACCTTCGGCGTCGAGCCGGGCAGTGAGGAGGCCGAGCTCGCGGCCCTGCAGGTGGCGTCCGTGGCGGCGCTGTCGTCCGGCGGGCGCCGGATCGTCCTGTCGGCCCGACTCCCGGACACGCTCCTCGGCGGACCGCTCGGGGCAGCCGAGGCGGCCAACGGCGCCGCCTCGCTCGAGCGGCTCGCGCCCCGCCAGGTCGAGGCGTTCTTCACCGACGACGACCGTGTCGACGTCACCGCCGCGGCGCGGGCCGCGGCCGGCCTGGACGTCGACGGGGCCTGGGGACGGGACGCCGTGCAGGAGCTGCTCGGCGAACCGCTGCTGTGGCACGACATCGGCGAGCTCGCCGGCTGGCTCGACCGGCACCCCGGGCACCAGGGGCGCTGAGCCGGGGCCGGCCCCGCCGGGGGACGAGGACGACCGGGACGACGCGGTGCCGCAGGACCCGAGGGTCCTGCGGCACCGTTCTCCGTACGGTCTCTTGCCCGTACGGTTCCTTCGTCCGGCGGCCGGTCTCAGTCCTTGTGCTCGGCGAGCCAGGCGTCGCCGCTGCGCTTCTGGGCGTCGAGCGCCCTGCGCAGGCGCGGCTCGGCCAGCTTCTCGATCTTCTTGCCGAGCAGGGGGACCGTCACCGAGAAGGCCATGTCGTACTCGACGACGGTGCCGGGGCCTCCGGGTTGCAGGCCCGCCCGCGCGGAGACCTTGGCCGGGAGCTTGAGCTTGGCGACCTCGACGACGCCCCTCCAGCCCTCGCCGTCGCGCTCCCACAGGACGCGGGCGTCGACGCTGAGGGTCTCGCCCACCATGGACCTGACCTGGTCGGGGGCCTTGGCCTGGACGGTCAGCGAACTGACGTCGCCCTCGTTCTCGACGGTGATGGCGGTGTCATGGGCCTGCCCGAGATCGGAGAGGTAGTCGGGGGAGGTGAGCATCGTGTGCACGGCGTCTGGTGAGGCCGCGTACTCGTGACGAACATTCAAATCCATGTCGTCCATTGTGCCGGGCGCCGCGAGCGGTCATGATGAGGGGGAGGGGCGCGATCGGGGCAGAATGAGGGCATGCGAATCGATCTGCACACCCACTCCAACGTCTCCGACGGCACGGACAGCCCGACGATGCTGGTGCGCAGGGCCCAGCACAACGGGGTCGCCGTCGTGGCCCTGTGCGATCACGACTGCTTCGACGGTCTGCCCGAGGCGGAGGAGGCCGGCCGCCGGTTCGGCGTCGCGGTGCTGCCCGGCATCGAGATCAGCACCCACAGCGGGGACGCCCAGATCCACCTGCTCGGCTACGGCTGCGACCCGTGGGTCGAGCCGCTGCGCCAGGAGCTGTCGCGCATGCGCGTCTCACGGGCCATGCGCGTCGACGACATGCTGACGAAACTGGACGCCCTCGGCATGCACCTGACCGAGTCGGAGGTCTTCGAGCAGGCCGGTTCGGCCACCACCATCGGGCGTCCGCACATCGCCGACGCGCTCGTCGCCAAGGGCTGCGTCGCCGATCGGGACGAGGCCTTCGCGAAGTACCTGTACAACGGCGGCCCCGCCTACGTCGAGCGCGAGACGCTCGAGCTGGGCCACGCGATCGACCTCGTCCACGAGGCCCACGGCGTTGCGGTCCTGGCGCACCCGTGGATCCGCGGGGCCGCCGACGCGATGACTCCCGAGGCCGTCTCCCGGCTCGTGCACGAGCACGGCCTCGACGGCATCGAGGTCGACCACCCCGACCATGGCCAGGAGACCCGCCGCATGCTCTTCGACCTGGGCGGGCGGCTGGGCCTCATCCGCACCGGCTCGTCGGACTACCACGGCACGGGCAAGACCGGGCACGACATCGGCTGCGAGACGAGCCGGCCGTCGGCGCTGCACGAGATCGCCGCGCGCATCACCGCCCGCGGAGGCAGCCTGGGCACCGTCGAGCCGATCCTCAACCGGATCTGACCGGTGGGCCGCCCGCCGGTCGGTGCCGGACGCCGGGGCGGCGGGCGGGTAGACTGCGGCCATGCGGATGAGCCCGAGCCTGCCGGCACCGACGGCCCGGTGCCGCTCAGCGGTCCGGGCGCCGGCCGCCCGGTGCTGGTGGCGCCGCTGACGCGGCCATCCCGTACCCCCTCCTTCACGCAACAGTGGTCGCCCGAGGCGGCTCTTCGTCATGCTCGGCGGCCGTCCGGGCCCCGGGAAAGGACAACATGCCGGAAGCGACCATGAGTGCGGCGGGCGAGCCCGCCGCGTCGATGCCCGACGGCTCGCTGCGCGCCAGCCAGTTGCGCAGCGACGCGATCGAGGCGGACCTCCCGAAGAACCCGCAGCGCTACCGCCTGCTGACCGGGGACCGTCCCACCGGCAAGCTGCACATCGGCCACTACTTCGGGTCCATCGCCAACCGGGTGCGCCTGCAGGACGCCGGCGTCCCCGCGATGCTCGTCATCGCCGACTACCAGGTGATCTACGACCGCGACGGCGTCGGCGACATCCAGGAGAACGTCTTCAGCGGCATCGCCGACTACCTGGCCAGTGGCATCGACCCGTCGCGGACGACGATCTTCACCCACTCGGCCGTCCCGGCCCTCAACCAGCTGCTGCTGCCCTTCCTCAGCCTCGTCACCGAGCCCGAGCTGCACCGCAATCCCACCGTCAAGGACGAGCTGGAGCACTCGGGGGGCCGGGCGATGAGCGGGCTCATGCTCACCTTCCCCGTCCACCAGGCCGCCGACATCCTGTTCTGCAAGGCCAACCTCGTGCCGGTCGGCAAGGACCAGCTGCCGCACATCGAGGTGACGCGCCTCATAGCCCGCCGTTTCGACGAGCGCTACGGCCGCGCCGTGCCCGAGACCCCCGTCTTCCCGCAGGCCGACGCCCTGCTCAGCCCCTCGCCGGCCATCCTGGGCCTCGACGGGGAGAAGATGAGCAAGTCGCGTCGCAACACCATCGAGATCGGCATGAGCGCCGACGAGACGGCCCGGCTCATCAAGAGGGCCAAGACCGACTCGGACCGCCGCATCACCTACGACCCGCAGAACCGTCCCGAGGTCTCCAACCTCGTGCTGCTCACCTCGTTGGTCAGCGGGCAGAGCCCGCAGGCCGTGGCCGAGCGCATCGGCGACGGCGGCGGTGGCGGCCTGAAGAAGGCCTGCACCGAGGCCCTCAACGACTACTTCGCGCCGATCCGCGCCCGGCGCGCCGAGCTGATGGCCGACCCCGGTCACCTGCGCGAGGTGCTGCACGCCGGCAACGAGCGCGCCAACGAGGTGGCCGAGGCCACGCTCGACGACGTGCGCACCGCGATGCGGATGAACTACTGACGGGCCCGTCGCCCGGCGCGCACCCCGCGGACCGCCATCGGCGTCCTCGCACGCGGCTGCGGAGCCTGCGGGGACTGCCGGTGCGAGGCGCGGGGCACGCTCCGGCCACGAGGCCCGGACGTCCTCGACATGCTCGACGGGGCGCCGGCATGCCTCCGGCCCGTGCCTACGGGGCCCGGACCAGCCGTCGCGCGCACATGGCCGTCGCCCCGCCCTCGTGCCGATCCCGGGACGGGGCGTCAGTCCTCGTCGCCCCTCGGGCCGTCGCCCTTGCCCGCCCGCTCGACGGGGCGGCCGTTGCGGGTGCGGCGGCGCTTGCGGTGCGGGTGCTCGGAGCGGCCCCTGCCCTTGGACCGCTCGCCGTCCTTCTCGCGGCGCCTGCCGTCGTGCCTGCCGCGGTGCTTGTCGTCGTGCTTGCCGTGGCGCTTGCCGTCGTGACCGCCCCGGCCGCCGCGGCGCTCGTCCTCGGCGTCGCGCTCGGCGCGGTGCCTGCGCTCGATCTCGGCGCGCGAGGCGGCGCCGGGCAGTCGGCCCTTGACGCCGGCCGGGATGTCGAGGTCCTCGAAGAGGTTCGGGCTGGTCGAGTAGGTCTCGACCGGCTCGTGGAAGTCGAGGTCGAGGGCCTTGTTGATGACCTTCCAGCGGGTGACGTCCTGCCAGTCGACGAGCGTCACGGCGATGCCCTCGTGCCCGGCGCGGCCGGTGCGGCCGATGCGGTGCACGTACTGCTCCGGGCTGTCGGGCACCTCGTAGTTGACGACATGGGTGACGTCGTCGACGTCGATGCCGCGCGCCGCGACGTCCGTGCACACGAGGACGGCGATCCTGTTCTCGCGGAAGCGCTTCATCGTCTTCTCGCGCTGGGCCTGGTTCAGGTCGCCGTGGAGGCCGGCCGCCTCGAAGCCGCGCTCGCGCAGGTCGTCGCACAGGCGCTGGGCGGAGCGCTTGGTGCGGGTGAAGACCATCATCTTGCGCATGCCCTCGGCCTGGAGGACCTTCGCGATGATCTCGGGCTTGTCGAGCTCGTGGGCCTGGTAGACGAACTGGGTCGTCTGCGGGACGGTCATCTGCGCGTTCTGGCTCTCGGCGCGGATGTGCACCGGCTGGTCGAGGCGGCTGCGCGCCAGCGACATGATGACGGCCGGCATGGTGGCGCTGAACATGAGCGTCTGGCGGCTCGCCGGGGCGCGGTCGAGCAGGGCCTCCACGTCGGGCAGGAAGCCCAGGTCGAGCATCTCGTCGGCCTCGTCGAGGACGGCGATGCTCACATGCGACAGGTCGAGGTCGCGGCGGTGCACGAGGTCGAGCAGGCGGCCCGGGGTGCCGACGACGACGTCGACGCCGCGGGCCAGGGCGTCGAGCTGGTCGTCGTAGCCGACGCCGCCGTAGATGGTGACGACGCGTGCGCCGCGCCCGCGCGCCGCCGTGGCCAGGTCGTCGCCGACCTGCATGGCGAGCTCCCTGGTCGGCGTCATGACGAGGGCCTGCGGCCTGCCGTAGGCGGGCAGCTCGTCGAAGCCCTCGTCGCCCGGCAGGACGACGTGCTGGAGGATCGGGATGCCGAAGGCGAGGGTCTTGCCGGTGCCGGTGCGGGCCTGGCCGATCATGTCGGCACCGCCCAGGGCGATCGGGATCGCCATCTCCTGGATGGGGAAGGGGTGCTCGATGCCCTCGTCGAGGAGGGCGTCGACGATCGCGGGGGCGACGCCCAGATCGGCGAAGGTGGTCCGCTGCTGCGCGTCCGCGCCGTCGGTGTCGGTGGGATCAGTGCTGGGAAGGGTCATGTACTCGGTTCTCCGCCTCCGCGTCGACGGAGGACACGCTGTCGGTGGCCTGCGCGGGCGCGTCGGGCAGGATCGGGGCCGACCGCGAGCGCGTCGCGCGGAGCCGGAACGGCCGCGAGCGCGTCGCGCGGGACCGAGCGGTTCCGCCGCGGGCCCGGGCGTGCCCGATGTGGAGGATCGGCGCCGCCGGGACGCATCGTGCAGGAGGCGCACGGGTGTGCGCCACAACGAGTCTACCCGGTGGCACCGGCCCAGAGCATCCCGCGCGGGGCCGGTGCCGCTAGTCTGGACCCCGTGAGTCCCACCTCAGACACCCAGCGGAGTGCAGCGGAGCCCCGCCCCGGCGAGGGCCGCGCACCGGCCCCCATCGACCTTCCCGAGGGCGGCGCCCAGCTCCTCGGCCTCACGGCGCAGGCCGACCTCGTCGACTTCGAGATGCTCACGGCGTCGGCGCCCATGGCCCCGAGCCTGTCCCAGCGCATCGACGTGGCGACGCTCGCGGCCGACCAGCTGGGCCGTTTCGAGCGCATCGGCGCCCAGCTCACCGCGCAGGAGCTGGTCGTCCCCGAGGTCCTCGGGCCCTACCGGGAGGCCCTCGACGCCTTCGCCGGGGCCACCCGGGCGGGCGACTGGGCGTCCAGCGTGCTGCGCGCCCTCCTCGTCAACGGGCTGCGCGCGGACTTCGTCACGGCCATCCACGACGGCCTCGACGAGCAGCTCCTCGCCCTCGTCCAGCCGGGCCCCACCGCGTGGCGCATCAGCGACTTCGCCGGGCGCGCCCTCGCCGACGCCCTCGACGCCGATCCCGCCGGGGCCGGCGCCCTGGCCCTGTACGGGCGCCGGTTCGCGGCCGAGGCCGTCGGCCAGATCCAGCGCCTCGTCGCCCGGGAGGTGGAGCTCACCTCCCTCGTCGCCCGCGCGGCCGCCGCCCGGGCGGGCGAGGGGCACGCCGTCGAATCGGCCGGTGACGAGCTGGGCGTCGTGAGCGAGCTCCTCGAGCACCTCATGGCCGAGCACGGCAAGCGGCTGGCGCGCCTGGGGCTCGGCGGCTGAGCGCCGGCGCCCAGATCACCACGAGCCCCCGTGCGGCCGGCATCGTTGCTCCGCAGCCGGGCCTGCCCATGATGATCCGCCCCGTCCTCCCGTGCCGTACGGCCGAGAGGGGCGGCCGCCTGTCGGGGCGCCGGAACGCTGGCGACGAGGGGCTCCGGGGCCGGCGGGGAGCGGCCGGAGCCCTCAGACCGCGCCGAAGCCGACCTGGCGGGCGTGCTCCTGGCCGAACTCGACGTAGGCGATGCGCGCCGCGGGAACGATGACCTGACGCCCCTTGGGATCGACGATGGTGAGCAGACCGTTCTCGCTCGCCAGCGCCGTGCCGAGGGCCGCCGTGATGTCCTCGCGAGACTGGTCGGTCTCGATGGACAGCTCGCGGGTGACGTTCTCGATGCCGATCTTGATATCCACGGCACCCACCGTACCCGGCGGCCCGGGCGGGGCCTGCGCTCGCCGTGCCGGCCGGGCTCCCGAACCGTCGTCGATCCCGCGAGCCTCCGCCATGCGCCTCGCTGTCGCTCCCGGGGCGGGGGAGCGCACGGTGCCGGGCGCGCGACGCCCCTCGCGGATGTCGTCTCCGGGGCGGGGGAGCGTTCAGAGGGGCAGCTCGGGCTGGGGAGGGGAGGCGGCGGGTCTTCGCGTCCCCGTCGTCCCGTCGTCGGCGCCACCACGAGCCCCGTCATCGGCGGCCCGGCGGGTCGGGCCGGCGGCGGGCGCGCGGCTCGGCGGCTCGGAGGGCCCCTGCGGGGGAGCGGACGCCGCCCGGCCTCCGGCGGCGGGAAGGTCCTCCTCGTCGATGCGGATGAGGCCGACGCTGATGTTGTCGTGGCCGCCCTGCTCATTGGCCCAGTCGACGAGCGCGCCGGACAGCCTCTCGGCGCTGGCGTCCGCCTCGACGGGCAGGTGGTCGAAGACGCCGCGGAGCTCGTCGGCGGCGGAGGCGTAGTTCCACAGGCCGTCGGTGCAGACCATGAGCCATCCCGGCCAGGCGACGCGGAAGGCCGAGACGGTGGAGTCGAGGCCCGGGGCGCTGGGGCCGAGCCACTTGGTGATGGCGTGCGCCTGGGCGCTCGCCTCGGCGACCTCGCGCGGCGTGCCGAGCGCGATGCTCAGCTGGGCCATCGAGTCGTCGGTGGTGAGAACCATGTTGGTGCCGTCGTCGCCGAACCAGTAGGCGCGCGAGTCGCCGATGCTGGCGACGATCACCAGTCCGCGGTGGAAGAGCGCGAGGACGAGGGTGCAGGCGTAGCCGTCGGGGTCCCCGCCGGCTCGGGCGACGATCTCGTCCTGCGCCGTGAGGAAGGCCATGCGCATGGTCAGGCACAGGTCGTCGGGGTCGTTGACGCCCGGATGGCGCGTGAGCGCGTCGATGAGGGAGTCGGTCGCCGCGTCGACGGCGATCTGGCTGGCCAGCTCGGAGTGGGCCGAGGTGGAGACGCCGTCGGAGACGGCCGCGATCGCGCTGTGGCGGGCGGCGGTGTTGGTCGCCGCGATGGCCAGCGCGTCCTGGTTGGGGGACCTCTTCGCGCCGACGTTCGACGCGCCGCCCGCCCATGCCACGGGGCCACGGCGCAGATCATCGCGCCCCGTGGCTCGTGGTTCTGTGGTCATCCGGTCTCCCCGATCGGCCTGTGTGCACTCCAGTTCATCACCCGCAGCGCCCGGCGGGGGCACCGCACCGCGTCGGTGGGGACGCGGGACCGGCGGCTCTGCTCAGGTGGACCCCAGCATCCTATGCGAGACCCGGAGCGGCCCGCCACGAGCACGACAGGAGGCCCCACCGCGGTGTCGGGCAAGGCCTCCTGGATCCGAGGAGTGGTGCTCAGCTGAGCGGCTTGACGTGTTCTGCCTGCTGGCCCTTGGGGCCCTGGGTGACGTCGAACTCGACCTTCTGCCCCTCATCGAGCGAGCGGAAGCCGCTGGTCTCGATGACCGAGTAGTGGACGAAGACGTCATCGCTCGAACCGTCGACGGCGATGAAGCCGTAACCCTTCTCAGCGTTGAACCACTTCACAGTTCCGGTGGTCATGTGAACTCCCTGTCGTTTGCTCTCGGACCTCTGTCTGACGGTCCGCTGCTCGTGTCACACACCGTTTCCAATGAGATCAGCCGAAGTGGTTCCGGCTCGAACAGTTCCTCCATCCTTCCACACATTCGGGTCCGGGGGGAAGGCGCGGTGCTCCACGGGCTCGTCGGCGCCGCGGCGATGCCGGCATCCGCAGGGCCCGCGAGCGGGTCACGGAGCGGAAATGTCGGTGGCCGGTGCTTGCATTGTGTCCATGCCGCAGCAGCAGATGGACCGGTGCCAGCGGGCCTTCCTCGAGGCCGCCGCGCAGCCGCGCGCCGCCGTCTTGGCGGTGGGCGGCCCGGGCACCGGCAAGAGCACCGCGCTCGTGCGGTCCGTCGTCGCGGCAGCGGAGGCCGGCGCCGGTCTCGACGGGCTCGTCGTGCTCACATGGTCGCGGCCCGCGGCGCACCGGCTGCGCGCCGAGATCATCGCCCGGCTCGGGCGCACCCAGCGGGCCCCGGCCATGACGACCGTGCCGGGCTGGTGCCTCGCCCTCCAGTCGGCCTACGGACCCCGCGGCGGCGACGGCGGGATCCCGCGCGTCCTCACCGGCCCCGAGCAGCAGATGCAGGTGCGCGAGCTCCTCGAGGGCGAGGGCGAGTGGTTGTGGCCCGCCGAGGTCCGCCCGGCCGTGCGCACGCGCGCCTTCACGCAGGAGGTCCGCACCGGCATCGCCCGCGCCCGTCAGCACGGCCTCGACCCCGACGACCTCATCGCGATGGGCGAGCGCACCGGTCGGCCGCAGTGGGTCGGGCTCGGCCGGTTCTTCGAGCGCTATCTCGACGTCCTCGACGGGCAGGGCGTCTGGGACTACGCCGAGCTCGTCCACCGTACGCGGCTCCTGCTGCTCGACGAGCAGGTCGCCGCCGACGTCGCCGCGCGCCTGCGGGGCGTCCACGTCGACGAGTTCGCCGAGCTCGACCGCTCCCAGATCGGGCTCCTCGCGCAGGTGCACGGGCTCGGCGTCCCGGTGATCGCCGCCGCCGATCCCGCCACCCGCGTCTTCGCCTTCCGCGGGGCCGATCCGAGGGCCGTCGCCGACTTCCCGTGCCGCTTCGCCGCCCCGGGCACCGGGGCGGCGGTGGTCGTCCCCTTCGGGACCAATCACCGCACCGCCCCGGGCGTGCTCGCGGCGGTCGGCGCCGTCCTCGCGCACAACCCGGCCGAGGTCCTGCCCTCCGCCGCCGGTCCTGCGCCCGGCCCGCTTGCGGGCCGGGCGCAGGCGAGCGGGTCGGACGAAGGCCGGCCGGAGGTGAGCGTCCTCCTCCATCCGACCGGGGCGGCCCAGCTCGACGCCGTCGCCCGGTGGCTGCGCGCCCGCCACGCCCACGGCGCCGCCTGGTCCGACATGGCCGTCGTGGGACGCGCCGGCAGGGGCCAGCTGGCGCTCGTCGCGAGAGCGCTCACGGGGCTGGGCGTCCCCGTCGACGTCGACGGCGACGACATCGCCCTGGGCGAACAGCCGTGCGTCCGGCACCTGGTCGGTGCGGCCGAGTGCTGCCTCGCCCTGTCCTCCGGAGATCCGCTCGACCCGGCCCGCGTCCTCGCGCTGGTCGGCGGCCCGCTGTGCCCCGCCGAGCCCAGGGGCCTGCGGCGCCTCGGCAGGCGGCTGCGGCGCGGCAGCGACGCCCCGGACGTCGACGCGCTCCTGTTCGAGCTGGTGCGCCGCCGCGCCGTCGAGGCGATGACCTCCGACCGCGGGGCGGGGGCCCCTCGTGACGGTCGGGACCGGGGCGGTGGGGCCGCCGAGCCGTCCACCGGCCCCGCCCGGTCCGACGACGAGGCCGCCGCGGCCGCGGCGCTGGACCTGCTCGGAGCCGTCCTCGGCGGTGCCGCCCGCCGCGTCCGGCGGGGGGTCGGCGTCTACGAGGTGCTGTGGAGCCTGTGGCAGGGCACCGACTGGCCGGAGCGACTGCGCGAGGAGGCGCTGGCCGGTGGCGAGGGCTCCGCCGCCGCCCACCGCGACCTCGACGCGCTGTGCGCCCTGTTCGACCTTGCCGCCCGCCACGACGATCTCGGGGGCGGCAAGGGACTGCGCACCCTCGTCGCCGAGATCGCGGGCCAGGAGATCTCCGGCGACCAGGCCCGCGAGTCCGACCCGCGCGGCCGGGGCGTCCAGGTCATCACCGCGCACCGGGTCAGGGGCCGCCAGTGGTCCCACGTCGCTCTCGTCGACCTCGTCGAGGGCGAGTGGCCGGGCCGACGCGGCGGTGAGGGCCTCCTGTCGGCCGAGGCCATCGGCGCCGACGGCGACACGGCCCCCACCGACCGGGACGGGCTCGAGGCCGCCATCGAGTGGGTGCGCCGGGAACGGCGGCTGTTCGCCCTGGCAGCCAGCCGCGCCACCCGGTCGCTGCTCGTCACCGCGGTGGCGGGGGAGGGCTCCGAGGGGGGCGAGCCGTCGCGCTTCATCGCCGAGCTCGGCGTCGAGCCGAGGCCCGGCCCGACCCCGGCGGAGCGCCGCGCGAGCACGCTCGACGAGCTCGTCGGCGAGCTGCGCCGCACCGCCCTCGACCCGTCCGGGTCCCCGGCGCTGCGCCGCGCAGCGGCGGAGCGCATCGCGGCGCTCGCCGTCCTCCGCTCGCGTCGGGGGCGCCGGCTCGTCCCGGCCGCCGACGCGTCCACCTGGTGGGGCGTCGGCGGGCTCAGCGGCCGGACCGGGGCGCAGCGGCGCCCTGAGCTGACCGTCAGCGCCACGGGCCTGGAGAAGCTCTCCCGGTGCCCGCGGCGCTGGTTCCTCGATTCCCGGGTCGGGGCCCAGGAGGCCGCCGGCCCGCAGGCCGCGGTCGGCACGCTCGTCCACGCGATGGCCGAGAACTCGATGCGCCTCGGCTGGGGCGCCGCCGAGCAGCACGATCGGGTCGACGCCTCCTGGGGCGCCGTCGGCTACGAGGTCGAATGGCGGAGTGAGGCCGAGCGCGAGGCCGCCCACGCGATGATCGACCGGCTCGACGCCTGGTCGACGGCCGACCGGGGGCGCGAGGTCGTCGGCGTCGAGGTGCCCGTGAGACACCGCTTCGAGCTGCCCGGCGGCACCGTCGTCCTGCGCGGCACCATCGATCGGCTGGAGCGCGAGAGCGCCACCGGGCGCATCCACGTCGTCGACTTCAAGACTGGGCGGCGCGCCCCCACCCGAGGGCAGGCGCAGGCCCACCTGCAGCTCGGCGCCTATCAGCTGGCCGTCGCCGAGGGCGCCTGCTCCGAGCTGACCGGCCCCCGCCCGCGACTCGGCGGCGCCGAGCTCGTCCACCTGCGCATCCCGCAGGGCGCGCGGGCACCCGGGCTGCCCAAGGTGCTCGCCCAGCCGGACATCGAGGACCACCCGTACCCGCCCCGGGTCGAGCCGCGGCCCGGCGGCGGGCCCACCTGGGTGCACGATGTCATGGCCGAGGCCCTCGGGCATGCCGCCGACGGGGACTGGACGGCCGTGGAGGGCGAGCTGTGCCGCACCTGCCCGCACCGGGGCGGCTGCCCCGTCTGGACCCCGGAGGACCCGAGATGAGCGCGCCCCCGCCGAATCCCGCACGCATCCGGACGCCCGGCCAACTGTGCGAGGCCCTGGGCATCCCGCTCTCCGACGAGCAACTGGCGGCCGTCACCGCGGAGCCCGGTCCCGGCGTCATCATCGCCGGCGCCGGCTCGGGGAAGACCACCGTCATGGCGGCGCGCGTCGTCTGGCTCGTCGGCACCGGCGCCGTGCGCGCCGACCAGGTGCTCGGCCTCACCTTCACGCGCAAGGCCGCCGGCGAGCTGTCGGCCCGCATCGGCGCGGCCCTGGAGCGCTCCGGGGCCGTCGACGAGCGGGCCCGGCACGACCTGCAGGGCCAGACCGTCATGACCTACGACGCCTTCGCCGGACGCCTCGTCGCCGAGCACGCGCCGCGCATCGGCGTCGACCCGATCGAGCGGGTGCTCGACGAGTCGACGCGCTACCGGCTCGCCGGGCAGGTCGTCTCGGAGGCCGAGGGCGGCTGGGAGCACCTCGCAGGGCTGTCGCCGGCGGTCCTGGTCGACTGGCTCGTCACGCTCGACGCCGAGCTGAACGGGCATCTCGTCGACCCCGAGCGCCTCGAGGCCTTCACGCCCCCGTTCGTCGCGCGGCTGCTCGACGCCCCGCTGCACCGGGGCAGGCCCTACCGCGACGTCGCCGACGCCGTCGAGACGGCCCGGGCCCGGCTCGAGCTGCTCGGGCTCGTGCGGTCCTACCGCGAGCGCAAGAGACGCCTCGGCTGCGGCGACTTCGGCGACCAGATGGCCCGGTCGGCCCGGATCGCCCGGCGGGCGCCGCAGGTCGCCGAGGCGCTGCGTCGGCAGTTCCGGGTCGTCCTGCTCGACGAGTACCAGGACACCTCCGCGGCCCAGACGACGATGCTGTCCGGGCTGTTCTCCGGCCCCGACGCCGAGCACGGCCTCGGCCATCCGGTCCTGGCGGTCGGCGATCCCTACCAGGGCATCTACGGCTGGCGCGGCGCCGCCATCAGCACCATCGGCGAGTTCCCGCGCACCTTCCGCCGCGGCGACGGCGACCCCGCGAGGGTCTTCTCGCTCACGGTGAACAGACGCAGCGGCCCCGTCATCCTGCGGGGCGCCAACGAGATCCTGGCGCGTCTGGACGAGGATCCGGCCATGCCCGCCGTCGGCGGGGCCGGGCTGCGGCTGAGGGCCGTCGCCGGGGCCGGGCCCGGCAGCGTCACCGTCGGGCGCTTCGACGACGTCGACGAGGAGCTGGCGTGGCTGGCGTCCGACGTCGCCGCGCACGGCTGCCCGGGGCGCTGGGCCTCCCTCGCCGTGCTCTGCCGCACGAACGCCGCCGTCGGGCGCGTCTACGACGAGCTGGTCGAGGCCGACGTGCCGGTCGAGGTCGTCGGCCTCGGCGACCTCGTCTCGCTCAGCCCGGTGCGCGAGATCGTGGCCACCCTGCGCCTGCTCGACGACGAGACCGACAACCCCGCGCTCGTCGAGCTGCTCGCCTCCCGCCGCTGGCGGATCGGGGCGGCCGACCTGGCCGCCCTCGGTGCGGCGGCGCGTCGGGCCGCCGCCAAGGACGCCGGGCCCCGCGCCGCGGACGGGTCGTCCGTCGTCGGCGCCACCGACGACGCCGCGCTCGGCGAGGGCCTCACCGCCCCGCAGCCGTGCCTGCTCGACCTGCTCGACCAGGAGATCCCCGGCATGTCCGCGCAGGGCGCCCGCAGGCTGCGCCGCTTCGCCGGGGAGTTCACCCAGGTGCGCCGCGGGCTCGGCGAGCCGCTCCTCGACCTGGTGCGGCGCATCTGCCTGCTGGGCGGCGTCGACGCCGAGCTCGAGGGCGACCCCGCGTTCTTCCGCCAGGGCCGGCGCGAGCAGCTGCGGCGCTTCCTCGACGTGGTGGCCGAGTTCTCCGACACCGACCCGGGCGTGGGGCTGAGCGCCTTCCTGGCCCGGCTCGACCTGCGGATCGAGCACGAGAACGGCATCGAGCAGGCAGCCGTCTCGGCCGCGGACTCGGTCAAACTGCTCACCGTCCACCGCGCGAAGGGCCTCGAGTGGGACCGCGTCTACCTTCCGTGGCTGGTCGACGGGGTGTTCCCCGCCCACCGCGCCGACAACTGGGTGACCTCGGCCAGGCTCCTGCCGGGGCCGCTGCGCGGCGACGCCGACGCCCTGCCGTCGCTGCCCGAGATCTCGCGCGACGGCCTGCGGGACCACGCCGAGGAGCTCCGGGCGGCGGCGGGCTTCGCCGAGGACCGGCTGGCCTACGTCGCGATCACGCGCGCCCGGAACGCACTCGTGGCCACCAGCCACGTCTGGGAGCCCCGGCGGGCGCGGCCCCGCGAGGCCTCCCCCTACTACCTGGTCCTCGCCGGGCAGGCGCAGGAGGTGGTCGCCGAGCCCGGCCCGGTCGCCGACGAGAACCCGCTCGGCGACGGACGGCGGCGCGCCGCCTGGCCCCGCGGCGACGAACGGGGGCAGGAGCGCCTCGACGCGCTGGCGGCGTTCGTCCGCGATCGCGCCGGGGCGCGGCTCGCGGGGCCGTCCGGGCCCGCCGGGGAGGCGGGGGAGTTCGGCTCCGTCGAGCCGCTCGACCTCGACGAGCAGGCGCTCGTCGACCGGTGGGCGCGCGAGGCCGAGCTGCTCGTCGCCCAGGCGCTGCGCCGTCAGGACGAGGGGACCGGCGTCGCCGTGCCCGAGTCCCTGTCGGCCACGGCGCTCATGCAGTCCCAGCGCGACCGGGCCGGGTTCATGGCGGCCCTCGCCAGGCCGATGCCGCGGCGGGCGAGCACCGGGGCGGGCGCCGGCACCCTCTTCCACGAATGGGTCGAGGCCAGGTTCCGCCGGGCCGAGAGCCCACTCCTCGGCGCCGACGAGCCGTTCGGCGAGTACGGCGCCGGCCGCTCGGACGGGGCCCGGGCCCGGCTCCGTCGACTCGTCGAGCGCTTCGAGGCGGGCCCCTACGCCCGGCGCGCGCCGTGCGCCGTCGAGGAGCCCTTCGTCCTCGTGGTCGACGGCCAGCAGATCCGCGGCCGCATCGACGCGGTCTTCCCCCTCGACGACGACCCCGAGCACGACGTCCGGGTCGTCGACTGGAAGACCTTCGACGGGCCGGGTGACGCCCTCCAGCTGGCCCTCTACCGGCTGGCCTGGTCCGACATCACCGGGACCGACCCCGGCCGCATCGACGCGGTCTTCCACCACGTCATGAGCGGCACCGACGAGCGCCCCGCCGACCTCGTCGACCGCGAGGGCCTGCGGAGGATGATCGCCGGGCTGCGCGCCCCGGCGCCCCGGCGGGGCCGTCCCGCGGCCGGCGGCCCGGCGTCCGCACCGCGTCCGGCGCGTTAGTTTGGGCCCATGACCTCGAGCCCGGACCTCAGTCGCGACCCCTACGCCTGGGACATCGCCGCGTGGGGCGGCCCGCCGAGGCTGGACCACGCCTCGAGCCTGCGCGAGGAGGACCGCTCCGTCGAGCGGGCCTGGCGCGAGCCGGGCGCCCGCATCGTCTGCCTCGACGAGGCGGGCCGCTTCGACGACGACCCCTTCGGCCGGCCCATCACGGCGGACGACGGGGGGAGCCCCCGCGCCGAGGACGTCTTCCTCGGCCGCTTCGAGGGGCACCCGTGGTTCGCCCGGCGCGACGCCGGCCCGTACCCGGCGGTGCTGCGCAGCGCCCGGCTCACCCCGGGCGAGCGCGAAGTCGCCAGCAGCGCCCAGGCCGTCCTCAACTGGGCCCGCACGACGCGCCGCTGCGTCAGCTGCGGCGGCGAGCTCGTGCGCACCCGCGGCGGCTTCTCCGCCGAGTGCACCCGGTGCGGCCGCGAGACCTTCCCCCGCACCGATCCGGCCGTCATCTGCGCCGTGCTCGACCACGACGACCGCCTCTTCCTCGCCCACCAGGGACGCTGGGAGCGCGGCCGCGTCTCGGTGCTCGCCGGGTTCGTCGAGGCCGGCGAAACCGCCGAGCAGGCCGTGCACCGGGAGATCGCCGAGGAGGCGGGGTTGCGCATCGCCGCCCTGCGCTATCTCGGCAGCCAGCCGTGGCCGATGCCCCGCTCGCTCATGCTGAGCTTCGTCGCGCGCAGCGACTCCGTCGGACGGGTCGACGGGCTGGAGCTCTCGTGGGGCGGCTGGTACCGCCGCGACGAGGTGAACCGTCTCGTGGACGGCGGCTCCCTGGTGCTGCCGCCCGGCGCCTCGGTCGGCCACCGGCTCATCGAGGCATGGCTGGACGGGCGCCTGCCCCTTCCCGAGCCCTGAGCGGGCGGCCTCGGGGTGCGCCCGGCGGGCGGTCGAGGGCCCTGCCCAGCCGTTCGGTCAGCCCCGAGGCGCGCTGGGCCTCCGTCGTGACGGCCGCGCGCACCGAGCTCGCCGGGCCGATGATGCGCACACCGGTCCTCGCCCTGGTCACGGCCGTGTAGAGCAGGCCCCTCGTGAGCAGCGGCGAGCCGGGCGGGGGCAGGACGAGGGTGACCCGCTCGAACTGGCTGCCCTGCGACTTGTGCACCGTCATGGCGTACATCGTCTCGACGCCCTCCAGCGCGTACGCCGGGTAGGTGCGGTGGTTGCTCATCGCGGCTCGTCGGCCCCGCCCGGTGGCGATGACGACGCCGGTGTCGCCGTTGCTGATGCCCAGCTCGGGGAGGTTCCGGGTGGCCAGCAGCGGCCGTCCGCTGTACCACTCGTCGCCGGAGAGCTGGCCGGCCGCGGCGCGCTGGAGGCGCTCGACGGCGGCGCCCCAGGTGGTGACCCCGTAGGGGCCGGTGCGGTGTGCGCACAGCAGGCGGTGGGCGCCGAGCGCCTCGATGGCCTCCTCGGCCCTGCCCAGCCGGGCGGCCCGCTCGGTGGCGCGGGCCTGACGCACCAGGGCGTCGCGCAGCCCCAGCGAGGCCTCCAGATCGAGGTCGGCGGCGTCCTGGTCGTGGAACTCGACGGCCTCGGTGGTGGCCAGCAGCTCCAGGGTGCGGTCCGCGTCGCCGTCGCGGATCGCCCGGGCGACGTCGGAGATGCCGCTCGTGAAGCGGTAGCCGTGGTCGAGGACGACGACGGCCGACCGGCCCGGCTCCGGGCCGGGCAACCCGGCGGCGGTGATGTCGGCGAGCACGGCCCCGGCGTCGACCGGGGTGAGCTGGTCGGGGTCGCCCACCATGACCAGGCGCGTGTCGGGGCCGAGCGCCTCGAGCAGGCGGGCCATGAGCGGCAGGGAGACCATCGACATCTCGTCGACGACCACGGCGTCGAACGGCAGCCGGTGCCCGGCCCCGTGGCGGGGGGCCCGGTCGGGGCGGGCCCCGAGCAGGCGGTGCAGCGTCGTCGCCGCGCCGACGCCGGGCCCGACGGCGTGCTCGTCGAGCGACTCGGTCAGCCGGGCGGCGGCCTTGCCGGTCGGCGCGGCGAGCGCGATGCGCATCGGGACGCCCCGGGCCTCCGCCTGGTCGGCGAGCGCGGCGACGACGCGGGAGATCGTCGTCGTCTTGCCCGTGCCCGGGCCGCCGCAGATGACGGCCGTGCGTGCCCGCACCGCCGTGCGCACGGCGGTGCGCTGCGCCTCGTCGCGCCGGTCGGCCGCGGCGGGCGATGCGGCCAGGCTCCGTTCGAGCCGTGCCTCGTCGACGTCGGGGAACGGGCCGCAGCGCCCGAGCAGGGCCGCGGTGATCGACTCCTCGTCGTGCCAGTAGCGCTCGAGGTAGAGGGCCTCGTCGACGAGGCGGAGCGGATGCTCGTTGGGCCCGGAGTGCTCGTCTCCCACGAGCGACGAGGCGGCCAGTGCCGCCAGCCACCGGTCGGGATCCGGCCAGCCGAGCTCGTCGAGCTGCGGGGCGAGGCCCGCCTGGGCGTCGTCGTCGCGGACGAAGAACTGGGCCAGTCGACGGACCCGGCGGATCGGCAGGCAGACCGAGCCGGCACGCAGCGCGCGCATCGTGAGCGCGGCGCCGAGCAGCACCGCCGGGTCGTGCTCGCCCGCGGTGCGGGCGACGAGCTGGGCGGTGTGGACGTCGGGCGCCTCGAGGATGCCCGCCTCGTTGAATCGGGCGAGCACGCCCTGCGCCGAGACGACGCGGCCGGTGACGCCGCTCATCGGGCACCTCCCGTCCGGGAGCCGGAGAGGACCCGTGAGGCGGCCTCGACGAGGCCGATGCGCGGGTGCCAGGTGAAGACGCCCGGCGGCATCGCGGTCCCGGCCGGGCCGTCGGGGCCGGCCATGCCCCTGACGAACAGATAGCCGACGCCGGCGAACTGCCGCTCGGGGTCGTAGTCGGGCAGGCGCCAGCGCAGGTAGCGGTGCAGGCCCACGCAGTACAGCAGCGCCTGGAGGGGGTAGTGGGCCTCGATCATCGCCCGCGTCATCGCCGCGGGCGTGTAGACGTGCGGGCCGAGCGACTCGTGCGGGCGGGTGGGGATGCGGTTCGTCTTGTAGTCGATGAGCGCGTAGCGGGCCGTGCCGCTCGGGACCGGTCGCCCCGGCTCCCCGGCCGCGCCGGGCCCCGGGAGCCTCAGCACGGCGTCGATCGAGCCGGTGAGGAAGCCGCGGAGGGCCGCGTGGGCGGCGCCGCTGGCCGCCAGGGCCCCGCCGTAGTCGACGAGCGGGTCGTCGGGCGGTACGAGCGAGCGGTCGCCCCACAGCTCGGCGATCGCCCCGAGCTCCCGCGAACCCGAGGCCGAGCCGAGGGGCAGGTCGAAGTCGAGCTCGGCGAGGCGGTTCGCGGCGCCGATGCGGCGCAGGCTCGCCCACGCCGTGAGCTCGCCCAGCGGCGTGTCCATGACGGCCAGCAGGCCCCGGGCCAGCCGCTCGGCGGGCACCCCGGCCATCGGCCAGCGGGTGAGCATCCGGGTGACCGCGGCGGTGGTGCGCTCGGCCAGCCGCGGCCCTGCCGGGTCGACGACTTCGAGGACCGAGTGCACCAGCGAGCCGAACTGGGTGCCACCGGGCAGCGTCGACAGCGGCGTGGCGTCGTCGTGCGGGTCCGGCGCGGCCGTCCGCGGCCCCGCGGGGGCCCCCTCCAGCGGCGGTTCGTCGTCGGTGCCGCGCTCGTCGAGGCCGGGCAGGGGCCCCGCCGTCCCATGCAGCCCGGCGGTGAGCCCCGAGTACGAGGTGCGCGACCACGTGCGGTCGATCGTGTCGGCGAGCTCGCGCCCGACGAGGCGCGCCGGGCCGTCGACGGGCGGCGGCGCGGGCGCCGCCGGGGCCCCGGTCGGGCGGGGCACGACGACCAGCTGCACATGCTCGCGGCCGGCGGCTGCCCGCTCGACGTCGGCGCCGACGGGCAAGGACGGGGCCGGCGCCGGGTCGCCCGGGGGATTCATCAGCAGGCGGTGCAGCGCCGAGCGCGAGGTGTTGCGCTTCGTGCGGGCCCACCAGAGGACGAGGCGGCTCTGCGCGCGGGTGGCCGCCACGTAGAGCAGGCGCAGGTCCTCGGCCTGCTCCTCGGCGAGCTTCGCCCGGTGACGCGCGGCGGAGCGGTCGCCGAACAGGTCGAGGCCGAGCTCGCCGCCCTCGTGGACGAGGACGCGGCCCAGCCGGTCGGCCGGCCTGTCGCCGATGTACTTGTCCGCCATGTCGGGCAGCGCCACCACCGGGAACTGCAGGCCCTTCGCCCGGTGGATCGTCATGACGGTGACGGCGCTGCGGTCGGTCTCGAGGCGGCGCACGGCGTCGTCGTCCGCCCGTCCGGCCGCCTCGCGGATCGACTGGGCGAGCCAGTCGCGCAGGCCCGCCAGGTCGCGTCCCGAGCGGCGGCGCTCGCGCTCGAGCAGCTCGGTGACGTGTCGCAGGTCGGTGCACCGTCGCTCGCCGTCGCGCGCGTCGGCGAGCAGCCGGGCCATGAGGCCGGGCCCTCCGTCGTCCTGCTGGGCGCACAGGCGCTCGAGGATCCCGGACGGGCCCGCGTCGGCCATCGTCCCGCGCAGCGACTTCACGAGGACGAGCAGCTGGTTGCGGGCCTCGTCGTCGGCGCGCGCCAGACGCTCGGGGCTCCATCCGACCAGCTCGGTCAGGGACAGCCGGAACAGCAGCGGCGGGCGGGGATCGCACATGGCGTCGAGCAGCCGCTGCCAGGCGAGGGCGCCGTCGGAGGCGAAGATGCCCGCCCCGCCGGTGAAGACGGCCGGGATGCCGGCCCCGGTGAGCGCGCGGCGCAGCTGCTCACCGACCCGCCTGGTGCGCACGAGGACCGCCAGGTCGTCCGCCCGCAGCGGGCGGACGGTCCCGCCGTCGTCGAGGTGGCCGCGGGCGAGCAGCTCGCCGAACTCGCGCACCAGGTCGGCGGCGATCGTCTCGCGGGCCCCGGCCGCGGTCTGCTCCTCACCGGGGGCGATGGCCCGCACCTGGACGGCGGGCGCGCCGTCGGCCCGGTCGATCCGCAGACGGGCCCGCGTGTGGGTGCTCGTGACCGGCGCCAGGGCGATGGCCTGGTCGGGCCGCCCGAGCGAGGCCCGTCCGAAGAGCTGCGCGATGCCCTCGACGACGGGGGCGTCGCTGCGGTGGTTGCGGTCGAGGGTGAAGCACTGGTCGGCCGTGGCCCGCGCGTCGAGGTAGGCCTGCAGATCGGCGCCGCGGAAGCCGTAGATCGCCTGCTTCGGATCACCGATGACGACCAGGCTCGTGCGGTGGTGGAAGGCGCGTTCGAGGATGCGCCACTGCAGCGGGTCGGTGTCCTGGAACTCGTCGACCATCACGAGGTCGAAGCGCGCGGCGAGCGTCCGCGCGGCGAGCTCGCCGGTGACCGGGTCCCCGAGGGCCTCGTCGACGCGTCGGATCATGTCGTCGTATCCGTAGACGCCCATCTGACGCGTGCGGTGCGCCATGCGGGTCCGCACGTCGGCGGCGAAGGCCAGGCGGCCCTGCTCGTCGTCGGCGTCGTCGGGCACGGGCAGGAGCCTCGGCTCGGCGTGCTCCAGCACCGCCCGGCCGATGATGCCCGCCTGCTCGTGGCCCATGCCCGCCGTCCCGGCGGTGGCGCGCGCAAGATAGGCGTCGTCGACGACCTGGGATCGCACCTCGTCCAGGTCGTCGACGAAGCGCATGGTGGTGTCGTGGTCGACGAGCACGCCCAGCTCGGCCAGCAACCGGGAGCAGAACTCGTGGGTCGTCGCGATGACGGCGCGGTCGAAGTCGGCGAGCGCCCTCCGCAGCCTGCCCAGGCGCTCGATCAGCTCGTCGGCCCGACCGCCGCACAGCTGCGCGTCGACCGGGTCGAGGCCGTCGGGGGTCCCGCCCGCGGCGGCCCGCTCGAGGACACGGGCGCTCGAGGCCAGCCGTTCGTGGACGCGCGAGCGCAGCTCGAGGGACGCCGTGCGGGCGAAGGTGACGAGCATGACGCGGTCGATGCGGCAGCGGCCGAGGGCGACGAGGCGCGCGGTCGTCGCGGCGATGGCGTGGGTCTTGCCGGTGCCGGCGCTGGCCTCGAGGACGGTGGTGCCCTCCGGCAGGTCGGCCGTGGGGTCGAAGACCGGGCCCGGGGCGAGCGGATCGGTCGACGGATCAGTGGTCATGACGCGCTCCGGGGGTCCACAGATGCAGGGCTTCGACGAGGGGGCCGTAGAACCAGCGGGCGAGGTTGAGGATGCGGCTGCTGGAGGCGGTCAGCGGGTCCTCGGGCTCGGAGCCGATGGCCTCGATGTCGCGCCAGGAGGCGCCCACCCATTGGAGCACCGGAGAGAAGGCGACCTCCCGGGAGTAGTCGCGGGCCAGGAAGGCGCCGGCGCCGCGTCGGCCGCCGGCGGTGCGGCGGGCGTACTCGAGGCAGGTGTCGGGCGGCATGGGCGGGAACCGACTGAGCCCGTCCAGACGCAGCCGGCACATCTGGCCCAGCAGGGTGCGCGCCGTCGCCGCGTCCGGGGCGACGAGCCGGAAGCAGTCGCCCTTGCCGAGCAGGAGGGCCTCGCGGACGTCCGCGCCGCCCGCCGCGGCGCAGACGAGCTCGACCCAGGCGGCCCCCAGGTGCCTGGCCCGCAGCCTCGCGCAGCGGTGCCGCACGAGACGGCCCGCATGGGACTCGAGAGTGCCCGAGACCGACCAGGGGCCGTCGTGCCAGAGCACGTCGTGCTCGGCGGGCTCGACGAGCAGGGCCCGCACAGCCGTGGCGTGCGCCTCGAGCGCAGGAAGCCGGGCGCCGAGCAGATCGGTGCCGAGCCGGCCGGGGGGCAGCCGGCCTCCGAGCAGCGCGGCGTCGGAGACGGTCGTGGCGGGCTGGCCGGCGATGAGCGCCGCGGTGATCGCCTCGTCGACCGCCCAGTTCTCGAGGCCGTCGAGGACGATCGGCAGCCCGGTGGGCGGCTCGTCGTCGCCGTCGTCGGGCAGGAAGCCGAAGGTGCGGCCCGCCCAGGCCCGGATGGGGTCCCGGAAGAAGGCGACGAGCTCGTCGATGCTCATCACCCGGGCCTCCTCGCCCGGCGCCGGACCCTGGACCGACCAGATGCTGCGCCGGTGCGCGGGTCCGGGCGGGGCGGCGCCGGCGCGGGCGCCCGCGAGCGCCATCGGGTCGAAGCTGAGGAGGCCGCCGGGGGCGTCGGGGTCGAAGTTGCTCGCCGCATGGGGCTGGAGGGGGTGCACGCGCAGCACTGTCGGCGCCCCGCCGTTCGCCGCGCCCTCGTGCGCCCGCTCCCACACGGCGCCCGGCTCGAGGCCGGTGCACGCCTCGATGATGTCGGCCATGGCGACCGGCTGTGGTAGCGCCTCCCCGGTGCGCGGGTCGGCGCCGGCGCCGACGATGATGAGCCGCTCTCCGGCGCTCATGATCGCGTCGAGCAGCTGCTGACGGGCGGCCCGTGCGGCGTTGGGGACGGGCAGTTCGTCCCGGACGCCGGGGCGGGCGAGCAGATCGTCGCCCGCCGCGGCGGTGCGCGGCGGGACGTGGGCGTCGTCGACGCCCAGGACGGCCACCACGCGGTGCTCGATGGCCTGCATCTCGCCCAGCCCGCAGATGATCATCGAGCCGGCGCCGTAGTTGGGGCGCCCACGCCGCGGTGCGACGAGTCGACGCAGCACCGCGGCGATGTCGCCCGCGTCGAGCAGCGCGCCGTCGGCGCCGGCGCCGTCGAGCCCGGTCAGGGCGCTGCTGAGGTGGTTGAGCATCCACTGGTCGTCCGGCCCGGGTGCGGTCAGGTCGGCGGCCGCGTCGAGCAGGCGCGCGCGCCAGGCGGCGATGCCGGCGGGCTCGGCGAAGCGCAGCAGGTGCATGCGCACCCGCGAGACGAGTTCGGCGAGCGCGCCGACGAGCCCGGCGTCGGAGCCGTCGACGTGGTCGAGCGGGACGACCGTGCCGAGACGGGCGAGGGGGCTGTCGGCCAGGGCGAGGCCGGCGAGCAGCCGGTCGACGCCGGCGATCCAGGTGCTCTGGCGGATCCCGGGCAGCCCGTGCTCGGCGCGGTGGCCCGCGTCGATGCCCCAGCGGATCTGCGCGCGCTCGACGAGGCGGCCGAGCCGTTCGAGGCCCTCGGCGTCGAGGCCGAGGGCGCGCGCGACCGGTTCGCGCGAGGCCAGCGCGATCAGGTCGGCTCCGGTGGCGCGCGAGGCCGGCAGGGCGAGGAGGACGAGGAGGACGTCGATCACCTGGTTCGGCCGCGCCAGAGAGGGGCCCGCGATGCCGGCCCGCAGGTCGTGGCCCGGATGGTGTCCGGGGGCGTCGGTGGCCCCGAGGTCGGCCTCGAGCAGCGGCGCGTAGGCGGCGATGTCGGTGCACAGCACGGCGACCTCTCGCGGCTGCAGGGTCGGGTCGGAGGCGAAGGCGTCGCACAGGGCCTCGCGCAGCACCTCCACCTGGCGGTCGGGGCCGTGGCTCGCGTGGATGGTCACCGTGCCGTCGGCCGGGACCGGTGCGTCGGCCGTACGGCCCTCGCGGATGCGGCGCTGGAGGAGCCCGAGCATGGTCCCGACGCCGACGGTCGGCCCGTCGGCGCGGGGCCCGGCGCCGTCCGCGACGTCGACCGGGGCCTGCTCCCAGCGCCTCCAGCTCTCGGCGCGGGCCGCCCCGTATCGCTCCCGCAGCGGGCAGCCGACGGCGCCGGCCTCCTCGGGCGGGCCGAGCTGCCAGATCTCGACGGGGAGCCGCTCGGCCAGGGCGGCCAGCAGCTCGATGTCGGCCGCTGGGGGCGCCTCGACGCAGGCCGCCCCCAGCGCGACCGGCAGTGCCGCGGGATCGGCCCCGCGCACCCCCTCCAGGAGCTGCTCGTGGCGCAGCCCCGGGTGGGGCCAGCCGGCGAGGGCCGTCGTGAGGCGCTGCCACAGGAGCGCCTGCCACCGGTCGCGGTCGGCCAGCGGGGCGCCGAGCGGGTCGACGGGGGAGCCCTGGGACCAGGCGGCGAGCATGCCGGGGCAGTGCCGCAGGTAGCCGCGCAGGATCCCGGCCCAGCCCTCGGCGGTGGCGACCAGGCGCCCCGGGGCGGGGCGCGGGGGCTCCTCGGGGGCCGGGTGGCCGTCGAGGTGGCGCCGGACGAGCGCGAGCCACGGCTCGTCGGCGCACTCGCGCAGGAGGGAGGCGATGCGGAGGGTGAGGGCGCCGGTGCGCCAGGGGTCCTCGTCGGGGTCGAGGCCGAGCAGCGCGTGCTCGAGCTCGGTTCGCAGCCCGCCCATCGTCGGGGTCCTGACGCCGGCGAAGACCTGCGGCCCGCCGGGGGAGGCCGCGAACCCCTGCGCGATGCTGCGCCGGTGCGCGGGGCCGGGCGTGACGAGTACCGGCAGGACGAAGGGGTCGGCGGCGTGCTCGGAGAGGAAGGCGCCGGCCCGGGCGCGGATCTCGGACCAGGTGCGGCAGCCCGTCACGACGGTCCGGCCCGACGCGCCCACGGCGCGCCCGGCCGGCTCCTGCCGGACCGATCGCGTGTTCACCATGCCCCTCACCTTAGGCAGCGCCACCGACAGAGGACCCGGACCCGTCCGCCGCCCGGTTCGGGCCCCGTCGGCGGGGCCCGCCTAAGGTTGCCATCATGACCAGCCAGTCGTCCGCCAGCGCATCCCCGTCCGCCGAGCTCGACGAGTCCGTCCTGGCCGGCCTCGACCCGGAGCAGCGCCTCGTCGCCACGACGGTCGGCGGGCCGGTCGCCGTCATCGCCGGCGCCGGCACCGGCAAGACGCGCGCCATCACTCACCGCATCGTGCACGCCGTGCTCACCGGGCAGCAGCGGGCCGGCGCGATCCTGGCCGTCACCTTCACCACGCGCGCCGCCGGCGAGATGCGGGCCCGGCTCCGCAGTCTCGGTGCGCCGCGCGTACAGGCCCGCACCTTCCACTCGGCGGCCCTGCGCCAGCTCCGCTACTTCTGGCCGCGCGTGACCGGCGCCGAGCTGCCCGAGATCGCCAGCTCCACTTACGGCCTGGTCGCCGAGGCCGCCTCGCGCGAACGCCTCAGGAGCGCCGACACGGCCCTCGTCCGCGACCTGGCGGGCGAGATCGGCTGGGCCAAGTCCACCAATGTCCTGCCGGCCGACTACCCCGTGCTGGCGGCCCGGGCGGGGCGCGCCGTGGCGGGCGCCGATCCCGAGACGGTCGCGCGCGTCGCAGCCGAGTACGAGCGGGTGAAGTCCCGCCGCGGCGTCATGGACTACGACGACATCCTGCTGTGCGCCGTCGCCCTCATGCACGAGCACCCCGAGGTCGCCCAGGAGTTCCGCTCCGGCTACCGGCACTTCGTCGTCGACGAGTACCAGGACGTCAGCCCGCTCCAGCACGCGATGCTCACCCAGTGGCTGGGCGAGGGCCGGGACCTGTGCGTCGTCGGCGACCCAGACCAGGCGATCCACTCGTTCGCCGGGGCGGATCCGCGCTTCCTCACGGGCTTCGCGCGGGAGTTCCCCGGCGCGACGGTGCTGCGCCTCGACCGCAACTACCGCTCCACCCCGCAGATCATCGGGGTGGCCAACGATCTGCTCCACCCGCCCGGGCGGGCCGCCGTCGGGCGCGGGGTCGTGCTGCGCCCGATGCGGCCCGAGGGCCCGGCCGTCGGGACGGCCGAGTGCGCCGACGAGGACGAGGAGGCCTCGCGGCTGTCGGCCTGGCTCGTCGACCGGCACCGCG
Organism: Propionibacterium acidifaciens DSM 21887; assembly: GCF_000426605.1. GTDB lineage: Bacteria > Actinomycetota > Actinomycetes > Propionibacteriales > Propionibacteriaceae > Propionibacterium > Propionibacterium acidifaciens. The sequence goes on from NZ_AUFR01000001.1 coordinate 93,877, forward strand.
CCGGGGCGCCCTGGTCTCGGATGGCGGTCCTCTACCGCGTCAACGCCCAGTCGCCGGCCGTCGAGGCGGCGCTCGCGCAGGCCCGCGTCCCGTACCAGGTGCGGGGCGCCGAGCGCTTTTACGAGAGGGCCGAGATCCGCGCCGCCCTCACCGGGCTGCGCGCCGCGGCCGGGTCCGATCCGCAGACGCCGGCCCTCGAGGCCTCCGACCGGGTGCTCGGCTCCCTCGGCTGGGCGCCCGAACCGCCCGCCGGTCAGGGCCGAGTCCGCGAGCGCTGGGAGTCCTGGCAGGCGCTGCACGACCTCGTGGCCGACCTCGTCGAGGCGGGCGCCGCCACCATGGCGCAGGCCGTCGCCGGCCTCGAGCAGCGCGTCGCCGACCAGCAGGCCCCGGTGGCCGACGGGGTCACTCTCTCGACCCTGCACTCGGCCAAGGGCCTGGAGTGGGACGCCGTCGCCCTCATCGGCGTGCAGGAGGGCCTGCTGCCCTTCTCCCTCGCAAGGAGCCCGCGCGAGATCGCCGAGGAGCGCCGTCTCCTCTACGTCGGCATCACCCGCGCCCGGCACGACCTGCGACTGAGCTGGGCGACCGGCGCGACCGGCAGGCGGGGCCGGCGCCGCCCCTCGCGCTTCCTCGGCGGCCTGGCCGGGACGGGCGAGCGCGCCGACCGGGCCGCAGAACCGGCCCCCGGCCCGCGCCGCCGCCGGGTCGTCCACTGCGTGGTCTGCGGCGGGGCGCTGGGCCGGGCCGTTGAGATCAAGCTCGGCCACCACGCCGAGTGCGAGGTGCCCTTCGACGAGGGGCTGCTCGAACGGCTCAAGGCTTGGCGGTTGGGCGTCGCCAAGCGCCAGTCGGTGCCTGCCTTCGTCGTCTTCACCGATGCGACGCTCATGGCGCTGGCCCAGGCCGAGCCGTCCGACGAGCGCGGGCTGCTCGAGATCCGCGGCATCGGGCGTTCCAAGGCCCGACGCTACGGGCAGGACGTGCTGGCCATCATCGGGGGCCTCGATGTCGACGAGGTGCTCGCCGGGGCGCGGGCCCCCGGCGACGACCAGCCGTCGGGCGGCTGAGACCCGCCGCCGCGTCCGGCGACCGTCGGGGCCCGCGGCGGCGCGGTCGGCAGCTGCGTCGAACGGGTGCACAGCGGGCAGTCCGGGCGCGGGCGCCTGCTCGGCCAGATGCCGCCGCCGAACTCCACGGTGGGCGGGACGATCCGCTCGTCGAGGTAGGCGGCGCACACCGAGTTGGTGATCGCCGCCGCCCAGTCGAGCGCCGACGGGGTCGGGGCCGCCACCGCGCAGTGCCGGTGTCCGCGCCCGATGGGGGATCCGGCCGCGCAGAAGGCGCAGCTCGTGATGCCCGGCTGCACCAGCGGCCCGACGCAGGCGTCGTGGCGGTGCACGCCGACGATGAGATGCGCCAGCCCCAGACGGCTCAGCAGCCACGGTACGACCGGGTCAGGCGCCGTCCGGGAGCCGGCGACCACGACGAGGTCGAGCCGGGCGTCGTCGACGGACAACCAGTGCTCGAGACGATCGGTGGCCGGTGCGGCGCCGTACCTCGGGGGCCGGGCCCGTCCGCCCCGGGGCGGCAGCGGCTCGGTGAAGCCCCGCACCCGGTGGTCGGCGGCCAAGATGGCCCGGAGACGCTCGGCGCTCGCGCCCTCGCCGATGACGCCGATGCGCGCCGGGGCGGGCAGGTAGGGCAGCTTGTGGACCATGCCCAGCCTCCGCAGCCTCGTCAGGAGGTTCTCGAGGAGCCGCTGCTCGTCGGGGAGCAGCCCCCGGCAGGCGTCGTCGAGGGTGACGGTGCCGTCGAGTCGGCGCAACGCCCCGACGAGGCGCTCGGCGAACCGGCCGGACAGCTCGACGCAGGTGCGCCCGGGGCCGTACAGGCGGTACGAGTCGGGGCAGTGGCGGACGATGTCGGCGTCCATGCGCAGGGTCCGGGGCGGCACGCGGCGCCTCGGCGCGGCGCCCGACGGGGTCCGCGTGGTCGCCCCGCCGTACCGGCCGGGTGGGACGGGGGTGGTTCGCATGTCTCCAGCGTCCTCCTCGGGCGGGACGATCGCCGGGGATTCCCCGAGAAGGACAACAACCGGCCCTGCGCGGACAACATGTCGGGCGGCCGGGACAACACCCTGTGGCCCCGGCGCTCCCCGCCCGCCTGGGCCGGCGGGGCGCTTCGGGGTCCGGAGACGATCGAAGGGGTCGGAGCGTTGCGCTCCGACCCCTTCGGCCCAGGTCCGGACGGCGGACCGGGTGAAGTCTCAGGCCCTGCCGAGGATGCGATTCAGGTTGGTGCCGCATTCGGGGCACTTCGCCTTGGCCATGCGGGTGCCCTTGTCGTTCACGACGACGGCGCCCTTGGCGTGACGCTTCGCCTTGCACTTGACGCAGTAGTACTCGCCCTCGTAGGTCTCCTCTGCCATGTCTTCCTCCTCGTTGTTGTCGTGCCGGCCTGCCCCAGACGGAGCATTGAGGGCCGACGTGCGAGCATAACTGTAGCCACAGCGGTGGGACCGATCCGCCGTGCAGAACCCCGGTCAGGGAAGGGCACGGGATCATTCGGGGTCGTCGAAATTTCACTCAGAGAAGATCCATCCACTCCGACAAGGGATTCCACTGGATCCTCCCGGCATCGCCGTCGGGCGCGCCCGACGGCCTGGAAGGGGCCCGGGCCGGGGTGCGTTGCGGCGGGGAGACCCTCGGGGGACGGCTCCGCCGCGAGGGGTCCGATGCGCGCGGGCCCGGGGCGGGGCCGACGGCGGTGACGGCGCCCCGGGGATGCGCGGGCTCGTGGGCCGGGCGCCGAGGGCCCCGGGCGCGGAAGAACCCCCGGCGAGCTCTCATCTGCCTTCCCCTGCAGAGAGCGCCGAACCGGGGGTTCGGTGTGAACCATACCGGGCTCCTCGTCAGAGCGTCAAGCCGGCGGCGGGGACGCGGCCGCCGACAGCAGGCTCCCAGGTCCCGTCCCGGCCGTCCGGTCCCGCCCGGGCCGACCGTTGCGGGCGTGACCGCCGCGATCGGCTACCATGGACGCGTCATCCCGGGCCCGGGGCGTCAGGCGCTCCCCGCCTGGGCATCCCTCGTTCTCCGGAGAACGCTCTTCCACGATCGATCCAGAGCAGATCCTCGATGCCCTCGGCGGCGACGCCGATGTCATGGGCCTCGAGCCGTGCATCGTCCGGCTGCGCGCGGTGCTGGCCGACCCGGAACGGGTGGACGAGGCGGCGCTGAGGGATGCCGGGGCGAGCACCGTGATGAGGATCGGCCGGGTGGTTCACGTGGTCGTCGGCCCCGAGGGCGGCAGGATCGCCGGGAGGATCCGGGCCAGTCTCGGCGGACGCGTCTGAGGCGGGGCGTCCCCGACGATCCGGCGACTCCCCGCGCCTCAGCGGCGGCGACGGCGAGGAAGGTCGACTGCGACGCGTGGTTGCCGGTCGCGGCGACGGCCCGTTCCGTGCGCCTGCCCGAGTACTTGTTGAAGTAGTAGTTCAGGACGTCGTTGTCCCATGCGACGGCGAGACCGCAGGCCCTGCCGCGGTCATCCATGGGGACGGCGACAGGGCAGTGGACGTCGATGCCGACGCCGACGGCCCCGGCCAGTGCGGGCCCGAGATCGCTGCAGGCCCGGCGGATCGATTCGGTCCATGCCCGCGGGTCCTCGCGACCGGCCCCGGCGGACCGGGAGCCCGGATGGGAGCACCGGGCCCGCGCGATCACCTCCCCGTCCTGGCCGACGGCGATCGCCTTCGTGGCGGACGTGCCCAGGTCGATGCCGATGAAGACGCTCATCCTCGAACCCCCGGTCCCATGAGTTCCCGCGGGGGCTCAGCTCAGCAGTGCGACGGCCCGCGAGGGCGTCATCCCATCGTGGACCACCGCCTTGAGCGCCCGGACCATCTTCGTCGGATCCTCGGCCCGCCAGATGTTGCGGCCGCAGGTCATGCCGGCGCCGCCGGCCTCCATGACCGCCGCCTGCTCGAGGATGTTGGTCGGCGCGGGTGCGGGTGCGCCGCCGGCGGCGACGACGGGCGTGGGGGCGGCCTCGACGATCCTCCTGAACTCCTCGGCGGAGCCCGTGTACCAGGTCTTGACGATGTCGGTTCCGCACTCGGCGGCGGCCCGTGCCGTGCACATGACCGATTCCGTCGATCCCTCGCGGTCGCCCCACAGCTCGCCGGAGGGGTAGGAGTGGCGGATCACCGGCATGCCCCATGTGTGGGCCTCCTCGGTCACCGCCGACAGCATCTCGAGCATGGCCGCCTGGTGACTCGATCCTCCCGGGATCCCGATGGCCAGCGCGTCCGCCCCGAGCCTCATGGCGTCGCGAACCGTGGCCACGGTGGCGTCGTAGGTCGGGTGGAAGTCGACGTGGGAGAAGTGCTCTGTCGGGCCCGGACGTCGACGCCGACGCGCGTGTCCGAGCCGGAGGCGGCCAGTCGGATGGCGTCGGCGGCCCGCTCCAGCGGCAGCTGGGTGCCGATGAGATCCTTCACGACGAGTCGGCCCGAGTCGATCATCGGGGCGAGCCGCTGAAGGTTCTCGAGTCGGCAGGAGGAGGCCCCGACGATCTTGTACTCGTTGTCGTGGATGTCGTTCGCGACGAACCGGAGCGCCGCCTCGGAGTTGAATCCCGCGAACACGGACACGCGGGCTCCCGGGGCGAGGATCCCGAGGTAGGGGGTCAGGGCCTCGGGGCGTCCGATCGCCATGATGACGACGTCGATCCCCTCCGGGGCGATGTCCCTGATCCGGTCCGCGATGTCGCCGCTCGGGGCCGGGACGGCGTCGGCGCCGGACGCCCGGGCGATCGCGTGCCTGGCCGGGTTCGGTTCGACCGGGACGACCGTGGGGACCCCTGGACCCGGGCGAGCCTCATGCGGATGAGACCGAGGGGGCCCGGCCCCTGCGACGAGGATCGTCCGCGCACCCGCCACCTCTGCGAGGTTCTGGCCGTTCAGGGCGCAGGAGACCGGTTCGACGATGGCCGCTTCGAGGGGCGGGACGTTGTTGACCGGTACGAGGTTCCGCCGGGCGTCGGCCGATGCGGACGTGCTGGGGGAGGCCGCCGTCGAGCTGGTAGCCGAAGGCCGTTCGGTGGCGGCAGATGTTCGGGTGCCCCCTGGTGCAGGCCGGGTGGGCGCCCGCCTCGCCGATGCCGAGCCCCAGGCGAAGACCGAAGAGGGTACCGAAGCCGCTCGCGAGGAAGGTCAACCCGGTGCAGATCGACCAGAGGCACGCGGATGCGCCGACCATGCGGATGCGCCGACCATGATGCGCTCGCCGAATCCGTCGATGAGCGAGCCGGCGGGGATCTGCATGAGGGCGTAGGACCACGAGAACGCCGAGAGGACGAGTCCCCGCTGCGTCGCGCTCACGGTGAAGTCCGCCGTCATGTACGGCAGGAGACGGAGATCGCCGATCGGTCGATGTGGTTGATGGCCAGACCGAGCGCTCAGACCGCGGCGACCGCCCATCGCCACCCGGTCCTGCCCGATCCGGGGGCCCTGGTGCTGCCTGTCGTGACCATGGCGCCTCCTCGTGCTCCGTACTCACAATGTAATCAAATAATCAATCAATATTGATCAGTTCGATCCTGTACCACGGTCAGAACGATTACTTCGATCAGCAGGAGATGCCGAGCCATCGTCAGGATGCTGTGCGGGCTCCGCCGGGAGGACCCGCCGAGCCCGCGCCCGCCGCGCCGGGCGCGGCGGAACCCGACCGATCGACCGGGCCGGCCGCCGCGAGGATGCCCGGGGGCGACCGGGGATCGCCCCCGGGCGTCGGCTCCGGTTAGGCTGGCCCGCGTGAGCAGCAGCCGAGCGCCGGGGGCCCGGGTCGGGGCCGGTGCCGCCGACACCGTCGTCCCGACGCCGCGCGGGCTGGAGCTGCCGCCGGGCGCCGACGAGATCGTCGTGCGCCGCAGCACCCGTCGGCGCCGCAGCGTGGCGGCACGCCTGGACGGGCGCCGGATCGTCGTCATGATCCCGGCCCTCATGGGGGAGGCCGACCAGGACCGGTGGGTGCGCGAGATGGTCCGGCGCCTCGCCGGGCGTGAGGGGCGCAGGGCCGGCGCCACCGGCGACGGCGCGCTCATGGTCCGCGCCGCCGGGCTCCGTCGCGCCTACGTCCCGGAGGCCCCCGAGCCGGCGAGCGTCCGCTGGGTCCCGAACCAGCGCTCACGCTGGGGCTCGTGCACCGCGTCCGAGCGGACGATCAGGCTCTCGGACCGGCTGCGCGCCATGCCCGACTGGGTCATCGACGCGGTCCTCGTCCACGAGCTGGCCCACCTCGTGCACCCCGACCACGGCCCGGCCTTCCGGCGCATCGAGCGCCGCTACGGGCCCGCCGAGCGGGCCGGCGGTTTCCTCGAGGGCTGGGACGCCGCCACCGCCGCCTTCGAGCGGTGCGGCGGCTGAGGGCCCGGCCGGTTCAGTCGGCCCCGGGGCCCTCGTCCCGGCCCCGGTCCTCGTCGCCGCGGTCGCCCTGCTCGAGGAGCCTGGTCAGCTCCGAGTCCCAGTCGGCGTCGGTCTCCTCGTGCTGCTCGCCCCGGACGAAGCCGATCGGGTCCTCGACGTCGGCGGATGAGGGCATGAGGTCGGGGTGGCTCCACAGGCCGTCGCGTCCCGCCACGCCGCGGTCGGCGAGCACGACCTGCCAGAAGCGGGCGCTCTCGCGCACGAGTCGGGGGTGCAGCTGGAGGCCCAGCAGGGCGCTGGTGATCTTCCCGGTGGGCCCGCCCGCCGCGCGGCGTCGGTGCACGGCCTCGAGCAGCGCCGGCTCGTGGGTGAGCCACTGCGCGCAGGCCTCGTGGGCGACGGCGTCGACCCAGCCCTCGACGAGGGCGAGGAGCGTCTCGAGACGCGCGAGGATGCTCTCCTGCTCGGGCGTGCGGGTCGGCTTGAAGAGCCTGCCCTGCAGCTGCTCGGAGACCTCGGCGAGCCTGGTCGGGGTCATCTCCGAGACGTCGCCGATGTCGATGGCGTCGCCGAGGGCCGTCGTGTCGATCGTGATCTCGCGGGCGTAGTGCTCGATGAGCGCCAGCATCTGCGGGCCGAGCCACTTCACGGCCGAGAACAGCCGCTGACGGGCGGCCTCCCGCACGACGACGTACATGAGCGTGTCCTCGTCGGGCAGGCCCAGCCCCTTGACGAAGGCCTCGGCGTTGGTCGGCAGGAGCACGACGCGCGGGCTCGACAGGAGCTGGAGGCCGAGCTCGTCGCCGCTGACGACCTCGGCGGAGATCTCGCCGATGGCCTGTGCCAGCTGGGCGGTGTACATCTGGCCGGCCGCCATGCGCATGACGGGCGCGAGCATGCCGGTGAGCTGGGCGATCTCGGGCAGTTCGGCGGCGGCCTCGCCCCCCAGCCCGGTGCTCATGGCCTCGGCGATCGCCGTGACGACGGGCTCGACGATCGCGTGCCACGAGTCCATCGTGTCCTCGACCCACTGGGCACGGCTCCAGGCCTGCGCCTGGGCGGGGCAGGCCTCGAAGGAGACGGCCGGGCCGAGCCAGGACTCGGCCAGGCGGTGCGAGTCGGCCAGCTGCGCACGCTGGGTCGGGGACGGCACGGGGTCGGGGCCGAGCGAGGCGGCGACCTGCCGTGCGGTCCGCCGAGCCATCGCCCAGTCGATGCCCGTCGCCGAGTCGGCGCCGGCCTGTGCCTGGGCCATCATCGCCTGGATCCGGCCCATGAGCGCGTTGAGGTCGACCCCGTCCCCGGGCGGGTTGAGCCCCAGCCGACGCAGCAGCTCGCTGAGCGGATCCTCGCCCGATGCGCCGGCGGAATGGCTGGTGGTCTCGTCGCTCATCACTGGACTCCTCGTGGTGCGGCGCGGTCGAGGGGGACCGCTGCGTGCCTGCCCCCATTCAAGCGCGCCCGATCAATGCGGCGGGCCCCGCCCGGACCCTCGCCGCGGTCCCACCGCGCCGGGCCCGGCCCGGTGCACCCGATCGGCCCCTGAGCGGTGGGTGGACCGCTGAGCGGTGGGTAGACTGCGGGACCATGAGGGCAGTTGTTCCGACGACGAGGCGCACGGGGGCGCCGGCATGACGCGTCAGACCTGGACGGCGGTCGTCTCCGCGCTGACCCTCATCGTCCTCGCGGGCGTCATCGCCTTCACCCCGATCCCCTACGTGGCCTGGGACCCGGGCGTGACGAACGACGTGCTCGGCTCCTCCGACGGCGTCGACGAGATCACGATCAGCGACGTCGCGACGAGCGGCACGACGGGCCGCCTGCTCCTCACCTCCGTGTCGGTCACCTCCTCCGACGCGGCGCTGACCCTGCCCGCCGCGTTCCTCAACTATCTGCGCGGCTCCCACGACGTCGTGCCACGCGACTGGGCCTACCCGGTCGGGCGCAGCGACTCGGACCTGGCCAACGACGAGGCCCAGTCGATGAACGAGGCCGAGCAGGGCGCCACCGTCGCGGCGCTCGGTGCGGCGGGCATCCCCGTCCAGGAGAACCCTCTCGTCGACTCGGTCTCCACCGGCGGGCCCGCCTACGAGCTGCTGCAGACCGGCGACATCATCGAGACCGTCAACGACACCCCCGTGACCACCTCCGACGAGGTCAACGGCATCGTCCGGTCGCTGGCCGTCGGCGCCACCGCGACCTTCGGCATCGTGCGGGGCGGCTCCTCGATGGTCGTCCCCGTCACCACCCAGGCCAGCTCGACCGACCGCACCGTGCCGCGCGTGGGCATCACGATGCGCCCCGGCTACCGCTACGCGCCGCGCATCGAGTTCAACGTGCCCGGCAGGGTCGCCGACGAGAGCTCCGGCCTCGTGCTTTCGCTGGCCATCTATGCGAAGCTGCGCAGCGAGGACCTCATGGCCTCGCGTGTCGTCGCCGGCACCGGCACCATCGAAGCCAACGGCACCGTCGGCGCCGTCCCCGCGGTGGCGGAGAAGATGCGCGGAGCCGAGCAGGACGGGGCGCAGATCTTCCTCGTCCCGGCGGCCAACTGCTCCGATGCGGCGGGCGTCGCCACGGACATGGAGCTCGTGCGGGTGGCGAAGCTGTCCGACGCGGTCTCGTCCCTGGACGCCCTGGCCCAGGGCCACCCCGAGACGGTGCCGCGCTGCTGATCCCCCCGTGCCGCCGGTCCCGTCCGGATCCCCGTCCCAAGAGCAGAGGAGTTGTCCGATGAGTCCCCAGTCCCAGACCGGTCCCGGGGCGCCCGACGGCGGTCTCGCCGCGGCCCACGAGCTGCTCGCGGCCGCCCTCGTCGAGATCGAGCGCTACGTGGGCGCCTCCGGCTGGGACCAGCCGTCCCGGCTCTTCGCGCTGGCCCCGACCGCCCGGCTCCTGGAGGCCGAGCCAGTCCTGGCCGGCCAGCTCACGGTGACCGCCCCCGACCAGCTGTCCTCGATCGAGCAGGACGACTTCCACCCCGGCCAGGACGTCCTGGCCGGGCTGGCCGCCATCGCCTGGCCCGACACGGTGGCCGGCTGCGCGGTGTGCACCGAGCGCTCCTTCCTGCCGGCCGGCGTCGAGGACCGCATCCCCGACGACCCGGACGAGGCGGCCGAGTTCGTGGCCGCCCATCCGGCCCGCGAGGACATCCGCGTCGTCATGGGCGCCCTGCGCGACGGGACCACCTACGGCGTGGCCCGCCTGGCCAGCCACCCCGACGAGCTCCTGGCCGGGGACGGGCTCGTCCCGGCCCTGTCCGGCGCACTCGTGCGCACCTTCGAGTGGGAGGACACCGACCAGTCATGAGCAGCGCATCGCAGGTCAGGAAGCAGCCGCGCCGCCACACGGCCCTGGGCGCGACCCTCGCCATCCTCGTGGTGCTCGTCGTCGTGTGGTGGATCGTCAGCGAGGTCGTCACCGACTGGCTGTGGTTCCGCAATCTGCACTTCGGGCAGGTCTTCACCACCCGGGTGGTCACCGGCGCGGTCCTCGCCGCGGCGCAGGGCGTGCTGCTGGGCGGCGCCTGCGCGCTCAACATGGCCCTCGCCTGGCGCAGCCGGCCCCAGCGCCCCGTGAGCGACTCGCCGACCCTCGACCACTACCGCTCGGCCCTGGCCCGGCGCACGGCCGTCATCGTCGCCGTCCCGTCCCTGCTCGTCGCGCTGGGCGCCGGCTCGTTGGCCGTGTCGCACACCGACGAGACCCTGGCCTTCCTCCACCGCACCCCCTTCGGCCAGTCCGACGCCTACTTCGGCATGGACGCCTCCTTCTACGTCTTCACGCTGCCCTTCCTCCAGGACGTCTTCTCCGCCGTCCTGGCCGCCCTCGTCATCGGCACGCTCGCCGCGGCGGCCGTCCACGTCGTCACCGGCTCCCTGTACGCCACGCCGGTGGCGGTGCGCCGGCACGGCTCCGGGGACGAGGGCGGCGCCCACCCGCCGACGGTCGAGCTGCGGAACCCACTCAACGCGGCCGCCCAGGTGCACCTGTCGGTGCTGCTCGGCCTCATCATGGTCGTCTACGGCTTCCAGCGGCTGCTGTCGCGCTACGAGTTCGCGATCAGCGACAACGACGCCCTGTTCACCGGTATCGGCTACACCGACGACCACGCGCGCATCACCGCCCGCCTCATCGTGGCGATCATCGCGTGGATCTGCGCGCTCATGTTCTTCGCCAACGTGAGGCTCAAGCTGTGGCGTGTGCCCGGCACGGCGATCGTCCTCATGATCGTCTCGAGCCTCATCATCCAGGCGATCTACCCGGTCGCCATCCAGCAGTTCACCGTGCGCCCCAGCGAGGTCAGCCAGGAGCGCAGTTACATCGAGCGGCAGATCGAGGCGACCCGGGCCGCCTACGACGTCGACGACGTGACGGTCTCGGACTACTCGGCGGAGACCAATGTGAGCGCCGGTCAGCTCAAGTCCGACGCGGAGGCCCTGCCGGGCATCCGGCTCATGGATCCGGCGCTGATCGCCGAGACCTACGAGCAGCTGCAGCAGGTGCGCGGCTACTACCAGTTCCCCGGTGTGCTCGACGTCGACCGCTACGCCATCGACGGGAAGACGACCGACACGATCATCGCGGCCCGCGAGATCAACATCGCCGGGCTGCCCGATCAGAGCTGGATCAACACGCACACCGTCTATACGCACGGCTACGGCGTCGTCGCGTCCTACGGCAACCGCAGCTCGTCCAACGGGGAGCCGGTGTGGACCGAGGGCGACATCCCGCCCCAGGGCCGGCTCGACGTCGACGAGTCGCGCATCTACTACGGCGAGGCCGAGAACCAGTGGGTCGTCGCCGGCAACGAGCCCGGCGCAGCGCCCATCGAGCTCGACACCCCGGGCGGCTCCGAGTCCGGCGGCGAGCAGCACTCCACGTACACCGGCGCCGGGGGAGTGGCGATCGGCAACCACGTGACGCGCGCCATGTACGCCACGACCTTCACCGACCTGAACCTCCTGCTGTCGAGCAATGTGAACAGCGCCTCGCGCATCCTGTACAACCGCACGCCGCGCGAGCGCATCGCCCAGGTCGCCCCCTGGCTGACCGTCGACCAGGACCCGTATCCGGCCGTCGTCGACGGGCGGGTCGTGTGGATCGTCGACGCCTACACGACGAGCGCCGACTACCCGAACTCCCAGCACGTCACCCTGCAGGACACCATCGCCGACTCGGCCCGGCAGACCTCCGGCGAGGACACCCAGGTCAACTACATGCGCAACTCCGTCAAGGCGGTCGTGGACGCCTACGACGGCACGGTCGACCTCTACGCCTGGGACGCCGACGACCCGATCCTCCAGACCTGGATGAAGGTCTACCCCGGTCTGCTCAAGGACCGCGGCGAGATCTCCTCCGACCTCATGAGTCATCTGCGCTATCCGCAGGACATGTTCAAGGTGCAGCGCCAGATCCTCGGGCGCTACCACATGGAGAACCCCGACAGCTGGTACAACCAGTCGGATCTGTGGGAGGTCCCGGCCGACCCGCGCGACTCCAGCGGCGCCTACGAGCCGCCCTACTACCTGTCGATCAAGTGGCCCGGCGACGAGTCCCCGGTGTTCAGCCAGACGGCCGTCTACGTGCCGAAGAACCGTGAGAACATGGCGGCCTACATGTCGGTCGTGGCCGACGCGTCGAGCCCCGACTACGGCACGCTGCGCGTCCTCAAGCTGTCCGACACGGCCCAGGTGCCGGGCCCGAACCAGACCTACAACGCGATCGTCTCCGACCAGCAGGTGGCCGACAAGCTTCTCCCGTTCATCGGCCAGGGCTCCGGGAGCTCGGCGGACGCGCTCTACGGCAATCTGCTCACGCTGCCGCTGGGCAACGGCCTCATCTACGTCGAGCCGATCTACACCCAGCGCAAGTCCGCCGGCACCGGGGCCTCGGCCGGCACCTACCCGGTGCTGCGCTTCGTCGTCGTCCGGTTCGGCACCCACATCGGCATCGGGGACACTCTCCAGGAGGCTCTCGACTCGGTCTTCGCCGGCGATGCCGGCGCGAGCACGGGCGAGGACACCGCGGGGCAGCCGTCCGAGCAGCAGGGCGGGGGGACCGGCCAGATGTCGAACGAGGAGGCGGCCAAGCAGCTGCTCCAGGAGGCGAGCGACGCCTTCGGCAGGGCGGACCAGGCGCTGAAGAACGGCGACCTGGGGGAGTACCAGGCCCAGATGCAGACCGCCCAGGACAAGACCCGGGAGGCCTACGAGAAGCTCAACGGCTGACCCGGACCGGTGGGGTCGTCACAGGACGGGGTCGATGACCTCGACCTGGAAGCCGTCGCCGCGCAGCTCGGGCACGATCCTCGAGGCGTCGCCGCACAGCACGGCGCGCATCCTCCCCTCGTGGGTGGCCCTGCCGACGGTGCCCTCGAAGGCCGCCGTGGCATGGGCCGCGTCGGTCGTCGCGAGTCCGTCGTGCAGGACGTTGACCCAGTCCGGGTCGACGCGGTGCGAGGCCAGCACGCCGGCTTGGCCGGCGATCGCGTCGGCGGTGTCGTAGCGCAGCGGGGCGACGCCCACGAGGTAGCGGATCGCGTCGTCGACCTCGGAGCGCCCGAGCGGGGCACGCGACAGGTCGAGCAGCTCGAAGACGCCGCGGAAGGCCCGCGCCGCCACCTCGGTGCGGAAGCTCGCCTGGATGGTGAAGCTTCCGTTGAACCGGCCGGCGGCCAGGCCGGCCTGCACCCCGTAGGTGTAACCCCGGCGCTCGCGCAGCTCCATGTTGAGCCGGCTGCCGAACAGCCCGCCGACGGCGCCCGTCGCGACCTGCATCGGCGCCCAGTCCGGCCAGGCCCGGCCCGGCACGACGAGCCCGACGCGCAGATCGGCGGCGACGGCGTCGGGACGGTCGATGACGTAGGTGGGGCAGGGCTCCGTCTCGGGCGAGGGGGCCCTCGCGCCGCTGCGCACCCCCGTCGCCGGCCAGGCGCCGAAGACCTCGGCGGCGTGCTCGACGAGGCCCTCGGGCAGGGCGCCCGCGAGGATCAGGACGGCGCCGTCGGGACGCCACCAGCGGTCGTGGAAGGCCCGCACGTCCTCCGCGGTGATCGTCGGCACCGACTCGGAGGTGCCGGCGGCGGCCAGTCGCTGGCGGCTGCCGACGACCCAGGTGCGCTGGGCCAGGCCGATCGCGGCCATCGCCGCCGAGTTCGCCCGCTGCTGGGCGATCTCGGTGAGGCGCAGGGCCTTGTGGCGGGCGACGTCCGCGTCGGCGTAGGCGGGCGTGCGGACGATCTCGTCGAGCAGTTCGAGGCCGGCGTGCGCGTAGGGCGCGGCGACCTCGACGCCGCACCGGGTGCCCCACCATCCGGCCGAGCCGTCGAAGAGCGCGCCGATGTCCTCGATGCGCCGGGCGAGCGCCTCGCCCGGGTGGGCCAGCGAGCCCTCGTCGCAGCAGTGCACGGCCAGCCGCGCGACGCCCTCCCCGCCGACCGGCTCGTCGGTGAGGGCCACGTCGAGGGCGATCTCGGCGGTGATGACGTACTGGCCGGGCAGGTCGTACGCCCAGATGCTCATGCCGTTGTCGAGGCGGGTGACCCGCGGCAGCGGGAAGCGCCAGTCGCTCGTCGGGTCGACCTGCGGGCGCGGGGCCTGGGGACTCATCGGGTGTCCTCCGCTTCGTAGACGAGCACGGCTCGGTGCTCGGGGGCCAGCCAGCTGCGGGCGGCCTCGGCGATCTGCTCGCCGGTCACCCCGTGCATGCGGGCGAGCAGCGTGTTGACCAGGTCCGGGTCGTCGGACAGGCTGGCGAAGCCGCTGATCTCGTCGGCGCGGGCCTCGACCCCGGCCAGGCGGGCGAGCCACTCGCGGTCGAAGACGGCGTTGACGCGGGTCAGCTCGGCCTCGTCGGGACCCTGCTCGCCGAGGCGGACGAGCTGCTCGAGGATCGTCGCGACGAGCTCCTGCGGGTCGTGGCCGCGTCGCACCCGGGCGCTGAGCGAGGCCATCGAGACGCCGCGGGCCAGGCCGAAGTCGCCGGAGCTGACGGCGTCGGCGCTCTCGCGCTCGCGCACGAGCAGGTTCGGCAGCCGGCTGGACTGGCCCGAGGCCAGCACGGCCAGGGCCTGCTCGACGGCGAAGCGCTCGGGGGAGTTGGCGTCGGGACTGCGCCAGCACAGGTGCACCATCGTGCTCGGCACGGCGCGCCGCACCCGGACGGTGGGGACGCCCTCGTGCCGGGGCAGGGCGGCAGTGGGCCGGGCCGGTTGCGCGGGCTCGGAGTCCAGACCGCCGAAGTACCTCTCGACGAGGGCGAACGCGCGGTCCGGCACGACCGGGCCGCAGAGCGTCAGGACGGCGTTGGACGGCTGGTACCAGCGCCGGTGGAAGTCCTGCACGTCCGACAGGGCGGCGGCGTCCAGATCGGCCGTCGAGCCGATCGTCGGGTGCCCGTACGGGTGCCCGGACGGGAAGTTGAGTCCGAGCAGCAGCTCGAGCTGGTCGCCGTAGGGCACGTTGTCGTAACGCTGGCGCTTCTCCTCCTCGACCACCTCGACCTGGGTCCGGAAGCCGGTCCCGGTGACCGCGAGCGTGCTCATCCGGTCGGCCTCGAGCCACAGCGCCAGCTCGAGCGCGCCCACCGGGACGGTCTCGAAGTAGTTGGTGCGGTCGAAGCTCGTCGTCGCGTTGGCGCTGCCGCCGACCGACTCCATGAGGGCCAGGTGCTCGCTCGCGGCGACGTGCTCCGAGCCGGCGAACATGAGGTGCTCGAAGAGGTGCGCGAAGCCGGTCGCCCCCGGGGGCTCGTCACCCGAGCCGACGGCGTACCAGATGTTCAGCGCCTCGGCCGGGGCGCCGGGATCGTGGTTGACGACGACGCGCAGCCCGTTGGCCAGGGTCTGCCGGGCGATGCGGTAGTCGAGATCGATGTGCGGCACGGGGGCAAGTCTATGGGGCGCCCGCCGGGGCCCCTCCCGGGAGGGGCCGGGTCGTCCCCGGACGACCGGTGTTCGCCCTCGGAATAAAAACAAGAGGTCAGGGAGAAATCAGGTGAGAAATAAACATGGAAGCGGCCATGGTAATTATCATGGCTGCCATGTCTTCTTCGCGCAGAGCTGTCGGACAGGGGACCGCGCCGCGACGCCCCATGGTGGTGAGCGGAGGCTGGGTCCAGGGCGTCGCCCTCGTGATGCTCCTCGGCTTCACCGTCCTGGGCGTCCTCGCCTGGCGCACGTACACGGACTCGATCCCCATCCCCGACCGGGTCACCGACTCCTCCGGCCAGGTGCTGTTCACCCACGACGACATCTCGGCCGGCCAGCAGCTGTTCCAGAACCGCGGCCTCATGCAGTACGGCTCGGTCATGGGTCACGGCGGCTACCTCGGCCCCGACTTCACCGCCGACTACCTGCGCCGCGCCAGCGACGACACGCTGCAGCGCCACCGGGACGCGGGGGACGCCGACCCGACGGCGGCCAACATCGAGGACTGGCGCACCAACCGCCTCGACGAGGCGAGCGGGACGCTCCGGCTCTCGGACTACCAGGCCGACGCCTACCGGACGCTGACCGACCACTACGCCGACTACTTCGGGCAGGACTCCCACAACCTCGGCCTGCTCGCCAACGACATCACCGATCCGCAGCAGGTCCACCAGCTGGTGAGCTTCTTCGCCTGGACGGCGTGGGGCTCGGCGGCCCAGCGGCCGGGCCACGACTACTCCTACTCGAACAACTGGCCCGCCGAGAAGAATGTCGGGAACAGCCCCACCGCCGACATGGTGCTGTGGTCCGCGCTGTCCCTGCTCGTGCTCATCGGCGGCATCGGCGTGATGTTCGCCATCTACGGGCGCTGGAGCGCCAGGATCGGCTGGCACGCCTCCGACGCGCCCGCCATCCTGTTCGTCCCACCGGCCAGGGTCGGTCTCACGAGGTCCCAACGCGTCACCGCCTGGTTCTGGGCGGCCATCTCGGCACTCTTCTTGCTCCAGACGATCGTCGGCGCGGCGGCCGAGCACTACCGCGCCGATCTCACCAGCTTCTTCGGCTTCGACCTGGCCGGCTGGTTCCCCTACAACCTGGCCCGCACCTGGCACGTCCAGCTCTCGCTGCTGTGGACGGCGGCGTCCTTCCTGGCCGGCGGCATCTTCCTCGCGCCCTTCATCTCGGGCCGCGAGCCCAGGCACCAGAGCAGATGGGTGGGCGTGCTCTTCGTCGCCGTGTGCGTCGTCGTGTTCGGCTCCCTGGGCGGCGAGATGCTCTCGATCTACGGCGTCTCCTGGGCCAAGGGGCCGCTGCTCGGCCAGCAGTGGGAGTACCTGGACCTGCCGAAGATCTTCCAGGCGGCGCTGACCGGGGGCATGTTCCTGTGGGTCTTCATCATCGTGCGTGCCATCCGGGGTCGGCTCAGGACCGAGTCGCACGGCAATCTGCCCTGGGTCTTCTTCTTCTCGGCCCTGTCGATCCCGGCCTTCTACGCGGTGGGCATGCTCGCCGGCACGACGACGCAGATCTCCGTCGCCGAGTACTGGCGCTTCTGGGTCGTCCACCTGTGGGTCGAGGACTTCCTCGAGCTGTTCACCACCGTCATGGTCGCGTACATCTTCGTCATGCTCGGCGTGGTGCGTGAGAGGGTCGCCCTGGGGATCATCTACATGGACGTCATCCTCTACTCGGTCGGCGGCGTGCTCGGCACGATGCACCACGTCTACTTCTCGGGCACCCCGAGCTCGAACATGGCCGTCGGCGCCGTCTTCTCGGCCGCCGAGGTGATCCCGCTCACCTTCCTGACCGTCGAGGCGTGGGCCTTCACCCAGCTGGGCGCCCGGCGCGAGGCGAGGTCGAGCACCCCGTTCCCGCACCGCTGGTGCGTCATGTTCCTGGTCGCCGTCGGCTTCTGGAACTTCGTCGGGGCAGGCCTCTTCGGCTTCATCATCAACCTGCCGATCGTCTCCTACTACGAGATCGGCACGGCGCTGACCGCCAACCACGCGCACGGCTCGATGATGGGCGTCTACGGCATGATGGCGATGGCCCTG
Organism: Propionibacterium acidifaciens DSM 21887; assembly: GCF_000426605.1. GTDB lineage: Bacteria > Actinomycetota > Actinomycetes > Propionibacteriales > Propionibacteriaceae > Propionibacterium > Propionibacterium acidifaciens. The sequence goes on from NZ_AUFR01000001.1 coordinate 111,287, forward strand.
GCCATGTTCGCCCTGCGCTACCTCATCCCCCAGGACAGGTGGAACGAGAGGCTCGCCAAGGTCTCCTTCTGGTGCTCCAACATCGGTCTGGCCTGGATGGTCTTCGTCACCCTGCTGCCCCTCGGCGCCCTGCAGCTGTACCGCTCGGTCGGCTCGGGCTACTTCGAGGCGAGGTCGCTCAACTACATCACCGAGCACCGCAACGTCGTGCTCGAGTGGCTGCGCATGCCCGGCGACGTCGTCTTCATCGTCGGCGGGGTCGTGCCCTTCCTCGTCATGGCCGTCCAGGGCTGGATCCACCGCCACGACGGGCGCACCGTCGACGAGCTGCCCGTCGAGCGCCTCTTCGTCGAGGTGGGCGGGGAGGACCACGGCTACGCCGAGCTCGCAGGGGAGGACTGACGGCGATGGGTGCCGAGGACACGACCATCCAGGTCTACCTGTCCTGCCTCTACGCGGTCGTGCTCGTCGGCTTCGCGTGGGTCCTGGACGTCCTGGGCCGGCGCAGCGCCCGGCGCTCGCGCGACTGGCGGACGGGCAACTTCGTCTTCCACGAGGACCACGGGGCGTGGAAGTGCCACGAGGACCAGTGGCTGTGGCCGGCCAGCTTCGACCCCGTCAAGCGGGTCATCCGCTACCGGGGCCAGGACGAGATCTGCGGGCGCTGCCCCGTCAAGGACGGGTGCGCCCCGCACCTCGGCCCCCGCGAGATCACCCAACCGGTGGATCCCTGGCCCCACTCCGAGGCCGGGGTCTTCCACAGGGGCATGTCGCTGGCGATCATGGCCGCCGGCACGGCCCTGCCCCTGGCGATGCTGTTCGTCGCCTCCGGCGCGGCCCAGCGCGTGGCCCTGGCCGCCTCGGCGGTGTTCGTCGTCGTGGCGGCCTGGCCGATGGTCCGCTCGCTGCGCAACACGCCGACGAACGCGCCGGAGGACCTGCCGTTCGAGGCCTCGGCGCCCGAGGAGGCCGGGACCGCCTCCGACTCGAAGGACGGGCGTGCCGTCGTGGCCCGCGGCGCGCACGGGCAGGTGCAGTCCGAACGCGCGGCCGACGAGGCCTCCCGTCTCATCGAGCGCTACGCCTCGCACTGGTCGAGCGGGCGCACCCGCTACGCCTCCGCAGCCGACAAGGAAAGGGACTGAGTCATGGGCGCCACCCAGTGGTTCTTCACCGTGATCGCCCTGGCGGTCCTCGTCGCGGGCCTGCTCGTGACCTGTCTGAGGATCGTTCCCGAGTACGAGCGGGCCGTCATCTTCCGGCTCGGCAAGGTGCGGCCCCTCCACGGGGCGGGGCTGGCCTTCATCGTCCCGGGGCTCGACAGGCTCGTCCGCGTGGACACCCGCACGGTGACGCTGACCATCCCCCCGCAGGAGGTCATCACGCGCGACAACGTGCCCGCCCGGGTCAACGCGGTCGTGCTGTTCAACGTCACGGATCCGATGGACGCGGTGATGAACGTCGAGAACTACGCGGTGGCCACCAGCCAGATCGCCCAGACCACGCTGCGCTCGGTGCTCGGGCGCGCCGACCTGGACACCCTGCTGGCCCACCGCGAGAGCCTCAACCACGACCTGCGCGAGATCATCGAGGTGCGGACCACCCCTTGGGGCGTCGACGTCTCGGTGGTGGAGATCAAGGACGTGGAGATCCCCGAGGGGATGCAGCGCGCCATGGCCCGGGAGGCCGAGGCCGAGCGCGAGCGCCGCGCCAAGGTCATCAACGCCCGCGGCGAGCTGCAGGCCTCCGACGAGCTCAGGCGGGCTGCGGATGTGCTCTCCGCCAGCCCCGCGTCCCTCCAGCTGCGCTATCTGCAGACGCTGCTCGAGCTCGGCGCCGACCAGAACTCGACGGTCGTCTTCCCCCTGCCCATGGACCTCATCGGGCCCCTCGTCGCGGGGCTCGCCGCCGGCCGGGACTCCGACTGATCCCAGGGTGCCGCGGCCCCCGCCCCGCGCGGGTGCCCTCCAGCATGGGTTCATGTTCAGGCCCAGGCCAACACCCGCAGCCAGTTCAGCAGATGCCCTCTAGCATGGGTCCATGACGTGGCAGCGCAGCATTCCCGGTCTCCTGACCCGTGAGGTCCGGATCAACGTCCCCCTCGACCACTCGGACCCCGACGACGAGCGCGGCATCGAGATCTTCGCCCGCGTCGTCGCGACCCCGGAGGGCACCGAGCGGCCCCACCTGCTGTTCCTCCAGGGCGGCCCGGGCTGCGAGTCGCCGCGCCCGAGCCTCGACCCGGTCTGGCCCGGCTGGCTCGGCCGGGCCCTCGCCGACCACCAGGTCGTGCTGCTCGACCAGCGCGGCACCGGCCTGTCGAGTCCCGTGAGCGAGCCGCTCGGCTCGGCCGCCGACCAGGCCGAGTACCTCACCCATCTGCGCGCCGACGAGATCGTCGCCGACGCCGAGGACCTGCGCGCCCACCTGGGCATCGAGCGCTGGTCCGTCCTCGGCCAGTCCTTCGGCGGCTTCACCGCCCTTCACTACCTGTCGAGCCGTCCCGATGCGCTCCGGGCGGTCTACTTCACCGGCGGCCTGCCCGCCGTCGGCCGCAGCGCCGAGGAGATCTACGCCGCCTGCTACGAGACGATGGCCGGCAAGTCGGAGGAGTACTACCGGCGCTTCCCGTCCGACCGCGACCGCGTCGCGCGCCTCGTCGGGCTGGCCGGCCAGGAGGCCATCCGCACGCCGGGCGGCGACCTCGTGGGCCCCTCGCGCCTGCGCTCGCTCGGCCACCTGCTCGGCGCCTCCGGCGGGGCCGAGAGGCTGCACTACCTGCTCGAGCGCGACCCGGGTTCGCGCGGCTTCCGTCACGACCTGGCCGGGCTGCTGCCCTTCGGCGGACGCGACGTGCTCTACACGGTCCTCCACGAGTCGAGCTACGCCGACGGGGTCGTGACGAACTGGGCCGCCGCCCGGACGCTGCCCGGGGCCTTCCGGGCCGACCCCACCCTGCTGACCGGCGAGCACGTCCTCCCCGAGTGGTTCGACGAGGACTCCTCGCTGCGCCCCTGGAAGGACAGCGCCCGCCTCATCGCCGAGCACGCCTGGCCGAGGCTCTACGACCCGCGGGCCCTCGGCGAGGCGGACGTGCCGTGCGCCGCCGCCGTCTACGCCCACGACGCCTACGTGCCGCTGCACCACAGCCTCGAGACCGCCGCGCTGCTGCCCGACATGCACGTGTGGATCACGAGCGAGTACGAGCACAACGGCTCGAACGCCTCGGGCGGCGCGGTGCTCGACCGCCTCATCCGCCTCGCCGACGGACGGCTGGTCCGCTGAGCCGTTGGTCGACGGGGCCGGCCCGGGACCCGTTCGGCGACGGCGAACCGCGCCGCGCCCGTCCCCCGCCCGGAGCCGGATACCCTGGGGCGGGTAAGCACGATCGTCCGGAGGAACGGTATGGCCCATCGCATCCCGACCACCCACGTGGGCTCCCTGCCCCGCACCGACGAGCTGCTCGCGGCGAACGACCGGCGCGCCCGCGGCGCCATCGGCGACGAGGAGTTCGCCGCGGTCCTGGCCGACGGCGTCCGGCGCGTCGTCGCCCGCCAGCGCGAGACCGGCCTCGACATCGTCAACGAGGGCGAGTACGGTCACATCACCTCGGGCCCCGTCGACTACGGCGCCTGGTGGAACTACTCCTTCTCCCGTCTCGGCGGGCTCACGATGACCGACGAGGACCGCTGGGCGAATCCCGACATCGTGCGCTCGACACCCGGGAGGCTGCGGCTGACCTCCTTCCCCGACCGCCGCGACCGCGCGGCCTTCCGCGCCGCCTACGAGGACCCCGACTCGGGCATCCTCACCGGCCGGGCCGCGGTGGGCAATCCCAGGATCACCGGTCCGCTCACCTACACCGGCGCCGGCGCCGTCGGGGCCGACATCCGGCTGCTGCTCGAGGCCCTGGCCGACGCCGGCCTGGCGCCGTCCGACGGCTTCATCGCCGCGCTGTCGCCCGGCTCGGCGGCCCGCATGCGCAACGAGTACTACGACGACGACGTCGATCTGCTCGCCGCCTGCGCCGACGCGATGCACGAGGAGTACCGGGCGATCACCGACGCCGGGCTGACCGTCCAGATCGACGCCCCCGACATCGCCGAGAGCTGGGACCAGATCAACCCCGAGCCCACCGTCTCGGACTACCGCGACTTCATCGCCCTGCGCATCGACGCGGTCAACCGCGCCCTCGAGGGCATCCCCGAGGAGCAGGTGCGCCTCCACGTCTGCTGGGGCTCCTGGCACGGCCCGCACACGACCGACATCCCGTTCGCCGACATCGTCGACCTCGTCCTGTCGGTCCGCGCCCACGGCTACAGCTTCGAGGCCGCCAACGCCCGCCACGAGCACGAGTGGCGGCTGTGGCAGCACGTCGGGCTGCCCGAGGACAAGGTCATCATTCCCGGCGTCGTCTCGCACTCGACGAACGTCGTCGAGCACCCCGAACTGGTCGCCGAGCGCATCGCGAACTTCGTCCAGGTCGTCGGCCCCGACCGCGTCATCGCGTCGACCGACTGCGGCCTCGGCGGCCGCGTCCACCCGCTCATCGCATGGGCCAAGCTGGCCTCGCTCGTCGAGGGCGCCCGGCTTGCCGGCGACCGGCTGGACGCCTGAGCCGGGGGAGAAGAGGAGGAGGGCATTCCATGGGCGAGGAACGGATCGAGATCGTCGACGACGCCGCCGAGCACCGCTACGAGGTGCTCGTCGACGGGGTCGGAGCCGGCTTCCTGGAGTACTCCGTCGCCGGCGACGTCGTGACGATGCCGCACACCGTCGTCAGCCCCGCCTTCGGCGGGCGCGGGCTGGCCGGCAGGCTCGTCCGACGGGCCCTCGACGACGCCGCGGCGGCGGGGCGCACCGTGGTCCCCAGCTGCTCCTTCGTCGCCGACTGGATCGCCCACCACCCGGGGTACGAGCGCCTCGTGCAGCCCTGACCCCTTGGGCCGAGCCCCCGGAATGAGTGGGACGGGCTCCTCATCGTCCCCTGCGGGCGTAGGTTCGGAGGACCATCCGGAACCATCCGCGATGGGTTCCACCACCTCTGGAGGCAGACGAATGTCCCACACCACCGCCGGCGTCCAGCCGGCTCAGCCCACCAAGGCCAACGGCTTGGTGCTGCGAAGCGCCGTCGTGGCCGCCCTCGGCGGTCTCGTCTTCGGCTTCGACACCGCCGTGATCTCGGGAACCACGACATCGCTCGAGAAGGTCTTCCACCTCAGCGCCTCCGGCCTCGGCTTCACCGTGGCCATGGCCACGATCGGCACCATCGTCGGCGCCCTGTTCTCCGGCAACCTCGCCGACCGGTACGGACGCAAGCCGATGCTCTACGGCATCGGCTTGCTCTACGTCATCGGCTCGCTCGGCAGCGCGTTCACGCCGGGAGGGGCCCACGGGCTCTTCCTCGTGTTCCGCTTCTTCGGCGGCGTCGGCGTCGGCATGTCGAGCGTGTGCGCGCCCATCTACACCGCGGAGATCGCTCCGGCCGCCCACCGCGGGCGCCTCGTCGGCCTCGTCCAGGGCAACGTCGTGCTCGGCATCCTGCTGGCCTACCTGAGCAACTACGTCATCCGTCTCATCGCCCCCGAGGACGTCGCCTGGCGCTGGATGCTCGGCGTCATGGCCGTGCCCGCCATCGTCTTCCTCACCCTCCTCCTGGCCGTGCCCGAGACGCCCCGCTGGCTCATGTCCATGGGGCGCGAGGACGAGGCCGTCGCCATCAGCCGCCGCCTGTGCAGCACCCGGGCCGAGTCCGACGACCAGATCGCCGAGATCCGCGCCCAGCTCGCCGAGCAGGCGGAGCTGCGGTCGGTGAAGGTGAGGTTCTTCTCCAGACGCTACCGCAAGGTGATCCTCCTGGCGTTCTGCATCGCCATGTTCAACCAGATGTCCGGCGTCAACGCGATCCTCTACTACGCCCCGGTCGTCATCCAGGAGGCCGGCGCCTCGGCCGACTCGTCGTACCTCATGAGCGTGGCCGTCGGCCTCATGAACCTCATCGCGACGATGGCTGCCCTCACCGTCATCGACAGGATCGGCCGGCGCGCCCTCATGATCGTCGGCTCCATCGGCTACCTCGCCGCGCTGGGCTTCCTGGCCGGCGTCATGTTCGGCTTCTCGGGGCACTTCAACATGACCTCGTCGGTGCTCGTGCTCATCGGCCTGCTCGTGTTCATCGCCGCCCACGCCTTCGGCCAGGGCTCGGTGATCTGGGTGTTCATCTCCGAGATCTTCCCCAACCGTGTGCGCGGCCGCGGCCAGTCGCTCGGCTCGATGACGCACTGGTCCTTCGCCGCCCTCACCACCTACGCCTTCCCGCCCGTCGTCGCCTCGCTCGGCGGCGGTATCGCGTTCACGATCTTCTTCGTGTTCATGTGCGGTCAGCTGCTGTGGGTGCTCAAGGTCATGCCCGAGACCAAGGGCGTGCCCCTCGAGGAGATGGAGGCCCGTCTGGGCCTGGCCGGGGACGACTGATCCCGGTCGGGGCCGCCCCGGGCCCTTCGAAGGCGCTCCCACCCGCCTACTTGAACATCGTTCAGGTGGGCGGGTAGGGTGCTGTCCATGCCGGACGGGACTCTCCCGTCGGGGCGGACGGAGGTGTGGGATGGATCTCGATGCGATGGTCCGGGACGCGGTGCGGGGACGGTCGATCCCACGGGAGGGCGCCCTGGAGCTGCTGGCCGCCGACGACGCCCGGACACTGCCGATCGTCGCCGCCGCCGGGCGGGTGAGGCGCCACTTCTTCGGCACCGGCGTACGACTCAATCACCTCGTGAGCCTCAGGTCCGGCATGTGCCCCGAGGACTGCTCCTACTGCTCTCAGGCCCTCGGCTCGTCGGCGGAGATCCCCCGGTACACCTGGCTCGACGACGAGCAGGTGCACGAGTCGGTGGAGGAGGGCATCGCGCGGGGCGCCTCGACGATCTGTCTGGTGGCCTCGGGGCGGGGCCCGTCGCCCCGGGAGACGGCCAGGGTCGCCGGGCTCGTCGCCCGCATCCACCGCGAGCATCCCGAGGTGCACCTGTGCGCCTGCCTCGGTCTGCTCGATGAGGACCGGGCCGCGATCCTGCGCGAGGCCGGCGTCGACCGCTACAACCACAATCTCAACACGGCCCGCTCGCACTACGGCGAGATCTGCACCAGCCACGGCTACGACGACCGCGCCGCCACCGTGCGCGCGGTCCGCCGGGCGGGGATCAGCCCCTGCTCCGGGCTCATCGCCGGCATGGGGGAGAGCGACGAGGAGCTCGTCGATGTGACCTTCGCCCTGCGCGAGCTCGGCGTCGGCTCGGTGCCGGTCAACTTCCTCCTGCCCTTCGAGGGCACGTCGTTGGCGGGTCACCGCGAGCTGACCCCGCAGCGCTGCCTGCGCATCCTGTCGATGGTGCGCCTCGTCCACCCCGACGTCGAGGTGCGCTCCGCGGCGGGCCGCGAGTACCACATCCGCACCCTGCAGCCGCTCGTCCTCGAGGTGGCGAACTCGATCTTCCTCGGCGACTACCTCACGAGCGAGGGCGGGCCCGGCCGCGACGACCTGGCGATGATCGCCGATCTCGGTTTCCACGTCGAGGGGGCCGGGGCCGAGGCGGGCACGATCTGCCTCGGCGACGGCCAAGCGGGACCCGGGGCGCGGCGGCCCTCGCGCCTCGACGCGGCCGGCGTTCCCCTGCGCCGCAGGGGGCCGGGGATCCCGCGGGCCGCGACGTCCTGAGGCGGGCGGCGGCCCGGGGCCCGGTCCCGCGGGCCTGTGATCCTCTCATCCCCGAGCCCCCTCACCGGCCGCCGACTCCCGCCTGCCCCCGCCTCGGGCGTGTCCCGTGGACGATGTGCTCTGCCCGGCGTCGGTACTCGTTCGGGTCCGGGCCGCGGGCTGCGATCCGGTCGGCAGCGGCCGGCCGCGCGGCTCGCGAGCCGGGCGGGCCCGCGTCAACCGGACTGCGGCCTGCGGGCCACGAGGGCGATACCGCACATGACGTCCTCGTGGGCCCTGAACGTCGCCGCCATGGAGCGGACGCGCCGACGCAGCTCCTTGTCGCCGGCGAGGTTGCGCACGATCCGCCAGACGCCCGACCAGCCCTCGTCCTCGAGATTGCGGCGCGGCTCGAGTAGGGCCATCGGTGCGGTGCCGACCCAGTCGACGACCAAGCCGGCGTCCTCCAGGAGCCCCCGCCAGGCGGCTGCGGTCATGGGGCGGGCGTTCACGTGGATGGCGCGGGCCAGGTCCCGGCGCAGTCGCGTGCACCGGGCCTCGTCGATGTCGTCGGGGACGACGCCGAGCTCGTGGATCGCGTAGCGCCCGCCGGGGCGCAGGACCCGCGAGACCTCGGCGACGATGGCCTGCTTCCCCCTGTCGCCCTGCATGGTGAGCATGGCCTCACCGATCACCGCGTCGGCGCATCCGTCGTCGAGGCCGGTGTCGGCGGCCTCGCCCCGGCGGCAGACGCCCCGGTCGCCGACGATGGCGGCGACACGGCGGGCGGCCTGCGGATCCCGGTCGATCGCCGTGTACGAGCCGGGCCCGCGACGCATCACCTCGACGGCGGTACGCCCCATGCCGGGGGCCAGCTCGACGACATCGGCGCCGGCGATCCCGACGTGGTCGAGCATCGTCCGGGACAGGGCGGCGCCTCCGGGGCGCAGCACCCGCTTGCCGGCGCGCGCCAGCACCCAGTGGCCGGGTGCGGTGGCGATGGGCCGGTCGGCGAAGGGCAGCGGGATGTCGGGTTCGCTGTTCTTGTCGGTCATGATGGAAGGCTAGGCTCTCGACCGCGTTTAAGTAAGGGAAGACGACCCTAATTTTCAAAGAGGCGACGGAATCCTGACCGACATGCCCGGTACGACCCCGGTGCGACGGTCCTCGAAGGTCCGCGATGATGAGGAGGACCCGTGGAGGGCAGCCGTCTCCGTCGAGTCCGGGGCGGTGCGCGTGGTGGAGGACCGCCCCGAGTCCGTCGCCGAGAGGCCCACCGACGCCGACGGCACCCTCGTGGCGGTGCCCGGTGCGCCCGGGGACCACTCCGACCCGGCGCGCAGGGGCCTGCTCACCCTGTCCGACGTCATGGCGACCGGCCACCACGCGCCCGCATGGCCGAGGTCGGCCCGGGGTCGCGGCGGTCGGCTTGGCCCGCCCCGGCGCCATCATCGGCGGGGTCGGGGTGCCCCACGACGTGACCATCGACCTGATGGGCCTGTTCCGGCGCAGCACCGGTCCGCGCGGCGGTCCCGGCCTCGGTGACGACCTACGACCGGGAGGTCCTGCTCGACGCCGTGCTCTCCGGGGCGATCGTCCCGGGCCGCGTGGTCACCGGCCGAGTCCGACCTCGGCGACGTCCGGGACGCCCACGAGGCCGTGGACGAGCGCAGGGCGGTCGAGTCGCTGCTGCGGGCGGGCCGCGTCCGAGCGGTGGACGGCTCCGTTGACGGCCCGCCCGGCGGGCCGTGTAGCCTCCCCGATGAAGGGGAGTAGCTCCCACTCAGGGCCCCACGGCCCGGAGATGCGTCGACACACTGGCGGGCGATCCCGCCCGGCGCATCGCTTCGCGGATGCCCGTCCCGCGTCATGGCCTCGCGGAGGCCGTGCCCTCGACGGCATCGCCCCTCGAGGGCGGCGGAGTGAGCGAGACCTTCGGCTGTCCATGACGGCCGGGGTCCCGCGGTTCCTCGGCCACCGACCGAGAGGCCCCATGTCCACCATCGCGATCGTCCTCATCGCCCTCGGCGTCGCCGCCGACGCCTTCGCCGCCTCCATGGCATCGGGGGTGCGCATGCGCCGTCTCCACTGGGGCCGGGCGGTTCTCGTCGCCGGTACCTTCGGATTCTTCCAGGCCCTCATGCCCCTGATCGGCTGGGCGCTGGCCTCCCGGTTCGCCGAGCTCGTCGCCCCCGTCGACCACTGGATCGCGTTCGGTCTGCTCGCCCTCCTCGGCGTCCGAATGATCCAGGAGGCCCTGGGCCCGGACGACGAGGACGGTCCCGGCGCCGAGTGGATGGGCCTGCGCCGGCTCCTGCTCCTGGGCGTCGCCACGAGCATCGACGCGGCCGCCGTCGGCGTCTCCTTCGCCGTGCTCGACGTCTCGATCCTCGGGGCGGTGACGATCATCGGTCTGGTCACCTTCGTCGTCAGCCTGCTGGCCGTGCCCGTCGGCCACGGCCTGGGCAACCGCTTCCGCACCCCCGCCGAGATCATCGGCGGCGCGGTGCTCATCGTCCTCGGCACGAGGATCCTGCTGGAGCACCTGGGCGTCCTCGCCTCGTGACGCCCCGGCCCGCGGGGCGCCCGCCATGTGGCGGCGAGCCGGGACGGGGCGACCCGTCCGCCCGGGCGAGGGGGCCGTCGGGACAGGCTCCACCGACCGGGCCGCAGATCCGTCCGCCCGTGAGGGGGAGGGAGTCGAAACCACCCGCGACGCCGTCGCCGTGCGCAGACCCGTCCGCCCGTGAGGGGGAGGCCGTGGGACGATCGTCGTCGCCGGCGGCGCCGCCCGCCGACCGCGGCCCGTGCGGGGAGACCACGGAATGACCGGGCCCGCCGCGCGCCGGACGCACCTGCAGAAGAGGCCCCGGCCCATCGGGCCGGGACCTCTCGTCTCGTAGCGGGGACAGGATTTGAACCTGTGACCTCTGGGTTATGAGCCCAGCGAGCTACCGAACTGCTCCACCCCGCGTCGGCTCCTCCCATCGTAGGCACCCCCGTGGCAAAGTCAAGATCGGTTCTCTGCCGGTTCTCGGCGCCACCGGCCCGGGCGCGGTCCGTCGAGGGGCGGCGCTCCCGCGGCCGCCTCGGCAGGCAGCGCCTTGCCGGTACGGCACCGCCCGACGCGGGGACGCCCGCGCGGGACCCGTCAGGCGGGCCCATGGAGGACGGGCGGTGGGCGACCTTCAGGGCAGTGAACGATGTTCGGGGTTGTTGCTGGGTTGTTTCCGTGTCGAAGCTGGGTGTTGCTGAGCATGGCCGGCTGAGAAACTCGCCAGTCGTTCCCAGGCGCGCCGGGGCGGGTCACTGGCGTAGGATCGCGGAAGACCCGTCCCGTCCGGACAACGCAGGCCGGCCCGGCCGTTCGGCCACTCCCCGTGGCCGGCGGGCCGCGGGCCACGAGATCGAGGGGGAGACCTTCAATGAACATCCGGCTCGGACGCCGCTCGTTCCTGAGCGCGGCGGCGATCGGCGCGGCGGCGTCGCTCGTCGGCTGCTCGGGCGGCGAAGCGGAGGAGACCCAGGAGCAGGCCCGGCAGCTGGTCATCGGCGCGACGGCCGCCCCCGCGGCGCTCGACCCCTCGACCAACAGCGGCGCGGCCATCTCGCAGGCCCTGCTGTACAACGTCTACGAGACCCTCGTGAAGATCGATTCGTCCGGCGACATCGTGCCGCTGCTCGCCACGGGGTGGAACGAGTCCGAGGACGGGCTCACCTACACGTTCACGCTGCAGCCGAAGGCGACCTTCGCCAGCGGCGCCCCGCTGAACGCCGAGGCCGTCAAGACATCGCTCGAGCGCATCGTGAACGACGACTCGGTGATCGCCACCCTCAAGTCGCAGCTCGGCTCGATGGAGTCGGTCGCCGCGCAGGACGACTCGACCGTCGTCGTGAAGCTGTCCCAGCGCGACAACAACTGGCTCTACTACGCGGCCCAGACCGCCGGCATCATCTACGAGCCCGACAGGCTCGACCAGCTCGACACCGCCCCGGCCGGCTCCGGCCCCTTCGTCTTCGACTCCTGGAGCGAGGGCAACCCGATGGTGCTGCGGCGCAACGACTCCTACTGGGGCACGCCGACCGTCTTCGACAGCGTGACCATCAAGTACTTCAGCGACCCGAATGCCGAGAACTCCGCCATGAGCAGCGGCGACCTCGACGTCATCTCGAACGTCCAGGCGCCGCAGTCGATCAGCCAGTTCCAGGGCACCGACCAGTACACGATCCTGAACGGCACGACGATGGGCGAGGTCGTCCTCGGCTTCAACCACCAGCGCGAGGCCTTCTCGGACGTGCGCGTGCGCCAGGCCATCAACCATGCCATCAACCGGTCCGACCTGCTCCAGACGGTCACCGCCGGCTACGGCACGCTCATCGGCTCGATGGTCGCCCCCACCGATCCCTGGTACGAGGACCTGTCGGGCACCTACGACTACAACCCCGACACCGCCCGCCGGTTGCTGGCCGACGCCGGCCACCCCGACGGTCTCACCTTGGCGTTGCGCGTGCCCAACCTGCCCTACGCCACGAGCGCCGCCACCTTCATCGCCAGTCAGCTGTCCCAGGTCGGCATCACGGTGACCACCGACACCCTCGAGTTCCCGGCCCGCTGGATCGACGAGGTCATGACGAAGTCGAACTACGACATGACGATCATCAGCCACGTCGAGGGCCGCGACATCGAGAAGTGGGCCAACCCCGACTACTACTGGCACTACGACAACGCCGAGTTCCAGCGGCTCATCACCGAGGCCAGGACGGGCCCGGCCGACGAGCAGACCGAGAGGATGAAACAGGCCGCCCGTCTCCTCGCAGACGACGCGGCCGCCGACTTCCTCTACTCGATGGCCAACCTCGTCGTCCTGCGCTCGGACATCTCGGGCGTCCCGGAGAACCTCACCAGCGAATCATTGGACCTGACCGCGGCGTCATCGACGAACATCTGACCGGCATGCGTACCCTCGGCTCCGTCGGGCGCCGGCTGCTGAGCCTGGCTGTCAGCCTGCTCATCACCTCGTTCATCGTGTTCATGCTCGTCAACGCGCTGCCCGGTGATGTCGCCGCGACGATCCTCGGCCCGAACTCCGACGCCGCGTCCATCGAGGCGCTGCGTCGGCGCCTCGGTCTCGAACGGCCCCTGCTGCTGCGCTACGCCGAGTGGCTGGGCGGGCTCCTCACCGGGCGTCTGGGCACGTCCGCGCTCTCGAGCACGCCGATCGTCTCGATCATCGGCTCGAAGCTGGCCGTCACCGCGTGGCTGGCCACCGGAGCGATGCTCCTGGCGGTGGTCCTGGCGGTCCCGGCGGGCCTGTACGGCGCGGTGCGCCGCAAGCGCGCCGACGGCGTCGTCATCTCGGGCCTCACGCAGCTCGCCATGGCCGTGCCTCACTTCCTCGTCGGCCTCGTGCTCATGATTGTCTTCGCCGTCCGGCTGCGCTGGTTGCCCGCCAACGGCTACACGCCGCTGACCCGCGACCCGCTGCAGTGGCTGCGGCACCTCGTGCTGCCGGTCGTCGCCATCGCCGTCGTCGAGGCGGCCATGCTCACCCGCTATGTGCGCTCGGCGTTCATCGAGGTGCTCGGCGAGGACTACTTCCGCACCGCCCGCGCGGTCGGCTGGCGGTTCGTCCCGGCCGTCACCCGCCACGGCCTGCGCAACGCCAGCCTCGGCGTGGTCACCGTCGCCGGCCTCCAGCTGGCCTCGCTGTTCGTCGGCTCGATCGTCGTCGAGAACGTCTTCCTCCTGCCGGGCCTGGGATCGCAGCTGCTCACGTCGGTCAACCAGCGCGATCTCCCGGTCGTGCAGGCGATCGTCATGATCTTCGTCGCGATCGTCCTCGTCATCAACACGGCGGTCGACATCGTCCACCAGCTCCTCGACCCGCGCGTGCGCACCCGGGAGGAGGCGGTCGGCTCATGAGGCGCAGCGTCTCGCTCGTCGTGGGCGCCGTGCTCGTCGGAGTCGTCGTCGCACTGGCCGTCGTCTCGTTCCTCTGGACGCCGTACGACCCCGGGGTCGTCGACGCGCCGAGCGCGCTCCAGGGCCCCAGCGGAGCGCACCTGCTCGGCACCGACGGCTTCGGCCAGGACATCTTCTCGCGGGTCCTCGTCGGCGCCCGCATCTGCATGCTCGTCGGCGTCATGGCGGCGGCGATCGGCGCCCTCATCGGCGTGCCGGTCGGCATCTGGGCCGGCATGAGCCGGCGCCGCGTCGGGCACCGCATCATGCGCTGGGCCGACATCCTCTACGCCTTCCCAGCGCTGCTGCTCGCCATCCTGCTCGCCGCCGCCCGCGGCACCGGCTCGACGGCGACCGCCATGGTCGCCATCGGCATCAGTGCCATCCCCGCCTTCGCCCGCGTCGCCAACAGCGCCAGCCTCGGCGTCATGAGCCGCGACTACGTCGCGGCGGCGCGCTCCTCGGGCATCAGCTGGCCGGCCATCGCCTGGCGCCACGTGCTGCCGAACATCCTGCCCGTCGTGCTCGTGCAGGTCTCCTCGGCGCTCGGCACGGCGATCCTCGCCGAGGCGGCGCTGAGCTACCTGGGCGTCGGAACCCAGCCGAGCACGCCCACATGGGGACGCATGCTCTACGACGCGCAGAAGTTCATCTACGACCATCCCGCCCAGCTCGTCGTCCCGGCGGTGTTCATCGCCACGGCGGTGCTCGGCTTCAACCTGCTCGGCGACGGGCTCCGCGAGCTCCTCGATCCCAGACTGAGGCAGGAGGACTGAGGTGGGTGCGCTGCTCAGGGTGCGCGATCTGCACGTCGACTTCGGCAGGCGCCGCGTCGAGGCGCTGCACGGCATCGATCTGACCGTCGAGGCGGGCGCCCGCGTCGGCCTCATCGGCGAGTCCGGTTCGGGCAAGTCCGTCACGGCGCTCGCGGCGATGGGCCTGCTGCCCGACAACGCCCACGTCTCCGGCTCCATCGAGTTCGCCGGCCGCGAGCTCGTCGGCCTGTCCGACGCGGGCTTCGCCGCGCTGCGCGGCGATCTCGTCTCGATGATCTTCCAGGAGCCCATGACGGCCCTCGACCCGACGATGCGTGTCGGACGCCAGGTCGCCGAGGTGCTGCGCCTGCACCAGGGGGCTCCGGCGGGCATGGCGCGGGCGCGCGTCCTCGAGATGCTCGACCGGGTCGGCCTTCCCGATCCGGGTCGCATCTCGATGAGCTTCCCCCACCAGCTGTCCGGCGGCCAGCGCCAGCGCGTCCTCATCGCCATGGCCCTCATCAACCAGCCCGGTCTCGTCATCTGCGACGAGCCGACGACCGCTCTCGACGTCACCGTCCAGGCCAGAGTGCTGCGCCTGCTCGACGAGCAGCTCGACGCCGCCGGCGCCGCATGCCTGTTCATCAGCCACGACCTGGCCGTCGTCTCGCAGGTCTGCGACGAGGTGGCGGTCATGTACCGCGGCGACATCGTCGAGGCCGGGTCGATCGCCGAGGTGCTCGCCCGCCCGCGGCACCCGTACACGGCGGGCCTCATCGCCACCGCGCGCATCGACGAGCTCGCGCCCGGGGACCGCCTGCCGGTCATCGAGGACTTCTGGGACGGACGGGGGAGCGCCCATGGCCGGTGACGAGCGCGCCGGGGCGGACGTCCCGGTCTTCGAGGCCCGCCGCCTCACCCGCACCTTCCGGCGCAGCGGCACCGGGGGGCGGGTCATCGCGCGGGCCCTCGACGGCGTCGACCTCTCCGTGCGGGCCGGCCAGCGGCTGGGCATCGTGGGGGAATCCGGTTCGGGCAAGAGCACCCTCATCCGCGTCCTCGACGCGCTGCTGCCCCCGAGCTCGGGCGAGGTGCTGTTCCGCGGCCGCCGCATCGACGACGCCTCGGCCTCCCGGCTCGGGGATCTGCGCTCCAGCGTCCAGATGGTCTTCCAGGACCCGCGCAGTTCCCTCGACCCGCGCATGAGGGTGGGCGACATCGTCACCGAGCCGCTCCGCTCGCCCCTGCTGCGCGGGCGGGCCGACATCCCGCGCGA
The DNA here is from genome assembly GCF_000426605.1 of Propionibacterium acidifaciens DSM 21887. Taxonomy (GTDB): domain Bacteria; phylum Actinomycetota; class Actinomycetes; order Propionibacteriales; family Propionibacteriaceae; genus Propionibacterium; species Propionibacterium acidifaciens. Next base: position 126,970 of record NZ_AUFR01000001.1, read on the forward strand.
CCACCGCGAACGTCTCCACGAGGTGCTCGCCCAGGTGGATCTCGAGGCCGACGCGGCGGACCACTACCCGCACGAGTTCAGCGGCGGGGAGCGCCAGCGCATCGCCATCGCGCGCGCCATCGCCCCCCGCCCCGACGTCCTCATCGCCGACGAGGCGGTCTCGGCCCTCGACGTGTCGGTCCGCGCCCACGTGCTCAACCTGTTCGCCGAGCTCGTCCGCGGCGGGGGGCTGACCCTCGTCTTCGTCAGTCACGACCTGGCCGTCGTGCGGCACGTGTGCGACTCGGTCGCCGTCATGCGCGGCGGCCGGATCGTCGAGTCCGGGCCGATCGAGCGGGTCTACGGGCGGCCCGAGCAGGAGTACACCCGGACCCTGCTGGCCTCGGTGCCGAGGCTGCGGGTCCGGCCCGCCCGGGGCGGGCACGATGAGATGGGCGCGTCCGACGCGGGGTCGCCCGCATAGGATTCACGCCATGAAGGCACTTCTGCTCGAGAACGTCCACCCCGAGGCCACGAGGATCCTCACCGAGGCCGGCTACGACGTGGAGACGCGCGCCGGGGCGCTGGGCGAGGACGAACTGGTGTCCGCACTCGACGGCGTGGAGCTCCTGGGCATCCGATCGCGCACCAACGTCACCGACAAGGTCCTGGCGCGCATCCCCTCCACCCTCAAGGCCATCGGCGCCTTCTGCATCGGCACGAACCAGATCGCCCTCGAGTCCGCCGCGGCCAAGGGCATCGCCTGCTTCAACGCCCCGTACTCCAACACCCGCTCGGTCGTCGAGCTGGCCATGGCCGAGATCGTCGCCCTGGCCCGCCACCTCACCGACCGCAACGCCCAGATGCACGAGGGCACGTGGAACAAGTCGGCGTCCGGCTCGCACGAGGTGCGCGGCCGCCGGCTCGGCATCGTCGGCTACGGGAACATCGGGTCGCAGCTGTCCGTGCTGGCCGAGGCCTTCGGCATGCGCGTCCACTACTACGACATCCAGGACCGCCTGGCCATGGGCAACGCCCAGCGCTGCGACACCCTCGAGGAGCTGCTCTCTCGGGTCGACGTCGTCTCGCTGCACGTCGACGGGCGTCCCGAGAACACCGGCTTCTTCGGCGAGGACGAGTTCGCCGCGATGCGGCCCCGCTCGTTCTTCCTCAATCTCTCCCGCGGCTCCGTCTTCGACCACAGGGCCCTCGCCGACGCGCTGCGCTCGGGCCACCTGGCCGGCGCCGCGGTCGACGTCCACCCGACCGAGCCCAGGAGGGCGGGGGAGCGCTTCGTGTCGCCGCTCCAGGGCCTGCCGAACGTCATCCTCACCCCGCACGTGGGCGGATCCACCCAGGAGGCCCAGGTGAGCATCGGCCGGTACGTCGCCGGCAAGCTCAGCGAGTACGTCACGACCGGAGGGACCTCGATGAGCGTCAACCTGCCCGAGGTCACCGTCCCGGCGCGCGAGGGCAGCCGGGTGGTCCACATCCACCGCAACGTCCCGGGGGTCCTCGGCGCCGTGAACTCGGTGCTGTCCGAGCACAACGCGAACATTGCCTTCCAGGCCCTGTCCACCCGCGGCGAGGTCGGCTACGCGGTCACCGACGTCGTGGCGGCCGAGTCCGGCTGGTTCGACGCCCTGGCCGAGGTGCCGAACACCATCAGCTGCCGGGTGATCCGCTGAGGCACCGGCCGGGAGGCCTCCCGGGGACGCGTCCTGCGGTCCCGGGCGTCGGCTCCTCGACGACGGGCCGGCACCGAGGGGCGGATGGATCTGCGTCCGGGCGCCGTACCGACCCTGGAACGGGCCCCGGAGACCCCCTGACGCGGCCCCGCCTCTGAGAGCCGCCGGTCCGGGGCGGTTCCGCACGGTTGCCGTAGCCCTATCGGGGCACGGACTATCGGGGCACAGAGCGCATCACCCTCCGCACGGGGTGCCCGCGGTTCTGCGCGGCTGAGCCGTTCGCAAACCCCGGAGGAATGGAGCCTGATCATGTCGAGCCACGTCCTCGTCGCCGTCGACGCAGTGGTGATCTGCCTTCTCGTGTTCGGCGTCCACCTGCCGAGGCACCACCGCAGGGACATGGTCGTCTCGTACATCACGGTGGGCATCGGCGTCCTCGCCGTGGCCGTCGCGCTGTCCATCAGCGCGACGGCGGCCGGCCTGGGCATGGGGCTGTTCGGCGTCCTGTCGATCATCCGTCTCCGCTCCGAGGAGCTCGGCCAGATCGAGACCGCCTACTGCTTCAGCGCCCTGGCGCTCGGCCTGCTCGGCGGGGTCGGCGTCCGGTCCCGCGCCGGGGCCCCGCGGCCCGGCGCGGCGCGGGCCGCCTCGACCCGGGGCCGCCGCACAACAGGTGGCACCGGACGATGGGCGGCCTCGCCCCCGACCTCACCGTCGTCGAGGGGCCCCCTCGCGACCGGTGAGCGCGGGGAGCGGTCGGGCGCGGGCCAGCCGGACGGTCGGCACGGCCGGCGGCAGGGCGCCCCGACGGGGTCCGGGAGCGGTCGCTCGGGCGGCCGGCGGCCCGGGCTTCAGGAGCGCCCGTCGTCCGGATCGGGCCCCTCGTCGGGGGCCAGGCGCTCCAGTACCTCGTCGTGGAGGATGCCGTTGGTGGCCAGCGCGCCACGACCGACCGGGCCCGGGGCCCCGTCGAGGTTCGTGAAGCGGCCGCCGGCCTCGGTGACGATGGGCACGAGGGCCGCCATGTCGTACAGCTCCAGGTCCGGTTCGCAGGCCAGGTCGACGGCCCCCTCGGCGACGAGCATGTAGCTGAAGAAGTCGCCGAAGGCCCTCGTCCGACCGCAGTCGCGCATGAGATCGACGAAGCCTTGGCCACGCCCCCCGTCGATCCAGCCGTGGATGGAGGAGTACGACAGGAAGGCGTCGGCGAGGTGTGAGGTGCCCGAGACGCGGATGGGGTTCGGGGTGAACAGCGACGTGCCGGTGAAGGCGCCCGAGCCCTCGGCCGCCCACCAGCGGCGCCCCAGCGCCGGGGCGCTCACGACGCCGACGACCATCTCTCCGCCCACCCGGAGGCCGATGAGCGTGGCCCAGATCGGCACGCCGCGCACGTAGTTGGCGGTGCCGTCGATGGGGTCGATGATCCACTGACGCGGCCCGTAGCCGGTGTCGGGCATCTCCTCGCCGTGGACGGCGTCGCGGGGACGGGCGGTGGCGAGCGTGTGCCGCACCGAGGCCTCGATGGCCTGGTCCGCCTCGGAGACGGGCGTGCGGTCGGCCTTCGCCCGGACCTTCAGGTCCCGCGCCTTGAAGCGGTTCAGGGCGAGGGAGTCGGCGTTGTCGGCCATGAGATGGGCGAGGCGCAGATCATCGGTGTAGTCGGGTGCAGCGGCCATGCGCCCGACTCTAACCGTTCGGTCCTCCGCCGGCCCGGCGGCGCCGGCTCAGCGGCGGGTCACGGGCCGGTCGACGGCCTCCAGGACGCGGCGGAACGAGCCGAGGCGGGCCTCGGAGAGCTCCCCGCGCCGGGCCGCCTCGTCCAGCCCGCACTCGGGCGTCCCCGCGTGGTGGTTGCAGCCGCGGGGACAGTCGGCGGTGAAGCCGGCCAGATCGGTGAAGGCCGCCAAGATCGTCTCCGGCCGCACGTGGCTCAGGCCGAAGCTGCGCACGCCGGGGGTGTCGATGACCCAGCCCGGCTCTCGGTCGTCGACGGACGGCAGGGCGAGGGCCTCGGCGGAGGTCGAGGTGTGGCGCCCCTTGCCGGTGACGTCGTTGACGCGCCCGGTGACGCGTCCGGCGCCGGGCACGAGGCGGTTGATGAGGGTCGACTTGCCGACGCCGGAGTGGCCCACGAGAACGGTCACCCGGCCGGCCAGGAGCGCGCGCAGCCCTGACAGGTCGGAGCCGGGCGCGCAGACGATGATCGGCACGTCGAGCGGCTCGTACAGGGCGACGAGCCCGGCCGGGTCGGCCAGGTCGGCCTTGGTCAGCGCGATGACCGGTCGAACCCCGGCGTCGTAGCCGGCCACGAGGACGCGGTCGATCATGCCGGGGCGGGCCGGGGGATCGGCCAGCGAGGTCACGACGACGAGCTGGTCGGCGTTGGCGACGATCGGGCGCTCGCTCGGGTCGGTGTCGTCGGCGGTGCGGTTCAGCTCGGTGCGCCGCGGCTCCACCTCGACGATGCGCGCCAGCGTGCCGCGCTCGCCGCTCGTGTCGCCGACGACGCGCACCAGGTCGCCGACGATGACGCCCCTGCGGCCCAGCCGACGGGCCTTGGTGGCCAGCAGCGCGCTCCGGTCGCCGTCGACCATGCGGCAGTGGTAGCGGCCGCGATCGACGGTGATGACGCGGGCGAGCCGCGCCGCCGAGTAGTCGGGGCGGTCCTTCGTCCGGGGACGACTGCGCCGGGCGGGGCGCCCGAAGTCGTGCGCGTCGAAGTCGGTGCCGCGGCCGATGGCGCCGCGCGTGCGGCGGGGGCTCATCGGGCGGCCGCCATCGCGTCCCAGCGCGCGGCGAAGTCGGGCATCGTCTTGGCGGTGCAGCCCACGTCGTCGAGCCGCACACCGGGGACGACGAGCCCCATGAGCGCGCCCAAGTGCGCCATGCGGTGGTCGCCGTGGCAGGCGAACAGGCCATCGCCCGCGCTGGGGTGCAGCGCATCGAGCCGCCCGGCCATGCCGGTGACGACCAGCCCGTCGTCCAGCTCGCGCACCGGGACGCCGAGACGGCCCAGCTCGGCGGCGATGGCCCTGATGCGGTCGGTCTCGTGACCCCGGATGTGCCCGACGCCCGTGATCGTCGTGGGGCCCTCCGCCACGGCCGCCAGCGCGGCGACGACCGGAGTCAGCTCGCTGGCCTCGTGGAGGTCGAGCGGGGCGCCGGCGAGCGGGGCGGCTGAGGCGCTCAGCCCGTCGGGGGCGGCGGTGACGGCCGCGCCCATGCGGATCAGGACGTCGCGGATCGCCGCGCCCGGCTGGGTGCTGCGGCGCGGCCAGCCGGCGATCGTCACCGTCCCCCCGGTGAGCACGCCGGCGGCCAGGAAGGCCGCTGCGTTCGTGAGGTCCGGCTCGATGCGCTCGTCGCGGGCCTCGACGACGCCCGGACGGACCCGCCAGTGACGGCCCCCGACGAGGGTCTCGACGTCGATCCCGTGCCGGGCGGCCATGGCGATCGTCATCGCGATGTGCGGAGCCGAGGGCACCGGGGGGCCGACGTGCTCGACGTCCAGGCCCCGCGGGAGGCGGGCGCCGACGAGCAGGAGCCCGGAGACGTACTGGCTGGAGCCGCTCGAGTCGATCCGCACCGGGCCCCCGGCCAGCCCGTCGCCGGCGTCGAGCGTGAAGGGGAGCGCGTCGGCGTCGACGGCGGCGCCGAGGGCGCGCAGGGCCGCGAGCAGCGGGGCGACGGGGCGTTCGCCGGCCCGCTCGTCGCCGACGAACGAGGTCCGTCCGCCGGCCAGCGCCGCGATCGGCGGGACGAAGCGCATGACGGTGCCCGCCAGGCCGCAATCGATCGGCCGCGCGGCCGCGTGGAGCGGGCCCGGCACGACGCGCAGGGCGGGGCCCTCGGCCTCGACAGTGGCGCCGAGGGCGCGCAGGGCGTCCGCCATGAGGCGGGTGTCGCGGGCGTCGAGGACGCCGCGGATGGTGCTGGGGCCCTCGCTCAGCGCGGCGAGGACGAGCGCCCGGTTCGACTCGGACTTCGACCCGGGCACCTCGACCACCGCGCGGAGGGGCCCGGCCGGGCGGGGCGCCCGCCAGGGGCCCACGGCGGACGGTCGGGGGGCGCGCGTGCCGGTCGCGGGTTCGCTCATGGGCCCCAGACTATCGAGTCCTCCCGCCGGCCCTCCGGGGGCGCGCACCCGGCCGGCCCCGGCGGGAATACCCGCGCCGGTTCCGGCGTTGTCCGGGTGTGATGACAGCGACGGCGCCGGGTGATTCGGTACTGTCATGTGCGATGAACCCGACTGATGAAATGCGCGATGCCGACGTCGACCCGCCCCGGCGGGACGCCGACATCCGCGACACCGAAACCGACGAGCAGCGGATCGCCCGGTTCGAGCGCGACGCCATGGTCCATCTCGACCAGCTCTACGGCGCGGCGCTGCGCATGACGCGCAACCCCAGCGACGCCGAGGACATCGTGCAGGAGACCTATGCGAAGGCCTTCGGCTCGTTCAAGCAGTTCCGGCCCGGCACCAATCTCAGGGCATGGCTGTACCGCATCCTCACGAACACGTACATCAACAGCTACCGCAAGGCCCAGCGCCAGCCGCGGACCAGCGGCGGCGAGGAGGTCGAGGACTGGCAGCTGGCGAAGGCGGCCTCCCACGACTCGAGCGGGCTGAGGTCCGCCGAGACGGAGGCGCTGTCGGCCATCCCGGACCAGGCGGTCACCGATGCGCTCAACGCGCTGTCGGACGACTTCCGCCAGGCGGTGCTGCTGGCCGACGTGGAGGGCTTCTCGTACAAGGAGATCGCCGAGATCATGGGCACGCCCATCGGCACGGTGATGTCGCGGCTCAACCGGGGCCGAGCGCAGCTGCGCTCGTCGCTGGTCGACTACGCGCGCGAGCACGGCTTCGGAAGGCAGCAGAGATGAATGAGATCGGTCCCGAGCTCTTCCCGGTGGAGGCGACCGACGAGGAGGCCTGCGAGTACGCCATGGCCAGCGTGTACGCCTTCCTGCACGGCGAGCTGCCCGAGGCGACGGCCGACGAGATCCGCCATCACCTCATGATCTGCGAGAACTGCATGGATGACTTCGACATCGAGTCGACCATTACGACCCTCGTGCGGCGCAGCTGCGCCGACACGCCCTGCGCCTCCGTCGAGCTGCGCGCCCGCATCGTCCGGCTCGCCTTCATCGGGCGGCAGGCCTCCCGGGCCACCGGGCAGCAGGCCTCCTAGGCCCGGACGGTTCCCGTCCGACGCCCGGGTCGGCTCCGCGGCGCGGGCGGGAGCCCCCGTCCGCCGGGCCCCGCCGCCCGAACCTCCGTGGGGGACGGGGCGGGCGCGCATCGCGCCGGGGCCCGGACGGGCGTCCGGCTCAGGCGTTGGGGCGCTTGCCGTGGTTGGCGCCGTTCTTGCGGCGGGCGCGGCGCTTGCGACCGGTCTTGGCCATGTCGACCTCCAGAAGTCCAGGGCCGGGCCCGGCGGCCCGACGTCGATGATCCACGGCCCCGGCCGGTGCGGTCGGGGCACGGCCTCTGAGTCTGCCACGCGCCGGGCCCGCAGTCGAACCGGCGCGTCGGCGTCCGGCCGGCCCGGTCGCGCCGCCCGCTAGGATCGGCTCCATGCTGACGATGGACCGGGTGCTCACCCAGCGCACCACGCTCGCCGAGGAGGACCGGGACTGGCTCGACTCCTTCGTCCGCGAGTGGCACGTGCTGGCCGACACGAGCTTCTCCGACCTCGTCCTGTGGGTGCCCGACGTCGACGACAACATCTTCTGGGCCGTCGCCCAGCGCCGCCCCGTCACCGGCCCGACCGCCCTCGAGGAGGACGTCGTCGGTTCCGAGATCCGCTACGAGCCGGACTCGCTCGTCGTCGAGGCCTATCTGTCGCGCGAGATCTGCGAGACGAGCGACAACAAGTTGCAGGCCGGCATCCCCGTCGACGTCTGGGCCATCCCCGTCATCCGCCACGGCGAGGTCATCGGCGTCGTCGAGCGGCACACGAACCGGATGGGCGTCCGTGCGCCGGGCGCCATGGAGGACGCCTACCTGAGGATCGCCGACACCCTGTCCAACATGCTCTGGCACGGCGACTTCCCGATCGACCCGCCGGGCGACCTCACGCTCAGCCCCCACGTCGGCGACGGCCTCATCCTCGCCTCCGCCGACGGCGAGATGACCTACGCCAGTCCGAACGCCGTCTCGGTCTACCGCCGGCTGGGGCTGGTCGGCGACCTCATCGGCGAGAACCTGTGCCGGCTCACCGTCGACGGCCTGGGCGCCGAGGTGCAGCCCGTCGAACCCACCCGCATGCGCTTCAACGGCCGTCGGGCGGGGGAGTATGAGGCGGAGAACGGCGCGGGCTCCATGCGGCTGCGCGTTCTGCCGCTGAGCGAGGACGGCGAGCGCATCGCGATCATGGCGCTGTGCCGCGACATCACCGACCTGCGCTACCGCGACCGCGAGCTCATGACGAAGAACGCGATGATCCGGGAGACCCATCATCGGGTCAAGAACAACCTGCAGACCGTCGCCGCCCTCCTGCGCCTCCAGTCGCGCCGGGCCACCTCCCAGGAGGCCCGCGACGACCTCGACGACGCGATGAGCCGCGTGCAGTCGATCGCGATCGTCCACGAGATCCTCTCGCGCAGCTTCGACGAGGCCGCCGAGTTCGACGAGATCGCCGACAAGATCCTCCAGATGGTCGGCGACGTGGCGGCCAGCTCCGGTGTCGTGCGCGCCACGCGCGAGGGCAGCTTCGGGCTCGTCCCGGCCAAGGCGGCCACCTCGCTGTCGCTCATCATGACCGAGCTGTGCCAGAACGCCATCGAGCACGGCCTGGACGCGGGCGCCGGCGCGGTGCGCGTCGTCCCGCAGCGCCGGGAGGACGGGGGGCTGGTCCTCGACGTCGTCGACCAGGGCGTCGGGCTGGCCGACGACTTCCGGCTCTTCCAGACCGACAGTCTGGGGACCTCGATCGTCGCCGCGCTCGTGGCCGACATGCACGGCGAGTTCACGCTGTTCAACAACGCCGACGGCGTCGGCGCGACCTCGCGGGTGGTGATCCCGGCCGAGACCCTGGCCGTTCCGGGTTCCGGGGCGTGAGCCCGCCCGCGCACCGGAGGATCCCGGACCCGGGGCGGGCGGCGCGGACAGGACGCACGAGGGAGGGGCGTCCGCCGATGCGGACGCCCCTCCCTCGTGTCTGCTGCCGGGTGGCTGCTCAGGCGGCCCTGCGTGCGCGTGCGGCGCGCCGCTTCATGGCGCGGCGCTCGTCCTCGGACAGGCCGCCCCAGACGCCGTGGTCCTGGCCGGCCTCGAGGGCCCAGGCGAGGCACTCGTCGCAGACGCCGCAGCGGCTGCAGACCTTCTTGGCCTCCTCTATCTGGGCGAGGGCCGGGCCGGTGTTGCCGATGGGGAAGAAGAGTTCCGGGTCCTCGACCCGGCAGGCGGCTTCGTGGCGCCAGTCCATTTCGTGCACGACTCCTTAGGCGAATGGCGGGCCCGTCGGCCCGCCGTCCCGTCGTCCGCGTCCGGGCCCGTCGGCCCATCGCGGATGCGGTGACGATTCCTGGGACAATCCTGAGCTGGTCAGGGGATCCGGTCGCCGGCGCCGTTCGCGCACGATCGAGTCCCGCGATGCGGTCCACGGCGCGAGGGCGACGGAGGATTCGAACCCCGAGCACCTAGCTTGCCATGCGCGCCGCGATTGATCCAGAGCCGGTGAGCACATTTGTTCCCGTTGTGCAACTCGATCGTCGGGTTGCACTCTTCGAACCGATCGTCCACACCGACTTGACAAGGGATGTCGCCGTGGCGGGAGCCGGTCGGGAAGGGAGCGGTCCGCGGTGGAGCAGCCGTCGGCCCGGTCGCCCCGCCCCGGCGCGCGACCGGTTTGTCAGGGCGTCCGTCGGGGTCGCCGCGCCGTTCTGAGGGCCTCCCCCCAGGCCGCCACGGCCAGGGCGACCATGGCGAGGTTGCGCAGCACGAGGAGCATCGTCGCCCCGATGCTGGGATCGGTGAGGGCGATGAGGCCGCTGTAGGTGAGCGGGTAGACGAGCTGGGTCAGGGCCACCGAGACGAGTCCGAGGGTCACCAGGCGCCGGGCCGCCGGCGCCCGGTCCCGTCCGGTCGGGGAGGGCGGGGGCTCCTGATCCGCCTGGGGGGACGGGACGCCCCGGCCCGCCTGTGCGGGAGGGGCGCTCCGGGGGGCCGTGGAGGACGCGATGACGGCGAGGGGTCCGAAGAGCCAGATCATGTACTGAGGGCTGAGGGTCTTGTTCACCACGATCCATCCGGCGATGATCGCCAGGACGGCGAGCCGGACGGCCCACTCGTGCTCGGCCGTCTCCTCGGTCGGGGGCGCATCAGGGGATGTCCCCCATTCGCCTCTGGAGAGGACGATCAGGGTTGACAGCACCAGGGTCAGTGCGATGAGCACGAGCATCGAGACGCCCGCCGCGGTCCGCCAGCCGGCCACGGCGGGGGAGAAGACCTCGTAGGCCTTGAACCCGCTGAAGGCGACGTTCACGTCCGTGCCGCCGAGAGCGCGGGCGAGCATGAGGGGCGTGGCCCACACCGACTCGATCTGCAGTCCGCGCCCGGACTGCCAGCCCAGCGGGGAGCACGTCCGCGCCAGGCCCGAGGTGAGCAGCGAGACGAGGACGAGCGCCGAGCCGGTGACGACGAAGCCCGCGCCGCGGTGCCGCGCAGCGCGCGAGCGCCCCAGCATCGGCAGGATGAGCAGGGCGGGCCACAGCTTGAACCCGGCGCCGAGTGCCAGCAGCACCCCCGACAGGGCGGGCCGGCGGCGCATCCAGTGCAGGGCGCCCAGGACGCACAGGGCCGGGGCGATGTCGAGCCGGAACCACAGCAGCGGGCCGAGCAGGGCGCCGCAGATCGCCCAGACCCACGCGGCGAGGGCGCTCTCACGCCGACGCAGAGCGAGGCAGCACGCCCCGTCGGCGACCGCGATGAGCAGCCCGAAGAGCAGGACGTACAGGTCGACCGAGCCGCCCGAGGGCGCCTCGAGGAGCTGGAGGAGCCAGACCAGGGGGGCGGGGTACTCCTCGAGCACGCCGGTCAGGTCCGACAGGACCGGCACCGGGCGCCCGGCGACCGACATCGCGTAGTAGTTCACGTCGTTGCGGATGAAGCCGCACAGCGCCTGCCACAGGCACAGCATGACGATGCGGCTCAGGACCCAGAACAGGACGAGCCAGACGATGTCGTCGACGGGTCCGCGGGGGAGCTCCCCGGGAACCGTCGTCTGGTGGGTTCTCCTGCGGCTCATGCGTGCGGCTCCTCGTCGTCGGGCTGGGTCGATGATGGCAGGTGCGCCGGCGCGGGGCGTCCCAGGCGCCACGCCCCGGACAGGGCCAGTGCGGCGGAGTGCCCGGCGAGGACGCACATGAGCGCATTGCGCGCCACGAGCAGGGCGCTCACCGCGACGCCCGGGTCGGTCGCCGTCACCAGGGCCGAGTAGTTGAGCGGGAAGATCAGCTGCGTCAGGGCCGCGCAGCACAGCGTCATGACGACCAGCACCGCCCCGTGGCGCCGGTCCCCGCTGCGCCACTGCGCCGAGCTGAGCACGGCGAAGGGCCCGGCCAGCCAGATCATGTACTGCGGGCTGAAGGTCTTGTCGGCGACGATGACGGCGCAGATCATCGCGACGAGTCCCAGCAGGAGCGCCCGGTCGCGGTCCCGGCGCCGCTCCGGGGCCAGGGCCGCCGACAGCCGGTGACCGGGCAGTCCGGCGCCGCCGAAGCCGATGAGCCAGCACAGCACCAGGCCCAGCCCGACCACGACGAGCATCGAGCCCGAGGCGAGCCGCACCAGCGTCGGCACGCCCGGCCCGAAGACCTCGTAGGCGTTGTACCGGCTCAGGCGCACGTGCCAGCCGTCGCTGACCAGCCGGGCGGCCATGAGGGGGGTCGCCCAGACCGACTCGACCTGCAGGCCGCGTCCGTTCTGCCAGCCCAGGGGTGAGACCGAGCGCGTCCAGCCCTCGGCGAGCCACGAGAGCGCTCCGAGCGCGCCGCCGAGCCCGACGAGGCCGAGGCCCCGGCGTCGCCCCGCCCGGTCGGCGCCCAGCAACGGCAGGACGAGCAGGGCGGGCCACAGCTTCATCGCGGCGCCGAGCCCGACGGCGGCGCCGGACAGCACCGGGCGCCGGCTGCGCTGGTGGGCCGCCACGAGCACGCAGACGGCCGGGACGAGGTCGATGCGGAACCACAGGAGCGGCCCGATGCAGAAGGTGAAGCCGATCCACAGCAGCGCCCCGAGCCGGGAGTGGTGCGTCCACAGCGCCCAGCAGCAGAACGTGTCGAGGAGCACCATGAGCAGGGCGAAGGCGTAGACGTAGACGGCGCTCGAGGCGCCAGCCGGGACGCGGAGCGCCTCGAGGAGCCACACGGCCGGCACCGGGTACTCGACGAGCGTCCCGCCGAGGCCGTGCGAGCGCAGCATCGGGACGCTCTGCAGCTGGACGGCGTAGTAGCCGACGTCCTCGCGCACGTACAGGCACAGCGTGGCCAGGACGAGCGCCATCACCGAGCGGGTGCCGAGCCAGGCCACGACGCCGACCCAGCCGCTGAGCGGCAGGTGGCGCCGGAGCCGTTCGACCCCGGACGCCGTACCGTGCGAGGGCCTCATGCGTCCGGGGTGCGGGCCGGTCCGGGGTGCACGGCCGAGCGCACCGCCCGGACCGCGGACGGGCGCAGGAAGCTCCACACCCAGCGCACGACGAGCCCCAGGACGATGACCACGGTGATGTTGCGGGCCGCCAGCAGCCCGGTGGCGGGCAGGCGCAGCAGCTCGTCGCCGACGTTCCAGTCGCTGACCAGCCGGTTGTAGCTGAGCGGGTAGACGAGCAGGGTGAAGGCCGTGGTCACGAGCATCCACATGGAGATCGCGTTCATGCGCGAACGGTCGGTGAAGAATCTGCTCGTGCGCTGGCTGCGCGCGCCGAGCACAGCGTAGGCGGCGGCCTGGGGACCGCCGACCCACATGATGTACTGCGGGCTGAAGGTCTTGTTCGTGACGATCATGATGAGGATCACCAGCTGCACGAGCGCGACGGCCTCGATGATGCGGCCGTGGCCCCGCCACAGCCACACCAGGTAGGCGGCGAACGCGGCGAGCAGACCGGCGTAGAAGGCCAGGTCGGCGATCGTGACGATCGGGTGGACGCCCGGGCCCCAGATCTCGTAGGCCTGGTAGCGGCTCAGCGTCACGACGTAGTCGCCGGTGCCCAGCGCGCGTCCGAGCATCGGGACGGTGGCCGCGATGGACTCGATCTGGAGTCCGCGTCCGGACTGCCAGTGCAGCGGCGACATGAGGCGGTCCCAGCCGGCGAATGCGATGGAGGCGGCGGTGAGCGCGGCGCCGGTGAGGGCGAAGCCGAGCGTCGTGGTGATCTTCTGCCGTCTGGCGCCCGGCAGGAGGGCCGGCCACAGCAGCGCGGGCCACAGCTTCACCGCCGCGCCCGCGGCGGTGAGCGCGCCGGCCGTGACGTTGTGCCGCCGCAGCAGGAAGATGACCGACCAGCCGGCGAGGACGCACGTGATGAGGTCGAAGCGCAGATAAGCGGTGGGCCCGACGAGGGCCAGGAAGAGCGTCCAGAAGACGACGGCCTGGCCCTTCATCGCCCCGCCGGTGTGCCACAGCGACCAGGTGAAGGCCGCGTCGATGGCCAGCATCATGAGCGCGAAGACGATGACGTAGCCGTGCTGGGTGCCGAGGCCGAGCAGATAGGGCACGGCGAGCAGCCCGATGACCGGGGTCGGGTACTCGGTGAGGGTGCGGGCCGGCCCGGAGCCGAACAGCACCTGGATCTTCTCGTAGTAGTAGACGACGTCGCCCTGCGTCGAGGGCGTGAGGAAGGCCCAGATGCAGAAGATGAGCAGCCGGGCGGCGAACCAGAAGAACAGGAGGAAACGGCCCGACTGGAGGCGCTCGCGGGTGAAGGCCAGCGTGATCCGGCGCGAGATGCGGGTGGACAACCGGGAGGGGGTGGCCGCCGTCGCGCCGGCGTGGACGAGCGGCTGATCCGTCATCGCCGTGCCCCTTCCGCAGCGCAGGTGTGCCGAACCTCGTCCGTGGTGCCCGCGTCGGCGCGCGGTCCATGAGGTTCGTTTCGGGTGCGCGGTCGATGAGGCCCGCCCCGGGGCGCAGGACGGCGGAGCCGCGCCACGGCGCAGGGAGAGATGCCTCCTCGGGCAGCGCTCCCGGAGGGATTCGAACCCTCGCACCCGCCTCCGGAGGGCGGTGCTCTATCCCCTGAGCTACGGGAGCCGGACCCGTTCGACGGGACCGTGCCTCAGCTTAGCGCCCCGTCCGGAGCACGGCGAACCGCGCCGCGCCGGACGCCGCTGCGGAACCGTCCCGGAGGACCCCGCGGGGCGCCCGCCGAGGAGGGCCCTCCCCGGGGCCCGGGCCGTGGTCCGCCTGATGTTCGTCGATCGCCGCGTTTCACCCCGTCTGGAAAGATTGCTGATCGTGACCCACATGCATGTCGCCGGCGCGATCCACGCCGATGTCGCCGCCCCGAGCCCCCAGTGGCTCACCGAGCCCGATGACCTCAACGCCCTCGACCCGGCGCTGTGGAGTCGCACAGTCGCGCGCACCGGCGAGGGCAGCCTGGAGGTGGGCGGGGTCGACGTGCGGACCGCCGTCGAGCGCGAGGGCTCGCCGGTCTACCTCTTCGACGAGGACGACTTCCGGGCCCGCGCCCGGGAGTTCGCCCGCGCCTTCACCGGCTGGGACGTCTACTACGCCGGCAAGGCGATGCTCACGCGCACGGTCGCCCGCATCATCTCGGAGGAGGGCCTCGACCTCGACGTCTGCTCGGGGGGCGAGCTCACCGTGGCGCTCGCCGGGGGCATGGACCCGGCCCGCATCGGCATGCACGGCAACAACAAGACCCCGGAGGAGCTCGAACTGGCGCTGTGCTCGGGCGTGGGCCGCATCATCGTCGACTCCCTCGACGAGATCGGTCGCATCGAGGAGCTGTGCCGCGAGGGCGGCTGGCGGGCGAAGGTCATGGTGCGCGTGACCCCCGGCGTCGAGGCGCACACCCACGAGTACATCGCCACCGCCCACGAGGACCAGAAGTTCGGTTTCTCGATCGCCAACGGCCAGGCCATGGTCGCCATGGTCCGCTGCCACTACAGCCCCTGCATCGAGCTGCTCGGCGTGCACAGCCACATCGGCTCCCAGATCTTCGACACCGGCGGCTTCGAGATCGCCGCCCGGCGCACCATCAAGCTCATGGGTCAGTTCGCGGACGCCACCGGCGTCCACCTGCCGCAGCTCGACCTGGGCGGGGGCTTCGGGATCGCCTACACGAGCGCCGACTCGCCGGCCACCCCCGAGCACCTCGCGGCCGGCCTGCGCGAGATCGTCGAGCACGAGGCGAACGTCTACAGCATGGCGGTGCCCCGCATGTCCGTCGAGCCCGGCCGGGCGATCGCCGGGCCGAGCACCATGGCCGTCTACACGGTCGGCACGGTGAAGGTCGTCGACCTGGACGGCGGCGCCCAGCGCGTCTACGTGAGCGTCGACGGCGGCATGAGCGACAACATCCGCCCGGCCCTCTACGCGGCCGAGTACTCGGGCGTGCTGGCCAACCGCGCCTCGGACGAGAGCGGCGTGCTGTGCCGCGTCGTCGGCAAGCACTGCGAGGGCGGCGACATCCTCGTCCGCGACGTCTTCCTGCCCGGCGACATCGTCCCGGGGGACCTCATCGCGGTGCCGGGGATGGGCGCCTACAGCCGCGAGATGGCCAGCAACTACAACCACGCGCTGCGCCCGCCGGTGGTGCGCGTGAGCCGCGGCGCACTGCATCCGATGATCCGTCGTGAGACCATGGATGATCTGATGAGCCTGGACGTCGGCGACTGAGAGGGCGAGATGGTCAACGAGACGAACGAGGTGGACGCGCCGCGCGTGCTGCGGGTGGCGCTGCTCGGCTGCGGCACGGTGGGGGCGCAGGTGGCCCGCACCATGCTGACCCAGCGCGAGGACCTGGCCGCCAAGAGCGGCTGCGAGCTCGACCTTGTGGGCGTGGCGGTGCATGACGCCGGCCGGCCGCGCCCGGGCATCCCCGACGAGCTGCTCACCGACGACCCCGAGGCGCTCGTCGCCGACGGCGGCGCCGACATCGTCATCGAGCTCATCGGAGGCATCGACCCGCCGCGCCGGCTCGTCCTGTCGGCCATCGACCGCGGCGCCTCCGTCGTCACCGCCAACAAGGCGCTGCTGGCCAAGCACGGCGAGGAGATCTACGCCGCGGCCGAGCGCGAGGGCGTCGACATCTACTACGAGGCCGCCGTCGCTGGCGCCATCCCGATCGTGCGCCCCCTGCGCGAGTCGCTCGTCGGCGACCAGATCCTCACCATCATGGGCATCGTCAACGGCACGACCAACTACATCCTCGACAAGATGACCACCGAGCACCAGGACTTCGCGACGGCCCTGGCCACGGCGCAGCGGCTCGGCTTCGCCGAGGCCGACCCGACGGCCGACATCGAGGGCTTCGACGCCGCCTCCAAGGCCGCCATCCTGGCCTCGCTGGCGTACCACTCGACGGTGCGCATCGACGACGTCTACCGCGAGGGCATCACCGGTGTCACGAGCGAGGACATCGAAGCCGCCGAGTCGATGGGCTGCGTCATCAGGCTGCTGGCCATCGCCAGGCTCGACGAGGCCGGCCGCATCGAGGTGCGCGTCCACCCGGCCACCGTCGCCCGCGAGCACCCGCTCGCGATGGTCCAGGGCGCCAACAACGCCATCTTCGTCGAGGCGGCGAACGCCGGCCGGCTCATGTTCATGGGCCCCGGCGCCGGCGGCTCGCCGACGGCCAGTGCCGTCACCGGCGATCTGGTGACCGTCGCCCGCAACCGGCTGCGCGGCGTCGAGAACCCGGCCCACTCGGTCTACCAAGGCCTGCCCGTGGCGCCGATGAGCGAGACCCGCACCCGCTACCACCTGAGGTTCCAGGTCGTCGACCAGCCCGGCGTGCTCGCCGCGGCCGCCGGGCTGCTGGCCGGCAACCGCGTGTCGATCCACTCGGTGCACCAGCACGCCCCCCGCGCCGACGACCGGCCCACCGGCACCGCCGTCCTGTCGATGGTCACCCACCTGGCCCGGGAGGCCGACGTCATGGCCTGCATCGCCGAGCTCGAGAGGACCGGCTACGTCCACGGTCAGGTGCGCTTCATGCGCGCCGAGGGCCTCTGAGCCGCCGTCCGCCACGAGGAGGGAGCACGCATCGTGCACGTCGCATGCCTGGACATGGAGGGCGTCCTCGTCCCCGAGATCTGGATCAACGTCGCCGAGGCCACCGGCATCGACGAGCTGCGCCTCACCACGCGCGACATCAGCGACTACGACGAGCTGATGGGGCACCGCCAGCGGGTCATGGCCGAGCGCGGTCTGCGGCTGAGCACCATCAAGGAGGTCATCGCCGACATGGGCCCCATGCCCGGCGCCGTCGACTTCCTCGACTGGCTGCGCGGGCGCTGGCAGCTCGTCATCCTCTCGGACACCTTCTACGACTTCGCCGATCCGCTCATGGCGCAGATGGGCCGTCCGACGATCTTCTGCCACGACCTGGTCGTCGAGGGCGACCGGATCGTCGGCTACCGGCTGCGCCTGGACGACCAGAAGCGCGAGGCCGTCCGGGCGTTCCGGCGCCTCAACTTCACGACGCTGGCCGCCGGAGACTCCTACAACGACACCCGCATGCTCCTCGAGGCCGACTACGGCGCGCTGTTCCGCCCGCCCGCCAACGTCGTCGCCGAGTTCCCGCAGCTGCCGGTCGCCGCCGACTACGACGCGCTGGCCCGGCTCTTCGAGCAGGCCGGGGCCCGCCTCGAGGGCCGCTGAGGCCGCTCCGCGACGCGCGGGGCGCGCCCCGGTCGCCGCGGCTCCGATCCGCTGGTACAGTCGTCCGTGACGAGGCGCTCAGGGTCCTCGTCCTCGCAAGGCCCCGGCATTGAGCCGAACGGGCCGGTCCTCGAATCCTCATTCGCTGTGGGCCTCCTCCCTGCGCGTCGGACGCGCAGTGTGTGCGCCGCGATCCGGAACTCGCCGAACCGACTCCTCGATGTCACGACGCGCCGCACGGGTGCCCCGGTCCGCAGGGACGAGCGGGGCCCGTGACGCGTCCAGGGGCACGCACACGTTCGCCGCGCTCGGACGACCGACGCGGCGCCGCCCGACTCGACGACGTACCGCCGCAGCCGCGTGCGGTTGTTGAAAGGAAACCAGTGACCGAATCCCAGGCCACCCTCGCCATCGCCGGCGAGGGCTCCACCACCGCCGCACTGAGCGCCATGAGGCTGCCCGAACTGAAGGCGGTCGCCGCGAAACTCGGCATCAAGGGCGCCGGGAGCATGCGCAAGAGCGCTCTGGTCGAGGCGATCAACGCCCAGCGCCCCGGCGCCGGCGCCGAACGGGGCGCCGACACCGGCGCCGAGAGGGGCGACGCGGGCTCCGCAGCCGAGGGGCACGGCGCCGAGGGGCGCACCGGGCAGCAGGCCCCGCGCCGGCGCCGCGGCGGCGAGGGCCAGCGCCCGGACCGCGGCGGCGGGGCCGCCGGCGGGACCGGGGCCGAGCGGCACGCCGACAAGGACGCCGACGAGGCCCCCCTGTCGACGGCCGACGCCGTGGCCGCCCGCCTCGAGGCGGCCGAGCAGCGCTCCGGCCGTCACCAGCGCCCCGCCCGCGAACGTGCCGCCGAGGGCCGCGACGGGTCGTCCGACAGGGGCGCCGAGTCCGACACCGCCGGCGAGGTCGGGGCCCGCCTCGACCGGCTCTCCGGCCGGGGCGGCGAGTCGGACGCCGGCAGGTCCGCCGGCGGCGAGCAGCGCCGCAACCGCCGCGACGACGAGGAGTCCGGCGGCTCGCGCCGCTCGCGCCGACGCCGCAACCGCGATCGCTCCAACCGTCGTCGCGGCGGCATGAACGAGCTCGAGGACCCGGTGGTGCGCGAGGACGACGTCCTGCTCGACGTCGCGGGCATCCTCGACGTCCTCGACAACTACGCCTTCGTCCGCACCAGCGGCTACCTGCCCGGCCCCAACGACGCCTACGTCTCGCTGTCGATGGTCCGCAGGAACGGCCTGCGCAAGGGCGACGTCATCACCGGCGCCATCCGTCAGCCCCGCGAGGGCGAGCGCCGCGAGAAGTACAACCCCCTCGTGCGCCTCGACACCGTCAACGGCGCCGCCCCCGAGGCCATGCGCCAGCGCCCCGAGTTCGCCAAGCTCACGCCGCTGTACCCGCAGGAGCGCCTGCGCATGGAGACGACGCCGGGCAACATGACCGGGCGCATCATCGACCTCATGTCGCCGATCGGCAAGGGCCAGCGCGGCCTCATCGTCTCCCCGCCGAAGGCCGGCAAGACGATGGTCATGCAGAACATCGCCAACGCCATCACCCTCAACAACCCCGAGGTGCACCTCATGGTCGTCCTCGTGGACGAGCGCCCCGAGGAGGTCACCGACTTCCAGCGCACGACCACGGCCGAGGTCATCGCCTCGACCTTCGACCGCCCGGCCGAGGACCACACGACGATCGCCGAGCTGGCCATCGAGCGCGCCAAGCGCCTGGTCGAGCTGGGACGCGACGTCGTGGTCCTCCTCGACGGCATCACCCGCCTGGGGCGCGCCTACAACCTGGCCGCCCCGGCCTCGGGACGCATCCTGTCCGGCGGCGTCGACTCGGCGGCCCTCTACCCGCCCAAGAAGTTCTTCGGGGCCGCCCGCAACATCGAGAACGGCGGCTCGTTGACGATCCTCGCCACCGCGCTCGTCGAGACCGGCTCCAAGATGGACGAGGTCATCTTCGAGGAGTTCAAGGGCACCGGCAACATGGAGCTGCGCCTCTCGCGCCAGCTCGCCGACAAGCGCATCTTCCCGGCCATCAACGTGGAGGCCTCCGGCACCCGCCGCGAGGAGCTGCTCATGAGCGCCCAGGAGCGCGACATCATCTGGAAGCTGCGCCGGGTGCTGTCCGGGCTGGACGAGCAGAAGGCCTCCGAGACGCTGCTCGGGCGGCTGCGCAAGACCCGCAACAACTCGGAGTTCCTCGTCGTCATCTCGCGGACGACGCCCGGGAACGACTGAGCCGGTCTCGCCGGCGGGGCGGGCCGCGGCGCGGCTGGAACGGCCCCGACCGATCGGCTACCATTGAGCGGCGCTCCGGTTCACGCCCGGCCCGGCACCTGGTGCGGGCCCCACGATGGCGACCCGGACGACGGAACAGGAGAGACTCATGAAGAAGGCCACCCATCCCGAATACCACGACATCAGGGTCGTGTGCACCTGCGGGAACCGGTTCACCACCCGCAGCACCCACCCGGGCGAGACCATGTCCGTCGACGTGTGCAGCAACTGCCACCCCTTCTACACCGGCAAGCAGAAGATCCTCGACACCGGTGGCCGGGTGGCCCGCTTCGAGCGCCGCTACGGCAAGCGCAAGGCGGCGGCCAAGTAGTTCTCATCGGCAGGCGCCGGGGGTCCCGTCCCCCGGCGCCTGCCGTCGTCTGCGGGCGCCCGTCGCCCGCCGTGCCGATCACCGGGCCGGAGCGCCGGGCCGGAAGGGGAGAGGGGTCCACGTGTTCGAGGCCGCGCAGTCGCTGCGCGAGGAGTTCGTCCGGCTCGAGACCCAGCTCGCCGATCCGGCGGTGATCGGCGATCCCCGGCGCTCGCGCCGGATCGGTCGGCGCTACTCGGAGCTCTCCGGCATCGTGCGGGCCCTCGACGAGCACGACCGGCTCGCCGACGACCTCGCCGCCGCCGAGGAGCTCGCCGGGGACGACTCCGACTTTGCCGCCGAGGCCGACTCGCTCGGCGCCCGCCTCGCGTCCGTCACCGAGCGGCTCACCCGCCTGCTCGCCCCGCGCGATCCCAACGACGCCGACGACGCGATCCTCCAGATCAGGTCCGGCGAGGGCGGCGAGGAGTCGGCGCTGTTCGCCGCCGACCTGCTGACCATGTACACCCGGTTCGCCGAGCGCGTCGGCTGGGCCGTCGAGCCGCTCGAGGCCGAGGGCACCGACCTGGGC
The DNA here is from genome assembly GCF_000426605.1 of Propionibacterium acidifaciens DSM 21887. Lineage (GTDB taxonomy): Bacteria > Actinomycetota > Actinomycetes > Propionibacteriales > Propionibacteriaceae > Propionibacterium > Propionibacterium acidifaciens. Next base: position 147,668 of record NZ_AUFR01000001.1, read on the forward strand.
GGCTACCGGTCGGTCACCGTCGCCCTCCGCGCCGCCCCCGGCGCCGACGCGGACGAGGCCCCCTACGGCGTCCTCAAGTTCGAGGGCGGCGTGCACCGCGTCCAGCGCGTGCCGGTCACCGAGTCCGCCGGGCGCATCCACACCTCGGTTGTCGGCGTGCTCGTCATGCCCGACGTCGAGGAGGACGAGGTCGAGATCGACCCGGACGACCTGCGGATCGACGTCTACCGCTCCACGGGCAAGGGCGGCCAGGGCGTCAACACCACCGACTCGGCGGTGCGCGTCACGCACCTGCCCAGCGGCATCGTCGTCACCTGCCAGGACCAGCGCAGTCAGCTGCAGAACAAGGAGCAGGCCCTGCGCATCCTGCGCGGCCGCCTCGTCGCGGCCGCGCAGCAGGAGGCCGCCGCCGCGGCCGAGCAGGCCCGCCGCTGTCAGGTGCGCACGGTCGACCGCTCAGAGCGCATCCGCACCTACAACTTCCCGGAGAACCGCATCACCGATCACCGCATCGGCTTCAAGGCGCACAACCTCGACGCCGTCCTCGCCGGCGAGCTCGGCCCGCTCCTCGAGGCCCTGGCCGCCGCCGACCTCGCCTGGCGCCTCGAGAGGGTGGGGCGCTCGTGAGCGCCCGCCGCCCCGCGGCGCTGCTCAGGGACGGCGTCGCCCGGCTCGCCGGGGCGGGCCTGCCGACGCCGCGGGCCGACGCCCGCCTGCTCCTGGCCCACGCCGCGCGGATGGATCCGTCCGGCCTGGCCACGACGCGCGAGCTCGACGAGCCCGTCGCCGCCCGCTACGAGCGGCTCCTCGTCCGGCGGGCCGCCGGCGAGCCCGTCCAGCACCTGACCGGCGTCGCCTGGTTCCGCACGATCCGGGTGCTCGTCGGCCCCGGCGTGTTCATCCCGCGCCCCGAGACCGAGACCGTCGTCCAGTTCGCGCTGCGCCGGCTCGTCGCCCTGCGCCCCGGCACCGGTCCGACGCCCCTCGTCGTCGACCTGTGCACCGGCTCGGGCGTCATCGCCGCGGCGATCGCCGAGGAGTGCCCCGGCGAGCCGCGCATCCACGCCGTCGAGAGCTCCGCGGAGGCCCTCGTGTGGGCCCGGCGGAACCTCGAGCCGCGCGGGGTCCGGGTCGTCCACGCCGACATGGCCGAGGCCCTCCACGAGCTCGACGGCCGCGTCGACCTCGTCGTCGCGAACCCGCCGTACCTGCCCGCCGCGGCCGCCGGGGCGCTGCCCGCCGACGTGCTCGACCACGACCCGCCCGAGGCCCTCTTCTCCGGTGAGGACGGCCTGGACGCCCTCCGCGTGCTCGTCGGCGCGGCCGCAAGGCTCCTGCGACCGGGCGGCTGGCTCGTCGCCGAGCACGACGAGACCCAGGACGGCTCGGCGCCCCGGCTGCTGGCCGGCTCCGGCGCCTTCGGCACGATCGAGGACCACCCCGACCTGACCGGCCGCCCCCGTTTCGTCAGCGCGGTGCGTGCGTCCGGGGCCCGGCGGCCCGAGGTGGAAGAATGAGCGCCGTGAACGAGTCCGAGCCGAACGGGCCGGGCCGCTGTCTCGACCTGCGCACCGAGCACGACGAGGCGATGGCCGCGGCCGGCCGGGCCGTGCGCGAGGGGCGCCCGATCGTCCTGCCCACCGACACCGTCTACGGCGTCGGCGTCGACCCGTTCTCGCCCGAGGCCGTCCAGGGCCTCCTCGACGCCAAGCGCCGCGGGCGCGACATGCCCCCGCCGGTGCTCATCGCCGAACCCGGCATGCTCCCCGCGCTCGCCTCGGCCGTCCCGCCCGGCGCCCGGCGCATGATCGCCCGCTTCTGGCCCGGCGCCCTCACCCTCATCCTGCGGGCCCCGACGAGCCTGCGGATGGACCTGGGGGAGAGCGGGGGCACGATCGCCGTGCGCGTCCCGGACCACGACGACGCCCGGGAGCTGCTGCGCCGCACCGGCCCGCTGGCCGTCTCGAGCGCCAACGTCTCGGGCCGACCGCCCGCCACCGACGTGGCCGCCGCCCGCTCCATGCTCGGCGACAGCGTCGCCGTCTACCTCGACGGCGGCCCGACCCCCGGCCCGACGGCCTCGACCATCGTCGACTTCACTAGGGGCTACGGCGGCCGCATGCTGCGCGCCGGCGTCATCGGCTTCGAGGCCCTGCGCGAGTGCAGCCCGGGCCTCGAGGACCTCCCCCGCGCCGACGGGGGGCCGGACGCCGAACCGGTCCGGTCGTCCCGCCCGGCCGACGCCGGCCGGGACGACCGGACCGGGGGCTGAGGCGGCCATGCGCGAGTACCTCCTGGTCATGCTCATCGCGGCCCTCGGCACCTTCCTGCTCTGCGGACCGTGCCGGCGCGTCGCCGTGCGCACGGGCGCCCTCGCGCCGGTGCGCGAACGGGACGTGCACTCGCGCCCGACGCCCTACCTGGGCGGCGTGGCCATGCTCATCGGCGTCCTCGCGGCCTTCCTCCTGGCCATCCACCTGCCCTTCCTCGGCCGCCACGCCACACTCACCCACGACGCCCTGGGCATCTTCGTCGCGGCGGCGGTCATCTGCGTCATCGGCGCCATCGACGACGCGATCGACCTGCCGTGGATGGCGAAGATCGCGGGCCAGGTGCTCGCCGCCGGCGTCGTCGTCCTCAACGGGGTGCGCATGTACTGGGTGAGCCTGCCGCACCAGATCATCGCCCTCGACACGCCCACGTCGCTGCTCGTCACGGTGCTCTACATCTTCGTCTGCGTGAACGCCGTCAACCTCATCGACGGGCTCGACGGGCTGGCCTCCGGGGTCGTGGGCATCGGCGCGCTCGCGCTGCTCCTCTACACCTATCTGCTGGCCTACCAGCAGCAGTTCGCCGTCGCCACGACGGCCTCGCTCGTCAGCGCGACGATCGCGGGCATCTGCGCCGGCTTCCTGCCGCACAACTTCCACCGCGCGCGCATGTTCATGGGCGACTCCGGCTCGATGCTGCTGGGCCTGCTGCTGGCCTGCAGCACGATCTCGCTGACCGGCCAGATCGACTCGTCAGCCCTGACGCCCAGCAGCGGCGACATCCTGCCCGCGCTGCTGCCGATCCTGCTGCCGATCGCCGTCATGGCGATCCCGCTGGCCGATCTGACGCTCGCCTACGTCCGCCGGACCTGGAACGGCAACTGGTGGTTCGTCGCCGACAAGAAGCACCTGCACCACCGGCTGCTCCAGCGCGGTCACTCGCAGGTCAAGGCCGTCCTCATCATGTACATGTGGACCGCCCTGGTCGCCTTCGGCGTCATCGTCCTCGGTCTGGTCTGGAACGGCTGGCTCGTCGCCGCGCTCGTCGTGCTCGTCATCCTCGCCGTTCTCGTCACCGTCGGCCCGCTCAGCGCGCGCCATCGTCGTGCGGGGCGGGACGCCCGGTGACGAGGACGACCTCGCGGCGCTCCTGGCCCCGCACGATGCTGAGCGGCGGGACGGCCGGGGCGCTGCTGTGCAGCGTCCCGACCGCCGTGGGCGGTCTCGTCGCCGCAGGCGCGGACGGCCTGCTGGGCTGGGCGCTGGCGCTCGTCGTCGTCGGCGGCTGTCTCGCGGTGGGCGTCGTCTGGAATGCGCGCGCGCTGCGCGCCCCGAGCGCGCGGGCCCTCGGCCCGGTCCTGGTCGGTTTCGTCGTCCGGGTGGCCCTGGTGCTCCTGGCCATGCGGGGGCTGACGGCGGCGGGCTGGCTCGCCGGGCGTGGCCGTGTGGACTGGTTCGCCTGGACGACGGTAGCCTTGGTTTGCGGCTGGTCCGGTGGGATCATACGGGTTCTGCGTCGTACACGGAGCTACGTCTACGACTGCGATGGAGCGGAGGGGGACGCCGATGAGTGCTGAGCACCGGCCCGACGCCCCGGCGACCGACGTCGAGCAGCGCGTCCCCGGGACCGCGCGCGGCGACGGCATCACGGCGGTCTCCCATCTGCTCGCCGGCATCGGCTTCTACGGGGCGCTCGGCTGGCTCGCCGATCGCCTCCTGCACGCGACCGTGTTCCTGCCCATCGGTCTCGTCGTGGGGACGGCTGCTGCCGTCTACCTGATCATCAAGCGGTTCGGAGGGGATGAATGAGCACTGCCCAGGGGACGGCTCCCGAGGAGTCCGTGCGTCGGAGGGGCACGAGCCCGGCCCTCATCGCGGTGCTCGTCATCATCGTGTGGATCGCGACCACATGGGGCTCGCAGCTGCTCACGGGCGCCACCACCGGATGGCGGGCCCCGAGCACCGAGGACTTCCAGTTCGAGGGCTGGTTCGGCACCACCTGGTTCACCAAGCCGCTCCTTCTGGCCCTCGTCGCCTTCGTCGGCATCCTCGCCTTCTGGCTCATCGCCGCCCACCGGCTGCGGGTCGTCCCCACGAGGGGGCAGTTCTTCGCCGAGTACGTCTACGACTTCGTGCGCGACATCGGCCGCGACATGATCGGCCCGGGCTACCACCGGTTCGTGCCCTGTCTGCTCACCGTCTTCTGCTTCGTGCTCGTGAGCAACTGGTTCGGCGAGACCTTCCTGTTCATGTTCCCGACGTTCTCCCGGGTCGGTTACGCCTACGCGGCGGCGATCCTCACCTTCGCGGCCTACGTCGTGTCCGGCTTCAAGCAGCACGGGTTGGGCTACCTGCGGGTCGCCATGCTGCCCTCGGGCGTCCCGGCCTGGCTGGTCCCGGTGATCATCCCGATCGAGTTCATCTCGACCTTCCTCACCCGGCCGCTGACCCTGTCGGTCCGGCTCTTCGCGAACATGTTCGCCGGCCACATGTCGATCATGGTCTTCGTCGGCGGCGGCGCCGCCCTGCTCACGTGGGCCCACAGCGTCTTCTACAACGTCACCGGCGTCGTGACACTGCTCTTCGGCGTGCTCATGCTGTGCCTCGAGCTGTTCATCGGCTTCCTGCAGGCCTACATCTTCGCGATGCTGACCGCGCAGTACATTGGGTCATCCGTGGGCGAGGCCCACTGAGGAGCCCCTCAGCCTCTTCATCCGAAGGAAGACATCCGAAAGGAAATGCAATGACTCCGTTGGAGATCAGCGGCTCGCTGAACGTTCTCGGCTACGGCCTGGCGACACTCGGCCCGGGCATCGGCGTGGCACTCATCTTCTACGCCGGCATCAACGGCATCGCCCGCCAGCCCGAGGCCAGGGGCACCATCATGCAGCCGGTCTACATCGGCTTCGCCATCGTCGAGGCGCTCGCCATCCTCGGCTTCGTCCTCGCCTTCGTCATCCGGTGAGCGGTCCGCGATGACACCGTTCGAACTGGTGCCGCTGCTCGACCTCGGGCCCCTGCTGCCCGAGCTGCCCGAGTTCCTCGCCGGGCTGGCCCTGCTCGCCCTCATGTGGCTCATCGTGGCCAAGGCGGTGGCCCCTCGGTTCGAGGAGCTCTACGAGCGGCGGTCCGACGAGATCGAGGGCGGCATCAGGCATGCCGAGCAGGTCCAGGCCGAGGCGGACGCCGCCCGGGCCGAGTACCGCAAGCGGCTCGACGCGGTGCAGGCCGAGGCCGCGCGCGCCCGGGACGAGGCCACCGAGCGCGGCGACCTCATCGTCGCCGAGGCCAAGCAGCGGGCCGCGCAGGAGCAGGCGAGGATGATCGCCGAGGCCCGCGCGCAGATCGCCGTCGAGCGCGAGGCCGCCCTGACCGAGCTGCGGTCCCAGGTGGGTGGCCTGGCCACGACGCTCGCCGGTCGCATCGTGGGGGAGTCCCTCGACGACGACGAGCGGGCCCGGCGCACGGTCGACCGCTTCCTCGCCGAGCTCGAGTCCCAGCCCGTGTGCGTGTCGGGCGCGGGGGAGTGAACGCCGTGCCCGAGAACCGATCCGCGGCGCTCGACGCGGCCGCCGACGGGCTCGCCCCGACCGCCGCACTGGTCGGCGAGCTCCTCGAGCTCGCCGACGCGCTGCGCGACAATCCGCCGCTGCGCCGCGCGCTGACCGACACGACGCTCGAACCGGACGCCCGCGGCCGGCTCGCCGAGCGCCTGGTCGGCCGGCGGATCGGCCCCGGGGCGACGGGGCTGCTCGCGCGCGCCGTCGCCCTGGACTGGCCGTCGGGGTTCGCGCTCGCCGACGCGCTCGAGGAGCAGGGGGTGCGCATCGGCGTCCGCACGGGCGACCCCGAGGCGGTCCGGGCCGAGCTCGGGGCCTGCGCGCGGCTCATCGGCGCCCACGTCGAGCTCGACCAGGCGCTGTCGGCGCACGGGACCGGCCCCGAGGAGCGCTCCGCGCTCGTGACGCGGCTGCTCGGCCCCCGGCTGAGCGCCGCCGCGCTCGTCCTTGTCCAGCACGCCGCCCGGTGCGGCGGGCGGGTCGGCCGGACGCTCGCCGGCTACGAGGAGATCGCCTCGGGCGTCCTCGGACGGCGGCTGGCCCGGGTCACCGTCGCCAGGGCCCTGCCCGAGGACCAGGCGGAGCGGTTGAGGGCCCAGCTGGCGCGCCTCTACGCGGCGCCGGTCGACCTGAGCATCAGCGTCGACCCGGACGTGCTCGGCGGCGTGCGCGTGCTCATCGGCGACGACGTGATTGACGGGACGATCGCGGCCACCCTGGACCAGGCCCGCAGACAGCTCGCCTGATCCCCACAGACCTGCCCCCGGGGGCACATGGAGAATCGAGGAAGACAGGACGCCATGGCTGAACTGAGCATCAGCTCGGACGAGATCCGCAGCGCGCTGGACAGTTTCGTGCAGGACTTCACGCCCGACCGGGCGGCACCGGAGGAAGTGGGCCGCGTGACGAGCTCGGGCGACGGCATCGCGCACGTCGAGGGCCTGCCCCATGCGATGGCCAATGAGCTGTTGCGCTTCGAGAACGGCACGACGGGCATCGCCCTCAACCTCGACCTCCGCGAGATCGGCGCCGTCATCCTCGGCGACTCGGAGGGCGTCGACGAGGGCTCGGCCGTCCACGGCACCGGCGAGATCCTCTCGGTGCCCGTGGGCGACGGCTACCTGGGCAGGGTCGTGGACGCCACCGGCAGCCCCATCGACGGCAAGGGGCCGCTGGCCGGCATCGAGGGGCGCCGCGCCCTGGAGCTCCAGGCCGCCGACGTCATGCACCGCCAGGAGGTCCGCGAGCCGCTCATGACCGGCCTCAAGGCCATCGACTCGATGGTCCCGATCGGCCGCGGCCAGCGCGAGCTCATCATCGGGGACCGCAAGACCGGCAAGACCGCCATCGCCACCGACACGATCATCAACCAGCGCGAGAACTGGCTCACCGGCGACCCGGACCGGCAGGTGCGCTGCATCTACGTGGCCGTCGGCCAGAAGAACTCGACCGTCACCGAGGTGCGCGAGAACCTCGAGAAGACCGGCGCGATGGAGTACACCACCATCGTCAACGCGCCGGCCTCCGACCCGGCCGGCTTCAAGTACATCGCGCCGTACGCCGGCTCGGCCATCGGCCAGCACTGGATGTACCACGGCAAGCACGTGCTCATCGTCTTCGATGACCTCACCAAGCAGGCCGAGGCCTACCGCGCCATGTCTCTGCTGCTGCGCCGCCCGCCGGGCCGCGAGGCCTACCCCGGCGACGTCTTCTACCTGCACAGCAGGCTGCTGGAGCGCTGCGCCAAGCTGTCCGACGACCTGGGCGGCGGCTCGATGACCGGCCTGCCGATCGTCGAGACGAAGGCGAATGACATCTCGGCCTACATCCCGACGAACGTCATCTCGATCACCGACGGCCAGATCTTCCTCCAGTCCGACCTGTTCAACGCGAACCAGCGCCCGGCGGTCGACGTCGGCCTGTCCGTGAGCCGCGTCGGCGGCGCCGCCCAGACCAAGGCGATGAAGAAGATCTCCGGCACGCTGAAGATCGACTTGGCCCAGTACCGCGACATGCAGGCCTTCGCCATGTTCGCCTCCGATCTCGACGCGACGAGCCGGCGCCAGCTCGACCGCGGCGCCCGCCTCACCGAGCTGCTGCGCCAGGGCCAGGCCAGTCCCGTCCCGATGGCCGAGCAGACCGTCGCCCTGTGGTCGGGCATCAACGGGCACCTCGACATCGTCCCGGTCGCCGACGTGCTGCGCTTCGTCGACGAGTTCATCGAGCACCTGCGCGGGCAGACCGACGTCCTCGCCGCGATCGAGGGCTCCGGCGAGCTCTCGGACGAGTCCGCCGACGAGCTCACCCGCCGGATCGAGGCCTTCACGGATCTCTTCCGCACCGCCGACGGCCAGCCGCTGCGCCGCGAGGAGACCGACGAGGGCGCCGCGAAGGGCATCGGCCAGGCCAGGATCGTCGCGACGAAGAGGTCCTGACATGCCCGCATCCCTGCGCGAACTGCGGCAGCGCAAGAACTCCGTGGCCACGACGATGAAGATCACGAAGGCCATGGAGCTCATCGCCGCCTCCCGCGTCACGAGGGCCCGGCGGAAGGCTCGCAACTCGGACGAGTACACGCGCGAGCTGGTCCGGGCGGTCTCCTCGGCCGCGGCCTACTCCCGCGTGAGCCACCCGCTGACGAACGACATCACGACGGCCACCCGCGTCGCCGTGCTCGTGGTGAACTCCGACCGGGGCCTGGCCGGGGGCTACCCGGCCAATGTCATGCGGGCGGCCGGGGGCCTCGTCGACCGGCTGCACGAGCTCGGCCGCGAGGTCGACATCTACACGGTCGGGCGCAAGGCACAGGAGTACTTCGCCTACCGCAGCGTCGAGCTGACCGGTTCCTGGACCGGGTTCAGCGAGGAGCCCCACTACGAGCACGCCTTCGAGATCGGCAGCACCCTCATCGACGCCTTCCTGCGACCGACCGACGAGGGCGGCGTCGACTCGATCCACGTGGTGTTCACCCGCTTCCGGTCGCTCGTGACGCAGGAGACCGAGATCATCCGGCTGCTGCCGCTCAAGATCGTCCGGGACAGTGGGGACGTGGCCGAGAGCCCCGACGTGGCGCTGGAGCGGCCCGAGGGCTTCGTCCCGCCGTACCTGTTCGAGCCGGACCCCGAGACCGTGCTCGACGCGCTCCTGCCGCTGTACGTCATCGACCGCATCAAGTACATGCTGCGCGAGTCCGCCGCCTCCGAGCTGGCGGCCCGGCAGCAGGCCATGCACTCGGCCACCGACAACGCCAGGACCCTCATCGACACGCTCACGCGGCAGGCCAACCAGGCGCGTCAGGGCGAGATCACCCAGGAAATCAACGAAATCGTGGGCGGCGCAGGAGCGTTGTCCGAATCCACGCAGGAGATCTGAATGACTGTCACAGCACAAGCTCCCGATCCCGCCACGACGACGGTCAACGGCCGCGTCGTCCGCGTCATCGGCGCCGTCGTCGACGTCGAGTTCCCTGACGGCCGCATCCCCGAGATCAACAACGCCCTCCACGTGACCTTCGACGCCGGCGAGGGCAGCCGCACGATCACCCTCGAGGTGGCGCTGCAGATCGGCGGCAACACGGTGCGCTGCATCTGCCTCAAACCCACCGACGGCCTGCGCCGCGGCACCGAGGTCGTCGACACCGGCGCCCCGATCAGCGTGCCCGTCGGCGAGGTCACGAAGGGCCACGTGTGGAACGCCACCGGCGACGTCCTCAACGTCGACCCCGCCACCGTCAGCGTCCAGGAGCGCTGGCCGATCCACCGCGACCCTCCGCCGTTCGATGTGCTGGAGCCCAGCACCCAGATGCTGGAGACCGGGCTCAAGGTCCTCGACCTGCTCACCCCGTACGTCCAGGGCGGCAAGATCGGGCTGTTCGGCGGCGCCGGCGTGGGCAAGACGGTGCTCATCCAGGAGATGATCTACCGCATCGCCCACAACTTCGGCGGCACCTCGGTGTTCGCCGGCGTCGGCGAGCGCACCCGCGAGGGCAACGACCTCATCCACGAGATGGACGAGGCCGGTGTGCTCAAGGACACCGCCCTCGTCTTCGGTCAGATGGATGAGCCCCCGGGCACCCGGCTGCGCGTCGCCCTGAGTGCCCTCACGATGGCAGAGTACTTCCGCGACGTCCAGAGCCAGGACGTGCTGCTGTTCATCGACAACATCTTCCGCTTCACCCAGGCCGGTTCGGAGGTCTCCACGCTGCTGGGCCGCATGCCCTCGGCGGTGGGCTACCAGCCCAACCTGGCCGACGAGATGGGCCAGCTCCAGGAGCGCATCACCTCGACGCGCGGCCACTCCATCACCTCGATGCAGGCCATCTACGTGCCGGCCGACGACTACACCGACCCGGCCCCGGCCACGACCTTCGCGCACCTGGACGCCACGACCGAGCTGAGCCGCGAGATCGCCTCGCGCGGCCTGTACCCGGCCGTCGACCCGCTGACCAGCACGAGCCGGCTGCTCGCCCCCGAGTACGTCGGCAAGGAGCACTACGAGGTCGCCACGCAGGTCAAGCAGATCCTCCAGCGCAACAAGGAGCTCCAGGACATCATCGCCATCCTCGGCATCGACGAGCTGAGCGAGGAGGACAAGATCGTCGTTTCCAGGGCCCGCCGCGTCCAGCAGTTCCTGTCCCAGAACACCTACATGGCGACGAAGTTCACCGGCGTCGAGGGCTCCACCGTCCCCCTCGCTCAGACCATCGAGAGCTTCAAGATGATCTGCGAGGGCAAGTGCGACGAGGTCCCCGAGCAGGCCTTCTTCAACGTCGGCGATCTCGACGACGTCTACAAGAAGTGGGACCAGCTCAAGAAGGAGTCCTGATGTCCACCCCCCTCGAGGTCACGGTGGTCGCCGCCGAGGGCAGGGTCTGGGAGGGCCGTGCCATCAGCGTCGTCGCCCGGACCACCGAAGGCGACATCGGCATCCTGGCCAACCACGCGCCGATCATGGCCGCCCTCGTGCCGTGCGCGGTGAAGATCACGCGCGTCGACGGGGTCACCGAGGTCGTCGCCGTCTCCGACGGCTTCATCTCGGTCTTCAGCAACCACGTTTCGCTGCTGAGCGCCTTCGGCGAGATCTCCTCGAAGATCTCCGTCGACCAGGCGCGCAGCACTATCGCCCACCTGCACGGCGTCGTCGACTCGGGCGAGGCCGACCAGAGCCAGGTCCGCGAGTACAACCACGCCATCGCCCAGGTGCGGGCCGCCTCGACGGCGGCCGCGCTCGCCGGGGGAGGACAGGTCGAGGTCACCCCTGCCCCGGTCCGGGTCGTCGACCAGGACTGACGACGATGCCCCTGGTCCGCTCGGTGTTGGCCACTCCGGCGCAGGGCGGGTAGGTTTCTGGCCATGGACAGGGGAGGGATGGTCGTCGGGCTCGCGGCACTGGTCTTCGTCGCCGTCGCCCTGCTGTGCGTCCTCGGCGCCCTCCGCATCCGGTGGATCTGGTCGCGCGGCGGCGTCTTCGAGTGTCAGCTGCGCCAGGAGCGCCCGGTCGTGCGCCCCTGGCACTCCGGCCTGGCCCGCTACGAGGGCAACCATCTGGGCTGGTACCGGGTGCTGTCCCTCGGACGGCGCCCGAACGTCGTGATCCACCGCCGCCAGGCGGAGCTGGTCGAGTACCGCCCACCCGCCGAGGCCGACCTCCAAAGGCTCACGGTCGGCCAGCAGGTCGTTGCCGTCGCCCAGCGCACCGGCCCCAGCGGGCACGCGCTGTGGCAGTTGGGCATGGACACCGAGTGCCTCACCGGCTTCATGAGCTGGCTCGAGGCGGGCCCTCCCGGCGAGGGCCGCCGCCACCAGACGAACCCGAGATGAACGAGGAGACGCGCCGTGCGCGGTGAGTACAAGGTCCGGGGCGGCAAGCTCGTCGTCGTCCAGGTCGATGAGGTCGACGGCCGCTACGCGAACGCCCACCTGTCGGGCGACTTCTTCCTCGAACCCGACGAGGCCCTCGAGCGGATCAACGCCGGCATCGACGGGGTCCCCACCTCGGCCTCCGTGGCGGAGCTGACCGACGCCATCCGCGCCGCCCTCGACGAGGACGTGCGCATGGTCGGCTTCGACCCGCAGGCCGTCGCCATCGCCGCCCGCCGCGCGGTGGGCGGGGCCATCGGCTGGGACGACCTCGCCTTCGAGGTCATCGGCCCGAGGGTCATGGACCCGGCCATGCACGTCGCGCTCGACGAGGTCTTCCCCGCCGAGCTGTCCTCGGGCGCCCGGGGCCCGGTCCTGCGCTTCTGGGACTGGGACTCCCCGCTCGTCGTCATCGGCTCCTTCCAGTCCGTGCACAACGAGATCGACGCTGACAACGCCGCCCGGTACGGCATCCGGGTCGTGCGCCGCATCACCGGCGGCGGCGCCATGTTCATGGAGCCGGGCAACTGCATCACCTACTCGCTCACCGTGCCCGGCGCGCTCGTCGAGGGGCTCAGTTACGAGCAGTCCTACGCCTATCTTGACGACTGGGTGCTCGGCGCCCTCGCCGAGGTCGGCATCCACGCCGTCTACCGGCCGCTCAACGACATCGCCAGCGACAAGGGCAAGATCGGCGGCGCGGCCCAGCGCCGACTCACCGACGGCACCGTCCTGCACCACGTGACGATGAGCTACGACATCGACGCCGAGAAGATGATGCAGGTGCTGCGCATCGGCCGCGAGAAGCTCTCCGACAAGGGGACGAGGAGCGCCAACAGGCGCGTCGACCCCATGCGCTCGCAGACGGGCCTGTCCCGCGCCGAGCTCTTCCGGCGCTTCATCGCCCACTTCATGGGCCGCTACGACGCCGTCGAGTCGGACTACCGCCCCGAGGAGCTCGCCCGGGCCCGGCGGCTGCTCGACGAGAAGTTCACCACCGAGGAGTGGACCCGCCGCGTGCCGTGACGTCCCGTTCCGCTTGGCGGGACGGGACGGATCACTGCGCGCCGGCGGAGCGGTGCACCGGCCTCGCGGCGGCGACCTGCTCGGCGTGCGCGGCGTTGCGCTCACCGCCGGGCAGCCACAGCACCTCATCGTGCCCGGCGACCAGGTTCGCGTAGCGCGCCATGGTGAACAGCAGGTCGGACAGACGGTTGAGGTATTTCACGGCCAACAGGCTGACCCCGCCGTGCGGTTCGGCCCGCTCGTCCTCGGGGCCGAAGGCCTCGACGGCCTCCCAGGCCCTGCGCTCGGCGCGGCGGGCGAGCGACCGGGCGATGTGCAGCTGGGCCGCCAGGGGGCAGCCGCCGGGCAGGATGAACGAGCGCAGGTTCGGCAGCGGCTCCCCGAACTCGTCGCACCAGCGCTCGAGACGGTCGATCGAGGACTGGACGACGCGCAACGGCTCCCACTCGGGGTTCGCGACGACGGGATTGGACAGATCGGCGCCGACGTCGAACAGCTCGTTCTGGATGAGGACGAGCGCCTCGCGGAGCTTCTCGTCAGGCCCGAGCGCGAGCGCCACGCCGAGGGCAGAGTTGGTCTCGTCGGTGCAGCCGTAGGCCTCCACGCGAGGGTCGGTCTTGGCCGTCTCCTCGTTGTTCGACAGCCTCGTCCTGCCGGCGTCGCCGGTGCGCGTGTAGATGCGTGTGAGATTCACCATGGGCTCAGGGTAACCGGCATGGCGCGCCGTGCAGAAGGGCCCGGAGGATGGCACCCTGTGAGGCAGCAGGGAGGTCGATGAGATGGGCAGGACGACGACGCTCGTGGGGATCGCGGCGGCGACCGCGCTGGTGCTGGGCGGGTGCGCGAGCGCCCCGACGCCCGGGGGCCCCGGGACCGGGTCGGCCTCCGTGGCCCGCGTCACCTGCGAGTACACCGTCACCGGTGGCCCGGCGCGGCCCGTCGACCCGCCGAACGGGGAGCAGGTGCCGGCCTCCGGCACCGCCACCGTCACGCTGTCGATGGGCGCCGGGACGATCACCGTCACCCTCGACCGCTCCGCGGCCCCCTGCGCGGTGCACTCCTTCGAGTCGCTGGCCGAGCAGGGCTACTACACCGGCTCGGGATGCCACCGGCTGACCACGGCGGGGCTGTTCGTCCTCCAGTGCGGCGATCCCGGCGGCACCGGCAAGGGCACCTCCGGCTACGGCCTCAGCCCCGAGACGGGCTCGCCGCTGGTCAGCTGCTCGGACGGGGACCGCACCGAGTGCGGCTACCCGGCGGGCACGGTCGCGCTGGCCGATCCCGAGCACGACGGGGGCCAGTTCTTCATGACCTACGCCGACTCGACGATCTCCGGCGACCACCCCGTGCTCGGCACCGTCGACGAGGCGGGCCGGCAGGTGCTCTCGCAGATCGCCGAGAAGGGCTTCGCCCAGGGCGCCTCGCCCTCCCCGGCTGCGGACACGACGCTGCGACGGGTCACGCTGGGCTGAGACCGCCTCCGGGGCGCGTGGGGCGAGTCCCCGCACCGGCGCTCCACGGGGCGAGGAAGGCCCGCAGCAGCCCGATGAAGACCTGCGGACGGTCGGCGTGCACCCAGTGGCCCGCGCCCCGGACGCGGACCAGCCGGACGCGGGGGAAGAGCGCGCGCATGACCGGTTCGTGGCGGTCCTGCACGTAGTCGGAGTCGGCTCCGGCGACCCACAGCACAGGGCCGTCCCAGTGGGCGCCCGCCATGTCGGGGAAGCCGCACACGACGTCCAGCTCGGCGCGCAGCAGGCGCGGGTCGCCGAGCCACGCCCATCCCGGCCCGTCGTCGGTGCGTCGCAGGTTCTGCAGGACGAAGCCGCGGACCGTCGGATCGGGGATGGCCGGGGCGAGCGCCTCGTCCGCCTCGGCGCGTGAGCGCAGCCGCGTCAGGTCGAGCGCCAGCATCGCGTCGATGATCCGGCCGAAGGACTCGGCGCCGTCGTGGTCGACGGGTGAGACGTCGACGACGACGAGCCCGGCGACGAGGTCGGGGTGGCGCAGGGTCAGGCACATGGCGATCTTGCCGCCCATCGAGTGGCCGACGAGGACGACGGGGCGCTCGGCGGCGCCGCGGGCGCGCAGCTCGGCGGCGATGACGTCGGCCAGCTCCAGGTAGTCGACGTGCTCGGTCCGCCCCGAACGGCCGTGGTTCGGCACGTCGACGAGCAGGCTCGTTGCCAGGTCCGCGATGCCCCTGGCCGCCGTGGACAGGTTCTGGCCCTGGCCGAGCAGGCCGTGGAGGAGGACGACCGGCACCGGGCCGGAGCCGATCGTCGCGGTGTGCAGCCCGACGGCCCCGCTCACGGGCGGCGCTCCCAGCAGGAGCCGTGGAAGTGGCGGCGGAAGTCCAGGCCCGAGCCGGAGCCGATCGGCGGGGTGTGCGGCCAGGCGACGACGTGGGCGGTGCCCGCGGAGACGATCCCGTCGCACTCGGGGCAGCGGTAGTCCTTCGTCGACCGCCCGGCGCGGATCCGGCGCACGACCCAGCGGCCGTCGCGCTTGACGGCGCTGGTCGGGTACGAGGCGAGCCGCAGCGGGCGCGCGGGGCGCGTGTGCTTGCTCGGACGACGGTGTGCCACGCCCCAAGACTAGTCGGGCGCCGGGCCCGTGCCCGGCGCCGCACCGGCGGGGCGGCGCTGCTGATACCGTGGTCGGGTGCGTTTGGTGATTGCCCGGTGCCAGGTCGACTACGGCGGCAAGCTCACGGCCCATCTGCCGATGGCCACCCGCCTCATCATGATCAAGGCCGACGGGGCCGTGTCCGTCCATGCCGATGACCGCGCTTACAAGCCGCTCAACTGGATGACCCCGCCGTGCACGCTCACCGTCCGGGATGCGCCGGCCGACCTCGCCGCGACGACGGCCGAGCTGGACGAGCGGATCGACCAGGTGTGGACGGTCCGGGGCGGCGAGGACACCCTCCAGATCGCCATCGCCGAGATCATCGACGACAGCGAGTACGATCTGGGCGTCGAGCCCGGGCTGCGCAAGGACGGCGTCGAGGCCCATCTGCAGGCCCTGCTGGCGGAGAACCCCGGCACCTTCGGTGAGGGCTTCACGCTCGTGCGCCGCGAGTACCCGACCCCCATCGGGCCGGTCGACATCATGCTCCACGACGCCCGGGGCGCCTACGTGGCGGTCGAGGTGAAGCGGCGCGGCGAGATCGACGGCGTCGAGCAGCTCACCCGCTACCTCAAGATGATGAACCGCGACCCGCTCATCGCGCCCGTCAGCGGTGTCCTCGCGGCTCAGGAGATCAAGCCGCAGGCGCGCGTCCTGGCGGCCGACCGCGGCATCACCTGCCTCACCGTCGACTACGACGCGCTGCGCGGCATCGACAACGCCGCCGAGCGGCTCTTCTGAGCCGAGGGCCGTCGAGCGGCCGCCCCTCCTCCGCCCGGGCGTCCCTCAGCGGCGCTTCCTCCCGTGCTGCTGGGCGGCCGGTGCCGCGACGACCTCCTCGGTGTTGATGAGGGCGGTCGGCTCGTCGGCGGCGGCCCCGGCGTCCTCGGGCGGGGCCTCCTTGAGCCACTCCTCGTTGTCGGTGATGTGGACCTCGCGGGTGTCCTCGGCGTCCTCGTCGCCCCGGTCGTCCCCGCCCTCGGGCAGGGCGACGTCGACCGGGGGCTCCGCCCCGTCCGCGTCGGCGAAGTCCTCGGCGGCCTCCTCGCCGAGCTCGCGGATGTCGGCGAGCTGGGCTACGAGGGTGTCCTTGCGCAGCTGGAGGGCGTTGGTCTCGCGTTGGAGCTGCTCCTTGCGCCAGGAGTACTGCTCCTCGAGGCGGTCCTTCATCATGGCCGACTGGCGGTTGGCCGCGGCGACGGTCGCCTCGGCCGTGTTCGCGGCCTCGATCTTGATCTGCTCGGCGTTCTCGAGCGCCTCGTCGGTGATCCTGCGGGCCTCCTCGGTCTGCTTCTGCACCGAACGGGTGGACTCCTCGGTCGCCTTCGTCGCGGCCGCGTAGAGCTCGGCGATCTCGGCGCGCATCTGCTCGGCCTGGGCGGTGGCCTCCTCCTGGCGCGCCCGGGCCGCCTCGTTGGCCTCGACGCGGATGGCGTCTGCCCCGGCGCGGGCCTCCTCGAGGATCTTCTCGGCCTGCCCCTGGGCGGCGCTCGCGGTGTCCGCGGCCAGCCGGCCCGCCTTCGACGTCGTCTCGGAGGCCTCGGCGCGGGCGGAGCGCAGCAGATCGGCAGCCTCCTGCTCGGCCTTCGTCCGCGTCTCGGAGGCCTCGGTGCGCGCCGAGGCGAGCAGGTCCTCCGCCTCGGCGGTGGCGTCGGCCTTGATCCGCTCGGCCTCGGCGGTGGCGTCGGCCTTGATCCGCTCGGCCTCGGCGGTGGCGTCGGCGATGATCCGCTCGGCCTGCGTGCGCGCGGAGCCGGTGATCTGGTCGGCCTCGTTGCGCGAGGCGGTCGCCGCGTCGGCGGCCTCCTTGGCGAGCTGGTTGCGGGAGGCCTCGGCCTCGCCCTCGGCGGTGCGGCGCGTCATGGCGGCGGTGTGCTCGGCCTCGTCCGTGATCGTCCGGGCCTGGCGCTGGGCCGTCTCGACGAGAGTGCCGGCCTGGGCCTTGGCCTCGTCGAGGACGGCCTGGCTCTGGCGCTGGAGCTCCTCGCGCATCGTGCGCAGATTCGTCATGCCGGAGACGCGGATGTCGTCGGCCTCGGTCTGGGCGTTCGCGCGCAGGTCGGCCGCGACGCGGCGGCCCTCCTCCTTGATCCGCTCGGCCTCGATGCCCGCCTTCGAGACGAGGTCGTCGGATTGAGCCTCGGCGGCGCGCAGCAGCGCGGTGGCGTGCGCGCCGAGCCGGGTGAAGTCGGTGGTGCCCTGCTGGGCCTTGAGCGACTCGAGGTCGCGCAGCCGGTCGCGGTTGAGTTGACGCGCCGCGGCGAGACGGCGCTCGAGGTCGCGCACGTAGTTGTCGACCGAGCTGCGGTCGTATCCCATCATGGCGTGCGGGAAGCTGCCCGCGGCGCTGGCCCGGTCGTCGAAGAGGTTGAGGCCGGTCTCCTCGCTGAACTCGTCAGCGCCGGCGTCGGTGTAATCGCTCATCAAAAGCTCCTGAGGAAGGTCATCTGAAGGGTACCAACGGGGCGGGCCCGTCGCGCCGCGGACTCGCCGCCCCGGACACCGGGCTCAGCGGTGCGGCCCGGTCGGGGCCCGGCGCCCGGCGTCCTCCTCGCGCAGGCGGAGCCCGGAGCGCCTGGCCGGGACGACGCGCCGAAGCGCGCGCAGGAGGCGCGGATCGCGTCCATGTCGGCCCGCACGTCGTCGGTCATCGTCAGCGTGGGGCCGATCTCGACCTCCCCGCGCGCCGGGTCGATCCCCGCCGGCGTGACGGGCGGCCCGGCGGCGAGGGCGATCCTGCGGAATCCCGACCGGCCAGTGCGCGCGTGGCGAACGGGTGCCCTTCGGCGCGATGACGAGCTGGAAGCGGTCGCCCCCGCCCGGGCGACGAGCTCGTCGACGAGACCGCCGGGACGGGAGCGGTCGACGCCGATGCCGCCCATGGCCCGGATGAGGGGGCCTGCGGGGCCCCTGACCCAGGAGTCCTTGATGAGCACCTTCATCGGCATCCCGTAGTGCCAGGCGACGCCGAGGAGGGCGATGAAGTCCCAGTTGCCCGTGTGGGGCGCGCCGAGGAAGACGCCCGGCTCGGACGGCGGCTCGTGGCCGACGAGACGGTAGGGGGACAGGCGCCAGCCGAGACCGGCCAGGCCGCGACGGATTCTCATGACACCATCGTGCCGCACCGCCCGTTCGGGGACGCCCGGTCCGCCGGACCAGGTGCGCCCCACGGCCCCTCAGCCGCCGTTCCGGACCGGCGGTCCGCCGGGCCAGGGCGTCGGCCCCTGCGGCGCCCACCCGGGGGCGCCCTGCTGCTGGGGCCGGGCGGGGCCCTGCTGCCAGGCCACGGCCTGCTGGGCTGCCGGCGGCGCGGCCTGCGCGGCGGGGGAGGGGGCGCCCCACTGGGCGTCCGCCCGCGCGTAGAGGACGGACAGCCCGAAGCAGACGAGGCCGCCCACGAGCAGCGCGAGGACCCTCGTGAGGGAGCTCTGCGCCCCGAGGTCCCAGAAGGCGAACCTGAGGACCATGAGGATGACGAGGCACAGCCCGTAGAGGCGCACGGCCCGGGCCCTCCGGCGGAAACCGAGGACGATCGCCAGGGCCCCGGAGACGAGCATCGCGACCCCGGCGGCCGCGCCCGTCACGGCCGTGTCTCTCACGAGGAGGGTCGCCGCGACCACGAGCCAGGTGCCGACGAGGGCCGCGACGAGGCCGTGGAACGGCAGCGCGAGCAGTGGGGCCAGCAGCCACACGACAGCGACCGCGAGGGCGAGGGTCGCCGCTCCGAGGACGATGCGCTGGCCCTGCGCGGCGGCGACCCCGTCGGGCGCCGCGGCGTCCAGCAGCGTCCAGTTCCAGGACCACGCCCACGCGACGAGTGCGAGGATGACGGAGGCCCACGAGGAGGGACGGGTGCGGCCGGTGCCGGTGACGGGCCGGGCGCGGTCCCCGGCGTGCCGGCCGGCGAGCAGGGCGAGGGGACGGTGCAGCCCCTGGCCCAGGCCGAGCGCGGCGAGCAGGACGAGGGCGGCCGCCGAGAGCCCCCAGCCCAGGGCCGGTACCCACCGCTGCGGGAGGCCGAGCCCGCCGGCCGTCGCAGCGGCGGTCAGGGGGACCCGCCACACGAGCAGGGCCGCCACGACGAGGGTGGTCGGGCGCACGGCGCCATTGCCCGGCAGGAGATGATCGGCGAGCAGGACGAGGCAGACGACGGCGAGGGCGTTGGCGAGGACGACGACGGAGTCGTCCCAGCGGTTCGCCGCCACCGCCTGGACGAGCACCGCGAGGAGGCCGAGGACCCACGCCCCCGACACGTCGCCGGCCAGGAGCACCGAGACCTCGGCGAGCAGGGCGACGAGCAGGAGCTCGCCGAGCAGCGGCGCCGGCAGGCCGCCCAGGGGCGAGCCGATCAGCCCCGCCAGGAGAGCCGCGGCGAGGAGGCAGTGGCCCGCCCATGCGGCGAACGTCGGGCGCACGGCCGGCAGGAGCCGGGCGAGCGCGGCGGCGCCGAGCACGGCCAGGAGCAGATGGGAGCTCGTGCGCGAGTCCAACGGGGCGTCCGGAAGGGCGATGAGGCGGACGAACAGGACGGCGAGGACGAGGGGCGCGCCCAGCCAGGCGGCCCCCCACGGGTTCGAGGGCCGAGCGGCCGGGCTCGGCCCCTGCCCGTCCCGGTCGGCCGGCGGAGCCTCCCGGAGGTCCTGCGCGGCGCGGGCGCAGGCGGTGAGGACGAGCAGGTGCGCGACGAGGACGCCGACGAGCAGCCCCGTGGCTGCGGCCGTCCCCGGCACTGAGATCCGGTGGGCGCCCTCGAAGGGCGCGAGGACCGCGGTGACGACGACGAGGAGGAGGGGCGCGACGAGGTGGGCGGGTCGTGCCGTCGGCGGCACGACCCGGACCACGACGGCCGACGCGAGGGCCGTCGCGCCGACGTAGGAGACCATGAGGAGCAGGGCGAGCAGGGACTCCTGGGGACGCGCGGCGGCCTGCCCGGCGGCGAGCGCCGCCGTCGCCACGCCGCCGAGGGCGGCGATGACCGTCGTGAGGACGAGGCGGGTGCACGCGGCGAGGACGATGAGCACCAGGGTCCACGCGCCCAGCGCGGCGAAGGCGGGGACGGCCGGGACGATCCCCAGCAGACAGGCCCCCATGAGCCCGACGAACCCGAGACCGCCGCCGATCCCCATGACCGTCGCGGCGTGGAGGCCGCTGACATGCCGACGCAGCGCCAGCCACGTCCCCGTGGCGGTGAGCCCGACGCCGAGGGCCAGCACCGCGCCAACCTTGACCGTGTCGGGGATCGCATCCCAGAGCATCGCGACGAGGGTCGCCCCCGAGAGGATGACGAGGAGGGCCGCCGCGCCCGCGAGGAGGTACGTGCCGACGCGGCTCTCCGTGCGGGCTGGGCGCGACGGCGCCGCGGTGAGGGGGTCCTGCCCCCGGGGAACGGGGCCGGGCGCGCCGGTCCACGAGGGGGCGGCAGGCGGCACGGTCCAGGGACCCGGAGGCGGGGCCTGCGGCGGGACGCCCGTCCGCTGGGGCGGTGGCGGCACGGCCGGGGCGCCCATCGCCGGGACGACGGGCATCGCCGGGGCCGCGAGGCCTGGCATCGCGACCGGGGCTGGGGTCGGCGCCTGCGGCGGGACGCCCGTCCGCTGGGGCGGTGGCGGTACGACCGGGGCGCCCATCGCCGGCGGGACCACGGGCATCGCCGGCGGGGTCGGGGCGGGCGCCGCCGCCCCACCAGGCGGGGCATGCGTCCGCGGGGCGTCGGCGTGCAGGCCCGCCTCGATGGATGCGAGGCGTCCCTCGAGGGCGCCGAGCCGTGCGTCGATCCCCCTGAGGGCCTCGAGGACGTCATCCGAGAAGGGCGCCGGGTCCGTTCCCATCGTCTTCTCCTCATCCACGGCGGCCTCTCCTTCTGCCGATGGGTCGGACCGTCTGGGTCGGACCACCACGTTCCCCCATCGTACGGGCAGTCCGGCGGGGGAGAGGACCATCACGAGCGGCGGGGCGGCGGCGCAGGGCACCCGGGTCCGGGGCCACTCCCCGGGCGCCGATGGCGGCGCGGACGCGACCGTGGCGCGCCTCGACAGGGCGCGCCACGGATGATCCGCCGCCGGACCGTCATCGGCCGGGGCTCGGGAGGACTCAGTTCTTCGGGTACTGGGTGAGCTCGATGAGCACGCCGCGACCCGACTTCGGGTGCATGAAGTTGATGCGGTTGCCGCCGGTGCCGACCCGCGGCTCGTCGTAGAGCAGGCGCACGCCGCGCTCGCGCAGGGTGGCGCTCACGGCGTCGATGTCGTCGACGCGCCACGCCATGTGGTGCAGGCCCGCGCGGCCGTTGTTCTTCTCGAGCCACTTGGCGGTGGTGGAGGTCTCGCTGATCGGGCTGATCATCTGGACCTGGGTCATGTCGGGGGTCAGCTCGGCGGCGGGGGCCATCATGATCTCGAGAATCCCCTGGTCGGGGTTCTCCTCACGATGGATCTCGTGCCAGCCGAAGGTCTCGATGTAGAACTTCGCGGCTTCGTCGGCATCGGGGCACGCGTAGGCGACATGGTCGATGCAGGTGAAGAGATCTTCGTTTTCCATGGGGACATCATCGCACAGACCGGCCGACCTGGCGCCGTCGGGCGGCATTGGTCACGGGCCCTGCCCCCGGCCCGGCGGGACCGGCCGCGGACCCCGTGCCCCGGCGCCGGGGCACGGGGCGCTCAGAAGAGCGCCCGGCCCAGGTCGCGGCGGGCGGCCAGCAGCACCGGGTCGGCCGGGTCCATCGTCTCGAAGAGCTCGAGGACGCGCACGCGCACGCGCTCCCGGTCCTCGCCCGCGGTGGTGCGCACGAGGCCGATGAGGCGCTCGAAGGCGCGGGCCGCGTCGCCGGCGATGATCTGGGCGTCGGCGGCGGCGAACGCCTTGTCGATGTCCTGCGGATCGGCGTCGGCGGCGGCGACGGCGTCCCGGGCGTCGCCGGAGGCGCCGCGCAGGAGCATCGAGGCGGTGGCCCGAGCGGCGGCCGCCTCGTGGTCCTTCGGGTTCGCCGCGAGGAGTCTGTCGTACTCGGCGATGGCGGTGGCGTAGTCGCCGGCGGCCATCGCGTCGTCGGCCCTGGCGAAGCGCGGGTCGGGGCCGTCCTCGGGGTGCGACACGGGGGCGACGCGGCCCGCCACGCCGTTGGCGACGGCCATGTCGAGCACCTGCTTCATGACGGCGCGGACCTGCTGCTCGTCGGCGGTGCCCTGGAAGAGCGGGGCGACCTGACCGCCGATGACCGCGACGACGGTCGGGACGGCTTGCACACCGAGGGCCTGGGCAATGCCCGGCTGGGTGTCGACGTCGACGGTGGCGAGCAGCCAGCGGCCCGCGTCGCCGTCGGAGACTCTCGTGAGCGTCTCCCGGAACCGTCGGCAGCCCGGGTCGGAGCCCGACAGGAGCGCGATGACCACGGGGTGGTTCATGGACTGCTGGAGCACGGAATTCAGCTCGGCCTGGGTGACCTCGACCGCATAGCTGCCCACGCCGGCGGCCGGGCCGGAGGGGTCCTGCTCGGCGGGGGCCCGGGCCGCCAGCTGGGACAGATCGATGGCGCCGGGACGACTGAACGAGGCGTTGGCGGCGGGTGCTGCGGCGCCCTGACGCTGCGGCGCGTCGGAGGCCCTGTGCGGATTGACCGGTTGACTCATGCATCCATTGTTCCACCGGGCGATCGGGGTCCGGTCGGTCCCCGGATCGGGGGACGATTGGGGCCGGGTCGCTGCACGAACCCCCTGCGCGGTGCGGTCCGGGTGAGAGAGAATGGGGCCATGGCACATGAACGCGCCGGGCAACCGGCTCTCCCCTCCGATCTGATCAACGTCGACGAAGTGATCGGCGCCTACTACGACATGAAGCCCGACCCCGCCGATCCCGACCAGCAGGTCGTCTTCGGCACCTCGGGCCACCGCGGCTCCAGCCTCGACGGCGCCTTCAACGAGGCGCACATCGCGGCGATCACCCGGGCGATCGTCGAGTACCGGGCCTCGCAGGGCACCACTGGCCCGCTGTTCATCGCGAAGGACACCCACGGCCTGTCCCTACCGGCGTGGAAGACCGCCATCGAGGTGCTCGTCGCCGCCGGCGTGCACGTCATCGCCGAGCGCGAGGACGAGTACACGCCCACCCCGGCCCTGTCGCGCGCCGTCATCGTCCACAACCGCGGCCGCAGCGCCGACCTGGCCGACGGCATCGTCGTGACGCCCTCGCACAACCCGCCGCGCGACGGCGGCTTCAAGTACAACCCGCCGAACGGCGGCCCGGCCGACACCGACGCCACCGGCTGGATCGCCGCCCGCGCCAACGAGCTGCTCGCCGACCCGGGCTCCATCGAGCGCATCCCCTACGAGCGGGCCGCCTCCCAGGTGGAGCGCCACGACTACCGCACCGCCTACTGCGAGGATCTCGTCAACGTCGTCGACATCGAGGCCATCAGGGCCTCGGGCCTGCGCATCGGGGCCGACCCGCTCGGCGGCGCCTCGGAGCAGTACTGGGAGTACATCTCCGAGAGGCTCATCCCCTCGATGACCGTCGTCAACAGGGTCATCGACCCCACCTGGTACTTCATGACGCTCGACACCGACGGCAAGATCCGGATGGACTGCTCGAGCCCGAACGCCATGGCCTCGCTCGTGCGCAACAAGGACGCGTACGACATCGCCACCGGCAACGATGCGGACTCGGACCGTCACGGCGTCGTGACGCCCGACGCCGGCCTCATGAACCCCAACCACTACCTGTCCGTCGCCATCGAGTACCTGTACGGGAACCGTCCGGGCTGGCCCGCCGGCACCGCCATCGGCAAGACCCTCGTGTCCAGCTCGATGATCGACAACGTGGCCGCCAAGCTCGGTCGCACGCTCGTCGAGGTGCCCGTCGGCTTCAAGTGGTTCGTCCCCGGCCTCATCAGCGGCGACCTCGGCTTCGGGGGCGAGGAGTCCGCAGGCGCCTCCTTCCTCGAGCTCGGCGGCGCCACGTGGACGACCGACAAGGACGGCCTCATCATGGATCTCCTGGCCGCCGAGATCACCGCGAGGACCGGCCAGACCCCGAGCCAGCACTACGCGAAGCTGGCCGCCGAGTTCGGCGACTACCACTACGCCCGCGTCGACTCCGACGCCACCCGTGAGCAGAAGGCCCGGCTCAAGGCCCTCTCACCCGCCGACGTGAAGGCCACCGAGCTCGCCGGCGACCCGATCACCCACATCTACACCGAGGCCCCCGGCAACGGCGCGGCGATCGGCGGCGTCAAGGTGACGACCGACGGCGGCTGGTTCGCGGCCCGCCCCTCGGGCACCGAGGACAAGTACAAGATCTACGCCGAGTCCTTTCGCAGCGCCGAGCACCTGGCCCAGCTGCAGGAGGGTGCCCGGCAGGTGGTCTCGGAGGTCCTCGCGGGCTGACCGCTGCTCCACCGGGGGCCGGGCCGAGGGCCCGGCCCCCGGTCGTCCCCGCCCCCGGGCTCGGTCGCAGCGACGTCGGCCCGGGCGCCGCAGGGCGCAGACGGTGTCCCGAGGAGCCGCGCGGAGGAGCCCGGATCCATGATGCGGGATCCGGGCGGGTCGTGCCGTCGTGGGGGCGGACCGGTCCGCGCGGCGATGACGACGGGGACCGGGCTCTGCGGAGGAATGACCGCCCGCACCGGGCATGCGATCCGGAATGCGACCCGAACCGGGTACTCCGCCTCTTCCGCGTCGTGCCCCCGGGCACCGGCTCAGCGGCCGATCGGCAGCGCCGTTGAACCCAGCGCCCGCACGGAGGCGGTCAGCTCATCCTCCGGGGCCATGGTTTCCGCCCAGCAGGCCGCGGACGCGTCCCTGGTCCCCGACACGACCCGGACCCGGTCGCTGTCCACGGTGTGGCCGCGCCGGGTGAACTCCCCGTACCGGGCGCGACGGTCCACGGTCGCCGTACCTGTGTAGAACACCTCCGTCCGGTGGGGCTCCTCGAAGGACGCCTCGACGCCCCGGAGGTCGAGGCACGGCCAATACCGTCCTCCCGCCGTCATCGCCGGGGGAAGGACGGCGCTGGACGAGGCCGGTGAGGCACGTGATGATGGTCGCCCACCCGAAGGCCCTCCCCTGACCGACAGCGGCCTCGGCCATGGGGATCGGGGCCCTCGCGCGCCGTTCGCGCCCTGCGCAGGCCCCTCGTCGTGCTCGGGGACGGGACTTCTCGAGGCGGGCATGGCGGCTGCGCCTTCAGGCGCAGCCCGTGGACAACCCCGGTGATCGACCCGTCGAAGCTGCACGAGTCGCCCCTGTGGGTCTGGTATTTCATGACGATCTTGAGCGCGTTCACGTTCGAGACGTCGACCTCGATCGGCTTCACCTCGTCGAAAGCGATGTCGACGAGTCGGTCGCTCGCCCCGTCCGTGTGGATCTCGATCCGGAGCACGTTGTCCGAGGAGCGGGAGTCATTCGCCTGACCCGCGCTGAAAGAGAGGCTCCTGCGCAGATGGCGAGTCCCAGCTCGAGGACGGCCTCACCGTAGGAGAGCCCTCCGCCGATCGCCTTCTGTCTGCCCCCCAGCGTCGCCACGTCGTGGAGGTCCTCCGTCATGTCGTCGTCGACCATGAAGAAGTCGGTGATCGTGAGATCCCTCCCCATCGGTGTCGTCGGGATCGGGAGTGGGCCGGGAGGAGCCGTCGGACGGGGGACGAGGACCGCGCCGTCGGAGTCGAGCGGGGGGTTCGACGGGGACGAGGCGGAGGGATCTGCCGCGGACGACGAGGACGTCGGCTCCCCGGCGCACCCGGAGAGGGCCACGGGGAGGGCGAGGGCGGTCAGCACCCCTCCTTTTCCGGGAACGGTCATGACACGACGATGTACGGGTCGTGCGAGGGGGCGCAACGGCAGCTCTTGGACTCCTCGCGCCCATCCGGGAGGCCCCTGACCCCTCCCGCACCTGTTCGGGACGCCCGGCCCGGGGCCGCGGTCCCGAGATTCTCCGAACACGCCAAGGCGACGGCTCGCAGGGGGCGCTCACCGCTTCGTCGCGCTCACCGCGGGCCGGGTCGCGGATCGACGGGGGAGCCCGCCTCGGTGTAGCCCAGACCGGTGCCGTCGAGGATGCCGGCGATGCGCCGGGCTGAGAAGTCCTCGACCCGCGAGGGGATTTCGTCCGGCTCCGCCCAGTGGTAGCCGCGGATCTCCTCGGGCGGGGGCACGAAGTCCTCGACGGCCCCGGCCGCCAGGCGTCCGCCGTCGAAGATGAACTCGAGGGCGTCGTGCCAGCCCAGGTAGGGCGGCATCCAGTCGGCGACGAGCGGGGCGCCGAGGGCGATCTCGACGCCGAGCTCCTCGCGGACCTCGCGGAGCGCGCCGGCGCGCGGCGACTCGTTCGCCTCGACGACGCCGCCGGGAAGTTCCCAGTGGTCCTTGTAGGTTGGCTCGACGAACAGGACCCGACCGGTCTCGTCGCGGACGAGCACGTGGCCGATGACGCGGTGGGTCGGCATGACCGAGTCCATGATCGCCGTCATGGCGCCCATGCCGTAGACTTGGTCCTCGATGAGGCGCGCGTACAGCAGAGCGTCCGTGTAGCCGCCGCTGCCGTCGGGCACGACCCGGCGGCGGCGCCCCTCGCGCCGGAAACCGGCCTTGTGGAGGGCGCGCTGAGCGGCCCTGTCGGTGGCGGGGATGCTCGCCTCGACCCGGCGCAGGCCCCGGCCGATGAGGGAGTCGTCGGCCGCCAGCGAGACGGCCTCGTCGAGGGTCGGCTGATCGGCGTAGCCCGACCAGTGCAGGACCCCGACGTCGCCCTCGGCGACGACGCGCACCTGGAAACCGTCAGTCATGGTGGACCCCTCCCGATCCCTCGCCGCGACGGGCACGGGCCCGGCCCCCTCAGGGGTCGGGCCCGTCGGCGTCAGCTGCGAATCTAGCGCGGATCCGCTGCTCAGCGGTCCTGATGGGCGCTGGCGACCGGGTCGTAGGCCAGCCACAGGCCGGACAGCGGCGGCACCCTCACCATGAGCTGGTCGGTGCCGTCCTCGCCGACGAAGGTGGTCAGGACGCCGTTCTCGTAGCCGCCGTCGCCGTCCCACCTGGTGTCGGATGTGTTGAGGATCTCGCGCCACACGCCGGGCCTGGGTACCCGGATCGCGTACTGCTCGTACGGCTCCGGCGAGAAGTTCGCCATGCAGGCGACGATCTCGCGCTCGTGGTCGGCGCCGTAGCGCAGCCAGCTGAAGGTGTTGGCCATCCAGTCGTTGGCGTTGATCCAGCTGAAGCCGTCGGGCTCGCAGTCGCGCTCGTACAGGGCGGGCGTGGCGGCCTGCACCAGGTTGATCTCGCGCATCATGTCGCGCAGGCCCTTGTGCCACTGCATGCCGTCGACCCACCACTCGAGGCCGGCCTCCTCGTTCCACTCGGCGCGCTCGCCGAATTCCTGGCCCATGAACAGCAGCTGCTTGCCGGGGAAGGCCCACATGAACGAGTAGAAGGTGCGCAGGGTGGAGAATTTGCGCCAGTCGTCCTGGGGCACCTTGTTGACCATGGAGCCCTTGCCGTGGACGACCTCGTCGTGGCTGATCGGCAGGATGTAGTTCTCCGAGTAGGCGTACACCATCGCGAAGGTCATCTCGTTGTGGTGGTACTGCCGGTAGATCGGGTCGAGCTCGATGTACTCGAGCGAGTCGTTCATCCAGCCCATGTTCCACTTGAAGCCGAAGCCCAGGCCGCCCTCGTGCACCGGCTTGGTGACCCCGGGGAAGCTCGTGGACTCCTCGGCGATCATCATGACGCCCGGCTGACGCTCGTACAGGTGCTTGTTGACGTAGCGCAGGAGGTCGATGGCCTCGAGGTTCTCGCGGCCGCCGTACTTGTTGGGCACCCACTCGCCCTCCTTGCGGGAGTAGTCGAGGTAGAGCATCGAGGCGACCGCGTCGACGCGCAGGGCGTCGATGTGGAACTCGCTGACCCAGTACAGGGCGTTCGAGACGAGGAAGCTCTTGACCTCGTTGCGCCCGTAGTTGAAGACGTAGGTGCCCCAGTCGGGGTGCACGCCCTGCCTCGGATCGGCGTGCTCGTACAGCGCCGTGCCGTCGAAGCGGCCGAGCGCCCAGTCGTCCCTGGGGAAGTGGCCGGGCACCCAGTCGAGGATGACGCCGATGCCGGCGGCGTGGAGGGCCTCGATGAGCACGCGCAGCTCGTCGGGGTCGCCGTAGCGCGAGTCGGCGGCGTAGTAGCCGGTGACCTGGTAGCCCCAGCTGGCCGCCAGCGGGTGCGCCATGACGGGCATGAGCTCGACGTGCGTGTATCCCATCCAGCGGACGTACTCGGGCAGCTCCTCGACGAGCTGCGTGTAGCCCAGGCCCTTGCGCCAGCTGCCCAGGTGGAGCTCGTAGATGCTCATCTGGGAGTGGTACGGGTCGGCCGCGGCCCGTCGGGCGAGCCACTCGTCCTCGCTCGGCGCCCACTCGTGGTGGGACGTCCAGACGACGGAGGCGTTCTCGGGGGGCCTCTGGGAGTGGAAGGCGTAGGGGTCGACCTTCTCCTGCCAGGTGCCGTCGGCGTGCTGGATCTTGTACTTGTACCTCGTGCCCTCGAGCACGTCCTCCTTCCACAGCGCCCAGACGCCGGAGCCGGGGACGAGCTCCATGTCGTCGCCCTGCCACCAGTTGAAGTCGCCCATCACCTGGACGCGGCGGGCGTTGGGGGCCCAGACGGCGAAACGCGTGCCGCGCAGTGCTCCCCGGGTCGGGTCCTGGACCTCGACGACGTGGGAGCCGAGCCGCCGCCAGGCCTCGGTGTCGCCACCGGTGTGGAAACCCTCGAGGTCCCGACCGGTCAGGTTCCCGAAATTCGTTCGAGTCATGCCAAGCCTTTCTGCAGTGGCGCGGGGGAGCGCGCTAGTCGGACGTCCCGAGAGCGACCAGTCTCTCAAGAGCATTCAGCGGTATGTGGATCCAGTCGGGCCGGTTGCGGTGCTCGTAGAGCACTTCGTAGACAGCTTTGTCCGCCACATACGCACTCAGCGTATCGTCTCGGCCGACGAACGGCTCGTCGGTGTCCACGCAGGCGCCGACGAAGGCGTTCACGCAGGTCAACTCCCAGTCCTCGCGATCGGCAGGGGCCAGCCCGGTCGCGGTGGCGGCGGCGTATCCGAAGGAGCGGACCATGCCGGCGACATCGCGCAGCGGGCTGTCGGGGCGTCGGCGCTCGGCCAGCGACTTGAGGGGCTCGCCCTCGAAGTCGATGATGTGCCATCCGTCCCGCCCCAGCAGGGTCTGGCCCAGGTGGAAGTCCCCGTGGATGCGCTGGGAGGCCAGCTCCCGGCCGCGCAGGGCGTCGAAGAGGCGGCGCACCCGCCGTTCGTGCCCGGCCAGTGCCGGGACCTCGTCCGCGGCGGCGGCGAGGCGTGCGGTCATGGCGTCGGCGATGGCGTCGCCGTCCAGGGAGCCGGTGCCGAGCTGGGCGGCGAGGGCCGC
Source organism: Propionibacterium acidifaciens DSM 21887 (assembly GCF_000426605.1). Lineage (GTDB taxonomy): Bacteria > Actinomycetota > Actinomycetes > Propionibacteriales > Propionibacteriaceae > Propionibacterium > Propionibacterium acidifaciens. The sequence goes on from NZ_AUFR01000001.1 coordinate 177,423, forward strand.
GTGGACCAGCCCCAGCGCGCGGCCGAGCCGGGCGGCGTGGGCGGAGAAGTCGTGGCCCGCGGCGGCCTCGGCGGTGGCCAGCGCCCAGCCGTCCCGGGCGGCGTCGATGCGGGTCGTGATCATCGCCAGGTCGACCCGCGCGCCGCCGCCGGGGGTGGCGCTCAGCGAGCCGAGCAGCTCGTCGGTGCTGCGCACGCCGGCTCTCGCCAGGGCCTCGTGCAGCTCGATGTCGATGCTGCGGCCGGGCTCGAGACGGCGGATGACCTTGATGAGGGCGCTGGCGCCGAGGAAGACGGTCGAGTTGGACTGCTCGCCCTCGAAGGGGCGCACCGGCCGCGGGTCCGCCGGCAGGGCGTCGACGGCGAGGCGCCCCTGCCAGTCGGCGCCGCGCCCGTCGCCCCTCAGCGCGTCGACGAGGGCGAGGACGGCCTGCGGGTCGCGGGTGGCGTCGTGCACCCACCGCCGGTCTCCGCCGGGTCCGCTCCCGAGGACGGCGCCGGCGAGACGGTCCGGCCGGTAGCTGAGCAGCAGCTGGTAGTCCTCGGTGCGCCCGTCCGGGTAGGCCACCGAGAGGATCTCGGTGCGGACCGCGGGCCCGCCCCGGCCCGGTGGGACGAACCAGTCCAGCGGGCGGATGGACACCGGCTCGGCGCCGCCGTCCTTGCCCGCGAACCAGCGCGATCCCCGCGCGTGGGCCCACCGCGGATCGGTCCGCAACTCACTCATCATCATCATCCTCCCGAGGTTCCTCGAGCCGGAGCCAGGCGAAGCCCCACGGCGGCAGACGGTGCCTGAACTCGTGGTCGGAGCCGACCGGTTCGTGGCGCCGGGCCGAGATGAGATCGACGGTCTGGTAGTCGGAGAAGTCCGGCAGGTACAGCAGGATGTCCTGCGGCTCCGGCGAGAGATTGTTCAGGCACAGGACGCTGCAGGTGCCGTCCTCGCCCTCCAGGGTACGCAGATAGCTCAACACGGCGTCGTTCTCGCCGCCCAGGTCCATGAACCCGCCCAGGCCGAAGACGGGGCTGTCGCGCCGGGTGGCGAGCATCGAGCGCAGCCAGAACAGCAGCGAGGTCGGGTCGTTCAGCTGGTCGTAGACATTCACGTGGCGCGGGTCGTAGCGCCCGTCGGCGATGAGCGGCAGGTAGAAGTCGTCGGGCTCGGCGCGGGAGAAGCCCGCCCGGCTCTCGCCGGTCCACTGCATCGGGGTGCGCACCCCGTCGCGGTCGGGCAGGCCGACGTCGTCGCCCATGCCGATCTCGTCGCCGTAGTAGAGCACGGGGGAGCCGGGCAGGGACAGCAGCATCGCGTGCATGAGGCGGATCTTGTCCTGGTCGCCGCCCATGAGGGGGGCCAGGCGCCGACGGATGCCCAGGTTCAGCCGCATGCGCGGATCGGGCGCGTAGTGACGCCACATGTACCGGCGATCGTCCTCGGTGACCATCTCGAGGGTCAGCTCGTCGTGGTTGCGCAGGAAGACGCCCCACTGGCAGCCGTCGGGCAGCGGGGGCGTCGAGGCGAGGATCGTCGTGACCGCCTCGCGGGTGTGACGCTCCATGGCCATGTAGAGACGGGGCATCACGGGGAAGTGGAAGGCCATCTGGCACTCGTCGCCGTCGCCGTAGTACTCGATGACGTCGTGGGGCCACTGGTTCGCCTCGCACAGCAGGATGCGGCCGGGGAACTCGTTCTCGATCATCCGGCGCACCCGTTTGAGGACGGCGTGGGTGCCGGGCAGGTTCTCGCAGTTCGTGCCCTCGGCCTCGACCAGGTAGGGCACGGCGTCGAGACGCAGCCCGTCGACGCCGAAGCCCAGCCAGAAGCGCAGGGTGTCGAGCATCTCGGCCAGCACCTTCGGGTTCTCGTAGTTGAGATCGGGCTGGTGGGAGTAGAAGCGGTGCCAGTAGTACTGGCCGCGCACCTCGTCCCAGGTCCAGTTCGAGGTCTCGGTGTCGAGGAAGATGATGCGCGCGTCGGGATAGCCGTCGGGCTCGTCGCGCCACACGTAGTAGTCGCCGAAGGGGCCGTCGGGGTCGGTGCGGGAGGCCTGGAACCACGGGTGGCTGCTCGAGGTGTGGTTCATGACGAAGTCGATGATCACCCGCATGCCGCGGTCGTGGGCCGCGTCGATGAACTCGCCGAACCCCTCCAGGGTGCCGAGACCGGGCTGCACCGAGCGGAAGTCGGAGACGTCGTAGCCGCCGTCGCTCATCGGGGAGCTGAAGAAGGGCGGGAGCCACAGGCAGTCGACGCCCAGCCACTGGAGGTAGTCCAGGTGGCGGGTCAGGCCCGCCAAGTCCCCGAGGCCGTCGTCGTCGGAGTCGGCGAACGAGCGGACGAGCACCTCGTAGAAGACGGCCGTCCGGAACCACGAGGTGTCGTTCGGGTCGATCGCACCGCTCGGTTTCGTGAGGGCCAGGGCCAGTTCCAGTTGGGCGTCGTAGTCGACCAGCTCCGATCCTCCGGGGGCCGGCCCGTTCGCCCGTCCGTTCGGTTCGACGGCAGTGATCGTCACCATCTCCTGAGATGTTGTCCGTGTGCTGGGTGGGGGTGCAGCGTCGGACGGGCGGTGCACACCGGTGGCTCGTCCGGCTCGTCGCCGGTCAGAGCTGGACGGGCGAGACCGACAGGACGTGGGCCGGCTGGGCCGGCCACAGGCGGACGTAGTCGACGGCGCCCCAGTCGAAGTCCTGGCCGGTCAGCTCGTCGTGGACGCGGATGCCGCGCCCGGGGTCGAGGCCGAGCCAGCCGAGGTCGACGCGGACCTCGGCGTCGACGCCCTCGTCGGGGTCCAGGCTCACGACGGTGACGACGCGGTCCCAGCCGTCGCGCTTGGCGAAGGCGAAGACCTTGTCGCTGCTCGTCTCGAGCACCTTGGTGCCGCGCATCTGCTGCAGGGCGGGGTGGGCGGCGCGGATCGAGTTGAGCTTGGCGAGCAGGCCGTTGAGATTGGGCTCGGCGTCGTAGTCGCGCGGGCGGAACTCGTACTTCTCGGAGTTCAGGTACTCCTCGCCGCCCGCTCTGAGCGGCTCGTGCTCGCACAGCTCGAAGCCCGAGTAGACGCCCCAGGCCGGGCTCATCGTCGCGGCGAGGATCATGCGGATCGCGAAGGCGGCCGGATTGCCCGAGCGCGTGAACAGCGGGTTGATGTCCGGGGTGTTGGTGAAGAAGTTCGGGCGGAAGAAGTCCACCGACTCGGTCGACAGCTCCGTGAGGTACTGGCCCAGCTCGTCCTTGGTGTTGCGCCACGGATAGTAGCAGTACGACAGGTGGAAGCCGACCTTGGCCAGGGCGTGCATCATCTCCGGGCGGGTGAAGGCCTCGGCCTGGAGGATGACCTCGGGGTGGCGCTCGTGCAGATGATGGGCGAACCAGGCCCAGAAGTCGACCGGCTTCGTGTGCGGGTTGTCGACGCGCAGGATCGTCACGCCGTGCCCGATCCAGAACTCGGCCAGGCGCAGCGCCTCGTTGTAGATGCCCTCCGGGTCGTTGTCGAAGTTGATCGGGTAGATGTCCTGGTACTTCTTCGGCGGGTTCTCGGCGTAGGCGATGGTGCCGTCAGCACGGGTGGTGAACCACTCCGGGTGCTCGACGACCCACGGGTGGTCCGGCGAGGCCTGCAGGGCGAAGTCCAGGGCGACCTCGAGCCCCAGCTCGTGGGCGCGGGCGACGAAGTGGTCGAAGTCCTCGATGGTGCCCAGCTCCGGGTTGACGGCGTCGTGCCCGCCGGCCGCCGAGCCGATCGCCCAGGGGGAGCCGGGGTCGTTCGGGCCGGCCGCCAGGGAGTTGTTCGGGCCCTTGCGGTAGGCGTGCCCGATCGGGCTGATCGGCGGCAGGTAGGCGACGGTGAAGCCCAGGGCGGCGATGCGCTCGAGCATCCGCTCGCTGGAGCGCAGCGTACCCGAGGTCCACGAGCCATCCCCGTGGCGGACGGCCCCGACCGAGCGCGGGAAGAACTCGTACCAGCTGGAGAACTGGGCTCCGCGGCGGTGCACGACGAGCGGGAACTCGTCGGTCGGGGTGAGCAGGCGGCGGGGGAGCCAGCGACCCATGCCGACGCCGACGGCCGTGTCGGACGCGACCTCGCCCAGCTGCCTGGCCGGCGCCCGGGGGTCGAGGCGCCGGGCGGCGTCGGACAGCACGGCGGCGTCGTCCTCGGCGCCCTGGGTGCGGGCCGCCTCGGCGGCCTCGTCCAGCATGAGGCGGCCCTCGGCGCACACGAGGGGGATGTCGATGCCGGCCGCGACCTTGATGGCGGCGTTGTGGCGCCAGGTGCGCCAGCGGTCGTCGAAGGCCTCGATGCGGAAGCTGTAGTCGCCCGGCGCCCCCAGCGGCACCCGGGCGGTCCAGATGTCCAGGCCCATGGGCTCGACCTGGGCCATGTCGACGCGCTGCTCGGCGCCCGTCGGATCGGTGAGGACGACGCAGGCGCCCAGGGCGTCGTGCCCCTCGCGGAAGATGTTCGCTCGAACGGTGATGGTCTCGTCCTCGACGGCCTTGGCCGGGTAGGCGCCGTTCTCGACAACGGGGGAGACGTTGTGGATCGGGAGGCGCCCGAAGCCGTTCGGCACGCCCCGACGCGGCGGGACGGGGATGCGGGTCGGGTCCTCGGCGGGCTCGACGGCCGTCTCGGGGGCCACGTGGCGCGGCCGCTCGGGCTCCGGGGCGGGAGCCTGCGCCTGGGGTGCCGACCCGCTCACGGGCGCAGGGGCCGGGGCCGCGGCGGGTTCGGCCGGGGGCTGCTGAGGGTTCTCGTCGGGGCGCTGGGAGCGCCACTTCCACTTGCTGAACACGCATCTACGCTACAGTCCGGCCGGCCCGACCGAGTCGCCGACGCGCGCTGACCCGATCCGGTCCGCCCCGACTCCCACATGCTGGACGAATGGGCGGCCCGGCACCTCCCGGTCGCGCGCCCGATAGCCTTGGAGGGTGCGAGCTATCAGAAGATTCATTGTCCAGCCGGTCCTGCCCGAGCCCCTCGAGCCGCTGCACGACCTGGCGCTGAACCTGCGTTGGGCGTGGCACCCGGAGACCCAGGAGCTCTTCGAGTCCCTCGACTCCGAGCTGTGGGAGGCCACCGGCCACTCCCCGTTGAAGCTGCTGGCAACCGTCTCGCGCGAGCGGCTCGACACGCTCGCGGGCGACCGCCGCTATCTGCGCCACCTCGAGTTCGTCCAGCGCGATCTGGACGACTACATGAACGGCGACCGCTGGTTCCAGGGCTTCGCCGCCAAGACGGAGGGCGCTCCCGCCTCCATCGGATACTTCTCCGCCGAGTTCGGCATCACCTCCGTGCTGCCCCAGTACTCCGGCGGTCTCGGCATCCTCGCCGGCGACCACCTCAAGGCGGCCTCCGACCTCGGCGTGCCGATCATCGGCGTCGGCCTGCTCTACGCGCAGGGCTACTTCCGGCAGAGCCTCAACGCCTCGGGCTGGCAGCAGGAGTACTACCCGGTCCTCGACCCGCACGAACTGCCGATCAGCCCCCTCATGGACGGCGAGGAGCAGGCCGGCATCGAGATCACGGTGGGCCACCGGCCCGTCCGCGCCCAGCTGTGGACGGCCCAGGTCGGCCGCGTGCCGCTGCTCTTCATGGACACGAACGTCGAGAGCAACGACGAGCAGGCCCGCGACATCACCGACCGGCTCTACGGCGGCGACTCGAATCACCGGCTGGCCCAGGAGACGCTCCTCGGCGTCGGCGGGGTCCGGGCCCTGCGCGTCTTCTGCCGCCTGACCGGCCGTTCCGAGCCCGACGTCTTCCACTGCAACGAGGGCCACGCCGGCTTCCTCGGTCTGGAGCGCATCCGCGAGTTCATGGACGACGGCGCGGACTTCGACACCGCCCTCGAGATGACCCGCGGCGGCACGCTCTTCACCACCCACACGCCCGTCCCGGCCGGCATCGACCGCTTCGGGCAGAACCAGGTCGCCGACCAGTTCAGCGACTTCAGGCCGCTGCCGCTCGACCGCATCCTCGCGCTCGGGGCCGAGGACTACCCCGGCGGCGACCCGTCCCGCTTCAACATGGCCGTCATGGGCCTGCGCCTGGGCCAGCGCTCCAACGGCGTCTCCCTGCTCCACGGCAAGGTGAGCCGCGAGATGTTCCAGGGTCTGTGGCCGAACTTCGACGTCACCGAGGTGCCGATCGGCTCGGTCACCAACGGCGTCCACCACCCCACGTGGATCCACCCCGACCTGCTCGAGCTCCTCGAGGCGAGGACCAGCGATGCCGAGTCCGTCGTCGACGGCTACGACTGGAGAGCCCTCGACCGCGTCGACGACGCCTCGCTGTGGTCGCTCAAGCGCCGCATGTGCGCCGAGATGATCTCGATGGCGCGCGAACGCCTCGAGAAGAGCTGCGAGGTGCGCGGCGTGAACGCCGACTGGGTGCCCGGGGCCCTCAACCCCAACACCCTGACGATCGGCTTCGCCCGTCGCGGCGCCTCCTACAAGCGCCTCACCCTCATGCTGAGCCAGCCCGAGCGCCTCAAGAGGCTGCTCAACGATCCCGAGCGGCCCGTGCAGTTCGTCATCGCCGGCAAGGCCCACCCGGCCGACGACATCGGGAAGGGCCTCATCCAGCAGATGGTGCAGTTCGCGGACGACCCGCAGGTGCGCGGCAAGCTCGTCTTCCTGCCCGACTACGACATCTCGATGGCCCGCCCGCTGTACCCCGGTTGCGACGTCTGGCTGAACAACCCGCTGCGCCCCTACGAGGCCTGCGGGACCTCCGGCATGAAGGCCGCCCTCAACGGCGCCGCCAACCTGTCGGTGCGCGACGGCTGGTGGGACGAGTGGTACGAGCCCCGTTTCGGCTGGGAGATCCCCTCCGCGAACACGATCGCGGACCCGGTCGCCCGCGACGCCGCCGAGGCCGAGGCCCTGTACGAGCTCATCGAGAACGAGGTCGTGCCGAAATTCTACAACCGCGACGCCAATGGCCTGCCCACCGCGTGGCTGCGCATGATGCGCGAGACGATCTCCGACCTCGGGCCGAGGATCCTCGCCAGCCGCATGGTGCGCGACTACACGACCTGGTACTACACGCCGGCCGCGCGCTCCTCGCGCGCCCTCACCGCCGACGGCGTCGCCGGTGAGCTCGCGGAGTGGAAGCGCGAGGTGCGTACCGTGTGGTCCGGCGTGGCCGTCGAGCGGGTCGTCTCCGACCTGCCGAACCCCGTCCCGGTCGGCGCCGAGAACCTCTTCACCGCGTGGGTGCGCCTGGGCGAGCTGACGGCCGAGGACGTCTCGGTCCAGCTGGTCTCCGGCGACGTCGACGCCGATGACGAGATGCACCACGTGCGCATCAACGAGCTGGCCCCGACCGGGCGCACCGAGGGCGACGCGCAGGAGTTCAGCGTGCGCGCCGTCTCGCACTTCGCAGGCCCGGTCGGTTACACCGTGCGCGTCGTGCCGAAGAACGCGCTCATGGCGAGCTCCGCCGAGCTGGGCCTGGCCGCGGTCGCCAACGGGGCGGCCCTCGAGTCCTGATCGTCCCACCGACGAGGGGGCGGCCCCGGGAACCGCCCCCTCGTCGTTCGTCCTCCTCGGCGCCGCCCGCCCCGGCACGCCGTCACTGGGGGGCCGGCGCGTCCTGAGCGGATCCGGCGGTTCTCTCCGGAGTCTGCTCGGCGGTCGCGTCCTGCTGGGGCTGCTCGGCCGGCCCGTCCTGGGCGGCGTCGGCGGGGGCGGTCGTGATGCCCTCGAGCTCGTCCACCTGCGCCCTCGTCGTGGGGACCGTCACCCGCATCGCGACGACCGTGCGGCCGGGGAGCGTGAAGTCTGCCTGCGGGCCCAGCGCCTCGGTGGGCAGCTCGCCCTCGTCGGCGGTCGAGGCGACGATCCGGTAGCTCGTGCCCCACGGGACCGGGGGAGTGGTGACCTCGACGGGCTGGTCCCCCGAGTAGAACCAGATGAGGAAGGCCTCGTCGGTGGCGTTGGAGACGTACTTGCCGAGCAGCCGTCGGCCGCCGTCGTTCCAGTCGGCCTCGCCCATCTCGCCGCTGTAGCCGTTCATCCAAGCCATCTCGTAGCGGCCCAGGCCCTTGCCGTCGGCGTCCGTCACCTCGGTGCGGTAGTGGTAGTCGTCGGCCTGCAGGAGCGGCGAGGAGCGGCGCAGCGCGATGAACCGCTTGGCCGTCGCGAAGACGTCGGCCCACTGGTCGAGCAGGTCCCAGTGCACCCAGTTGATCTGGTTGTCCTGGCAGTAGGCGTTGTTGTTGCCCTGCTGGGTGCGGCCCATCTCGTCGCCGGCGCAGAACATCGGCGTGCCGTCCGACATGATGAGGCCCGCAAGCATGTTGCGCACTTGGCGGTGGCGCAGCGCGTTGACGCCGGGATCGTCCGTCTCGCCCTCGGCCCCGCAGTTCCAGGAGCGGTTGTCGTCGGAGCCGTCGCGGTTGTCCTCGCCGTTGGCCTCGTTGTGCTTGCCGTCGTAGCTGACGAGGTCGCGCAGGCAGAAGCCGTCGTGGGCATCGATGAAGTTGATCGTGCTGGACGGCGGGCGCTCGTCGTTGTCGAAGATGTCGGGCGAGCCGGCGACCCGGGAGGCCAGCTCGTTGACGCCGTGCGCCATGGAGCGCCAGTAGTCGCGCATGTAGCCGCGGTAGCGGTCGTTCCACTCGCTCCAGCCCCTGCCCCAGCGTCCGACCTGGTAGCCGTAGGGGCCCATGTCCCAGGGCTCGGCGATGAGCTTGATGCCGTCGAAGACCGGGTCGGCGGCCAGGCGCTTCTTGAACTCGTGGTTCTGGTCGACGCCGTGGGCGCTGTCGCGGATGAGGGTGGTGGCGAGGTCGAAGCGGAAGCCGTCGACGCCCATCTGCGTGACCCAGTAGCGCAGCGACTCGTGGATGAGGTCGAGGACCTCCTCGTGACCGGTGTCGACCGAGTTGCCGCAACCGGTGACGTCGTAGTCGTTGCGAAGGTCGTCGGTGAGGCGGTAGTAGCCCTTGTGGTCGATGCCGCGGAAGCTCAGCGTCGGGCCCTCGTGACTGCCCTCGCAGGTGTGGTTGTAGACGACGTCGAGGATGACCTCGATGCCGGCGCGGTGCAGGGCGCTCACCATGTTCTTGAACTCCTGCACTTGGTCGCCCTCGGTGCCCACCGAGCAGTACGCGCCGTGCGGGGCGAAGTAGGCCAGGGTGTTGTAGCCCCAGTAGTTCGACAGGCCGCGGCCCATGATGAAGGGCTCGGAGACGAACTGGTGGATGGGCAACAGCTCGATCGCGTTGACGCCGAGCTCGGTGAGGTGCTCGATGACTGCCGGGTAGGCCAGCCCCGCGTAGCGCCCGCGCAGGTGCTCGGGCACCGACGGGTGCATGATCGTGAAGCCCTTGACGTGCGTCTCGTAGACGACGCACTGCTCGAGGGGCAGGCGCCGGGCGATCGGCTCGGGGGCGGGGGAGTCCGCCACGACGACGGACAGCGGCACGGACTGGGCGGAGTCGCGGGTGTCCGGCTCGTAGTAGGACTCCGCGGTGTGGTCGAAGATGGGGCCGGTGTAGTCGACGCCGGCGGTGACCGCTCTGGCGTAGGGGTCGACGAGGAGCTTGGCCGGGTTGGCGCGCAGACCCGCATCGGGGTTCCACTCGCCGTGGACCCGGTAGCCGTAGCGCTGCCCGGCGACGACGCCCCTGACGGCGGCGCGCCAAGTGCCGTTGTCGTTGGTCATGTCGACGTTGCGGATCGTCGTGCCGTCGTCCCTCACGAGGGCGAGCTCGACGCGTTCGGCGCGCGGTGCCACGAGGGCGAAGGTGCAGCCGTCATCGGTGAGCACCGCGCCGAGGGCGGGTCCGTTGTGCTCGGGCGAGAGGGTCATCGTCACTGCTCTTTCCGGCTGGCGGCTCTTTCGAGCTGGCGGCGCGGGGTTCCATGTGCTGTGCGCGGGCCGCCCACGCACAGCGTGAGAGTCTAGTCGGCGGTGGCGACCGGTATGCACGTATGCCAGGATTGCGCGTGTGTCCGCCGGCGCCGTTGAGCGCGCCGCGAACCGATCCCGACCAGTTCCAGGAGTTGCCCAGATGCGCATTGCGGTGGCCGTGTCCGGCGGCGTCGACTCGGCGGTCGCCGCCGCCCTCGTCCAGGCGCAGGGCCACGAGGTCGTCGGCGTCCACCTGCTCATGGGGACGGCGTCGGTGCCCGAGACCGACGACGCCCGGCGGGTCGCCGAGCGCCTCGGCATCGACCTGGTCGTCCGGGACCTGTGCGGGCCCTTCGCCGAGCGCGTCGTCGACTACTTCGTCGACTCCTACACGCAAGGGCGCACGCCCAACCCCTGCCTGCGCTGCAACCGCGGCGTGAAGTTCGCCGGGCTGCTGGCCATGAGCCGCGCCGAGGGATTCGACGCCGTCGCAACGGGACACTACGCGCGGATCACCCGGTCGGAGGAGGGCCCAGCCGAGCTGCGCCGCGCGGCGGACCGGCGCAAGGACCAGTCCTACGTGCTCGCCGTCCTCGACCAGGAGAGCCTCGCCCGACTCGTGTTCCCGCTCGGCGAACTCGCCTCCAAGGACGAGGTGCGCGCCCTGGCCGCCCGCCTCGGGCTGCCGGTGGCCGACAAGCCCGACTCCACCGACATCTGCTTCGTCACCGCTGGCGGGGCCGGCCGCTTCCCCGCCGGGCGCCTGCCCGAGCGCCCGGGCGACATCGTGGACGCCGACGGCGTCGTCATCGGCCACCACGCGGGGACCCACCACTTCACGATCGGCCAGCGCAGGGGCCTGCGCCTGACCCGCCCGGCGGCCGACGGCGCGCCGCGCTACGTCACCGGCATCGACGCCGGCGCGAACATCGTGCGCGTCGGCCCGGCCGACGCGCTGCTCGTCGACGAGCTGGTCGCCGAGCGGCTGCTGCTCACCGGCCCGCCACTGCCCGACGGCTGGCACGGCGCGGCCCAGTTCCGGGCCCACGGCGCCGCCTGCCCCGCTGTCGTGCACCACGACGACGAGCGCGTGCGCGTCGTCTTCGATGAGCCGGTCCCCTCGGTCGCGCCGGGCCAGTTCGTCGTGCTCTACGACGGCGACGTCGTGCGGGGCTGCGCGGAGATCACCGCGACCCGCCGCGCAGGGGCGTCCGGTGGTCCCGGAGCGGGGGCGGTGCGCGCATGATCGCCACCGCGCTCGGCTCCTTCGCCGGTCACGACTACGCGGCCTGCTGCCGCGCCGTGCTCGGCGAGCTCGTCGGACGCGCCCCGATGCCCGAACTGCCTGCACGGGGCCCCGGCGCCGACATGATCGGGCGCGCGGCGAGCCTGTTGCCGGGGCTGCCGGTCGACCTGCAGCCCTCGGGCTGGCGTCTGGCCCAGGGGCCCTCGCTCATCGGGCGACGCGCTCGCCGCATGCTCGGCGACGACCGGGAGATCTTCGTCGAGCACTTGGCGGACTGGCCCGGCACGCCCACCCTGACCGTCGCGGGCCCGCTCACCCTGGCGGCCCGCCTCGGCCTGCCCCGTGGCGGCCGGGCGGTCGGCGACGCCGGCGCGCTCCGCGACATCGCCCAGTCCTGGACGGCCGGGGTCGGCGACTTCGTGAGGGGGACTGCGCGCCTGGCCGAGCGCCCCGTCGCCGTCCAGATCGACGAGCCGTGCCTCGCCATGGTGCTCGACGGCGAGGTGCCCGACGAGTCGGGCCGCCACCGGCTGGACCCCGTCGACGGCCAGCGGGCCCGGGGCGTCCTCGCCGACGCCGTGGACGCGGCCCGGGCCGGGGGAGAATTGGTCGCCCTCCACTGCTGCGCCGACGACCCCCACCTCGACGTGCTCGGGGCGGCAGGCGCCGACGCGCTGAGCCTCGACGTGCGGGCCTGGGCCGGGGGCCGCTGGGACGAGCTCGCCGCCTGGTGCGACGCCGCACCCGACCGGAGCCCGTGGTTGGGGCTGGTCGGCGCGGACGAGGAGGAGCCCGACGTCGCGGATCTCGCCCGCCGGTTCGCGAGGGCCCGCGCCGGCCTGGACGTCGCGGAGGACTCGCCGCGCCCGGCTGACTGGGCCCTCACCCCGGCGTGCGGGCTGGCCGGGGCCTCCGAGAACGGCCAGTGGCGCATCCTGCGCGCACTGGCCGGGGTCGCCGACGACGCCGGGGCCTGAACGGCCCCGGGCGTCCGGGTGGGACCGGGCGGCTAGAATCGCCGCCATGGCCACGTTCTCCTCCGATCTGGACCTCACCGGCGACGCGCCGGTGAGGGTGCGCCCCCGCCTGGGGGAGTGGGGCCCCTCGCTCGTGCCGACGACCTCGCGCAAGAAGCGCCTCCGCGTCCTCGCCGTCACCGCCCTCGTCGTCGGCGTCGCAGCCGGCACGGCGCTCATCACCGTCTTCTACCGAGCCGTCCAGGGCGGCTGACCAGCCGCGGCCGTCCAGGGCACGACGGGTCGGGGCGGCTGGTCGGCGGACCGCCCCCGCAGGACGGGCCGATAAAATGGCCCGCGGACAGGGTCCGGCCGCGGTCGACGAACGTCGGGCGGCCCGCCGGGCCCGCGAAGGAGTAGTCATCGTGGCCCTCACGCCGCAGGACGTCAGCAGGCTGGCCGATCTGGCCCGCATCGAGCTGACCGAGGCCGAACTGGCCGAGATCGCCCCCCAGTTGGATGTCATCCTCGAGGCCGTCGCCTCCGTGGGGGTCCTCGCCGACCGGGACATCCCGCCCAGCTCCCACGCCGTGCCGCTGACCAATGTGATGCGCGATGACGAGCGCCGGGACAGCTGGCCCGCCGAGGCGATGCTCGCCGGGGCGCCGGCCCAGGCCGAGCAGCGCTTCCGCGTGCCCCGCGTCATCGACGACTCGGACGCCGGCTGAGGGGGAGGGAGGACCGCATGAGCACCCGCACCGCGCACGAGTCCGCGACCGCCGACATCTGCACCGCACCCGCCCTCGAGCTGGGCCGTCGCATCGCCGTCGGCGAGCAGACCAGCGTCGAGATCACCCGGGCCCTCCTCGACCGGATCGAGGCCGTCGAGCCCGCCGTCCACGCCTTCCTGTCCCTCGACGCCGAGCGCGCGCTGGCCCGGGCAGCCGCCGTCGATGCCGGGATCGCCGCTGGCGAGCCCGCCGCCTCTCCGCTGGCCGGCGTGCCGATCGCCGTCAAGGACCTGCTCTGCTACGAGGGCCTGCCCACCACCGCGGCATCGCGGATGCTCGAGGGCTGGGTCCCGCCGTACAACGCGACCGTCGTCCGGCGCCTCCTCGACGCCGGCCTGGTCATCCTCGGCAAGACGAATCTCGACGAGTTCGCCACGGGCTCGTCCACCGAGTCCTCGGCCTACGGGCCCACGCGCAATCCGTGGGACCTCGACCGCGTCCCCGGGGGCTCCGGCGGCGGCTCGGCGGCGGCGCTCGCCGCCTTCGAGGCCCCCCTGGCCATCGGCACCGACACCGGCGGTTCGATCCGCCAGCCCGCCTCGATGACCGGCACCGTCGGCGTCAAGCCGACCTACGGCGGCGTGAGCCGTCAGGGCATCATCGCCATGGCCTCCAGTCTCGACCAGGCCGGCCCCTGCGCGCGCAACGCGGCCGACGCCGCGGCGCTGCACGTCATCATCGCCGGCCACGACCCCGCCGACTCGACGAGCCTCGACGCGCCGGTCCCCGACGTCGTCGCGGCGGCCGGCGCCGCCGATGCGACGGGGATGCGCATCGGCGTCGTCTCCGAGCTGGGCGGCGAGGGCTACGCCGCCGGCGTCGAGAAGTGCTTCACCGACTCGGTCGAGCTGCTGCGCGGGGCCGGCGCCGAGATCGTCGAGGTCTCCTGCCCCCACTTCCGGCAGGCCCTGGCCGCCTACTACCTCATCATGCCGAGCGAGCTGAGCAGCAACCTGGCCCGCTACGACGCCATGCGCTACGGGCTGCGCGTGGGCGACGACGGCTCGAACTCCACCGAAACCGTCATGCGTCTGTCGCGCGGCGCCGGCTTCGGCGCCGAGCTCAAGCGCCGCATCATCCTGGGCACCTACGCCCTGTCGGCCGGCTACTACGACGCCTACTACGGCTCGGCCCAGAAGATGCGCACGCTCATCGCGCGAGACTTCGCCGCCGCCTTCGAGAGGGTCGACGTGCTCGTCTCTCCCGTCGCCCCGACGACGGCCTTCCGGCTGGGGGAGCGCGTGGGCGACCCGCTGGCCATGTACAGGGGCGATCTGTGCACCCTGCCGGCCAACCTCGCCGGCGTCGCCGCAGGCTCCTTCCCGGCGGGCCGCTCGTCCGAGGACGGACTGCCGGTCGGCTTCCAGGTGATGGCCCCCGTGCTCGGCGACGACCGCGTCTACCGCGTCGGCGCGGCGCTCGAACGGCTTGCGGGGACCGCCGACTTCTGCCGGCGGGCGCCCGAACTGCCCGGCACGGCCATGAACAGCGAGGAGGCCACGAGGTGAGCGTCCAGTACAAGTGCAGCAGCGACGGACTCATGGACTACGACGAGGCGATGGAGCGCTTCGACGTCGTCCTCGGCCTGGAGGTGCACGTCGAACTCGGCACCGCCTCGAAGATGTGGTGCGGCTGCTCCACCGAGTTCGGCGGCGAGCCCAACACCCACATCTGCCCGGTCTGCCTCGGCCTGCCCGGCTCCCTGCCGGTCGTCAACCGCAAGGCCGTCGAGTCGGCCATCCGCATCGGCCTGTCCCTGGGCTGCGAGATCGCCCAGTGGTGCCGCTTCGCCCGCAAGCAGTACTTCTACCCGGACATGCCGAAGAACTACCAGATCAGCCAGTACGACGAGCCGATCGCCCACGACGGGCGCGTCGAGCTCGAGGTCGACGGGGCCCGCTACGAGGTGCCGATCGAACGCGCCCACATGGAAGAGGACGCCGGCAAGTCGCTCCACGTGGGCGGGGCCACCGGTCGCATCCAGGGCTCCGACCACTCGCTCATGGACTACAACCGCGCCGGCGTGCCGCTCGTCGAGATCGTCACGAGGCCGGTGCTCGGCACCGGGACGAGGGGCCCCGAGGTGGCGCGCGCCTACATGGCCCATCTGCGCGACATGGTCCGAGCCCTCGGCGTCTCGCAGGGGCGCATGGAGCAGGGTCAGCTGCGCTGCGACGCCAACGTCTCCCTCATGCCCAAGGGCTCGACCGAGCTCGGCACCCGCACCGAGACGAAGAACGTCAACTCGCTGCGCTCGGTCGAGGCCGCGCTGCGCCACGAGATCCGCCGACAGGGCGCCGTCCTGGCCGGCGGCGGGCGCGTCAGGCAGGAGACCCGCATGTGGAACGAGGCCGGCGGCTTCACCACGGCCGGCCGCTCCAAGGAGCAGGCCGAGGACTACCGCTACTTCCCCGAGCCCGACCTCGTCCCCGTGGCGCCCAGCCGCGCGTGGGTCGAGCAGCTGCGCGCCACCCTGCCCGAGATGCCCGCCGTCAAGCGGGCCCGTCTCCAGGCGCAGTGGGGCCTGACGGACCTGGAGATGCGCGACATCAACGGCAACGAGGGCGCCCTCGACCTCATCGAGGCCACCGTGGCCGCCGGCTGCGATCCGGCGGCCGCCCGCAAGTGGTGGCTCACCGAGCTCGCCCGGGCCGCCAACGAGCGGGGCGTCGGTCTCGAGGACCTGCCGATCGCCCCGGCCCGGGTCGCCGAGGTGCAGGAGCTCGTCGACGCCGGGACGATCAACGACAAGCTGGCCCGCACGGTCCTCGAGGGAGTCCTGGCCGGCGAGGGCGCCCCCGCGCGGATCGTCGAGGCCCGCGGCCTGGCCGTGGTCAGCGACGACGGGGCCCTGTCGACCGCCGTCGACGCCGCCATCGAGGCGAATCCCGACGTCGCGGAGCGGATCCGCGGCGGAAGGGTGCAGGCGGCCGGGGCCCTCATCGGCGCTGTCATGCGGCAGCTGGGCGGCAAGGCCGACGCCAGACGGGTGCGCGAGCTCATCATCGACAAGCTGTCCTGAACCCGGCCCGCTGCGGGTCGGCGACCCGCGGGCCGGACCGATCAGGATCCGGTCGGCCCGGCCCCGCCTTGCCCGGGGGCCTACCATCGGCCCCGTGTGGAGAACGGGTAGCAGCGGTTCACCGCGCCGGACGACGGTGGTCGCCCGGCGTTTCGGCACGGCCCTGAGGGCCTGGGGCGTCCGTCTCGGGCACGCCCCGGTGAGCCTCGCACTGGCGGTCGTCTCGGTCCTCATGACGATCGTGGGGGATCGGCTTCCCCTGCCCGAGCCCGACCGGATCGGCTCGGTGAGCCGACAGAGCGAGCTGCGCCTCGACCCCGACACGATCCGGCTCGGCCGGATCGGGCTGGAGTTCATCGCCCCGGGCGGCTGGGCGGCGCTCGTCGTCGTGCTGGCCGTCCTGCTCGTCGCCGGCCCGACCGTCGAACGGCGTCTCGGCTCGTGGCGCTACGGCCTCGTCCTGCCGGGCTGCCAGCTGTCGGGCTTCCTGTTCACGACGGCGCTGACCTGGCTCATCCACCCCTGGTGGCCGGACTGGGCGACGATCATGCGCGAGGGCTGGGTGCCCGGCGTCCTGCCGGCGCTCATGGGCGCGCTCATGGCGGTCTCGGGCGGCCTGTCCCGCCTGTGGTGCACGCGGGTGCGCTGGGCCGGACCGGTGATCGCCATCACCCTCATGCTCTACGACGCGACGTCGACGGCCTGCGTCACCTGCGGCTCGGTGCTCGCCGGGATCGGGTTCGGCGCCCTCCTGTGGCGCGGGCGGCGACGCACCGGCATCCGCGCCGTCCTGTCCGAGCGGCGCGTGCTCGTGGCGCTCGTCATCGCCTGCACCGCCCTGGGCCCCATCGTCTCGGCCTGGTCGGCGGCCGGCGAGAGCCCGCTGAGCCAGCTCGACGACTATCTTCGCACCGGCACCTTCAAGTCCCGGGAGCTGCGCGTCATCTGCTCGCTGGCGAGCCAGCACGCCTGCATGCTGGCGAGGCTGCACAGGACCGCCGGCTTCCCGACCCTGATCATGACGGTCCTGCCCTCGCTCATCCTCCTCGTCGTCTGCCTCGGGCTGCTGCGCGGACGGCGCTCGGCCTGGTTCTGGGCGCTCGGCGTCAACATCGCCGTGGCCGCCTCGACGGTCGTGCCCTTCCTCACCGGGCTGCCCGAGCTCTCCGAGATGTGGGACGAGTCGGATCCCCGGGGCGGCGGCTTCGCGCTGCGCGTGACGGTCGGCCTCGTCCCCGTGCTCGAGCCGGTGGCGGTCATCGCCCTGCTGATGGTCTGCGCCGGGCTGTTCACGGTGCGGCTGTCCCGCCGCGAGGTGCTCTCGCGCCTCGCGCGCTACGTCGGTCTCTACGCGTGCGGGGTGGCGGTCTTCATCCTCGCCGGCCTGACCATGTCCGGGCTGTGGGAGCCGCGCGCCGGTCTCGGCGACCTCGCCCATGACGCCCTCGCGCGCGTCCTCGGCCTGGAGGTCTTCACCGACATGCCGCTGTACCTGAGCTCCGACGCGCTGCCCGCCGGTCTCGTCGCCAACCTCGTCCCCCCGTTGACCACACTCGCCTTCCTCGTCATGCTCGTGCGCGACATGACGGTCGGCCCCGAGCGCACCGAGCGCGACCGGGCACGCGTGCGCGAGCTCGCCCGCCGGGGCAAGGGCGGTCTCCTCTCGCCCATGGCGGCCTGGCCCGGGGCGATCCACTGGTTCGGCCCCGGCCGGGACTCGGCCGTCGCCTACCGGGCCTCGCACGGCGTCGCCCTCACGGTGGGGGAGCCCCTCGCCGACGACCAGATGGATGCCGCCGTGCGCTTCGGCGAGTATTGCGACGAGCAGGGCCTCGTCCCGTGCTTCTACTCGGTCGGGCCGGAGTTCGCCCGCGCCGCCCGCGCGGCGGGCTGGCACGCCATGCAGGTCGCCGAGGAGTCGCGTCTCGAGCTCGGGCAGGTGGCCTTCAAGGGGAAGCGCTTCCAGGACGTGCGCACCGCCATGAACCGGGCCCGTCGCGAGGGCATCCACGTCGAGTGGACGAGCCTGTCCCAGTGCTCGGCGCAGCTGCGCAGCGGCATCATCCGGGTCGTCGAGGGCTGGCAGGACGAGCAGGCGCTGCCGCCCATGGGCTTCACCCTCGGCGGTCTGTCGGAGATGGACGACCCCGCCGTGCGCTGCGAGGTCGCGGTCGACGACGCCGGTCACGTGCACGCCGTCGCGTCCTGGCTGCCGCTGTACACCGACGGTCGGGTCACCGGCTGGCTGCTCGACGTCATGCGCCGCAGCGACCATCCGGAGGCCTTCCACTCCGGCATGGAGCTGCTCATCGGCACGGCCGCTCTCGCCTTCCAGGAGGAGGGCTACGAGGTGATGAGCCTGTCGGGCTCGCCGCTGGCCCGCGTCGAACGCGATGACGAGCCGGTCACCGACGAGGTCTCCGAGACGATCACCGGTGTGCTCGACCAGCTCGCCGGAGCGATCGAGCCGTACTACGGCTTCACCTCCCTCCACCACTTCAAGTCCAAGTTCGGGCCCGTCTTCCGGCCCCTCTACCTCGTCTACGCCGACCCGAGCCAGCTGCCCGCGATCGGCGGGGCCCTCACCACCGCCTATCTCAGCAGGACCGACCGGGTGGACTGGCGCACCGTGCTCTCCCGGGTGATCCGCTCCCGGCGCGCGGCCGGTGCGGCAGGGGGGAGCGGCTCATGAACACGCTCCGGGACTGGTTCGCCTCGGCACTGCGCTGGCTCGCCGCCCGACGCATCGTCGACGCCGCGGAGCTCGTACCCGCGGCGGCGCTCTGCGCCCTCGTCCTCGCGGGGCTGCTCGTCAGGCGCCGGCGCGGCTGGGCGGCCACCGTCTGCATCGTCGCCCTCAACGCAACCGTGCTCGGCGCACTGATCCTCGTCGTGGTCGAGAAGCGCCTCAATCTGAGTGGCGGCCCGATCCCGTGGGCCGGGCGGGCCATCATCGTCGGCTGCTGCGCCGCCGTCGGCGTCGCCGCGGCGAACCTGCACCGGTCCACCTGGCGGCGCCGCTGCTGCGCCGTCCTGGCCGTTCCTGTCCTCGTGGCCGGGGCAACGCTCGGCGTCAACAAGGTCTACGGCATCGACGAGACCCTCGGCGCCCTCGTCGGTTACGACCAGCCGACGACGATCTCCCTGCCCGCGCGCAGCGATGCGGGACGCATCGACCCGACCACCTGGAGAGCCCCGGACGGCATGCCGAGCACCGGGACGACCGGCTACGTGCGGATCGCCCCGACCGTCTCGGGTTTCGGCGCCCGGTCGGCCGGCATCTACCTTCCGCCCGCCGCGCTCGTCCCCGACGCCCCTCGGCTGCCGGTCGTCATCATGATGATGGGCCAGCCCGGCAACCCCGACCCGACGATGCTGGCCGATGTCCTCGACGCCTATGCGGCGGGCCACGCGGGCGTCGCCCCGATCGTCGTCCTCGCCGACCAGCTCGGCAGCCCCGACGACGACACGCTGTGCCTGGACACGAGCCGTTACGGCAACGTCGAGACCTATGTGACGACCGACGTCGTCAACTGGATCAGGGACAACCTCAACGTCCCGCAGGACCGGAACGACTGGACGGTCGCGGGCTACTCCAACGGCGGGCTGTGCTCGATCCTGTTCGGCGCCAAGCACCCCGAGCTGTTCGGCACGATCCTGGACCTCTCCGGGGAGCTCTACCCCGGCGAGGAGCATCCCGACTGGAACCTGGAGAACGTCTTCGGCGGCGACCAGGCGGCCTACGACGAGACGAAGCCCCTGACCATCCTCGGCCGGAACCACTACGAGGACATGTGGGCCTACTTCTCCTACGGCACCGAGGACGGCACCTTCGGGCCGGACGCCGTGACCGTCTCGCAGGCCGCCGAGAACGCCGGCATGACGGTCCGGCTCGACCCGCTGGAGGGCGTCGACCACTTCGAGGCCGCCCTGCGGGGCGGTTTCACCAACGGCCTGGCCTACTGGTCCGAGCGCGTCGGCCTCGGCTGAGCCGGGACGGCGTCCCCGTCGACGCCGGACGGGGATCACGGAGCGTGCGGGAGGGGGCCGGGGCCGAGGACGCCCGCGTCGGCGGCAGCGGCGGTGGTCGTCGCTCACGGGCCGCCGGGGTCGCCGGCCGGTCGCCAGTGCCTCGGACTGCGGTTGCACGGCTCGGGGGAGCCGTCGTCGCCGATCGCGACGATGTCCTCGATGCGCACGCCGAAGCGCCCCGGCAGGTAGATGCCGGGCTCGACCGAGAAGGTCATGCCCGGGGCCAGAGGCAGATCGTCGCCGCGCACGAGGTACGGGTGCTCGTGCACCTCCAGCCCGATGCCGTGCCCGGTGCGGGTGATGAAGAAGGCGCCGTAGCCGGCGGCCTCGACGACCCTGCGGGCGGCGGCGTCGACCCCCGAGCAGGGCAGACCGGCCCGGGCGGCGTCGATGCCGGCGCGCTGGGCGTCCCGGACGGTCCGCCAGACGCGGTCGAACTCGGGATCGACCGGCTCGCCGCACACGTAGGTGCGGGTCGAGTCGCTGAAGTAGCCGCTGGGCGCCGGCCCGCCGATGTCGACGACGACGGGCTCGCCGGCGCGCACGACGCGGTCGGACCGCTCGTGGTGGGGGCTCGCCCCGTGGGGGCCGGAGGCGACGATGACGAAGTCGGCGCGCTCGTGCCCCTCCTCGACGAGCGCCGCGGCGATGTCGGCGCCGATCTCGTCCTCGGTGCGCCCGGGGCGCAGCCATTCGCCGATGCGGGCGTGGACGCGGTCGACGGCCTCGCCGACCCCGTGCAGGGCCGACAGCTCCTCGGGCGTCTTGACCATGCGCAGGGCCCGGATCGTCGGGCCGCCCGCCGTGACGGCTGCGCCGAGCGCCGCGCCCAGCCCCAGGGCGTGCACGCTGGGCAGCAGGTCGTCCACGCCGATGCGGGCCCCGGCGCCGAGACGGGCGGCGACGAGGCAGTGGGCGGACTCGCCGTCCTGCCAGGTGGGCATGTCGGGGACGATCCGCTCGGCGGTCGAGCCGGTCCAGCCGGGCCGCTCGAGCTGCGGGACGACGAGGAAGGGCTCGCCGTCGGCGGGCACGACGAGGCCGGTGAAGCGCTCGGCGAGCCCTGCGAGCGGCCGAGCAGGAAGCGCATGTCGGCCCCGGGGCCCACCACGACGGCGTCCAGCCCGTCCTCACGGGCCCGCGCGGCGAGCCGGGCGAGCCGGGCGCGGTGCTCTGCCGGTGCCGGGGTCCACAGCAGACGAGGATCGGTCATGGTCGAAGGCTAGCCCGCCCGGGCGCGGCCGAGAGCGGGACGACCCGGTCGGCGCACGCGCGCAGGGGCGGGGGAGGGCACGGCGGCGCGGCCCCGTCATCCGCGGGACGAACCCGCGTACGAGCGGCGGGTCTGCGTGTCATCGCAGTGTCCGCAGGAGAACGGGTGACCCCCGCCCGAGCGCGGGGGAGAGCTCTTGGACCTTTTGATCCTGAAGGTCCACTCGCGTGAAGGTCCACTCGCGTGGCCCCGCCACGGCGCGGGGGCCGCGCCTCGTGTCCGCGGTGGAGCGGACCGGGCCCGGCGCACGGGCGCGGGAGGAGCCGAGGGGCCGGTCGCAGCGCGGCCCCAGCACGACGGGCCGGGATCCGTCCAGGAAATCCGCTCAGAGCTGAATGGTGACACACACGGTATTCACAGCTCGCTCTATGTGGGAGCATAACTTCTGCGCAGAGCAAACACGGCGGCCGAGGTGTCCCACCCTTGAATCCCCGGTCGGCGTCTGCGCGGGAGCTCGAGTGGCGAGACAGAAGCCGGTCACCCGGGTCTCCGGGGCTTGTGGCGACCGATCTGCCCATCGCCAGCCACAAGCTCTCAAGGGTTCTTCGGACGGGCGCCCGGTCAACGGCGACCGGGCGCCGAGTCCGGATCCTGCCGACGGGCCGTTCCTGAGGGGCGGCGCACCGGGTCGATGCACGAGGCGCTCGACGGTCGCAGAGTTCTCCGTGCCGCGCCGCGGGCGCACGACGACGATGCTCGTGGCACGATCCGCTGGTGGGCGGGATCCGTGGACGACGCGGGTCCTGAGCGCCGGGTCGCCGGTGCGGGTCGCGGGGGATGCCGTCCCGGGAACGGTCCGGAGGGGAGAGCCCCTCTCGTTCCCTGTTTTGACATAATGTTCATTATCGGGCATTCCGGATCAGGCCTGGAGTCCGACCGTGGACGAGGTGCTCGGCGGGATCGCCCTGGCCCGACCGACCCGGAACACGCCTCGAGGAGGCCCCCGGGATGCGGACCGCAACAACGGGGCCCACCGCATCGCCCTGGCTGTGCGGACGCGCCCCTGAGCGGCAGAGAGCTCAGGGGCGCGTCCTGCGCGGGCCCGGCGCGCGGCGGGAGGGCCGTCGGTTCAGTTCAGTACTGCGACTGACCGCCCTGACCACCCTGGCCGAACTGGTCGCGATTGGGCGGGTTGACGGTGGCGGTCGGCGCGGAGGGGTCGACCATCTGGCCCCCGAAGGCGCTGTACGCCGAGGGCGCCTGCGGGTCCGGCTGGCCGGGCAGCGCCGAGCCGACGATCCCAGCGCCCTGGGCGGCCGCCGCGCGACGGTTGTTGGACCTGCGCACGACGAGCCAGATGAGGCCTCCGATGGTCATGGGCACGCCGATGACCAGTCCCAGGACGGCCAGGATGATCCCTGCCGCACTGTTGAAGATCCCGCCGGCCGTGGCCCCCTCGCCCAGGTAGACCGGGGTGTCGAGGAGGGAGTTGCACGTGACCGTGTACTCACCCGCCTTCGTGGCGTTGAAGCTCCCGAACATCTGGTGGTTGTTGATTTCGATGCTCGCACTGGGCGTCCTCACCGAGACCTCGCCACCGTCGGGGTTCCGGACGGTGCACTCGGTCGAGCTGTCGCCGTACAGCCCGTAGTGGCCGTTCTCCTCCAGGGTCACCTGCGAGTTCCCGTGCCCATTGATCTCGTTCAGCGAGTCTGCGACGCCCGCGACCGAGCTGATCGCGAAGCCCAGGGCCGCGACGGCTGCCACGACGAGGATGATGCCGATCGTCAGGAGGACGACCGGGCCCCTGGTGCTCTTGACAGTGGCCTGAGGAAGCCCCGGCCCGTAGGGCGCCGGTGCGTTCACGGGCCCGCCCGGTGGTGCGTACGGAGCATGGGCCGGCACGCCCATGGACGGCGCGTTGCTGCCTGGACCGTAGGGGCCCGGGCCGTACGGGGAGCCGGAGGCCGGAGGGATCTGTGACATGAGTGCTCCTCTTGGTCGGGGGTGACGGTGGCGTCGGGTGCTGACTGCCTGCCCGGGCGCCGCCCCACGTGCGCCCAAACCATACGCCTGATCGGGTGCGGGGCCCATGAGCCGTGTCCGCCGGAGGCGTGTTCAATGGTCTGTGCAAGCCCTTCCGGGAGGACCGACACCTGACCGTGCGACGGATGGGAGGACCGTGTCCCTCAAACCTCGTGAGATCGCCGCGCGCCGTCTCATCGCGCAGCTGCTCGCGCCGTCGGACGCCCATCCGCTGGCCGGGCGTGTTCTCGCACCCGTCGACGTGTGCCGCTGGATGCTGGCGATCCAGGGCCAGAACTACGACGGCGGCCTCGAGGCCATCGCGATCCGTCAGGGCCGGCGCCGCAGCCGGTTCCGGACGGCGCCCGCCGAGGCCGAGCTCGACGCCGGGCTGCTCGTGCGCTGCTGGCCCCAGCGAGGCACGCTGCACTATCTCGCCGCCGAGGACGCCGCCTGGCTCAGCGCCCTCGGCATGGGCCCCGTCGAGCGGGCCGCGCGGAGGCGCCGGGCGCGGCTGGGCCTGGAGCCGGGCCTCGACGGGCCTCGCGAGGCCCTTCACGAGGCGCTCGCCGCGGGCGAGCTGACGCGCCGCCAGTGCTACGAGGTCTTCGCGCGCGTCGGCATCGACCCGGGCGGCAACCGCGGCCCGCACCTGCTGCGGGCGCTCGGCGGCGAGGGGCTCGTCGTCCAGGGCGCCCGGCGCGGCGGCGAGGAGGTCTTCCGGCTCGTCGGGCAGCTGCCCGTGCCCCAGCGCGAGCTCGACGGCGACGAGGCCCTCGCCGAACTGGCCACGCGTTATGTCGGATCGCACGGCCCGGCGACGCTCGACGACCTCGCCTGGTGGACCCACCTGGGTCGGGGCCGGGCGCGCCGGGCCCTGGCGCTCGGCACCGGTTACCACCGCGACGGGGACCACTACGTGCCCGACTGGCAGTCGGGCATCACCTCCGCAGAGATGAACCGGGCCCTGGTGAGGACCGTCACGCTCCCCCCGTTCGACGAGTACCTGCTCGGGTACACCGATCGCACCGGCATCCTGCCCGACGAGCTGCGCCCGCAGGTGCTCACGATGAATGGTCTGAGCTGGCACTTCGTCGTCCGCCGAGGCGTCGTGCGGGGCAGGGCCGAGCGCTGAGGGGCCCCCGGCCTCCTCGTGACCCCGTGCGACCGGGCTCCGGAGCCGCCTCCGGCCCCGACGGACCGGGCTCCGGCGGGCCCTGCGGCATAGACTGAGCACCGGTCGGACGAGGGAGGGCGACGGGCATGGGCTCCTGCGACGCGCGGCACCGACGCGTTCTCGTCCTTGTCCGGCACGGCGAGTCGCGCTACAACGCCGAGCAGATCTTCACCGGGCTGCTCGACGTCGACCTGTCGGCGCGCGGTCACGCGCAGATCGCCGCTGCGGCGCGACTCATGGCCGACGCCGGGCTGCGCCCGCGACTCGTGCTCACCTCCCCCCTGCTGCGCGCCGTGCGCACGGCCGAGGGCATCCGCGCGACGCTGTGCCCCGAGGCGCCGTTGCGCGAGAACTGGCGGCTCGCCGAGCGCGACTACGGCTGCCTGACCGGGGTGTCCAAGCGCGAGTGCCGCGAGCGCTGGGGCGACGAGGCCTTCTTCACGTGGCGGCGCACCCTCGAGGGCAGGCCGCCGGCGGCCACCGCCGCGCAGCGCGCGAGCTGGCGCGGCCTCGACGGCGCCGGGCTCGGCCCGCTGGTGCCCGGCGGGAGCGAGTCCCTGGCCGACGTCGTCGAACGGGTCCGCCCCCTGTGGGGACGACTGCTGCCCTCGCTCGTCGCCGGCGAGGGCCCGATCGCGGTCGTCGCGCACGGGAACTCTCTGCGGGCCCTGGTCCTGCTCGCATGCGGTCTCGGCGCCGACGAGGTCGAGCGGCTCAACATCCCGGCCGCCCAGCCGCTCGTCCTCGAGTTCGACGGACGGGGCGAGCCGCTGGAGCGCACCGGCCACTACCTCGACCCGCGGACCGCCGAGATCGAGGCGGGCAGGGTCGCCGACGAGGGCGGCACATGAGCCGGTCCGGGCCGGACCCGTCCGCCCGGAGCGGCCGCCGGGCGCGCACGGGGTTCGTCGTCGTGCTCGTGGCGGTGGTCACCGGGCTCATCGGCTCGCTGGTCCGCTATCTGTCCATCGGCATCGAGACGGTCTGCTTCGGCTTCGACTACACGGCGGCCACGGACGGCGTCGGGGCCGCGCCGCCATGGCGCCGTCTGCTCGCGGCGGCCATGTCCGGGACCGTCTGCGGCCTGTGCTGGTGGCGCATCCGTCGCCGTCCCAGGGGCATGCCGTCGAGCATCGCCGGAGCCGTCGATCCCGACCCGGCGCGGCGCACCCGCATGCCGGCGCGCGTCAACATCGCGGACGCCCTGGCCCAGCTGCTCGTCGTCGGCGCGGGCATGTCGCTCGGGCGGGAGGCCGCCCCCCGCATCCTCGCCGCCGTCGGCGGCCAGGCGGTCGTGGAACGGGCCCGGGTCGACGACGAGACCCGTCGGCTGCTCGTCGGGGCGGCCGCCGGCGCCGGGCTGGCGGCCATCTACAACGCCCCGGCGGCGGCGAGCTGCTACACGCTCGAGCTGATCCTGCACCCCGATCTGCGCACCCGCCGCGGCCGCCGCGAGGCGGCGCTGACCGCCGTCGTCTGCGTCATCGCCACACTCGTCTCGTGGCTCTTCAACCGGAACCGGCCGATCTACGAGCTGCCGCCGGCGCTGCGGACCGTCGCCCCGCGGAGCCCGTGGGCCCTCGTCGTCCTGGCCGCGGTGCTCGTCGTCGGGCACGGTTTCAACGCCCTCGTCGGTCTGGCGAAGCGCGCCGCGCCGCCGACCCGCCTGCTCGTGGCGACCGTCCCGGCCGGCGCGCTCGCCGTCTCGGCGCTGGCCCTCTGGCAACCGCGGATCGTCGGCAACGGCCAGGTGGCCATCGGGGCCGTCCTGGCCGGCGGCATGACGCTGCCCGCCCTCGTCGTCCTGCTGCTCGCCAAGGCCTGCGGCGTCGCCGTGGGCCTCGTCACCGGCTCCACCGGGGGCCTCCTGACGCCCTCGCTCGCCATCGGGGCCTGCGTCGGGGGCGCCATCGGCGTCGCCGCGGGCCTCGACCCGTCGACGACGGTGCTGCTCGTCGTCATGGGGGCCGCCTGCGTGCTCGCGCTCAACCAGCGGGCGCCCTTCTTCGGCGCCCTCTTCGCGATCGAGCTGACGAGGGTCCCGCTGCCGTTCGCCCTCGCGACCGGCGCCGGGGTCGGGCTCGTCTGGTGCGTCGAGCTGCTCGGCGGTCGACTCGCCGCCCGCGCGCGCCGGGGCGGCTGAGAAAAGAGGCCCTCTCCCCCGCGGTCCGCCGGACCGTCGGACCCGTTCCGCGGGGCGCGGCGGGGCGGCGCCCCGCAGTCATCGCCCGGGCGGGGCGCGTGCCCCGCCCGGGTCGTCCCGTCACAGATTCGTCATGTGGCCCTCGATGCCTTCGGCGACCTCCTTGAGGGCCTCGGACAGGGTCGGGTGGGCGTGGACGTTGCGCGCGATCTCGCCGGCGGTCAGGTCCCACTTCTGCGCCAGGGTCAGCTCGGGCAGAAGCTCGGTGACGCCCTCGCCGATCATGTGGGCGCCCAGGATCTCGTGGTAGCGCCCGTCGACGACGAGCTTGACGAAACCGGTGCCGGCGCCCATGCCGACGGCCTTGCCGTTGGCGCTGAACGGGAACTTGCTCGTCCTCACCTCGTAGCCGGCGTCCCGGGCCTGCCTCTCGGTGAGGCCGAAGCTGGCGATCTGCGGCTGCGAGTAGGTGGCGCGCGGGATCATCGTGTAGTCGACGGGCATCGTCTCGACGCCGGCGATGGTCTCGGCGGCGGCGACGCCCATCGCCTCGGCGGTGTGGGCGAGCATCATCTTGGCGGTGCAGTCGCCGATGGCGTAGAGACCGGGCACGTTCGTGCGGCAGAAGTCGTCGATCGCGATGGCGCCCCGCTCGGTGAGGGCCACACCGGTGTTCTCGAGGCCGTAGCCCTCCACACGCGGGGCGAAACCCATGGCCTGGAGCATCTTGTCGGCGTGGAGCACCTGCGAGTCGCCGCCGCCGGCCGGGGCCACGGTGACGTCGACGCCGCAGCCGGTGTCGACGACGGACTGCACAGCCGTGCTCGTGAGGATCGTGATGCCGAGCTTCTTGTACTCGCGGGTGAGCTCCTTGGAGATCTCCTCGTCCTCGTTGGGGACCATGCGGTCGAGGAACTCGACGATGGTCACGTCGACGCCGTAGCTGGCCAGGACGTAGGCGAACTCGGTGCCGATGGCGCCCGAACCGCCGATGATGATGGACCCGGGCAGCTGCTCGGACAGGATCATCTCCTCGAAGGAGAGGACGTTGACCGACCTGCTCGTGCCGGGCAGCATCTTCGCCGTGGCGCCGACGTCGATGATGCAGTTGTCGAAGGTGACGGTGTCGGCGGTGCCGTCGTCCTTGGCGACCCGCAGGGTGCCGGCGTCGACGAAGGTGCCCCAGTACCCGTCGTACTCGGTGATCCTGTTCTTCTTCATGAGGAAGTGCACGCCCTTGACCATGCGGTCGCTCACCTGGCGGCTCCGGGCGAAGGCCTTGCCGTAGTCGACGGCGATGTCGCCGCTGATCCCGAAGGCCGCCGCCTCCTTCGTGACGATGTGAGCCAGCTCGGCGTTGCGCAGGAGCGCCTTCGTGGGGATGCAGCCCACATTGAGGCAGACGCCGCCCCACCACTGCTTCTCGACGATCGCGGTCTTCCTCCCGAGCTGCGCTGCGCGGATGGCGGCGACGTAGCCGCCGGGACCGGCGCCGAGGACAACAACATCAAAATGAGCGCTCATGGCTGTCACTGTAGAGGATCGGGTCCGGCCCGTCCGGCTCCCGCAGGAGCGATTCGCTGTGGGCGACATCGTGCGCCGCTGGCCCCGACGACGGAGCGTCCCCCCACCTCAGGATGAAATATCTCACGCATGAGTTATGATGTCGCCGTGACACAGGAACCTACCCCCGCGAACATCGGACGCCTCATCCGCGATGCCCGCAAGCAGCGCGGCATGACGCAGAACCAGCTGGCCTCCGAGCTCAACACCAGCCAGAGCGCGATCCACCGGATCGAATCCGGGCACCAGAATCTGTCCCTCGAGATGATCAACCGGATCGCCAACGCCCTCGAGTCTCCCCTCATCGTGCCGGGCAACACGAGCGCCCTGAACTTCCGCATCAGCGGGGAGACCCATCTGGAGGGCTCCATCCGGGTGCGCTCCAGCAAGAACGCCGCCGTCGCCCTGCTGTGCGCGAGCCTGCTCAACCGCGGCCGCACGGTGCTCAGGGGCATCGCCCACATCGAGGAGGTCAACCGGCTCCTCGAGGTGCTCACGAGCATCGGCGTCGAGGTCTCGTGGTCGGCCGACGGCAGGGACCTCACGCTGCATCGTCCCGACGAGCTCGACCTGAGCGCCATGGACGAGGCGGCCGCTCGCCGGACTCGCTCGATCATCATGTTCATGGGCCCGCTCAGCCGCTTCTACGAGAGCTTCCAGCTGACCTACGCCGGCGGGTGCGACCTCGGCGTGCGCACCGTCGAGCCGCACCTGCAGTCCCTGCGCCACTTCGGCGTCCAGGTGCACGCCACCAACGGCCAGTACCACGTGACGGCCCGCCGCGACCACGGCGCCGAGCGGCGCATCATCCTCACCGAGCGCGGCGACACGGTCACCGAGAACACGCTCATGGCGGCAGCCGTCACACCGGGTACGACGATCGTGCGCAACGCCTCGTCCAACTACATGGTCCAGGACCTGTGCGCCTATCTCATGCTGCTCGGCGTACGGATCGAGGGCATCGGCACGACGACGCTCATCATCCACGGCCTCGACGAGGCCCCCAGCATGGACGTCTCGTACCAGATCAGCGAGGACCCGATCGAGGCGATGAGCCTCATCACCGCGGCGATCGTCACGGGCTCCGAACTCACCGTCGAACGCGCGCCCATCGAGTTCCTCGAGGTCGAGCTCGCGGTGCTCGGCGAGGAGATGGGCCTGGACTACTCGCTCGGTGACGAGTACCGCTCCGGCAACGGCCTCACCCGCCTGACCGACATCACGGTGCACCCGAGCGACCTCAAGGCCCCGCCGGACAAGATCCACCCGATGCCGTTCCCCGGACTCAACATCGACAACCTGCCATTCTTCGCGGTCATCGCGGCGACCGCCCACGGCCAGACGCAGATCCACGACTGGGTCTTCGAGAACCGGGCCATCCACCTGCTGCAGCTCTCCCAGCTTGGCGCCAGCGTGCAACTGCTTGACCCGCACCGTCTCGTCGTCAAGGGGCCGACGCGCTGGCGCGGCCGCGACATGGTCTCGCCGCCGGCCCTGCGCCCCGCGGTCTGCCTGTTCCTCGCGATGCTCGCGGCGAAGGGCAGCAGCGTCCTGCGTGACGTCTACGTCATCAACCGCGGTTACGAGGACCTGCCCACCCGGCTCAACGCCCTCGGAGCCCGCGTGGAGCCCTTCTACGAGTGAGTCTGGTCCGTCGGCGCGTCCGCGGTGAGCGGGCGCCGCGATCCGCCCGGGATCAGAGTGCACCGCGCCCGGCGGTGCGCCCCCGGCCGATCGGCTCCCCCACGGGCCCCCAGGACGCGTTCGGATGCGCCGTCGGGCGCGTTCTTCTGGCACCATGGTCTCGTGAGCACAGCACAGGCCCTCGAGACGGAGCCCCAGCGGTTCCACGGGCCCGACGCCGATGAGCCGCCCGCCGGCCCGCACGAGCCGGTCGGCGAGCGGATCGGGCGCACGCTCACCGCGCTGCCCGGCATCGGCGGGCCCCTGCGGCACCCCGACGGGCTCGTCCTCGAGAACGGCGAGCAACCGGACGGGCCCTTCGTCCACGGCATCCGGCCCGCCATGCACCGCTGGGAGATCCCCCGCCGCGAACGCTTCGCTTGGCGGGCCCGCATCCACGCCAACCCGGCCAGCTCGCTGGCCTACCGCATCTGCGTCGCCGTTGCCGGGGCGCTGCTCATCGTCCTCTCGGCGCTCACCGGCTGGCTGCCCGGGCCCGGCGGCATCCCCCTCCTCCTCATCGGCATGGCCGTCCTGGCCAGCGAGTTCCGCTGGGCGCACCGCATCACCGTCGGCGTCACGATGCTCGTGCGCCGCGTCGGGTGCTGGCCCCGGAGGGCCAGGGCCGGCGCCGTCGTCGCCTGCGGCTCCCTCGTCGTCGCCTGCGGCTACGTCGCCCTGCTCGTCACCGGCATCCCCGCCTGGCTGCCGGGCTGGGCCGCCGGGGCGCTGTCCCACGTGCCCGGGCTCGGCTGAGGGTCGCCGGCACCGTGCGCGCGCCGAACCGCAACGCCAGCGACTACGCCTACTTCGATGCGCCCTTCTCGGCGTTCGCCCACCGGGGCGGCTGGGACGAGAACATCGGCGAGGAGCTCGAGAACTCCCTGGCGGCCTTCCGGCACGCGGTCGACGACCTGGGCTACCGGTACGTCGAGACCGATGTGCACGCCACCAGGGACGGGCAGCTGCTCGCCTTCCACGACATGCGGCTCGACCGCGTCACCGACCGCACCGGGGCCGTCGGCGAGCTTGACTGGAGCCAGGTGCGCGGCGCCCGGATCGGCGGCCGCGAGCCGATCCCCACGCTCGACGAGGTCCTCGAGGCGCTGCCCGGGGCCCTCATCAACATCGACATCAAGGAGGCCAACGCCATCGAGCCGCTCGTGCGGACCATCCGGCGGCACGGCGCCCAGGAGCGGGTCTGCGTCGCGAGTTTCAGCCCCGGGCGACTGGCGGCCTTCCGCCGGGCGGCGGGGCCGCGCGTGGCGACCGCGGCGTCCCTCGGCGCGGTGGCCTGGTCGTCCTTCGTCCCGCTGCTCCCCCGCTTCGTCAATGCGGGCGTGCAAGCCTTCCAGGTGCCCGTGCGCCAGAAGCTGGGCCCGGTCCGCATCAGGGTGCTCACCCGCAACCTGCTGCGCACCGCCCGCGCCCGCGACATGCGCGTCCACGTGTGGACGATCGACGACCCCGAGCAGATGCGCTCACTCATGGACGCCGGCGTCGACGGCATCGTCTCGAACCGCATCGACGAGCTGAAGGCCCTGTGCACGGCGCGGGACCTGTGGTGAGGAACGGACCCGGACCGGACCCGACGGCGCGGCGCACCCCCGGCACGGGCTTTAATGGGGTGCGACGGGTGAGCACCGGGGGTGCAACCGCCATGGGACAATGGTGCTACGCGAATCGTTGAATACGGCAAGACATGTGTGCCACGGTGCACGGGCATTGCAGGACCGCTCGCAAGGGCTTGGACAAGAAGGAACTGAGATGGCAGATCGAGCACTGCGCGGCATGGGCCTCGGGGCCAAGAGCTTCGAGGACGAGGAGGGCGTCGAGTTCGCGGCCCGCAAGGTCCTGGGCTTCGACTGCCCCAAGGGTCATCACTTCGACATCACGTTCTCGACCGAGGCCGACCTGCCGGCCGAGTGGGAGTGCCCCCGCTGCGGCGCCGTGGCGGCCCGCTCCGACGGCACCCAACCCGAGGACAAGCAGGTCAAGCCGCCTCGCACGCACTGGGACATGCTGCTGGAGCGCCGTTCGATCTCCGAGCTCGAGGAGCTGCTGGCCGAGCGCCTCGAGGTCGTGCGGAAGACCCCGCACTACTGATCGTCCGAGCGGTCGTCGGATCGTCCGGCCGCCGCTCCCCCGCCGGGCCGGGGCGGGCCCGCGGATCCCCGCGCGTCAGCGGGCCCGGTCGACCTGGTCCTTGAGGCTGCCGAGGAGCGGCTTGATCCTCGTCGAGGCCCGCCCTGCGAGCTGCCTGAGCTGGGCGGAGCGCTTCTCGTAGCCCCACCCGGCCGTGCGGCGCAGGGCCTCGGTGATGATGGAGCCGCTCATCTTCGACTCGCCGAGCTGACGGTCGGGGAAGCTGATCGGGACCTCGGCGACCGTGCCGCCGTTCTCGATGACGCGACGGGTGAGGTCGACCTGGAAGGTGTAGCCCTTCGAGGCGATCGTGTCGAGGTCCATGGCCTCCAGCGCGCTGGCGCGGAAGGCGTTGAAGCCGCCGGTGCTGTCATGCACGGGAAGATCCATCACGGCCTGGATCCAGATGTTGGCCAGCCGCGAGAGCCATTCGCGCGCGAGGTCGTAGTCGACGACCTCGCCGCCGCGCATCCAGCGCGAGCCCTTCACCATGTCGGCGTTCTCCAGGGCGGCGAGCATGGCGGGCAGGAAGGTGGGCCGGTGGGAGCCGTCGGCGTCCATCTCGACGAGCACGTCGTAGCCGTTCTCGAGGCCCCAGCGGAAGCCGGCGACGTAGGCGGCGGCGAGGCCCTCCTTGCCGGCGCGGTGCAGCACGTGGATGTGGTCGTCCTCGGCGGCGAGCCGGTCGGCGATGGCGCCGGTGCCGTCCGGGGAGTTGTCGTCGGCGATGAGGGCGTCAGCGGCCGGGACAGCCTCGCGCAGTCGCCCGACGACGGACTCCAGGTTCTCGACCTCGTTGTAGGTGGGGATGATGACGAGCACCTTGTCCAAGGGCTCGCGCTTGCGGTCAGCCATGACGCACTCCTCGTGCTGGTGAGGGCCCTCGCGGGCCGCCAGGGAACGCTGCTGCGGCGGCGCCGCGGCAACGGGCTCAGTGTAGCGACCCCGCCCCCGCCGCGTCGGGCCGCCCACGAGGACCCCGGCGAGCGCCCCGAGCGCGGCCAGGGCCGCGCACACCCCCTCGGAGAGCGGGCCGACCGTCATGGCCGGTGTGAGTCCGGAGCGCAGCGGCACGGTGAAGGAGCGGGCATAGGCGGTGTCGGGCGCACTGCGGGCCAGGACGGAGCCGTCGGCGCCGATGAGGCCCGAGTACGAGCTGGTCGTCGACACGACGATCTCGCGGCGCATCTCCATGGCCCGGACGCGTGTGATGGAGAACTGCTGGTAGGGCTGCATGGTGCCCGAGTAGGTGGCGTTGTTCGACTGGACGGTCACCACCCGGCCGCCGGCGCGCTCGGTGTCGTAGACGGTGGAGTCGAAGGCCAGCTCGTAGCAGATGATGTCGCCGACGGCGAGCCGTCGCCCGTCGCCCAGGTCGCCCTCGACGACGCCCGGTCCGGTGCCCGGCACGGTTTGACGGCCCACCTGCCGGGCCATCGGCACCAGCGCGAGGACGAGTCTCTTCATCGGCGTGTACTCGCCGAAGGGCACGGCGTTGCGCTTCGCGTAGCGGCTCGTCTCGCCGACGGCCGTCCACCACAGGGCTGTCGTCTGCCGCTCGTCGGCGCCCGGCCCGTCGGTGACGGCCCCCACGAGGATCGGCCGTCCGGCGATGGCCCTGGCCCGGTCGATCAGCTCGCGGGTCCGCTGGTCGTTGTTGGGGTCCATGTCGGTGGAGTTCTCCGGCCACAGCACGAGATCGGGCATCGGGTCGAGGCCCGTGCGGGCGCGGGCCATCGCCATGATCGTCTCGGAGACGTGGTTGTCCGTCACGGAGCGCGCATAGCCCGTCGTGCGGGGGCCGGCCGAGCCGTCGACGCCGCCCTGGACGACGGCGATCGTCACCTCGCCCTCGTCGGGCCCCCGTACGGGGACGGCGCGCAGTGCTCCCCCGCCGACGAGCAGCAGGAGGGCCAGGGCCGTCGGGACGAGCGCCCTGGCGCGCCGGGGCCGGCCGGCCCGCAGCAGATCGCAGGCGGCGAGCAGCACGGTGCCGGTCAGTGCGACGACGAACCCGGTGCCGGCGGCGCCGAGCACCCACAGAAAGCCCCCGAACGGGGCGTCGGCGGCGGTGAAGCCCAGCCGGTCCCAGGCGAAGCCGCCCAGCGGGAAGCGCTGGGCTCCGGCCTCGGCCGCCGTCCACGCGGCGGCCGCCCACAGCGGCCACAACCGTAGGCGCTGGACGAGGTGCTGCACCGCGGCGACCAGCCCCACCCACAGGGCCAGGACGGGCACGAGCAGCAGCGGCAGCCACCAGTCCACGACGTACTCGAAGCCGACCGTCATCGCGTACTGGACCAGGCCCGCGAGGAAGCCGGACCCGACGGCGTGGCGCAGCCGCCCCTGACGGGACAGCCAGCACAGCAGCCCGACCCCGCCCGGCGCGGTGAACCACAGGCCGTAGGGCTGGAAGGCCAGGGCGAGGAGGACACCGGCGGCGAGGGACAGCAGGGTCGAGGAGCACCGGGGCGGGTCGATCGTCGCCGGGCCGCCGACGCCCGCCGCGAGCGGGAGCCGTCCCCGGTGGACGGTGCGGCCGGACGTCCTCACGGCTCGTCGGGCCAGTCGACGAGCGGCTTGTCGGCGAACATGGTGCGCAGTACCACAGTGGTCGAGGTGGCGACGGACTGCGCGAGGCGGATCCGGGTGAGCAGGCCGTCGAGCTCCTCCGGAGTGCCGATCTCCGCCCGGCACAGGTAGCTGGCGTCGCCAGCCACCGAGTAGCAGGAGGTGATCTCGGGCATCTGCTCGAGCAGCTCGACGATGCGGGAGTCGTCCGTGAGCTGGCCGAGGGGCATGATCCTGATGAAGGCCACCAGGGACCGGCCGAGGGCCTTCCCGTCGATCCGTGCCCGGTACCCGGTGATGAAGCCGCGCTGCTCCAGACGTCTCACCCGTTGCTGCGCCGCGGAGGTGGACAGACCGGTCTCGCGGCCGATGTCGGTGAAGGACATCCGACCCTCCCTGGACAGCAGCGCGAGGATCTTCTGGTCTGTCGACTCCATGGCCGTCATTGTCGCAGAGTCGCCGGGCGCCGGGCCGGGTGACCGCATGCTGCCCACGGGGCGGTGCGGAACGGCTCGGACGCGGCGTGACGGGGCCTCGGCCCTGTCCGACGGGAGGCGGTGAGGGGCCCGTCGGGCTCGGCACGGACCACCCCGTGAGCAGCATGCGCACTCGAGCCGTCCCGGGGACCGGTGACGGCTCCGACTCCTCGACGGTCCTGTCGAGGCCGGTGCCGTGGACCCCGGCGATGCGCGGGCGGCGGTGGGGCTCGCTCGTCGTGCCGGCCTGCCGGATCAGCCGCGGCGGGCCAGCACGTAGATCGCCGAGCCCGCGAGCAGGTTCGCGCCGTGCTGCAGGAGACGTCCGCCGGCCCGGGGCCGGCGGCCCGCGCCGTCCAGGGGGATGCGCCGCTCGACGTCGAGCCCGCACTCGTCGAAGAACTCCTCGAGGGTGACGAGCGTCGTGTGGTGCAGGTTCGGGGTGTCGTACCAGGTGTACGGAAGGTCCCTGCTCTGGGGCATGCGGCCGCTCAGCAGACGCAGCCGGTGACGCCAGTAGCCGAAGTTCGGCATGGTCACGATGAGGCGCCGGCCGATGCGGCGCATCTGCGTGATGACCTCCTTCGGCCGGAGCACGGCCTGGAGGGTGCGCGAGAGGACGACGACGTCGAAGGAGTCGTCGCCGAACTCGTCGAGCTGGGTGTCGAGGTCGAGCTCGACCAGCGGCACCCCCCTGCCGATGGCCGCCATGACGGCCCCAGGATCCCGTTCGACGCCCGTGCCGGTGCAGTCCATGGCGCCGATGAGGTAGGCGAGCAGGTCGCCGTCCCCGCAGCCGAGGTCGAGGACCCGTTCGCCCCGGTCGACGAGCGCGGCCACCGACTGCAGGTCGTGACGCAGCAGGCCCTGCGTGAGACGGTCCGATGGCATCAGCGGTGCCTCCCCAGACGATGACGGTGGATGCTCGGTCGGGGTCTGGTCGGCTGCTCGAGGAAGGCCCGGACGGTGTCGAGGTAGGGGCCGATCGGCAGCAGGAAGGAGTCGTGGCCCCAGGGCGCCCTGATCTCGCGGAAGCTGACCGGCAGGCCCCGAGACTGCAGCTGGCGGACGATGCGGCGCGAGTGGGCGGTGCCGAAGCGCCAGTCGGAGTCGAAGCTCATGACCAGGTACTTCAGGCCGGTGCCGGCCACCGCGTCCATGGCGGTGGGGTCGGCGAACGGGTCGAAGTAGTCCATGACGCGGGTCAGGTACAGATAGCTGAGGGCGTCGAAGCGATTCACGAAGACGGCGCCCTGGTGGTCGAGGTAGCTCTCGACGGCGAAGTCGACGCCGAAGCCGGGACGGCGGTCGTCGTGCTGGGGGCGGCGGGCGAACTTCTCCTCGAAGCCCTCCTCGCTCGTGTAGGTGATGTGCGCCATCATGCGTGCCACGGCCAAGCCGACGTCAGGGCTCGTGCCCTCGACGACGAAGCGTCCGTCGTGGAAGTTCTCGTCGCGCATGATGGCCTCGCGGCCGACGGCGCTGAAGGCGATGTTCTGGGCCGTCAGCCGGCTGGAGCTGGCCACGACGACCGCCTGGTCCATGTCGCCGGGGTGGGTCAGCGACCAGTCGAGCACCTGCATGCCGCCGAGGGAGCCGCCGACGGCCGCATGGAGGTGGTCCACTCCGAGGGCGCGCATGAGCGTCCGGTGCACGGTGACGAAGTCGTGCATGTCGAGGAGGGGAAAGTCCAGGCCGTAGGGCTCGCCGGTGGCCGGGTCGAGGTCGGACGGGCCGGTCGTGCCCCGGCAGCCGCCGAGGAGGTTCGAGGAGATGACGAACCAGCGGTTCGTGTCGATGGCCTTGCCCGGCCCGATCATGACGTCCCACCAGCCGGGACGGGCGTCGCCCTCGTGCCAGAGGGCGGCGTGGGCGTCGCCGGTGAGGGCGTGACAGATGTAGACGGCGTTGTCGCGGGCCTTGTTCAGGGTGCCGTAGGTCTCGTAGGCGACGGTGACCTCCTCAAGCCGTCCCCCGTGCACGAAGTCGAGAGGCCTGGTCCGGTCGAACAGCCGGATCCGTTTCGTCTCGACGAGCGTCCTGGGCTCGGCCGATGTCATGGACTCACTCCTGGGGACTCGGTACGCGCGCCGTCCCGCGGCGCCGGGTTCGCGGCCCAACTCTAGTCGCCGGTGCCGCGCCCTCCGGTGCACCGTCGCCGGGCGCGGACACGGGGCCCGGCGGCTCAGCCCGGTGAGGTGTGCGCGGCGGCCGGGTCGACGGGCTCGGCGGTGATGCCCTTGTCGGCGAGGAAGACGCTCATGGCGCTCCACCGGTCGTCGTGCTGGGCGCCGAAGTCGTCCCCGTACAGGGCGTTGGTGGCCTCGAGGGTCGCCCTGGCCCTCGCGCGCTGCTCGTCGTCGGTGAGCGTGGTGACGTACCGGGCGGACAGGTCGACGGCCCCGTCCGGGTCGGCGGCACAGTCCGCGGCGGCGCGGCGGAGCGCGCGCAGCAGGCCCGCGAGCTCGTCGCCCCGCCCGGCGACGGTGTCCGCCATGGCGCCCAGGCCGAGGCCGACCAGCGGGGTGCCCTCGCCGGGAGCGATCTCGCGGATGCCGAAGCCGGCCTGCTCGAACTGGACCGCGTCGTTGTTGGAGAAGCCGACGACGGCGTCCACCTTGCCGGTCATGAGGGCCGACTGCTGGGTGAAGCCGATGGTCCGGATGTCGACGTCGTCGCGGCTCAGGCCGGCCTCGTCGAGCAGTGCGAGCAGCGTGTACCAGGTCTCGCCGTACTCGCCGGGCACCCCGATCGAGTGGCCGCGCAGGTCGGCCAGGGAGGTGATCGGCGAGTCGGCCGGGACGATGAGCTCGCCGGGGTAGCTCTGGTAGATCGTGGCGACGTCGACGACGTCGACGCCCTGGGAGCGGTTGACCATCATCTCGTCGCCGCCCGCGTAGACGACGTCCTCGTCCCCGGCCTGCAGGGCGCCCAGCAGCGGTTCGGAGCCGCCGTGGTGGCGCAGCGTCACGTCGAGGCCCTCGTCCGCGAAGTAGCCCTTCTCGGCCGCCACGTAGAACGGCGAGAACTGGATGTCGGCCGTGTAGGTGAGGCCCACGACGAGCGGCGCGCCGCCCGAGGAGGACGCGGACGACGCGGACCCTCCGGTCCCAGAGCAGGCCGTGGCGACGAGCGCCACGCCCAGGGCCAGCAGCAGGGCCCGCCGCAGACGGCGGGCGCGGGAAGGGATCATGCGATCAGCTCCTCGTCAGGGATGCGGGCGCCGGGGCCCGGACGGTCCGGGGCGGCGTGCGGGCCGTCGACCGCGGCCGCGGAGGGCAGCGGACGCCCGAGGACGGGCCCCGGCTCTGCGCCGGGGCCCGCGCCGTCGGAGGCGCGGTAGGGGTCGGTGAGGCGCTCCACGAGCGTGAGGGCGGC
This sequence comes from Propionibacterium acidifaciens DSM 21887, assembly GCF_000426605.1. Taxonomy (GTDB): domain Bacteria; phylum Actinomycetota; class Actinomycetes; order Propionibacteriales; family Propionibacteriaceae; genus Propionibacterium; species Propionibacterium acidifaciens. The sequence continues at coordinate 215,703 of NZ_AUFR01000001.1, forward strand.
GTGGATGGCGACGGCGAGCGCGCACAGCACGATGAGCGTGGCGAACAGCCCGGTGGTGTCGGCGGTGGCCGACTCGACCGACACGATCATGCCCAGGCCCTTGCCCCCCATGACGAACTCGCCGACCACGGCCCCGGTGATGGACAGGGTGAAGCCGTTGCGTATGCCGGTGAGGATCGCGGCCCGGGCCATCGGCGCCTCGATGTGGACGATCATCGCCGGCCCGGAGGCGCCGTCGAGCTCGGCGGCCTCGGTGATCTCGTCGTCGATGGTGCGGAGGCCCAGCACCGTCGACAGGACGAGCGGGAAGAGGACGAGCAGGGTGCACAGCAGGACGATCGGCGTCAGCCCGTAGCCGACCCAGATGACCAGCAGCGGTGCGAGCGCCACGGCCGGGATCGCCTGCGAGGCGGCCAGATAGGGCGAGAACGCGGCATCGGCGGAGCGGAGATGGGCGATGAGATAGCCGATCGGCAGGGCGACGACGGTCGCGAGGGCGCAGCCGAGCACGGCCTCCCAGATCGTCGCGAGCGTGCGGTGCAGGAGGGCACCGGTCCGCAGATCGGCGACGAGGCGGGCGAGGACCCGGCCCGGGCCGGGGAGCAGGGCGGTCGGGACGGTGCCCGAGGAGGCGACGAACTGCCAGGCGGCGAGCAGGACGACGAGCACGACCACGGGCGCACCGATGCGCAGCCCCAGGGGCATCGCCGCCCGAACCGCCTTGATCGTCCTCATCGGCCGCGTCTCTCCCGTCATCGCGTCATGACCGGGGCGCGGCCCGGGCGCGCGTCGGGCTGCGCGGCCGTCCGGCCGCGACCCGCGAGGGCCCGCACGTGCTCTCCCATCCGGACTGTCACCGTCGGCACCGGAATCCCACCGGTTCGGCCAGCTCTGGGCTGGTTCGCGGGCTGTCACCGCCGGTTCGGGTTTTCACCGACCCCGGGCACATTGATCGTCGGAAGAACTATAGCCCGGCCCGTCCGGAGCCGGAGGACCGCTCATTCCGGGCGTGGCGCCGGGCGGTCAGACCCGGGCCGTGTCGGCGGGCCGCTCCGCAACCGGCGCCTCGGGCCGGGCGTGCGCCGGGTAGAGGGCGGCGACCGCGACGGTGGCGAGGGCGACGACGCCCGAGCAGACGCCCAGGCCGAGGGCCGTCCCCGAGGAGTAGGCCTCGCGCATGGTGACGACCAGCTCGTCCATGCCGCGGGCCGAGGCCATGGGGAAGGCCTCGCCGGCCGAGCTCAGCACCTTCTCGCGGGTCGCCCCGTCGAGGGCCCCGACCGTCGCGCTGCCGGCGAGCCGGGCCCGGTAGGTCGAGGCCAGCAGGCTGCCGATGACGGCGACCCCGAGGGCGCTGCCCACCTGCATGAGCGCGCTGTTGGTGGCCGAGCCCGCGCCCTCCGAGGCCGGCGGCAGGGAGTCCATGACGGCCTGCGTCGCGGCCGGCATGAGCATGCCGGCCCCCAGGCCGAAGGCGCAGGCCCCGACGACGAGGTGCGAGTAGGCCATCGACGAACCGGTCACGGCCAGGGCTCCGAATCCGAGGGCGACGAGGACGAGCCCGGCGATGACGGTGCGCTTGATGCCGATCGCGCCGAGCACCTTCGGGGCGCTCACCGCGCCGACGAGCATGCAGGCCGCGACGGGCATGATCGCCAGCCCGGATTGCCAGGGCGTGAAGGCGAGGACGTACTGCATGTACTGGGTCAGGACGAACAGGGCGCCCGCTCCCCCGCCGGTGACCAGGCCCGAGACCGCGACGGAGACGGCGAAGGGTCGCCGTGCGAACAGGCTCAGGTCGAGCAGCGGGGCCTCGGCCCGCATCTGCACCCAGACGAACAGGCCGAGCACGACGAGGCCGACGAGCGCGGCGCCGATGACGAGGGGCGAGGCCAGGCCGAGGCCGGGCGCGGAGATGACGGCCCAGCACAGCACCGACAGGCCGATGATCGAGGCGGCCATGCCGAGCCAGTCGATGCGCTCGTCGGCGCGCTCGGGCGCGGCGTGCGGCAGCATCCAGACGCCCCCTAGGAGGCAGAGCACGGCGAGCGGCACGTTGACGAGGAAGATCGACGACCAGCCGAAGTGCGCCAGGAGGGCGCCCGACAGCAGCGGGCCCACCGCCGCCCCGGCGCCGTTGGCGCCGGACCAGATGGCGAAGGCCGTCGTCCGCTCGGCGGGGCGGCGGAAGAGGACGGAGACCTCGGCAAGCGTCGACGGCGTGAGCAGGGCCGCGCCGACGCCGGTGAGGGCGCGCGCCGCGACGAGCATGACCGTGCCGCGGGAGAGGGCGGCCACGACCGAGCAGGCGCCGAACAGGGCGACGCCCGTCGTGAAGGTGCGTTTGCGCCCCCAGCGGTCGACGAGGCTGCCGGCCACGAGCAGGAAGCCCGCATAGGTGAGCTGGTAGGAGTCCACGGTCCACTGCAGGGCGTCGTTGGTGGCGTGCAGCTCGCGTGCCAGGGTCGGCAGGGCGATGTTGAGGATCGTGTTGTCCATCGAGGCCATGAGCAGCGCGACGGAGAGGACGACGAGCCCCCACCACCGGCGCCGCTCGACGCGGATGCGCGCCGTGCGGGCCGGGGCGCTCTGCTGGGAACTCACCGGTGGATTTTCTCACCACCGGGACTCGGGGCCGGCACCCGACCCGCCGAGCCCCGTGCCCACCCCGGGGGCCGCCGCTCCCCCGGGCGGGCACGGGACGGGGAGGCCTCAATCCTCCGGGGGACGGACACTGCGTCCTGCGGTGGACGCGGTCGGTGGCGGGCTCAGCGGTCGACGCGGGCGTTGCCGCCGCCGGCCAGCCTGAGCACATCGGCGAGGGAGGCCATCGAGGTGTCGCCCGGGGTCGTCATGGCCAGGGCGCCGTGAGCCGCGCCGTACTCGACGCAGGTGGCCAGCGGCTCGTCGGTCAGCAGGCCGTAGACGAGCCCGGATGCGAAGGAGTCGCCGCCGCCGACGCGGTCGAGGATCTCCATGCCCTCGCGCCGGGCGGCCTGGACGAGGCCGTCGTGCCTGCTCCAGGCGAGAGCGCCCCAGTCGTTGCGGGAGGCCGAGCGCACCCCGCGCAGGGTCGTGGCGATGACCCCGATGTTCGGGTAGGCCGCTGCGACGGTCTCGATCATGGCGCCGAAGCCCTCGACCGGCAGGTCGGTGAGGTCCTCGTCCACGCCCTCGACCTCGAAGCCGAGGGCGGCGGTGAAGTCCTCCTCGTTGCCGATCATGACGTCGACGTAGCGGGCGAGCTCCCGGTTGACCTCGCGGGCGCGTTCCTGCCCGCCGATGGCCCGCCACAGGCTCGGGCGGTAGTTCAGGTCGTAGGAGACGGTCGTGCCGGCCTCGTGGGCCGCCCTGACGACGTCGAGGCAGGTCCGGGCCGCCTGCTCGGAGAGCGCCGCGTAGATGCCGCCGGTGTGCAGCCAGCGCACGCCGGCCCCGGTGAACAGCCCGTCGAGGTCGAAGTCCTCGGCCCTGACCTGCGAGGCGGCGGTGCTGCCGCGGTCGGAGACGCCGACCGAGCCGCGGACGCCGAAGCCGCGCTCGGTGAAGTTCAGGCCGTTGCGGACCGTGCGCCCCACGCCGTCGCCGGGAACCCAGACGATGTTCGAGGTGTCGACGCCGCCGGCCTCGACGAAGTCCTCGACCAGGTGGCCGATCTCGTTGTCGACGAGGCTCGTCAGAACGGTGGTGCGCAGGCCGAAGACCTTGTGCAGGCCGCGGATCACGTTGTACTCGCCGCCGCCCTCCCAGGCCCGGAAGGCCCGGGCGGTGCGGATGCGGCCCTCGCCGGGGTCCAGTCGCAGCATGACCTCGCCGAGGCCCGCGGCGTCGAAGGCGCACCGTTCCGCGGGGCGCAGGGTGATGTCGGCAGTCATCGTCATTCTCCTCGTTTCGTTTCGCTCGGGTCGTTCCGCCCGGGGCCGGGTCGCAGCGCCCGGACGGTGTCGACGGCCTCGGCGACGAGCCCGGTGACGCGGTCGAACTCGCCGGCGTCGACGAGCCCCGTCGGGACCATCCAGGAGCCGCCGACGGCGGGGACGCGGTCGAGGGCCAGGTACTGGCCCACGGTGTCCGCGGCGATGCCGCCGGTGGGCACGAACCGCACCCCGGGGAACGGGCCGGACAGGGCCCTGATGGTCGCCGGGCCGCCGAGGGCGGCGGCCGGGAAGAATTTGACGGTCGAGAGGCCGGAGGTGACGGCGGCGGTCATGTCGGTGGCGGTCGCGACGCCCGGCAGGACCGGCACGCCGAGCCCGAGGCACTCGTCGACGACCGCCTGGCTGTAGCCGGGGCTGACGATGAAGCTCGCGCCGGCGGCGAGGGCGCGGTGCACCTGCTCGACGGCAAGGACGGTCCCCGCGCCGACGAGCAGATCGCCACGGGCGGCCATGGCCGCGATCGACTCGGCCGCCGCGTCGGTGCGGAAGGTCACCTCGGCGACGGGAAGTCCCCCGGCGACGAGGGCCCGGGCGAGGCCGTCGGCCCGATCGGCGCGGTCGAGGACGACGACGGGGATGATCCTGTGGGCTGTGATGGCGGGCAGGTCCACTGGCATTGCGGTTTCCCTTCGGTTCGTGGCACCCGGGCTCCACACGCTGGATGTTTCATATAATGAAACTCGGGATTTGCTCCAAGAAACAGTTGCAGCATACGCCTCGTGGGCGTCGATTCCGGCTCGAGGGCCGCGGAGGCCGTGGGTAGGGAGCATCGGGGCGGGGCCGCCCGAGGCGCAGGGCGGATCACGCGGGGCGCACCGCCCGCCGGGTCCGTCGGGCGGTTCGGTCGCGCCGCCCCGGGCCTCACACGTGCAGTGCCGGCAGGGCGATGCCGACCGGGAGCAGGGGCGGGACGACGTCCCGGACGGCCCGGAGCAGCTCGGTGCGGCGCCTGGCGGTGAACGTGGATGCGAAGGTCGTCACGCTCATGGCCCCGGCCGGCTGGTTTCCGCGCAGCAGTGGCACGCCGAGGCAGGCGATGCCCGGCTCGTTCTCCTCGACCTCGAAGGAGTAGCCGTGCCCGCGGGCGAAGCCGATCATCCCCCACAACCGGTCGGCGCGCTCCGGTCCGCCGGCCGGGACGTAGGCGTCCAGCTGCTGGCGCTCGACGGCCGTGAAGGCGAGGATGGCCCGGCCCAGCGCGGTGTCGGCGACCGGGACCGTGCGGCCGATGTCGGACCACACGCGGATCGTGCGCGAGGGCTCGACCTTGTCGAGGTAGACGACCCGGTCGCCCCGCATCACGCCGAGGTGGACGAGCTCGTCGACCTCGCGGGACAGGGCGACGAGCGCCGGGTGCATGCCCGAGGCGAGGGAGTCGCCCTCGAAGTGGCGGGTGGCGAGGGCCAGCGCCGCCGGGCCGAGGGTGTAGCTCCCCGACTCGGGGTCCTGCTGGACGTAGTCGCGGCAGCGCATGGTCGACAGGGCGCGGTAGGCGGTCGACTTGTTCATGCCGACGCGCGCGCAGATGTCGGCGAGGGAGGAGCCTGCGGTCCCGAGCCGCGACAGGTCGTCGAGCAGCACCAGGGCGCGGTCGATCGCCTCGATGCGTGTCGGCCCGTTGCCCGTACCGGCCATCGGACGGCTCCCTCCGTTGCGAAGCACCTGATGCGCCCGCGGTGCCCGGGCCTGCCGGGCACCGCGGTGGGCGCTCAGGCCATGACCTGCTCCCACTCGTCGCGGTGGGCGAGCATCTCGGAGACCGCGGCCCGGGCCGCGTCAAGGCTGTGATGGGCGCCCCAGCCGCATTGGATCTCGTTCGCCGCGGGCACCTCGGTCAGGGCGAGGACGTCGCGCAGGGTCCGCTCGACGAGTTCGCAGGTGGCGGGCACGTCGGGCTCGCCCACCATGATGAGGTAGAAGCCGGTCTGGCAGCCCATCGGGCCGAAGTCGATGACGGCGTCGCTGTGGTTGCGCACGCACTCGGCGAAGGAGTGCTCGATCGAGTGCACGGCCGTCATCTCGAGGTGCTCACGGTTGGGCTGGCAGAAGCGCACGTCGTACTTCGTGAGCACGTCGCCGTCGGGCAGCCGCTTCACATCGGCGACCCGGACGAACGGCGCCGCCACCGCGCGGTGGTCCAGGTTGAAGCTCTCCACGTTCATGCGTTCGGGCACGGTCGTCCTTCCTCGCGGTTCTCCGTCCGACCATCTCGCAAACCGGGCCCGCTGACAAGTCGGCGGGCCCGGGGGCGATGGTCTCAGAGCGCGGTCAGCCAGGCCGCCTGGTAAGGCCAGATGTCGATGGTGGCCGGGCGCAGGTCGTAGGTGTAACCGCCGATCAGCTCGCGAGCGTCGTAGCCGAGATGCTGGGTGAGCACGCTGTGGTGGAGCTGGACCGTCTGCTCGCTCATGTTGTAGACCTCGACGAGCGGGCCCAGCGGGTGGTCCCGCACGAGGATGAGGACGCGCGGATCGGGACTCGGGAGCACCCGGGCGGCGAACGAGGCGTGCACCTGCGGCGTCGCCGCCCGCACCTGGAGCACGTGTCGGAGCGCCCTGTTGAGTCGGGCGGCCGGCAGGTCCTCGTCCGCGGCGACCCGCTCGACCAGCGCCCAGTCCATGAAGGGGCGGTGGGCCCAGCGGTTGTCGTCGGCGTGGGCCGGGTCGGAGCCGTAGTCCATGTCGTTGAGCAGTCCCAGCTCGTCGCCCATGTAGATGAGCGGCACGCCCCCGTATCCGCAGATGAGCGTGTACATGAGCACGATGCGGGCGATGGCCATGCCGACGCCGTGCTCGTCGCCCTCCTCCAAGGCCTTCTCCAGGCCGGCCAGGCTGGCCGCCGAGCCGGAGATGCGCCGGTCGCCGGTGAGCGGATTGGCCTGGAAGACCAGGCCCCGGGCGAACGAGGTCTTGTACTGACCGGAGTAGAAGTCCGAGAGGAAGCGGCGGTGCTCGTAGCCGTCCACGCCCACCGCCGCGGCGTCGGCGTCCGAGATCGCCCAGCCGATGTCGTCGTGGCAGCGCACATAGGTGGCCCATGTCGTGGACGGCGGCTTCGTCGGCATGGTCGACAGCGCGACCTCGGCCATCCGGGACTCCGCGGTGGCCAGACAGTTCCACAGCTGCACCATGAGCTCGTTGTGGTAGGTCATGTCGGAGACCAGACCATAGTGCTCGCCGGTGCCGAGATAGGCCATGAGGTCCTCGGGCGAGACGATCGCCTCGGCCTTGAAGGCCACCGACGGGGCGGCGATGCGCATGCAGGCGCGCATGATCTGGGTCAGGTCGTGCACCTCGGGCTGGTTCTGGCAGTTGGTGCCCATGCGCTTCCAGGTGAAGGCGATGGCGTCCAGGCGGAAGACCTCGACGCCCTTGTTCGCCAGCCAGCACATGAGGTCGACGAACTCGCACAGGACGTCGGGGTTCGCCCAGTTCAGGTCCCACTGGTAGTCGTTGAAGGTCGTCCACACCCAGGCGTTCGCCTGCTCGTTCCATGTGAAGTTGCCCGGCGCGAAGTCGGGGAAGACCTCCGGGAGGGTGCGCTCGTAGGCGTCCGGGATGGAGCGGTCGGGGTACATGAGGAAGTAGTCGCGGTACGCGGCCTCCCCCGCCCTGGCCCGGACCGCCCACTCGTGCTCGGCCGCCACGTGGTTGATGACCAGGTCCATCACCAGGGAGATGCGGTGCGCCCGCAGCTCGGCGGTGAGCTCCTCGAGGTCGTCCATGGTGCCCAGGTCGGGGCGGATGGTGCGGTAGTCGGCCACGGCGTAGCCGCCGTCGTTCGCACCCGGCCTGGGTTCGAGAAAGGGCATGATGTGCAGATAGCGCACCCCGAGCCCGTCCAGGTAGTCGACGTGGTCCTTGACGCCCCGCAGGTTTCCGGCGAAACGATCGGCGTAGCAGACGTAGCCGACCATGTCGGGCTGCTGCAGCCAGTCCGGGCGCAGCAGCCGGGCCTCGTCGAGACGTCGCAGTTCGGGCGAGCGCTGCGCGATGCCCCTCTCGAGGATCTGGCGCAGGCGGGCCGTCACCTCGGTGGCGCGGTCGGGGAACAGGCGCGCCAGCGAGACGGCGATCTGGGGGGAGTAGCGCTCCCAGCGCAGGTCGAGGCTCTGCCGTGCGGAGGCGTCAGGGACCATCGTTCAGTCCTCCGAGGTCGGGGCGATCTCGACGTCCTCGGCCACGTTCGGCTCCTCGGAGCCCTCGACGGGGCGCACGACGAGCACGTCGCGGTGGGCGCGGCGCACAACCGCGGAGGACACATTGCCGAGCAGCCGTCCGACGACCGAGGTGTCGCGGATGGCGCCGAGGACGATGGCGTCGACCCGGTGGTCGCGGGCCGTCTCGAGGATCGCGGCGACGGGGTCGGCGTCCACGAGCAGGGCCGCCGTGACCCGGGCGCCCGCCTCGTGGGCGACCTTCATGGCGTCCCGGATCGCCTGGGTGGCGGCCTCCGAACCGGGCACCTGGCCGAGCGTGGCGACCGAGCCCTCGAGGTTCGGCTCCCTGGCGGCCTCGCGGGCCAGCATCTTCGTGTAGGCGCAGACCACGATGAGATCCGCGTCGTCCGCCACGGCCAGGCGGGCAGCGCGGGTGACGGTCGGCCCGGCCAGCGAGGAACCGTCGGTGCCGACGAGGATCTTCCTGTAACGATCGAGTTCCATGATCAGTCCTCTCCGAGCTGGATCTTGGCGGGGGCGGTGACGTCGTCCACGTCGCGCACGATCGGGGGCTCCTTGATCCACAGCATGGCCAGCGCGGCGCAGCCGAGCAGGACCGCGGCGAAGGTGACGGCGTTGGCGGGGTTCGAGGCGAGCAGGTGCTTGTAGACCGCACCGAAGGTGAAGGTCTCGAGCAGCTGCGGGATGACGATCATCATGTTGATGATGCCCATGTAGACGCCGTAGCGGCTGGACGGCACCATGCGCACGGCCATGATGTACGGCACGCCCATGATGGACGCCCAGGCGATGCCGAGGCCGATGATCGGCAGGAACAGCAGGAACTTGTTGCCCAGGTGAGGGAAGATCAGCAGGCCGATCACCGCGAGCATCAGGCAGGACGCGTGGACGTACTTGGCGCCGTGCTTCTTGGCGAAGGCGACCAGCGAGAAGGCCACGCAGAAAGTGACGACGTTGTAGCCGCCGTTGATGAGCCCGGTCCAGGTGACGGCCGACTCGTAGGCGGCCGAATGGGTGTCCGTCGTGCCGAAGGCGCTCTTGGCGACCGACAGCGAGACGTACTGCCAGTAGACGTTCATCGCGTACCACTGGAACAGGTAGACCAGGGCGAGCTTGCGCAGCTGGGTCGGCATCTCGACGAGGGCCGTCCAGATGCCCGCCAGGGCGTTGCCGTTCTGCTTCGAGCGCAGACGCGCCAGCTCCTCCGGGGAGGGCGGGATCTCGGGGGTGGTCAGCACGGAGACGAGGACCGTGCCGATCGAGCAGACCGAGCCGAGCATGAACGAGCCGAACACCCAGTACGGCAGGCCCGCGGCGGTCATGCCGGACAGGACGTGCTGGAAGAGGAACAGGGAGACGTTGGCGAGCGTGATGCCCAGGCCGGCGAAGAAGCTCTGCGCCAGGAAGCCCTTGGCCGTCTGGCTCGGGGGCAGCCTGTCGGCGATGAAGGCGCGGTAGGGCTCCATGGCCGTGTTGTTCGAGGCGTCGAGCAGCCACAGGAGCAGCGCGGCCATCCAGATCGCCGAGACGAACGGGAAGCAGAACAGGCACACGGCGCAGCCGATGGCGCCGATGATGAAGAAGGGCTTGCGTCGGCCCCAGCGCTCGCTCCACGTGCGGTCGGAGAGCGCGCCGATGAGCGGCTGGATGAACAGGCCGGTGATCGGGCCCGCCATGTTGAGCAGAGGCAGCTCGTCGGCCGAGGCGCCGAGGAAGTTGTAGATCGGGTTGATGGTCGTCTGCTGCATGCCGAACGAGTACTGGATGCCGAAGAAGCCCAGGTTCATGAGAAGGATCTGCTTCATCGACATCATCGGCTTGCGCCTGATGACGGTCGTGGTGGTTCTGACGGTCGTGGTGGTTCCGCTCATCGTGCGTCGTCCTTGGAGGTGGTGAGATGGCTCTGGAGATGGTCGAGAATGGATTCCCAACCGTCCGAGTAGTCGAGAGCGGCCTGCTCCGTGTAGGGCCCCTGGACGATCCGCAGCAGCGTCTTGCCCTGGCCCAGGCGGGTGAACTCGACGCGCAGCTCGACGGGCCTGCTCGGATCGATGCCGGGGATGCCGGAGATGCGCTGCTTGGTGACGAGCACGTCCGGGTAGAAGACCTCGGTGTAGACGCCGTCGACGACCCAGATCTTCCCGGGGTCGTCGTCGCGCACCTTCGTGTGGCGGATGCGCCCGCCCAGCTGGGGGTTCAGCTCCACGGACTCGGGCAGGACGTGCCAGCCCGTCGGGGCGAACCACTGGCTGAACGAGGCCGGTTCGGTGAACGCCCTGAACAGCACTTCACGCGGGTGGGCGAACTCCCTCTCGACTTCCAGGACGGTGTCCACTTCCATGCCGATTCCTCCGTTGCAATCGATCGTTGGGCGCTGGGGGTATGGCCCGATGCGCCGCATTCTTTCAGATCCCCTAGGGGGTCGTGGCCCCGTCCATTCTTCTACAAGTGAACGCACAGGTGGGGCGCGCGGACGACGAAGACCCCGGATCGGAGGGGCCCGGCCTCGTCAGGGGCGAGCCGCCGAGGCGCTGCCCGGGCCCGGGGCCCGCCGCCCGGGGGCTCGCGGGGTGCGACCGCGGTTGCACCCGCCCGTCGCCGATCCGGGGCCCGACCCGTCCGCCGCGACGCCGCCCGAGGGGGCCGACTGGAAAAGCGGTGTCGACCTGGGCTAAAGTTCAGCGACGGGCCGGACGACGGCCCGGCGGGCTGTGGCGCAGCTTGGTAGCGCACTTGACTGGGGGTCAAGGGGTCGCAGGTTCAAATCCTGTCAGCCCGACCATCAACCTCCCGCTCGAACCCGCGTCACGGTAATCCGTGTGACGCGGGTCTTTGCTCGTCCTTGAGCAGAGGAGTCCTCAGGCCCCCCGGTCGGGCCTGGCAGTCGGTCACGAGATCGGCTCCCGGGTCGGATACGTTCTCGTGACCCCTGCCGATGAAGCCCCCCAGGCCATCAGGGCCTGGCGAGACGGGGCTGGGGTCGTCGCGACGGGTCGGGCTCGCCGGCTGCAGGACCGCCGTCGGCGAGGAGCTGCCCGGCACGGTTGCGGCGGTGGTCCCGCCCCACGTCGTCCGGCTCGCCGGTGACGCCTTCGACGAGTGCCGCCGCCGGGTTCAGCACGGCGCGTCCGGGCGGAGAGGTCGCAAGGACGAGCCGCTCCACCAGGCCCGCAGCGCTCTCCGCACCGGCGCCGGGTCCTTCACCGGTAAGGCGCGGCTTCAGGCGCTGTTCGCGGACGAGCGGCACCCCGGGGTCGAGGTGACGGGGCATCCACCAGCGGATGGTGCCGCCCACCGGGGGCCCGGGACGCTCGTCATGCGGTCCGACCAGGCCCTCGAACGCGAGGAGCCCGTGAGGCGATCGATGCGCGCCCTGCTGACGAACCATGAAATCCTGGTCGCGTTCCCCGGGCAGCACCTTCATGTCAGTTGTGCGGCCAGGTCGTCACCTCCCGGCCCGCACCAGCCACCGCCGTCGTGGCATACCGCCACGACGTCTCCCACTGCTTCGAGCGGTGGGGCGAGAAGGCGACGAGCGGAGCATGGGACGTCGGCAGGGCCCGGGGCCGAGGGAGCGGCCCCGGGCCCTGCCGTGTCTTCGTCGGAGCGGGGCGGGCACGGGACCATGGTCCCCTGACAGACGGGGGCCGGGCCGCTAACCTTTTGTTCTATCCGGATAGTTCGCAAAGTTGCTGAGCCACCGGCGGGCGTTGACACCGGATGTCACCCAGGACGGTCACCAAAGGAGAGGCAATGCTTACCGAGAAGCCGCAGAACGAGGAAGAGTTCCAGCAGTACCTCATGGAGATCCGGGAACTCGCCGAGGGCCCGTTCGACGAGATGCAACTCGAGATCGAGGTGACCAACAAGTTCCCCGACGAGTTCTACGAACTCGCCAGGAAGCACAACCTGTACCGCTTCTACATGCCGGAGGAGTACGGCGGCTGGGGCATGTCGACCCTGCAGATCATGAAGGTGCAGGAGGAGTTCTCGCGCGGGCCCGGCGGCATGCGCATGCACCTGCACCACGCGGCCGGCCTCAACTGGCGCATCATGGACGACTTCGCCCAGCCCGAGCTCAAGGAATGGGCCATGCCCCGCTTCCAGGACAAGACGCTGTTCGTCAACTTCGCCCTGACCGAGAAGGAGGCGGGTTCCGGCGCCGACATCAGGACCAACGCCAGGCGCGACGGCGACGAGTGGGTGATCAACGGCGAGAAGACCCTGATCTCCCACACGGACTGCTCCGACGGCACCTATCTCATCACCCTGACCAATCCCGAGGCCGACAAGGACAAGAGGCTCACCGCCTTCTTCGTGCCCTTCAACACCCCCGGTTACGAGGTCGTCGACATGCCCCACATGATGGGCTGCCGCGGCGCCGGCCACGCGGGGCTGCGCTTCACCGACTGCCGCGTGCCCGACAAGTATCGCCTCGGCGAGGTGGGTGAGGGCCTGCACGTGGCCATGTACTCGCTCGGCCTGTCCCGGCTTCACATCGCCGACTCGAACCTGGGCATGGCCCAGCGGATGCTCGAGATCTCGATCGCCCGTGCCAAGGAGCGCATCACCTTCGGCAAACCGCTGGTCAAGCGCCAGGCCATCCAGACGATGATCGCCGAGTCCGGCAAATGGGTCTACCTGCTGCGCTCGGCCATCCACGACGCGGCCCGCCGCTACGACGCGGGCGAGGACCCGATGACCCAGGCCTCGCTGTGCAAGCTCGCCTCCATCGACGGCGTCAAGGTCGTCTCCGACAACATGCTCGAGATCCTCGGCGGCATCGGCTACTTCGAGGAGTGCGAGTACGGCCCCGTCGAGCGCCTCTACCGCGACTGCCGCGCCATGTGGCTCGAGGAGGGCCCGCCCACCGTGCAGCGCACCACTGCCGCCCGCGGACTGATCGACACCGGCGGGGATCTGTGGAGGCCGTGACCGCGATGCTCCCCCGAGAAGGCAGTGACATGGGCATGAATCCGCTCAGTGGAATCAGGGTCGTCGACATGACGGCCTTCCTGGCGGCCCCCACCGTGGCCCGCGTGCTCGGCGAGTGGGGTGCCGATGTGATCAAGGTCGAACCGCCCAAGGGCGATCCTGGGCGCACCCAGGGCGCCGTGTTCGGCACGCCGTACACCGACGACGAGAACCTCGGCTTCGACATGTCCAACATGAACAAGCGCTTCATCACGGTGGACCTGCGCAAGGACACGGGCCGGGAGGTGATGGACCGGCTGCTCACCGACGCCGACGTCTTCCTCACCTCCACCCGCGTCAGATCGCTGGTCAAGCTCGGCTACGACTTCGAGACCCTGCACGTCAGGTTCCCCCGCCTGGTGATGGCCCAGGTGCTCGGTTTCGGCGCCAAGGGCCCGCTCAAGGACGCGCCCGGCTTCGACATGACCGCGTGCATGTCGCGCGGCGGCGTGCTGGGCACCACGGTGAACCGGGGCAGCCGGCCGATGATCCCGCCCAACGGCTACGGCGACTTCCAGGTCTCCTTCGTGCTGGCGGCCGGGATCCTCGCGGCGCTGCTGGGACGGGAGCGCAGCGGCCGGGGCGATTACGTGACGACCTCCCTGTTCCACTCGGGCGCGTTCATGCTCAACACCGCGATGATCTCGGCCCAGTACGGCAACGAGTACCCGAAGGACCGCCGCGAGGTGATCAATCCCTTCAACAACACCTACGCGGCCGGCGACGGCCTGCTCATGACGCTGTGCGCGCCGGAGTACGATCGCGACTTCGACAAGCTCATGAGGCTCCTCGGCCGCGACGATCTGGTGGGCGACAGCCGCTACAGCAACTGCGACGAGCTCAACGCGAAGGGGCTCAACGGCGAGGTGGTCGACATCATGGACGAGGCCTTCGCCACGCGGGACCGCGCCCACTGGATCGAGCTGATGCTGGACAACGACGTGCCGATCGAGACCTGCCAGCTGCCCACCGACATCTACGTCGACGAGCAGGCCAGGGCCAACGACGTGCTGCGCACGGTGACCTGCCCGAGCGGGAACGAGCGGATGATCCCGACCAACCCGGTGCGCTTCAGCTCGCAGGGCGATCCCGAGCTCAGGCTCACCCGGGCCCAGGGCTCCGACTCCGAGACGGTGCTCGCCGAGCTCGGGTACAGCGAGCAGCGGATCGGCGAGATCCTCGCCTCCGAGGGAGTCCTGGCGACCACGCCGCTCGCCTGAGCCGTGGGCGCCGGCCGACCGCGGGGTGCGCCGGCCGGCGCCCCGCACCACATCGATCCCGGGGGCACCGGTCTTCGGGGCACAGGGAGGATGGGCACGAATGCCTCGTCCATGGGCGCCGGGCGCCGCGGAGCGCGGCCCCGCTCCGGAGCGGGGCCGCATCGCGGCCCGCTCCGGAGCCATCGGCTCGGCCCTGGAGTTCTACGACTTCTTCATCTACACGCAGGCCGCGGCGATCGTCTTCCCGGAGTTCTTCTTCTCCCCCACCGATCCCGCTCAGGCGATCATCGCCTCGCTCGGCACCTTCGGCGTGGGCTATGTGGCGCGCCCCATCGGCGCCTTCGTGCTGGGCGGGCTCGGCGACCGCGTGGGGCGGCGCTTCACCCTCATTCTCACCATGGCGCTGATGGGCGCCGCCACCTTCGCGGTGGGACTGCTGCCCGGCTACGACCGGATCGGCATCGCCGCTCCCCTGCTGCTGGTGCTGTGCCGACTCGTCCAGGGTTTCGCCGTCGCCGGCGAGATCTCCGGATCGTCCACCCTGATCATCGAGCAGACCCCGCTCGGCGTACGCGGCTCACGCGCCTCGGTGACCCTCCAGGGCGCCCAGATCGGGCAGATCTTCGGCGCGCTGGTGTTCATCCCGCTGTCCGCCCTGCTGCCCCGGGAGGCCTTCCGGGCCTGGGGCTGGCGTCTGCCCTTCCTGCTCAGCGCCCTGCTCATCGTGGTGGGCTTCTCCGTGCGGCTGCGCACGGTGGAGTCCAGGACCGCCGACGCCCCCGCGGTGCCGCCGATCCGCCGCGTCCTCACCCAGAGCCCGGGAACGGTGCTGCGCGTCTTCGCGATGTCGCTGACCAACATCGTCCCGGTGACGGCGACGGTCTTCGGCGCCTCTCTGGCCACCCAGCAGGCCTACGGCATCGGCTGGCCGGCCTCGGTCTATCTGTGGATCCCGGTGCTCGGCAACTGCGTGGCGGTGCTCGTGATCCCCGTCGCCGCGCGACTGTCCGATCGTCTGGGCCGCCGCCCCCTGATCATCGGCGGGGCGCTCAGCTCGGGGGCCTTCTCCTTCCTCTACCTGTGGGCCATCACCCAGGGCATCCTGTGGTTGACGATCTGCTTGGCGCTGCTCATGTGGGGCACCCTCTACCAGGGCTACAACGCCGTCTTCCCCGCCTTCTTCCCCGAGCAGTTCCCGGCCTCCACCAGGGTCACCGGCATGGCGATCGGGCAGAACATCGGCACCGCGGCCTCCTCCCTCATGGCGATGGTCTTCGCGGCGCTCTGCCCGCCCGGCACCCGCCAGGCGGTGATCGTGCTCGTCATCGGGGCCATGACCCTGGGCATCACAGGGCTCGCCGCGCTCGCTGCGGCCCTGTCCCCGGAGACCTCCCGCGTCCCCGGACCGCAGCTCGGACGTCACGGGGCGGCCCCGCTCGACGAGCAGGAGTACGCGCGCCTGCGCGCCGCCGCTCCCGCCCTCCCCCGAAGGTCCGGCCACCGCGGGAACGCGGGCATCGGCCCACGGTCCTCCCACCAGCAGCACCAGCAAGAAAGGGCATCATGAACCAGCCACTCACCGACGAGCAGCAGCTGCTGCTCGACTCCATCAGGGAATTCGTCTGGCGCGAGGTGTCCCCCCACGTCGCCCAGCGCGATCGCGACTCCCAGTGCGAGGCGGCCGACTTCCAGTCCGCCTTCGAGCTGGGACTGCACATGCTCGAGCTGCCCGAGGAGTACGGCGGCTCGGGCATCGACTTCCAGACCGGCGCCATGGTCTTCGAGGAGCTCGGCAAGGTGGACGCCGGCTACGCCATCACCCTGGTCTCCACCTTCGTCGCCTTCCGCAACGTCATGCTCGCCGGCACCGGGGAGCAGGCGCGGCTGTTCGCCGACACGATCGCAGACGGCGGTCTGGGCTGCTTCGCGATCAGCGAGCCGGGCGCCGGCTCGGACGCGGCGGCCATCCGGACCAGCGCCGTGCGCGACGGCGACGACTACGTGCTCAACGGACAGAAGTGCTGGATCACCAACGGCGGCATCGCCGACATCTACCTGATCTCCGCCAAGACCGATCCCGAGGCCGGGCACCGCGGCATCTCCACCTTCCTCGTGGAGGCCGGCCGTGAGGGGCTGAGCCATGGCGAGCACGAGGACAAGATGGGTCTGCGCACCTCCAACACCTGCGATCTCATCCTCAACGACGTCCGGGTGCCGGCCGATCACCTGGTGGGCGCCGAGGGCGACGGCTTCAAGATCGCGATGTCGGGCCTGGACGTCTCCCGCCCCTTCATGGCCACCATCGCGGTCGGCATGATGCAGCGGGCGCTCGACGAGGCGACCGTCTACGCCCTGCAGCGCGAGCAGTTCGGCCGGCCGGTCTTCGAGTTCCAGATGGTGCAGGACATCCTGGCGCGCATGTCGGCCAAGGTCGTGGCCTGCCGGGCGCTGGTGCAGCAGACGATGCGCCGAGTCGACCTCGGTCTGGACGTGCAGAAGGACGGCGCGATCACCAAGCAGTTCGTCACCGATCTCCAGCAGGAGGTCGTCTCGGACGCAGTCCAGGTGATGGGCGGCAACGGCTTCACCAAGGAGTACCCGGTCGAGAAGCTCATGCGCGACGCCAAGGTCTTCCAGATCATGGAGGGCACCAACCAGATCCAGTCCGTGGTGATCGCCCGCCAGCTCAAGAAGGAATACGTCAGCAGGCTCTGAGCCGCCCGGCGGGGGGTGCCGCCGGCCCCGCGCGCACTAGGAGGGGATCACCGTGCCGAGGACGCCGAGACGTCACGAGCCCGGCTTCGCCGCCGTGCCGGCGCGGCTCCGGGAGGACTTCCGCGCCCGCGGCTGGTGGGGCGAGCACGGCCTGCTCGACTGGTGGCGGCTCGCGGCGCTCGCCTGCCCCGATGCGACCGCGGTCATCGATCGCGAGGGCACCGGCTTCACCTACGCTCAGGTGGACGAGCTGTCCTCCCGATTCGCCGGATGGCTCGTCGGAGCGGGGGTGCGCCGCGGCGAGGTGGTCGCCGTCCAGCTGCCCAACTGGGCCGAGTTCCTGCCGGTCTTCGTCGGTGTGCTGAAGGCGGGGGCGGTGATCAACCCGCTCCCGGCCAACCTGCGACTCAGCGAACTGCGTCACGCGGTGGACACCTGCGGCACCCGGGTCATGCTCATGCCGGCGGCCTTCCGCTCGACGGACCACCACGTGCTGGGCGCCGAACTGGTGGAGCAGACCGACAGTCTCCGGCAGGTGCTCTTCGTGCACGACCCGCCCGTCGCCGCGGGCGATCTCCCGGAGGCGGTGGGCGCCGCCCGACCGCTGACCGAGGACGACTGGCTGCCGGCCCACGGCGAGGACCTCGCCGCGGTCCTGTTCACCTCGGGCAGCGAGTCCGAGCCGAAGGGCGTCATGCTGAGCCACAACAATCTGATCGCCTCGGAGATCGGCTTCTCCTACGCCCTGCGTCTGGGGCCCGAGGACCGGATGCTCATGCCCGCGCCGGTGGGCCACGCGACCGGCTTCATGCACGGGGTCGTGATGCCCATGCTCACCCGGGGCGTCTCGCTGCTGTGCGACAGCACGAAGGGCCCGGAGATGGCGGCGATGGCGAGCCGTCACGGGGCCACCTGCGGCATGTCGGTCCCGTCCGTGATCGACTCCATGCTGTGCACCTGCGAGACCGACGGCACCGGGCTGGAGCGGATGCGCTTCCTGTGCTGCGGCGGCTCGCCGGTGCCGCGGCGGCTGGTGGAGCGCGCCCGTGATCTGGGCATCCGCGTCCACTCCGTCTACGGCGCCACCGAGTCCGCGCCGCACACCATGACCACCTTCCAGGACAGCGACGAGCGGGTGCTCAACACCGACGGAAGGGCCTGCCCGGGCACCGAGATCCGCATCGTCGACCGGGTCACCCGTCGGCCCGTTCCGCCCGGCGTCGAGGGCGAGGAGGCCTCCCGCGGCCCGGCCGTGTTCTGCGGCTATCTGGGCCGGCCCGATCTGACGGCCGCCGCGATGGACGAGGACGGCTGGTACTACAGCGGCGATCTGGCGATCATGGACGACGACGGGTACATCCGGGTCACCGGTCGGTGCAAGGACGTCATCAACCGCGGCGGGGAGAACATCAGCGCGGCCGAGGTGGAACGCGTGCTGATGTGCCATCCGGCCGTCCTGTCGGCCGCCGTGGTGGCGATGCCCGACGAGGTCATGAGCCAGCGGGCCTGCGCCTTCCTCGTGTCCCGAGGCGATCGGCCCCGACTCACCGTGGCCGATCTGCACGACCATTTCGTTTCCTGCGGCATCGCCAAGTTCAAGATCCCCGAGCGGGTCGAGTACCTCGACGAGATCCCCACCACCAGTTCCGGCAAGGTCGCCAAGCGGGTGCTGCGCGAACGCATCGTGGCGATGCTCGCGACGGAGCGCTCGGGGGGCCGGCGGCCCTGGCGGGCTGAGGGCGGTGCTCAGTGCCCGGCGAGATAGCCCTCGGGGTCCTTCAGCACCAGGCGCAGCACGGTCTCCTCGACGAGCGCCCGGACATGGGCGTTGTCCCTGCCCCCGAGCAGGTCGCGCCCGAAGGCCGTCCGGAAGGTAGCCCGGTGCTCGATGCGGTTCAGGGCCAGGGCCGACAGCACCTGGTGCACGTCCAGGGCGCTGGGCGCGCCCGTGCCGAAGCGGAACACGCCCGTGGCCCGGCCGCGCTCCAGGAGCTCGGCGATGGTCCCGGGCGCGCTCGCGTTGAGCCTCTGGAAATCGGGGATCCGGGCCGCGACCTGACCCTGTTCGAGCAGATTCTCCAGCGCCACGATGCGCGCCAGATTCGGATTCCTCTCGTAGTGGTCGAGGGTCGCCCTGATCAGCCGGACCAGCCCGTCGACCGGCTCCATCTCGGACAGCCCCAGATCGGCCTCCAGCTTCCGGATCCTCAGGTAGTTCTCCAGCAGCACCGCCGCGTACAGCGCCTCCTTGGAGCCGTAGTAGTAGTAGATCATCCGTTTGGAGGTATTCGTGCGCTCCGCGATGTCCTCGGTGCGGGCCCCGTAGAAGCCGTGCAGAGCGAACTCCTCGGTGGCCGCCTCGAGAATCTCCTGCCTGGTCAGAACGGGATCCCGGCGGAGTCTGCGGCCATTGATGGTGGACGATGACATGGGAGCTTTACTTCCTGGTGGCTGATGATCCGTGGCGCGTGTCCTGCCGGCCGGGGCACGGCCCGGGCCTCGCGATGCCGCGATTGCCGTGGTTCGCCGTGCGGGACGGCCGATCGTGCGGACCGCGCCCCCGGAGTATACTGATGATCATTAAAGTTGCCCAGCGACATGGCTGCGGCAAGGTGTCATCGATGGCGATGAGGTGCCTTTGAATGAGCCCGGGCTCTTGCCGGGATCGTTCGATCGGTTGCTCTCAGTCGAGCCGCGGGCGAATGACCCGGGGCGCGGTGTCGATTTCCGGTGCGGGCATGACGAGCGCTCCGGTCGGGCACTCGGCAACGCAGATTTCGCAGCCCTCGCAGTCGTCCGCCATGATCCCGTAGCCGCCTGAATCGAGCAGCTCGATGGCGTAGAAGGGGCACACGTCGTGGCACAGGTCGCAGGCCATGCAGCTGCCGCATGACATGCACCGGTTGGCCTCTGCGGCCACTTCCGCCAGCCCCGACAGCGGATCGTCCGGGCGGCGCCCCGCGGCGCCGCCCGTCGCCTGCCCGCTCGGCAGCACCGGGGCGCGCGTCCCGAAATGCCCCGTGTTCATCCGCCGCCCATCGACCACCGGCTGGGCCCCGGGCGGGACGCCCTCGGTGCCGCTCAGCTGGGCGTCCAGGGCATCGGCCGCGCGCAGTCCCCGCCCGATCGACAGCGAGGCCGTGCGCCGCGGCCGGGTTCTCGTGTGCAGGGGCTGGCGCCACAGGGTGCGACCGGCGACCAGCGCCATGCACATCGAGGCACCTGCCGCCCAGATCACCCCGTCCGAGTCGGCCAGGACGTCCTCAACCCGGCGCAGCGGCCGACCGGTCCGGACGTCGAGGCCGAGGGCCGTGATGCGGTCGATCTCGGCGTCGAGCACGGAGCGCGGCAGGCGCTCCCCGCTGATGCCGCGCCGCAGCAGGCCGCCCAGTTCGCGCTGGGCCTCCCACAGCGTGACCCGGTGACCGGCACGGGCCAGACGGCTGGCGGCGGACAGCCCGCAGGGGCCCGATCCGACCACCGCGATCCGGGCGCTCCGGGCTCCGGGCGGGCGCGGCGCCGGAGGCAGCGCCCAGCCCCGCGCCAAGGCGTAGTCGCCCACCCGGCCCTCCAGCTCGCGGATCGACACGGCGCCGTCGAGCGCGCCGCGATTGCAGTCGCGCTCGCAGTCGGCGTAGCAGATCCGCCCCAGCACGGCGGGCAGCGGGTTGGCGGCGACGATGCGGGCCCAGGCGCGGTGGATCGAGTCCTCGTCGTCGCGCTGCAGGGCGAGCACCCATTCGCGCACCGGCTCATGGGCACCGCAGGCATGGGAGCAGGGCGGTGTGAGCTCCGCGAAACCGGGGATCGAGTACTCCTCTCCCCCGGTGTCGTGGGCCCGGGGGCTGCCGTGCGTCATGGCCCTCCCTCCCCGTATCGGCCAGGGCGCCGCTGCGCGCCCGGAACCATCGCATGCGGCCTGATCGGAGCCCGATCCCGCTGGTGAGGGGGGATGGTGGGCTCTGCGCCGGGAACCGGGCGGGGCCCGGCGGGAGGACTCCGTCTAGGACCAAAGACCGTACACCGAAGCAGTTCCGCAGATATAATTGTACCAGTTGGTTAATAATGTGGTGCGGTTCTCACCGAGCGGGCCCGGGCCGTGCCGCAGCGGGACGATGCAGTCCCGATCACCCCGTCTAGGAGAAGAGAAGGCTCATGACCATCGTCGTCGCCTACAAATGGGCATCGAATCCGCAGGACGCATCGGTCGACGCCGAGGGCGTTGTCGACTGGTCGCGCGCCAAGCCCGCACTGAGCGAGTACGATCCCGTCGCCATCCAGGTGGGTCGGGAGCTGGCAACGGCGATCGGGAGCGAGCTCGTCGGCGTCAGCGTGGGCACCGCCGCCGTCAACGGATCCATGGCCAAGAAGGCGGCCATGTCGCGCGGCTTCGACCGCGGCCTGGTGCTCGCCGAAGACGAGAGCGCCGACTGGAACCGCACCCGGGTCGCGCAGGCCCTGGCCGGCCTGGTCCGCAGGATCGACGGGGTCGACCTGGTGCTCACCGGCGACGCCTCCATCGACGAGAACGCCAAGCTCGTGTCGGCCCTGCTCGCCGGCCACCTCGGCTGGCCGTGCCTCCAGGACGTGACCGGGGTCGAACGGACCGATGACGGCTGGTCCATCGTCCAGGCCGTCCCGGGAGGCACCCGCACCATCGCGATCGCCGGCCCGGCGGTGCTCGCCATCGCCTCGGACGCCGCCCAGGTCAAGGTCCCGGGCATGAAGGACATCCTCGCGGCGGGCAGGAAGACGGTCGAGGCCGTGACCGCTGCCGACCTCGAGCCGAGCAGCGTCGAGCTCGCCGTCGCGGGGCGCTCGCGCCCGGCCGCCAGGGCCCGTCGGAACAGGATCGTCGCCGATGCCGCCGAGCTCGTCTCCGCGCTGCGCGCGGACGGCCTGCTGTGAAGAGCGATTGAGGAGAACAACCAGCCATGACCACGTGGATCATCACCACCAGCAACCAGATCGCCGGCCTCGTCGCGATGGCCGACCGGCTCGGCTCCCCCGTCACCATCGTCGGCGTCGGGATCGATGTCCTGCCCGCCGCCGACCGAGTGCTCACCGTCCCGCTGACCGAGGGACTGCCCGCCGAGGCCGCAGCGCCGGCGGTCTGCGCCGCGGTCGAGGCCCGACCGGGCGATGCGGTGCTGGTTCCCGACCGGGCCGGTGAGCGCGTGCTCGCCGGGGCCCTCGCGGCCCGCCTCGGCGCGCCCGTGCTCACCGGAGTCGTCGCCGTCGCCGATGGCCTCTTCGAGATCGACCGCTTCGGCGGGATCGCCCGCGAGAGGATCCGCACCGACCGGCCCGCAGTGCTCGTGCTGCCCGGCGGCGCGGAGCTCCCCGGCGAGCAGGCCGCCGAGCCCTTCGACGAGTCGGCCGAGCCCTTCGCGGCGCGCATCACCGCCGAGACGAGCGATGCGGAGGCCGGCACCGATCTCTCCTCCGCGAAGCGCATCGTGGCGGTCGGCCGCGGCTTCAGGGCCGAGGCCGACCTGGGGCTCGCCCGGGATCTCGCGGCCTCGCTCGACGCCGAACTGGCCTGCTCCCGCCCCGTGGCCGAGGGCGTGGGATGGTTGCCCAAGGACAGCTACGTGGGCGTCTCGGGGCAGACGGTGAAACCCGATCTGTACGTCGCGGTGGGCGTCTCGGGACAGCTGCAGCACATGGCGGGCGTCCGCGAGGCGAGGACCATCGTGGCGATCAACAATGACGAGCACGCGCCGATCTTCGCCCACGCCGACTACGGAGTCGTCGGGGACCTCTACGAGGTGCTCCCGGCCCTCGTCACGGCACTGGGCCGAGGGCGGGACAGAGGGCGGGACATGAGATGAGTGGCGAAGAGGCCGAAGAGGAGGTCTTCGACGCGATCGTGATCGGCGGGGGCGTCGCGGGCACCGTCTGCGCCCATCAGCTGGCCCGCGCGGGCCACGAGGTGGTGCTCATCGAGCGCGGGAACCAGCCGGGCGCCAAGAATCTGTCCGGAGGCGTCTTCTACTGCCGGGTCATGGAGCAGGTCTTCCCCGACTTCGCCGCCCGGGCCCCCGTCGAGCGGCGGATCACCCGCAATGTGCTCTCCTTCCTCAACGAGAGCTCATCGGTCGACATCGACTACTGGGACCAGCGTCTGGCGGAGCCGGTGAACGCCGTGACCGTGCTGCGCGCCAAGCTGGACGCCTGGCTCGCCGAGCAGTGCGAGGAGGCCGGCGTCATGGTGATGCCCCAGGTGAGGGTCGACGCGCTGCTCGTCGAGGACGGCCGCATCGTGGGCGTGCGCGCCGGCGAGGACGAGCTCCGCGCCCGCGTGGTGATCGCCGCCGACGGCGTGAACTCCTTCATCGCCAGGCAGGCCGGCATCCGCGCCAGGGAACCGCGCAAGCACCTGGCCGTCGGCGTGAAGTCCGTCGTCCGGCTCCCCCGGAAACTGCTCGAGGACCGCTTCCGCCTGAACGACCGGGAGGGCGTCGCCTACGCGGTCGTGGGCGAGGCCACTCGGGGCTGCGCAGGCGGCGGTTTCCTCTACACGAACATCGACTCGGTCTCGGTGGGCGTGGTGCTGCGGCTGGACGATCTGGCGGCCAAGGGGCTGGCCTCCTCGGACGTGCACGACCACTTCCTGTCCCATCCGGCGATCGCCCCCCTGCTCAAGGACGGCGAACTGCTCGAGTACGGCTGTCATCTGACCATCGAGGACGGTCCGGCGATGGCGGCTCATGACCTCACCCGCCCGGGGCTGCTCATCATCGGCGACGCCGGCGGGTTCACGCTCAACACCGGCATGACGATCCGCGGCATGGATCTGGCGGCCGGCAGCGCACTCGCTGCGGCGCGGGCCGCCGGGGCGGCGCTGGCCGACCGGGACTTCTCCCAGGAGTCCATGGACCGCTACGGCGAGGAGCTGGGGAGGGGCTTCGTGGGTCAGGACATGGAGCTCTACGCGAAGCTCCCCGCCCTGATGGACAGCCCCCGGCTCTACCACGACTACGGAGCCCTCCTCGCCGATGTGCTGCACGGCATCTACGACCTAGACGCCACGCCCCGCAGGCATCTCGCCGGCATCGCCGCATCGGCCCTCAAGGGCTCGAGGATCAGGCCGACCGAGTTGGCCAGGGACGCCTGGCAGGCCGTGCGGGCGCTGTGAGAGGGGAGCAACGATGACGCGGATCATGGGCACCGTCGCCGAGCGCCTGGCGAGGAACAGCTACCAGACGGACGAGGAGTTCGGCCACATCGAGATCAACCAGCGGATCGTGCGGGTCACCGGCACCGGGCGGCTGCTGGTGGCCGCCTGCCCGGCGCACGTCTACGCCGAGGAGCCCGACGGCACGATCTCGGCCGAGTACGCGGCCTGCCTGGAGTGCGGCACCTGCCTGGCCGTCATGCCCGCCGGCTCGCTCAGCTGGCATTATCCCCGCGGCGGCTTCGGCGTCGAGTTCCGCGAAGGCTGATCGGCCGGCTCAGCCCAGCGCCGCCACGACGAGGCCCGCCGGGTGACGATCCAGGTGGCGGCCTGGGTGCGCCGCCGCAGCCCCATCTTCGCCAGCAGCGAGGTGATGTGGTTCTTCACGGTCTTCTCGGCGATCCCCAGCCGATCGCTGATCTCGCGATTGCTCAGCCCCTCGCCGATGAGCTCCAGGACGCGCCGCTCCGAGGGGGTGAGGCCCTCGGTCAGATCGGCGGCCCCACGACGGCGGGGCGGAAGCCGCTGACCGGCCACGGCCCGCCCCGCGGCGACGCCCTTGATGGCGGAGACCACCTCGATGCCCCGCAGCGATTTGCTGAGATAGGCGCTCGCCCCGCCCGTGAGGGCCTCGCGCATCGCCTCGTCGTCGTCCACCGAGGTGAGCACGATGAAGCGCGAGCCCGGCAGCGCGCCGCGCAGCTGCGAGATCAGCTCGAGCCCCGTGCCGTCGGGCAGCCGCAGCGCGACCAGGACGATCTGCGGCGCCAGCGGCGGCGCCAGCCGCACGGCCTCCGCCACGCCCGAGGCCTCACCGACGAGCTCGACGCCGCGGGCGTCCGCGAGGATGACGCCGAGCCCCCGCCGGACGATCTCGTGGCCGTCGACCACCATGACACCGATCTGCCGACCCTGACGCTGCACGGTCATGGACTCAGCCTCCATTCCTCACCCGGGGCGGGCGAGCCGGGGCCGCGGGACCCGGCTGCGCCCGGGCCCCGCGGCGGGCGCACGGGCTAGTGCTCCGGCGCCCACTCGCCGAGGAGCCCGAGGATCCGGTTGAGCTCCCCGACGGGGATCTGACCGGGCGCCGAGGGGCGCCCGACCATGCCGAAGGTGGCGGCCGAGCCGAAGAAGGCGCCGGTCATGCGCGAGAGCATCCCCTCACGACCCATCGACATGGTGATGATCGGACGATCGGCGTGGTGCGCCGACATCAGCCAGGTGGCCGACAGGAGGGTGAGCAGGTCGCCGGTGTCGTGCGGGGTGCACGCCAGCTTCGGAACATCGGCGCCCGCCTCCTGCATCCGCCTGAGGCGGGAGACGATCTCCTCGGCCGACGGCGTGGCGTCGAAGTCGTGGTTGGACGCCACCACCGCCACCGCCCGGGCATGCGCGGCGTCGATCACCTCGCGCACCACCTGCGGGCCGCGGAAGAACTCGACGTCCACCGCATCGACGTGCCCCGAGTCGATCAGGGCCGAGTTGAGAGCCACGTAGTCCTGGGCGCTGATCGCCTTCTCACCGCCCTCGTCGGCGGTCCGGAAGGTGGCCAGCAGCCCCCGCCCGCCCAGACGGGCGGCCAGCGGGCCGGCGAGTGCGACGGCCGCGCCGACGTCGGGGGCCGTCCCGAGGAAGTCGACGCGCCACTCGACGATGTCGATCTCGTGCGGGGTCAGGGCCTCGGCCCCGGCCAGGACCTCGTCGGCCGTCGTCCCGGTGATCGGCACGATCACCTTGGGCGGGCCCTCCCCCAGCACCACGTCCTTGAGCCGCACCGTTCTCATGGTCATCGGTCCTCCCCTCCTGTCCGGCGCTCAGGCCTTCGCCCTCACCGACTCGATCGCCCGGAAGATCGAGCGATGGCGCAGGAAGACGAAGACCGCGGTTGCGAAGGCGATCACGCTGAATGCCACCGCGAGCCACACCACGTTCGTGTAGCCGCTGGCCAGCAGGCGAGTGGCCTCGTCGCCCGGGACGTCCTTGGTGCTCGGCACGATGGCACCGACCGCATAGGGCAGCACGAAGCCGCCGACCGCGCCGGCCATCCAGTACCAGCTCACGATCTGGCCCTTGGACTTCGGGAAGAAATCGGACATCGCGGTGAGCACGAGCTGCATGATGCCGCCCGAGACGAAGTAGCCGATGAGGAAGGCGGTGATCCTCATGCCGGTCAGGGAGTGCATGCCGCCGATGTTGAGCAGCAGCACGGAGACCAGGCCGAATGCGGCGTAGACGGGCACGAAGTTGATCGACTTGACGCCGCGGGAGGAGATCACGGCGGTGAGCAGCACCGCGACCACCGAGCCGAGCGTGAAGAACTGGGTCAGGCCGCGGCCCTGGGAAGTGCTCAGATGGGCGATGTTGGAGCCGATCTGGGGCAGCGCCTGGTTCGCCAGGTAGACGATCCCGTTGGTGCAGAAGATGAAGACGAGGCAGACGACGCCCTCCACGGCGAAGCGCGCGCGGGTGGGGCTCTGCCCGGACTCCGCGTCCTGCTCGGCGGCCTGCTGGGCCGCCAGCTGCTCGGCCGCGATCCTCCTGTAGTCGGGGAAGGAGACGACGAACGCCAGGATGCCCATCACCACCATGTAGATGCCGGCGGCGATCGGCACGACGCGCCAGTGCCGGGTGCCCACCATCGTGACGAGGAGGGGCATCACGAACTGCCCGGCCGAGATGAAGATCTTGATGAGGATGTTCATCGTGCCGGCGTTCGAGGGACTCGACTCCATGAGCGTCGGATAGGTGCCGGCGTCGAGGAAGGAGTTGCCGGCGCCGAAGACCGCCGCGAGCAGCATGCCGACGGTGCGATTGGGCGAGAGCGGCAGCAGGATGAAGAAGACCGCGGTGAGGGCGATGCCGACCAGCACGATCCTGCGGCGGCCGAACCTGTCGGCCAGGAAACCGGCGAAGGGATAGCTGACGAATTTGCCGATGGCCATCACCGACAGGGCCGAGATCACATCCTTCGCCTCGACCCCCCAGGCCGCGGACAGCCCCCAGCCGTCGCCCGGCGAACCCGCCAGCTGACTGGCGGCGATGAGGCCCATGGCGTACACGAGGTAGGAGAAGTACAAGGTGAGCACGGCCCCCATGTTGTGGACCTTCGTGGCCATGGCGTCCCCTTTCTGACGAGTGGTTGCGCCCCGTTCACGGACGGCGCGGCGGAATCGGACGGGGGTTTCGGCTCACCGGCCCATGTGCGCGCGCACGTAGTCGAGCGGCATGTCGTGGCCGGTGAACAGCTCGAAGGCGGCGGCGCCCTGCCGGTACATCATCTCGATGCCGTTGGTGCACTGCAGGCCGGCCCGCCCGCAATCGCGCAGGAACCTCGTCTCGGCCGGCGAGTAGACCACGTGCATCACGAACGTCTCGGGCGGGATGATCGAGACGTCCGGAAGGTTCGTCCTGCCCTCCAACGCGCCCATGCCGACGTTCGTCGCGTCGATCAGCACCGAGGACTCGGCCAGCGCCCCCGCCAGGGCGTCCTGGTCCGCGAGGTCGTGCAGCACGGCGGCCGCGCCGGTGCGCGAGCTGATCTTCTCCAGCGTGCGCTCGGCGTTGTCCCAGAAGGGATCCCTGCGGTTGAAGATGTTGAGCGCGGCGGCCCCGTCCAGCGCGGCCTGCACCGTCACCGCGGTGCCCGCGCCGCCCGCACCGATGATCGTGATGGTCCGGCCCTCGGGCGCGTGGTCGAAGAAGCGCAGCGCCTCCATCGCGCCCACGCCGTCGGTGTTGTACGCGGTGAGCCTGCCGTCCTCGTTGACCACCGTGTTCGAGGCGCCGATGAGCTCCGCGGCGGGGGTGATCGTGTCGACGCAGGTCAGGATCCTCATCTTGTTCGGCATGGAGACGTTCCAGCCGCGGACCTTGAGCGTCCGCATGGCCTCGACCGCGGCGGGCAGCTCCTCGTCATCCACCTCGAAGGCCAGGTAGGCGTAGTCGAGCCCGAGTCTCGCGATGGCCAGATTGTGCATCCGCGGCGACTGGCTGTGCCGGATGGGATGAGCGAGCAGCCCGAGCAGTTCGGTGCGGCCGGTGATGGTCTGCATGACTTCGTCGTTCATGGGTTCATCGTTCATGGGGTGGTCCCTCTCGGTCGGGAGCGTTCGCCACGTCGCGAACTAACCCGTTAGTTAATTTACCTCAACGGCCCTGTCCCCGCCACATCGCTCATCCGATTCCGCTCATCCGCCACTGCCGCAGCGGCTCGGCACGGGACCAGCAGCAGCCGTGCCGGCGAGTCACCGGTCCCGGATCGCCGCCCAGGACTCGCGCAGCAGCCGCTCGTCCGGAGCGCGGGCGATGGTGCACTTCGCGATGCCCTCCAGCACGACGAAGCGCAGTTCGTCGTTGCGGACCTTCTTGTCCCAGGACATCGCCTGCGACAGCTGCCGCCAGCTCGCGCCGGAGTAGCCGGTGGGCAGACCGACCATGCGCAGCACGCTGCGGTGCCGGGCGAGGTCCTCCGCGTCGAGACGGCCCAGCCGGTGGGCGAGCTCGGCGGCGTAGACCATGCCGATCGCGACGGCGTCGCCGTGGCGCATCGCCGGGCCCTCGCAGCTCTCGATGGCGTGGCCCAGGGTGTGTCCGTAGTTGAGGATCTCGCGCAGCCCGACCTCGCGCAGGTCCTCGGCGACGACCCGGGCCTTCACCGCGAGGGCGCGCTCCATGAGCTCGCGGAAGACGGGCGAGTGGATGTCCAGGGCGTCGGCGCCGCCATTGGCCTCGATGAGCCTCAGGATCTGCTCGTCGCCCACGAAACCGGCCTTGACGATCTCTGCGAGGCCCGAGCGGAGCTGCTCTGCCGGCAGGCTCGCCAGCAGGCCCAGATCGCACAGCACCCCGCACGGCGAGTGGAAGGCCCCCACCAGATCGCGGCCGCGCGGCAGGTCGAGTGCGGCCTTGCCGCCGACCGAGGCGTCCACCATGGCGAGCAGGCTGGTGGGCACGTTCACCACGGGCACGCCCCGCAGCCAGGTGGCGCCCACGAAGCCGAGCAGATAGATCGCCTCGGCGCCCCCCACGGCGACGATCGCGTCCCGGCGGCCGAAGCGGTGCTCGCCCAGCAGGTCCCAGAGCCGGGCGACGGCGTCCAGGCTCTTCGTCCGGGCCGGATCGGGCAGCTCGTGGCGGACCACCCGGCGACCGCCGGCCTCCAGGGCCTCGGCCAGACGGTCCGCGCTCGGAGCGACGACCGCCTCGTGGGCCACCAGCACGCGTTCGGCGTCCCGGGGAATCAGCTCACCGGCCTCGGGCAGCAGATCCCATCCGATGCGGATCTCGTAGCCGTCGTGGCCGGTCACGCTCACCACGCTCGCCGGAGCATGCCGGGACGCGGCGCGCCGCACGGTGCCCGGCGGTAGATCGACCGTGCCGGCGTTGATGAGCGCCAGCAGGATGTCCTCGCCGGAGTCCTGCGGGCGGCGGCCGGTGGTGTTCAGCCTGATCTGCGAGACGCTCTCGTAGATGGCGCGGCGCTGGGCCATGAGCGCGTTGAACTTGGTCACCGGATCGCCCATGAGCAGAGGGCGGATGCCCGAGAGCCCGACCCGGGGCAGCGCCTGCGAGACGTCGACGTCGAGGAAGACCGTCATGTGCCGGCGCAGCGCCTCCTGCGTGCCGGGGTGCAGGATCGCCCCCCCGCCCAGCGCGACGATGCCGTCGAACTCGCGCAGCACGCGCAGCACCGTCTCGTGCTCGAGCGCCCGGAAGGCCGGCTCGCCCTTGGTGAGGAAGATCTCGGGAATGGGCATGCCGGCGACGCGCTCCACCTCATCGTCGGTGTCGAGGAAGGGCAGGCCCAACGCATGGGCGATGAGCGTGCCCACCGTGGTCTTGCCGGCCCCGGGCGGGCCGACGAGCACCACGGCCGGTCGGTGCTCCTGCTCATCCGGCTCGTCCGGCCCCGGTGCGGATGGCTGGTCAACCATGCTTCTCGTCTTCCCTCCGTCGTCGCGTGGCGTCGCGCTGGAACACCGCGCGAAGGCGTCCTCAGGCCTCGGCGCGTCTGCCGAGTTCGTTGAGCGCCTTCAGTACACCACGGCCCTCGCGCACCGCGTCGATGATCTTACGGGGACGCACCGAGTCGCCGATGTTCATCACCGGGACGCCCACGCCGGTGCAGCGCTCGATCAGTTCGGGCAGGCCGGACGTCACCGGCCTCATGCCGAGGCAGATCACCCCGTGCACCATCTCGATGAACTCGGGTTCGCCGTCGGCCGGGCGCACCACCACGCCCTCCTCACGCACCTCGGCCAGGCTCGTGCTCACGCGCACGTCCACGTCGCCGCGCTCCAGCACCTCGAGCATCTGCAGGCGCGTGACCATGTCCAGATCGTTGCCGATCGCGGGCAGACGCTCCACCAGGACCACCTGCACGTCGTGGTCGACCAGATGCTCCATCACGTCCAGGCCCACCGCGCCGGCGCCCACGACGACGGCCCGACGGCCCCGCCACCGGGCCACCTCGTCGATGCGGGAGGCGAAGCCGATGATGGAGCTGACCGTCGAGCCCGGCCGGTCGAGATGCTCGCGCAGCCCGGTGATGGGCGGGGCGACGGGCAGGCCGCCGGTGGCGTTGACCACCAGATCGGGGTGCTCGGCCAGAACCCTGTCGGGCTCCCCCGGCTGTCCGGTCCTGATGTCCACGCCGGCGCGGCGGGCGCGCAGCACCGACTCGTCGAGATACTTCGCGATGCGCCACTTCGCCGGCAGCCGGGCGGCGTGGCGCACGCTGCCGCCCGGCTGCTCGCCCCGCTCCAGCAGCATCACCGCGCAGCCGACCTCGGCGGCGCTCGAGGCGGCCTCCAGCCCGGCCGGACCGCCGCCGACCACCACGACCCTCGTCGGAACGCTCACCTTCGTGGCGCGGTAGGACTCGTTGTCGAGGATGCTCGGGTTGATCGTGCAGCGGATCGGCCTGCCCTGGCGGATGCGGTGGTCCGCGCACCCTATGTTGCAGGAGATGCAGTGCAGGATCTCCTCCGGGCGCCCCTCGCGCACCTTGCGCACCCACCAGGGGTCGGCGATGAGACCGCGGCCGATCGCGACGAGATCGGCGTCGCCGTCGGCGATGATGCGCTCGGCCGCCTGCGGATCGCGCACATTGCCCGAGGTGACGGTCGGCTTGCCGAACTCCTCCCGGAAGGCGCGAGCCATCGTCGAGCGCCAGCCGTCGGGCAGGCGGGCCATGTCGATCTGGTACTGCAGATTGGGGTTCTCGGCGGTCGAGACGTTCCAGATGTCCACGTACTCGTCGCAGTGGGCGGCCAGGGCGAGGGTGTCCTCGAGCCGGTTCCCGCCGTCGAGCAGTTCGTCGGCACTGAGCCTCACCGAGATCGGGAAGCGCTCGCCGACCTGGGAGCGCACCTCGCGCAGCACCTCGACCAGCAGCCGCGCCCGGTTCCGGGGGCTGCCGCCGTACTCGTCGGTGCGGTGGTTGTAGAGCGGGGAGAGGAACTGGTTGAGCAGATAGGAGTGCCCGCCGTGCACCTCGACCATGTCGAAACCGGCGCGCTGGGCGCGCCGGGCGGTCCGCCCGAAGCACTCGACGACGTGTCCGATCTGCTCGAGCGTCATGGGCGTCGGGGCGTGCCCGCCGGGTTTGGAGGGCACATCGGAGGACGAGAGGGTGGCCGCTCCGGTGAGGGCCGGGTCCGCCGAGGCGCCGGCGTGGTTGATCTGCACCCCCGCCATCGAGCCGCAGCGGTGCATCATCTCCGTGAAGGCGAACATGCGGGGCAGACAGTGGTCGTTGTCGAGGCGCAGCTGAGTGTATCCGTTCGAACCGGTGGGATGGTCGACGCAGACGTTCTCCATGATGATGAGCCCGGTGCCGCCGCGGGCCCGCTCGCGGTAGTAGGCCATGTGCTCGTCGCTGAGCTCGCCGCCCGCGGTGGCGAAGTTGGTTCCCATGGGCGGCATGACGATCCGGTTGGGAATCGTCATGCCGCGGACGGTGAGGGGTTGGAGGATCTGCGTCGTCGTGGTCGTCTGGGCATACGAAATGGTCATGGGGGTTCCTCGCTCACGGCCGGCCCGCCGCCACTCTGCGTCAGGCCCGGCTCCCGGTCAGGGTATGCTCCTCAGCTTCTGAATGTACCGGTTAGTCCATATTTTGCACGAACTTGTCTTCTCACTGCGCAGCTGAGGCGTATCGGCTCCCGCGGGGCGCTCGCCGGGCGGGGGCTCCGGAACGGCGGGTCCCGGGGACGGGGCGACCGCGAGGAGCCCGCCCTAGGATGGAGGCCACACGTTGAAAGGGGCCTCCATGGTGCGGATCCCGCGGACCGACATCGACATCCTCCCGCTCGTCCTGGGCGCCAACACCTTCGGCTGGACGAGCGACGAGCGGACCTCCTTCGCCGTGCTCGACGCCTTCGTCGCGGCCGGCGGTTCGCTCATCGACACCGCCGACGGCTACTCGCACTGGGCGCCCGGCAACCACGGCGGCGAGTCCGAGACGATCATCGGACGCTGGCTCTCCGCCCGCCGCTGCCGCGACCGGGTCCTGATCGCCACCAAGGTGGCCACCCATCCCCAGTTCCACGGGCTCTCCCCGGCCACCGTCTCGGCCGCGGCACGGGCCTCCCTGGAGCGTCTCGGCACGGACCGCATCGACCTGTACTACGCCCACTTCGACGACGAGACCCAGAGCATCGAGGACATGGCAGGCGCCTTCGACGCGCTGGTCCGCGAGGGGGTGGTGCGCCACGTCGGACTGTCGAACTTCTCCGTGGACCGCGAGCGGGAGTGGATCGCATACGCCGACCGGGAGGGCCTCGCCCGCCCCGTGGCGCTCCAGCCGCAGTACAACCTGCTGCACCGGGGCGACGTGGAGAACGGCTACGGGCCGCTCGCCCGCGAATCCGACGTGGCGCTGTTCCCCTACTTCTCCCTCGCATCGGGTCTGCTGACCGGCAAGTATCACTCGGCGGAGGAGATCGAGGGCTCGGCCAGGGAGGGCATGATCGGCGCCTATCTGCCCGACGAGGACGCCACGAGGGCCGCCTTCGCCGTCCTCGACACGGCACGGCGCATCGCCGACGCCCACGGCGTGGAGGTGGCCGCGGTCGCCCTGGCCTGGTTGCGGGCCAGGGGCGCCACCGCGCCGATCGCCTCCGCCCGCATCCCCGGGCAGCTGCCCGCCCTGCTGGCCTCGGCCGCCCTCGAGCTGGCCGCCGACGAGGTGACCGCCCTGGACGAGGCCTCCGAGCCGTTCGTGTGAGGGGCCCGAGGGCCTCAGGGCGGCATCCCCGGGCCCCGCCCCTCGCCGCCCTGCACGGGCGGAGGAACGCGCGGGATCAGGCGCCGTCGAGACGCGCAGCTCCCCCAGCGCGAACGGGAGAGGGCCTCGAACGGCGTGCGGCCGGCATCGCGGTGCTGCGCCGCCGGCCCCGGGGCCACATCGCGGACGATCTCATCCCGCGCGAGCGCACTCCCGCATAATGACCGCGCCATGCACGAGGGAGGGCCCCGCCCGCCACTGCGCACAGAGCGCGAGCGGACGCCCCGGCGCCTCCCCCTCCTCCTAGACGGAAGGCGGACACGATGCCCTCCCCGACCTCCTCGCCCGGAGACCCGCCGCGCGAGCAGTGGGGAAGCCAGCTGGGCTTCCTCATCGCCGCGATCGGCTCCGCCATCGGGCTGGGCAACATCTGGCGCTTCCCCGGCGTCGCCTACACCAACGGCGGGGGCGCATTCATCGTCCCCTACGTCATGGCCCTGCTCATGGTCGGCATCCCGGTGCTCTTCCTCGACTACTCGCTGGGGCACCGCTACCGCGGCAGCGCCCCGGCGGTCTTCCGCCGCCTCAGTCGGCGGTTCGAGTGGCTCGGCTGGTGGCAGGTGCTCGTCTGCTTCGTCATCATGACCTACTACGCGGTCATCGTGGCCTGGGCCCTGCGCTACACGGTGTTCTCCTTCACCATGGCCTGGGGCGAGGACGCCAAGGGCTTCTTCTACGACTTCATCGGGCTCAACACCGACGCGGTCGACTACTCGGCGGCACCAGTGAGCGGAGTCGTCGTCCCGCTGCTCATCGTGTGGGCCTTCGGCCTCGTCGTCATCGCCCTCGGAGTGACCAACGGGGTCGAGCGCGCCAACAAGATCTTCCTGCCGCTGCTCGTCGTCATGTTCGCGATCCTCGTCGTGCGGGCCGTCTGCCTGCCCGGCGCCGCCGAGGGCCTCAACGCCCTCTTCACACCGAACTGGTCGGCCCTGGGCGACTACCGGGTGTGGATGGCGGCCTTCGGGCAGATCTTCTTCTCGCTGTCGGTGGCCTTCGGTATCATGCTCACCTACTCCTCCTACCTCGACCGGCGCGCCGACCTCGTGGGCACCGGTCTGGTGGCGGGCTTCGCGAACTCCTCGTTCGAGATCCTCGCCGGCATCGGGGTCTTCGCGACGCTCGGCTACATGGCCGACCAGCAGGGCGTCGCCGTGGGCGATCTGGACGGCATCAGCGGCGTGTCCCTGTCGTTCATCACCTTCCCCACCGTCATCTCCCAGATGCCCGGCGGCGCCCTGTTCGGGGTGCTCTTCTTCGCCTCGTTCGCGATGGCCGGCCTGACCTCCTTCATCTCGATCATCCAGGTGGTCGCGGCCGGTCTCGCCGAGAAGTTCGGCCTCGGCACGGTCAAGGCCTCCTTCCTCGCGGGGGTCCCCTCCGCGGTGCTCTCCTTCGTGCTGTTCGCCACGAGCTCGGGGCTGTACGACCTGGACGTCGTGGACGCCTTCATCAACAACATCGGCGTGGTCGCTTCGGCCATCATCATGTGCGTGGGCGTCGGCCTGGTGCTGCGCAGGACCGGCCTGCTGCGCCGCCACCTCAACGCGGTCTCCGGCACGCGGGTCATCGGCACGTGGTGGCAGGTGCTCGTCTGCGCCGTGGTGCCCGCCCTGCTGTGCTTCATGTTCGTCCAGACCGCGTGGGCCTATGCGCACGGCGGCTACGACTCCACGAGCTACGCCCGCGGCTTCGAGGCCGTCTTCGGGTGGGGCATGCTGCTCGTGTGCGCCGTCGCGACAGCGGTGCTCACCGTGATCGGTTGGCGCACCCCGGTGGACGACTTCGCTCCTGTCGACTCGGACGAGCTCGAGGAGGCGCACTGAGATGACAGCGATCGCCCTGACGATCATGATCGGCGCCATCGTCATCATCTGGGGCGGGCTCGCGGCCTCGGTGGTCGCGCTCGCCCGGCACGGCCGCGCCCACCGCTGAGGTCCGACCGATCCGCCCCCGTCCCGGGAACGCGCCGGCCCGCGCTCCCGACCAGATGGTGCCGGGCCGCGAGCGCCGTCCGCGGGCGCGGGGATGACATGCGTTCGCAGAAGAACGACCCGCCCGGTGACGGCAGCGCCGGGGTTGTCCGGGCCCGCGGCCCCGCTCAGGGTCCTCGTGCGAACTGTCACGGCCGGCCGGGGCCGTACGCCCCTCCGGGCGCAGGGCCGCGGCCCTGCGCCCGGGCCGGTCAGGCCGAGTAGACGGCGAACCCCGTCCGCTCCGCGATCCAGGAGATGAACGCCGCGGCGTCCCGGTTCGCGCCGTGGCCCGCGTCCCAGTACATGAGGGCGTCGACGCTGTCGCCCAACCCGGTCGCGATGGCCGCCAGGTTCGCGACGATCACCGGCGAGGTGTCCGTGTCGGAGGTTCCCACCCGGATGAACCAGTTCCTCGCCCGGCCCGGATTGGCCTCGCGCAGGAAGTGCATCGGATTCATGAGCGTCAGCTTGTCGGGAATGTCCTGGTCGATCGTCGCCGAGTCGTCGCCGGTGGCCAGCCGCAGGCCGAAGTCGGTGAAATGGCGGGCGTCGGTGGTCTCGTCTCCGAACAGGCCGTTCTCGGCGCTGGCCAGGTCCTTCTGGTCGACGGCCGGGCAGGGCTTGGATCGACCCACGTGCGCCAGGAAGTCGGCGAAGCCGAAGCCCGCCCGGGAGTCCTGCCAGCTGATCCAGGGATTGCTCGACAGATAGCTCGCGCGCTCGGAGTCCGACAGCGCGGCCAGATGGTCGGTGGCCGCCGGCGCGAGATGGTTCGTGACCAAGTAGTCGCCGTAGTTGTCGGCGGTGAGCACGCCGTAGTCGCCGACGCCCTCGAGGTTCAGCTCGGCCGCGTACGCGCCGAATCCGGCGGCCAGTTCGTCCGAGACCGTCCGATCGACCGCCGCGCCGTTGTAGGCCTGGGCGCCGAAGGTCCACTCGTAGATGACGTCCTCGTGCTCGATGTCGGTCTGCGGGCAGTATCCGGCCGAGGCGAAGACGGCGTCCGAGGCGTCGGCGGCCCCGATCTCCGCCAGGCGGCTCGTGTACAGCTCCGAGTCGCCGGAGGCCCCGAGCAGGGCCGAGAGCGCACCGCCGGCCGAGGAGCCGGTCGTGATGATGTGGTCCGTGTCACCGGGCAGCCTGCCCCGGTTGTGGTGGATCCAGCGGATCGCCGCCTTGAGGTCGACGATCTGGGCCGGTGCCTTGCCGATCCACGTGCCGTCCGAGGACTGCGCGTCGCGACCGCGGGCCCCGGGGACGACCACGACGCAGCCGGCGGCCAGGGCCAGTTCCCCGTTGTCGACCGGCTGCCCATCGGAGCCGGCCGTGTCCCCCGCGCCCGAGGCGACGCCGCCGGCGCCGGGCCCGCCGACCGAACCGTCCGGCGCACTGTCGCCCTCGGACGGGGTCCCCCCGCCGGGGGCGTCGGAGGAGCCCCGGCCGGGTGCTCCCCCGCCGGACGCTCCCCCGGAGGCGGTCGCCGAGGAGTAGCCGCCGATGTTCAGCGCCACGACGATCGGGGCGTCGCCCGCGTCCCAGGCCGTGCCGTTGAGCACGGTGGGCACCTTCACGGTCAGGCTCTGGTGGGTGCTGTCGACCGGGTCGAGGCAGTAGACGATCGAGTCGTACTGCGTGTAGCCGACCTCGACGTCGCCCGCGTCGGTGCTGACGGTGGTGCTCTGCTCGGCGCCTGCGGTGGCGTCGAAGTCGAGGGCGGAGAAGTCCCTGGTGGAGCCGGTCGAGCTCGAGCCCTGCGACGAGGCGGACGACGAGCATCCTGTCAGCAGGGGCGTGGCGGCCGTGGCCGCGGCCAGGCTGCTGAGTACCGCACGGCGGCTGATCGGGCGAGTGAATGCCTCATGCATGGCGGTGATGATGCGCGGCACAGCTGTGCGATTCTTGTGCCGGTCCTGTGACGGGAACCGGCTTCGGGAGAGTTCGGGGACGGCGCCCCACCAGGGGCGGAAACGGACCCGCAGCAGATGCCGCGCAGGGCCGCCGCATCGGCCCGTCCGGCCCCATCCGCGCACCTGGCCCGTTACCTCGTCGGTGGCCCCGGTGGGAGGGGTCACGGTCGTCGAGGCGTTGTCACCGGGCCTGGTACCGCCGACCGACCTCTGACAGAAACACCTCGCCACAGCGTTGCCGCGTCCGATTAGAGTGGCCGCGTGACTGAGTGCGGAGCCGTCCTGCTCGTGGGGCGCCCCCCACGTCGACTCCGCCGCCGTGCGCTCGGCACCGTGTCGCTCGCTGACCGGACGGACCGCCCGCGGACCCCCGGGAGGCCATTCCCCCGCAGCACCCTGTCCCCGCGAGGATCCATGACCATTCCTGCCACCACGTCGAGCGGCGCCCCCGCCGATCCCTCCGCCGGGGCGGACCGCCCCGCCCTCGTCGTCGTCCTGCACGGCACGCGCAGTCCCGCCGGTTCCGAGGA
Organism: Propionibacterium acidifaciens DSM 21887; assembly: GCF_000426605.1. Classification (GTDB taxonomy): domain Bacteria; phylum Actinomycetota; class Actinomycetes; order Propionibacteriales; family Propionibacteriaceae; genus Propionibacterium; species Propionibacterium acidifaciens. Next base: position 253,615 of record NZ_AUFR01000001.1, read on the forward strand.
CGCGGAGCTCCTGCGTCGACGGGTCTGCGATCGGCTGCCCGGCACCCGGGTCGACGTCGGCTGGGTGGACGTGCACGAGGAGACCCTCGAGCGGACCCTGCCCACCGCCGGACCCGCGATCGTCGTGCCGGCCTTCCTGAGCGCCGGCCACCATGTCACCCACGACATCCCCACCGCCATCGAGCGCACCCACGGCCGGGCGCGGACCACCTCCCATGTCGGCCCCGATCTCGACCCGGCCCTGCGCGACCGTCTGACCGAGCTCGGCCCGCTCGGCGACGGCGTCGTCCTGGCCCCGGCCGGCTCGAACCACGAGAGGGCGAACCGGGGGACCCGGGCCACTGCCGAGCGCCTGTCGGCGCTGCTCGGCCGCCCGGTCGAGGTGGGTTTCTTCCACTCGGCCCATCCCAGTCCCGCCGAGGCGCTCGCCCGCCTGCGCACGGCCGGCGCCGAGGACGTCAGCGTGGCCACCAACGTCCTCCTCCCCGGCCTGTCCCAGAAGCGGATCGCGGCGCTGGGCCTGCCGACGACTCGCCCGATCGGCGTGCACGAGGCGCTCATCGAGGCGATCGTGCGCCGTCACCTGGCGGCACTGCCGCACCGGCCGTACTGACCGGGTCGCCGGCCCCCGCGCCCGGGCTTGACTGCGGCGCGCCTTCCTCGACGAGGGTGGCCTGGTCGCCGGCCCCCGCGCCCGGGTGTGGCGTACCGCTCGGCCCCAGACCATGGCCGCTTCGTTCTCCTGGTTCTTCCGCGGTCCGTTCGGACGGTCCGGGTCGACCGACACCGGTGGTCATCTACCTATGGTCAGTCTTGCCCCACCTAGTGGGTGACCACGTCATGACACCGGCAGGACCGTCGGCCGGGTCCTGCTCGAGTCCCGAATGGCCGCCGGTCGCCGTGCGCCGTTCCCCGGGCCGGGGCACCATCCGCAGACACGGCGACTAGCCTGTTGACACCACGTCGAAAGGACCCCGAGATGACTCTCAATGACCCCTTCGCCACGATGCGGGCCGTCCCCGCCCTGACCATCACGAGCACCACCGTCCACGACGGGCAGGAGTTCGCGCCCGCCCAGATGTCGGGCCTCATGGGCGTCACCGGGGGCGGCGACGTCTCGCCCCAGCTCTCGTGGTCCGGCGCCCCGGCCGGCACGAGGAGCTACGCCGTGACGATGTACGACCCGGACGCCCCGACCGGCTCCGGCTTCTGGCACTGGGCGGTGGCGAACATCCCCGTCACGTGCACGAGCCTGCCCGCCGGCGCCGGCGACGACACCGGCTCGGGGCTGCCCGACCGGGCCGTCCAGCTGCGCAACGACGCGGGCAGCGCCCGGTACATCGGGGCCGCTCCCCCGGCCGGCCACGGGCCGCACCGGTACTTCCTCACCGTTTTCGCCCTCGACGTCGACCACTTGGATGTCGGGCCGGACGCGACGCCGGCCTTCCTCGGCTTCAACGTCTTCTTCCACACGCTCGCGCGCGGCTCCATCATCGCCATCGCCGAGACGCCCGCCTGAGCCGCCTCGGCCCCTCGGCGGCGGCGCATCGCGCGGGAACCCCGCTGTACGTCCTCCCGGCGGCGGGCGCGTCCGAGCGCCCGGGGAGCGGGCATCCCGATCGGTGAGGTGATGGGTGCGCCGGTGAGCGGGGCCGCGCCAGGGGAGCGGAATGCCCCGACCTGCCCGGGCGCTCGCCTACACTGCGCGGGTGACCATCATTCCGAAGAAGCGGACCGTGCCGCTCGTCGTGCTGCTCGCGGCCGTCCTCGTCGCCGCGGGCGCCGTGGGATACGCGCTGCGCATGGCCGACCACGGCCTGCCCGGTGCGAGCGTCGCGGGCCGGTCGATCACCGGCAGGACCGCCGACCAAGTGCGCGAATCGGTCGAACAGCGCGCCGCCGACCTGTCCGTCGTCGTGACGATGGACGGCCAGGACCAGCGCATCCCCCTGTCCGAGCTCGGTGTGAGCATCGACGCCCAGGCCACCGCCGACCGGGCCTTCGAGGCGAACGAGTCGATCGTCTCGCGCTTCGCCGCCCTCGTCCGCACGAAGGACACCCCGGCCGTCATCGTCGTCGACGAGGACGCCCAGCGGACCCGCCTCGCCGGACTCGTGGCCGAGCACGGCGCCACGGCCAGGGACGCGTCCGTCTCGTTCTCGGACGAGGAGGAAGCCTTCACCGTCTCCCCCGGCGAGAAGGGCAGGGGCTACGACACGAACGCCGTCGCCGATGCGGCCGCCGAGGCCGGACGCTCGCTGAGCGGGCAGTCGCTGGCGCTGACGTTCACCGAGGTCGACCCCGCGGTCACCACCGAGCAGGCCCGCGGCACGGCCGACGCGGCGAACGCCCTCATCGCGCCGGAGGTCTCCGTGAACGGACAGGACGGCGCCGTCATCGCCGCCACCGCCGCCGACAAGGCGTCCTGGGTGGTCACCACCGACGAGGACGGCCGTCCCGTCGATCCGGGCCTCGACCGGGACGCGGTCGCCGGCTGGGTGGGCTCCGCCGCCGCCAGCACCAACACGGCGCCCGTCAACGGCTCCCGCCTCGTGAGCGCCTCGGGCGAGGTGCTGCGCGTCACCGCTGAGGGCACCGACGGCAAGTCGGTCAACAACGCCGAGGCGATCACCGGGCAGCTCCTTGACGCGCTCGGCGCCGGGCGGCCCTACTCGGGCGCCTTCACCTACGACACCGTCCCGGCGCAGAACACGGACAAGGTCATCGCCGCCGGCGCCGAGAACCTCGCCTACCAGGCCGCTCCGGGCGAACGCTGGATCGACATCGATCTCGGCAACGACACCGTCACCGCCTACGTCGGGGCGGACGCCCAGGCCACCATGCTCATGGTGCCCGGCAGACCGGGCATGGAGACCGTCACCGGCACCTTCACGGTGTACCTCAAGTACGAGTCGCAGACGATGAGGGGCACCAACGCCGACGGTACGACGTGGACCGCGCCCGATGTGCAGTGGGTCAGCTACTTCCACGGCGACTACGCCCTGCACGCCGCGCCGTGGCAGCCCTCGTTCGGCTGGGACGGCCCGGGCGGTTCGCACGGCTGTGTCAACATGTCGACATCGGATGCCGCGTACGTCTTCGACTTCGCGCCGGTCGGCACGACGGTGGTCAGCCACTACTGAGCGCACCGCCGACGGCGCCCGGCCCCGGACGGGCCCATCGTCCGCCCCGATCGTGCGCCGGCCCCGGATCATGTCCGAGGGGCGCCGCAGCCGTGAGGCGGGAGGCGTGGACGAACCCGGCCGGCGGGGCACCACCGGCCGGGCGGGCACGGTCAGCGATCCCTGCGCCCGGCCCTGGCCCGCACCTCGACGTGCACCGGGGAGCCCGCGAAGCCGAACTCCTCGCGCAGGCGGCGCTCGACGAACCGCACGTAGCCGGCGTCCAGCCGGCCCGAGGTGAACAGGACGACAGTGGGCGGGCGGCTCTGCGTCTGAGTGCCGAAGAGGATGCGCGGCTGCTTCCCGCCGCGCACCGGGTGCGGGTTGGCCGCGACGATGCGCCCGAGGAAGGCGTTGAGCCTGCCGGTGGGGATGCGGATCCCCCAGCCCTCCAGCGCGACATCGACGGCCCTGGCAAGGCGCTGCACGCCCCGGCCGGTCAGCGCCGAGATGTTGACGGTGGGCGCCCAGGACCAGGCCCGCAGGTCGCGCTCGATCTCGCGTTCGAGATAGCGCTGGCGCTCCTCGTCGAGCAGGTCCCATTTGTTGAAGACGATGACCGTGCCGCGTCCGGCCTCCTCGACCCCGGAGAGGATCTTGAGGTCCTGCTCGCTGACGGGCTCGGAGGCGTCGATGACGACGACGCAGACCTCGGCCCGCTCGATGGCCGCCTGGGTGCGCAGCCAGGCGTAGTACTCCGAGCCGCTGGCCTCCTTGACACGGCGGCGGATGCCGGCGGTGTCGATGAGGCGGAAGGGCTCGCCCCCGATCTCAACGAGCTCGTCGACGGGGTCGACGGTGGTGCCCGAGACGTCGGAGACGACGGAGCGCTCGGCGCGGGCCAGTTTGTTGAGCAGGGAGCTCTTGCCGACGTTCGGCCTGCCGATGATGGCGACGCGGTGCGGGCCGGACTCCCCGTCCGAGGGGGCCGCGGCGCCACGAGCGGGCAGCACGTCGAGCAGGTGGTCGAGCAGCTCGCCCGAACCGCGTCCGTGAAGGGCCGAGACCGGATGGGGCTCGCCCAGACCGAGGTTCCACATGGCCGCGGCGTCGGCCTCGAACTGGGGGGCGTCGACCTTGTTGGCCGCCAGGACGACGGGCTTGCGGGAGCGGCGCAGGACGCGCACGACGGCCTCGTCCTCGTCGGTGGTGCCGACCGTGGCGTCGACGACGAACAGCACCGCGTCGGCCAACGAGATGGCCATCTCGGCCTGCTCGGCGATCATGGCGGTCATGCCGCGGGCATCGGAGACCCAGCCGCCGGTGTCGACGAGCACGAATTCGCGGCCGGCCCACTCGGCGTCGTAGCTGACGCGGTCGCGGGTGACGCCCGGGATGTCCTGCACGACGGCCTCGCGGCGGCCGAGGATGCGGTTGACGAGGGTCGACTTGCCCACGTTCGGTCGTCCGACGACCGCCACGACCGGGCGGGCGGGCGCTGCTGCTTCGGATGCGGGCTCGGACATGACCCCCAACCTACTGGGTCGGAGAAGCGGTGCGACCCGGCATGCGTGGCATGTCGCCGCTCGCTCCCCCGCCCGGGACCGTTCATCCCAGGGACCCCGGCACCATCGCGATGACCGCTGCGATGACCTCGTCGAGGCCGAGGCGGGTGGTGTCCAGCAGCGTGACGCCCTCGGCCGGGGTCCCGAACCGGCTCACGGTCGAATCCTTGCGGTCTCGGTCGACGATCGACGAGACGACGCGCTCGTGCCCGGCCGCCCCGGCAAGCTCGGCCTCGCGGCGGGCGATGCGCTCCACCGGGTCGGCCACCATGAGCAGGCGCAGCTGGGCGGTCGGCCACACGACCGTTGTGACGTCGCGCCCCTCGGCCACGATGCGGCCCGAGGCCGCGATGATGTTCCGCATCCGGCCGGTGAGCAGCTCGCGGATCGGGATGACGCGGGCCACCGCGCTCACGAGGTCGGCGATGACCGGTTCGCGGATGGCGGCGGTGACGTCGTGCCCGTCGACCGTGACGCGCGGGTCGGTCGGGTCGAGGCCCATGAGCAGCTCGGCGCCCCTGGCGCGCTCCAGCATGGCGTCGGGGCTCGTCATGTCGACGTCGTCGACCATGCAGGCCCAGCTCACCGCCCGGTACATGGCGCCGGTGTCGAGGTAGTCCAGCCCGAGCCTGGCGGCCACTCCCCTGGCGGTCGACGACTTGCCGGCCCCGCTGGGCCCGTCGATGGCGATGACGAGTTCGCGTGCCTGGGCCATGGGATGCACTCCTTGCTCGGTGGTTCCGCCGGCCCCGGTCGGGCGTACCGGCTGGCCCTCAGACTAGAGCCGTGGGCGGCCCGGCGCATGCCGACGGGCGGGCCGGGGCCGAGGCCCGCACCGGTCGGGGCGTCCGCCCCGGGCCTTCACGAGGAATGCGGGCTCGGCGACGCCCCGACGACTCGGTGCGCCGCGTCCCGCACCGTGCCGCGCTCTGCGCATGCCCTCGGCGACGGGCCCGGACGGGGCCGGTGATCGGGGCGAGGCGCTCGGCCCGTCCCGTCGCCTCGTCGGTGGCTGACGGCATGATGTCTCGCCCCTGTCCGCTCGACGGTCCGGGGCGTCCCCATGCGGTGTGTCGAGGTGGTGCGTCGAGCGGCGGCGGGCGGTCCCCCGGTGGGTTGCGGTCGTAGCGGGCCTGCGGCGTCTCACTCCCGCAGCGACCAGCCCTTCGCGTCCATCGTCTCCCGCAGGTCCTGGGCCTGCTCGGCCTCGACGGCGATCGACAGGTAGCCGACCTCGCGGTCCTGGCCGTGCTCGATCGACAGGTCCTCGACGTTGACGCCCTGCCCCATGATGTCGACGAAGAGCCTGGCCAGCGCGCCGGGAGCGTCGGGGATCTCGACGACGACCCGCTCCAGCGCCTTGTCGGACCGGCGCCCGTGCTTGCCGGGCAGCGCGGCCGCGCCGGCCCGGCCGCGGGCGATGAGCTCGCCGACGGTCCTCACGTCGTCCAGCCCGTCGATGACCCGGTCGAGGTCATCGCGGATGGCCCTGAGCTGGGTGGTGATCTCGGCGCGGTTGCCCGTGATGATCTGGCGCCACAGGCCGGGATCGGAGCCCGCGATGCGGGTGACGTCACGCACCCCCTGCCCGGCCAGACGCAGGTCCTCGGGCGGCGCGTCCGCCAGCCGGGCCGCGGTGAGCGAGCTCATGATCTGCGGAACGTGGCTGATCTCGGCGACGGCCCGGTCGTGGTCGGCCGGTGCGAGGCGCACGAGCCGCGCCCCGCAGATGCCGATGAGCTGCTCGACCCGCCGCACGGCCTCCGGCGAGCCGGTGCCGTCGGCGATCACCCAGGTGCGGTCGGCGAACAGACGCGGGCTCGCGGTGAGCGGCCCCGAGAACTCGGAGCCCGCCATCGGGTGCGAGCCGACGTAGCGGCCCAGGTCCGTGCCCATCGCCTCCAGGTCGGCCAGGACCGGCTGCTTGACGCTCGCCACGTCGGTGACGACGGCGTTGCGGTAGTGCGAGAGGGCGCGGGCAACGGTGGGAGCGACGACGGCCGGCGGGACGGCCACGACGACGAGCCGCACGGTGGTGGCCAGCGGAGTCCCGACCGAGCCCGCGCCGATCCCCGCCGCGACGACGGCATGGGAGCGGTAGCGGTCGCGCAGCCGCACGTCGACGCCGGCCCCGGTGAGCGCGCAGCCGATCGAGGCCCCGATGAGGCCCGCACCGATGACGACGGTGGGGCTGAGCTCCGGGGCGTCGGGGTGCTTCGACGCCATCAGGCCTCGTCCCCCACGAGCCCGGCGATGCGCTCCGCGTCCAAGCGCACGAAGGCGCGCCGGCCCAGCCTCGAGCGGTCGAGCAGGGCGACCTCGAGATCGCCGGCGTTCGCCTCGCCCCCGACGCGCAGGGCCGCGACGGCCGAGCGCAGCGCCTCGGCCAGGGAGCCGTCCGCGTCGTGGCGGCCCTCCATGGCCTCGACGACGGGCTCGGCATGGCCGCCCATGACGGCGAAGTCCCGGGCCTGGAGGATCGAGCCGTCGAAGTCGATGACGAACAACCGGTCGCGCCCGGGGGCCTCGCCCACCTCGGCGACGCACAGCTGCACCTCGAAGGGCTTGTCGGCCCCGGAGCTGAAGGACGCGCCGAGCAGCTGGGCGTAGGAGTTGGCCAGGCCGCGGGAGGTCACGTCGGCGCGGTCGTAGGCGTAGCCGCGCAGGTCGGCGTAGCGGATGCCCTGCACGCGCAGCGCCTCGAACTCGTTGTAGCGCCCCACCGCGGCGAAACCGATGCGGTCGTAGATCTCGGAGATCTTGTGGAGGCTGACCGAGGGGTTCTCGGCGACGAGGGCGATCCCGTCGGCGCAGCGCGCAGCGATGACCGAACGGCCTCGGGCGATGCCCTTGCGCGCGAAATCCGCCCGGTCCTGCATCATCTGGTCGGGCGAGACGTAGAACGGCATGCTCATCGGCCGGCCTCCTCTCCTCCGTGCGCGCCGCCGGGCGCGGCCCTGCGCTCGTCGAGCATGGCGGCGGCGAGCTCGCCGATGCGCTCGGGCGTCCACTCGTCGAGGCCGTCCGGGCCGACCGAGGCGATCGTCGGGTAGATGGCGCGCACGACGTCCGGCCCGCCGGTGGCGGAGTCGTCGTCGGCCGCGTCGAACAGGGCCTGGAGGGCGACCGTCGCGGCCTGCTCCCGGTCGAGCCCGGGACGGTGGAGCTTCTTCAGCGAGCCGCGGGCGAACGCCGCGCCGGAGCCGATGCAGGCGAAGGACTCCTCGTCGTAGTGTCCGCCGGTGGCGTCGTATCCGACGATCCGCCCGGCGCCCGTCCGCTCGTCCCAACCGGCGAGCAGCGGGACGACGACGAAGCCCTGCATGGCCAGCCCTAGGTGATCGCGGATCATGCCGCCGAGACGGTTCGCCTTGCCGTCGAAGCTCAAGGGGGCGCCCTCGATCTTCTCGTAGTGGGCGAGCTCGACGCCGAACAGCTTCGCCAGGTCGACGGCGAAACCGGCCGAGCCGGCGATGCCGATGAGGGTGCTCTCGTCGGCGGCGAAGACCTTGCGGATGTCGCGCTGGGCGATCTGGTTGCCCTGGGTGGCGCGCCGGTCGCCCGCCATGAGGACGCCCTCGGCGTGGACGAGCGCGAGCACGGTCGTGCCGCCGGCGGCGAGCTGCTCGCCCCTGCCGGCGTGCGGGAGGGCGTCGGGCCTGGTGCGGGAGACGAGATCGGCGAAGGACTCGTTGGCCCGCGTCCAGAACGACTCCGGATCATGGGGAATGGTGTGAGGGATCATCGCAGCCAGCCTATCGGGCGCGTCAGCGGACGCGGCGGCGCAGCGCCTTGCGGACCGCGGGGGCGATCCGGTCGGAGTCGTCGGCGGCGCGGCGCCTGTTGGCCTCGAGGTGCTCGGCGGCGACGGTGCGCGGGACCGGCCCGTGGTAGTCAGGGCCGTAGGCGCCCGGCGCGGGGCGGCGCTTCCTGACCGGGGCGAGCACGCCGGGGGCCATGCGCCGGCTCACGATGAGGAAGCCGGTGTGGGCGCTCGTGCCGTGGCCGGGCCGGATCGCCAGCCCCTCGGCGTGCCACTCGCGCACCGTGGTCTCGGTGATGGTCGGCTCGGTGAAGCCCCCGTGGTGACGCAGCTGGTCGGCGACGCAGCCCATCTGGGTGGTCGTCGTGACGTAGCAGCACAGCAGACCCCCGGGCACGAGGCGCTCGGCGACGGCGTCGATGCAGTCCCATGGCCTCAGCATGTCGAGGATCGCCCGGTCGACGGGCTCATCGGCGATCGTCTCCACGAGGCCGCCGACGGTGACCGTCCAGCCCGGGTGGGGCCCTCCGAGGAACTCCTCGACGTTGCCGAGCGCCACCTGGGCGAACTCATCACGGCGCTCGTAGGAGTGCAGCGTGCCGGTCGGCCCGATGGCGCGCAGCAGGTACAGGCTCAGGGCCCCCGAACCGACCCCCGACTCCAGCACGCGGGCGCCGGGGAAGACATCGGCCCACAGCACGATCTGCGCCGCGTCCTTCGGGTAGATGACGGCGGCCTCGCGCGGCATCGACACGGTGTACTCGTGGAGCAACGGGCGGAAGACGGTGAACTCCAGGCCGCCGACCGTGCTCACGACGACGCCCTGCGGGCGTCCGATGATGTCGTCGTGGGCCAGGGCGCCCTTCGTGGTGTGGAAGATCCTGCCGGGCTCGAGCAGCAGCGTGTGGCGGTGCCCCCTCATGTCGGCCAGCGTCACCCGCTCGCCCGCATGGAGCGGCCCGCGCCGAACGCCGGACAGTTCTGCTGGATCGATGCTCATGGGCCCCTCCGTGGTTCACCGGTCCCCGCGAACGGGACCGGGTGCCAAGAGTAGTTGGCCTCCCCCGGTCGAGTGAGGGAGCTCCCGGCCCATCCCGCCCCCATCCCGTCGTTCCCGGTTCCCACCTCATTCCCACCTCACCTGTGCGTTCCCACCTCGGACATGGCCCGGGTGGCAACACGAAAGTGGGGTGGGAACGGCAGAGGCGGTGGCGGTGCGGCTTCCCGGGAGGCCTCGGACGACATGATCCGCGGGTCGATGCGACCCCTGGTGAGGGCCACCGGGTGCGGTCCTCGGCGGGCTTCACCGGGCGCGGCCCGTGACGTCCACGGGGGCCGGCTCAGCGAGGTGCTCGTGGACGGCCCGCTCCAGCTCCTCGACGGTCAGGCCCTCCAGCGTGGTGCGGCGCAGCTGACCGGGGGCCGGCGGCAGCGGCACGACCGACGGCACGCCCACGACGAGCGCCCCGGCGCGCCGTCCCGATTCGCACCCGGTCGGCGAGTCCTCGATGACGACGCAGCGGTGCGGGCGGACGTCGAGCATGCGCGCGGCGAGGAGGTAGCCGTCCGGGTCCGGTTTCCCGTGGTCGATCATCGGCCCGGTGACGAGCGCGTCGAATGCGTCGGCGGCCCCGATCACCTCGAGTCCGGCCTCGACGAGGCGGGCCTGGCTGGCCGAGACGACGGCGTTCGGGACGCCGGCGGCGCGCACCCGCTCCAGCAGCTCCAGTACGCCGGGCATGGGCCCGCCGGATGCGCGCAGGCGGCGCACGACGATGCCGGTGACCTCATCGTAGACGCCCCAGGCGGTCAGCGACGGGTCGACGCCGTACTCGACGAGCCTGTCGCGCATCGCACCGCCCGAGGTCGTCCAGGCGGCCCCGGCGTAGCCGCGGGCCTCCTCGGGCGGCCATGGCGCGCCATGGCCGGTCACGTACTCGGTCTCGGCGTCGAACCACATCGGTTCGGTGTTGACCAGGGTGCCGTCGAAGTCCCACAGCACCGCCTCGAGGGCGCGCGGACGGTTCGCATCGGTCGTGTCGGCTGAGTGGGTCACGGAACGCCATTCTTCCAGCCCACGGAACGGCGCTCCTCCGGCCCATCGGCCCGGCCCGGGCGCTGGCCAGACCGCCATCGGTCCGGCTACCCTTCCCATACCCGTCCTGCAAGCGGTCATACGACAAATCGCCATGCCGATCCGGCCGCACCGAACCCGAAGGAGAAGCAGTGAGCGAATCAGACAGCACGCGTCCCGCGCCCGGCCCCGACCGGAGCTCCTCCCCGGACTCGGGCGACGTCTCGGCCCCGTCCGGGGCGGAGCTCGACGACCCGGCCCTCCTGCCGCCGCCCGCGGCCCCGCCGTCGTCCGAGCACCCGGCCCCGCCCGCCCCGTACGCGAAGGAGCCGAGGAGGTCCGGTTTCAAGAAGGGTTTCGGCGCCGGTCTGGGCGCGGCCCTCGGGGTCGGCGTCGTCCTGTGCGCGCTGAGCCTGCTGAGCGCTCTGTCGTTGGTGGTCATGCTCGTCATCATCCGGCCCGGTGAGGCCAACACGAGCGCGAGCACGACGGCGACGACGACCGTCTGGGGCGACGCGGGCGCCTCCCACACGCTGCGCGCCATCGAGGTGAGCGGTGCGATCGAGACGACCGGCGGATCCACGAGCTCGCTGTACACGAGCGCGACCTACGGCTACGACGTGGCCGACGTCATCGACGACCTCGAGGCCGACGACGCCGACGGGTTGCTCCTGCTCATGGACACCCCCGGCGGCACGATCCCCGGAGCCCGCGCCATCGCGCAGGCCGCCGAGCGCTACCGGGATCGCACCGGTCATCCCGTCATCGCCTACGTCACGGGCATGGCGGCCTCCGGAGGCATGTACGCGATGGCCGGGGCCGACCACATCTACGCCGACCAGGGCACGATGATTGGCTCGATCGGCGTCATCATGGGCCCGTTCGCCCACTACAGCGGGGTCACGCAGATCGACAACGGCATCCTCTCGGGCGGCGTGTCGGCCGACTCGATCGAGCAGTTCTACCTGACCCAGGGCACCGGGAAGGACTTCGGCAACGCCTTCCGCGAGATGACCGACGAGGAGCGGGCGGTCTACACGAGCGACATCGCCCGCGAGTACGACGTCTTCGTCCAGTGGGTCGCCGATGAGCGCGGCATCAGCACCGAGACGATCCGCAACGAGCTGGGCGCCTATCTGTACGACGCCCAGACCGCCGTCGACAAGAACCTGGCAGACGCGGTGATGGGGCGCGACGAGGCCTTCCGCCAGGCCGCCACGGATTCGGGCGTCGACCCCGGCGACACGCGGATCATCGCCGACACGACGCCCGGCGCCCTGTCGCGCCTGTTCGGTGCCGACTCCTCACGGATCTTCGGGCACGGCGCCCCGATGACGAACGGTACCGCCACGAGCGAGCTGTGCACCTCGGCGACGACGGTCTTCGCCTGGTCGGCGAACCCGGTGCAGGCGTGCGGCAGTTGAGCCGTACGCCTCCGTCCGGTTCCGTGTGCGTCCGCTGAGGGCGGGCGTCCGCCCTCAGCGGACGGTGAAGTAGTCGGCCTGCGGGTGCGTGAGGATGATCGCATCGGTCGACTGCTCGGGGTGCAGCTGGTTCTCGGCGCTCAGCTCGACACCGATGCGTCCGGGACGCAGCAGCTCGGCGATGACCCGGCGCTGGGCCAGGTCGGGGCAGGCGCCGTAGCCGAGGCTGTAGCGCTCGCCGCGGTAGTCCTGCGAGCGCAGCACGGCGGCGATGTCCTCGTCCTCGGCGGCGATGCCCAGCTCGAGGCGCACCCGGTGGTGCCACAGCTCGGCCAGGGCCTCCGCCAGCTGCACCGACAGGCCGTGCAGCTCCAGGTAGTCTCGGTAGGAGTCCGATTCGAAGAGCTCCCGGGTCGCCAGCGACAGGCGCGAACCCATCGTCACGAGCTGCAGTCCCAGGGTGTCGGGGCCGTGTCGCTCGGCCTCGGCGCGGTCGCGCACGAAGTCCGCCAGGCACAGCCACGGCTCGCGGTTCTGGCGCGGGAATTCGAGGCCGGCGACGACGGCATCGGGCTCGTCGGGACGCTGCGGATCGACGATGTTGATCCGGCCGTCCGCGCTCCAGCAGGGGAAGTAGCCGTAGACGACGCCCGGCACCGCCCACTGCTCGGCTCTGATGCGGTCGAGCCAGGCGCGCAGGTGCGGCGTGCCGTCGCTGGCCACGACCTGCTCGTAGGAGCGGTCGTCGTCGGCGCGCAGGCCCCAGCGGCCTCGGAACAGGGCCCGCTCGTCGAGCCAGGCGGCGATCTCGTCCAGGCCGATGCCCTTGGCCACGCGGGTGCCCCAGAACGGCGGGGTCGGCGGTTCGACGCCGCCGGGCACCGGGCGGGTGACGGCCGAGCGCCGCGGGGCGGGTCCGGGGGCGTCGGCGCGGTCGGGCCGACAGACCGGCACCCGGCGCGCCCGCGGCTCGGGCAGGGCCGCGCCCGGCTCGCCGTTCTTGACGGCCATGACCTTCGCCATGAGCGACAGCCCCTCGAAGGCGTCCTTGGCGTAGCGCACCTGGCCGCTGTACTCGCCGGCCAAGTCGTGCTCGACGAAGCCGCGGGTGAGAGCGGCGCCGCCGAGCAGCACCGGGTACTTCCGGCCGAGGCCGCGCCGGTCGAGCTCGGCGAGGTTGTCGCGCATGACCATCGTCGACTTCACGAGCAGTCCGCTCATGCCGATGGCGTCCGCGCCGTTGGCCTCGGCCGCCTCGATGATCGCGTCGATGGACTGCTTGATGCCGAGGTTCACGACCCGGTACCCGTTGTTCGAGACGATGATGTCGACGAGGTTCTTGCCGATGTCGTGGACGTCGCCCCTGACCGTGGCGAGCACGAGGGTGCCCTTGTCGACGCCGCCGACGGCGTCCATGTGCGGCTCGAGGTGGGCGACAGCCCGCTTCATCGTCTGGGCCGAGGCGAGGACGAAGGGCAGCTGCATGCGGCCCGAACCGAACAGCTCGCCGACCTCCCGCATGCCGCCCAGCAGGTCGTTGTTGATGATGTCGAGCGGGTCGCGGGTCATGAGGGCCTCGTCGAGGTCGGCGTCCAGGCCGTCGGTCTCCCCGTCGACGATGCGCCGGTGCAGCCGCTGCGGTAGGGGCAGGGCGGCGAGTTCGGCCGCCCTGCCGGCCCGCACATCGGCCGCCGAGACGCCCTCGAAGAGCTCGAGCATCCGCGCCAGCGGATCGTAGCCGGGGTGTCTGCGATCGTGGACCAGGTCGAGCGCCACCCGGCGCTGCTCGTCGGGGATGCGGTCCATCGGCATGATCTTCGCGGCGTGGACGATGGCCGAGTCGAGTCCCGCCTCGACGGCCTCGTGGAGGAAGACGGAGTTGAGCACGACCCGGGCCGCCGGGTTGAGGCCGAAGGAGATGTTGGAGACGCCGAGCGTCGTGTGGACGCGCGGGTGGCGCCTCGTGAGCCCGGCGATGGCCTCGAGCGTCTCGATGCCGTCGCGGCGGGTCTCCTCCTGACCCGTGGCGATCGGGAAGGTGAGGCAGTCGACGAGGATGTCGGCCTCGTCCATGCCGTAGTCGCCGGTGAGCTTGGCGATGAGGCGCTCGGCGACCCGCAGCTTCCAGCGCGCGGTGCGGGCCTGGCCCTCCTCGTCGATCGTCAGGGCGACGACGGCGGCCCCGTGCTCGGCCACCAGGGGCATCACCTGGTTGATGCGGGAGTCGGGGCGGTCGCCGTCCTCGAAGTTGACCGAGTTGATGATGGAGCGCCCGGCCAGGTGCTCGAGGCCGGCCCGGACGACCGCCGGCTCGGTCGAGTCGATCATGACGGGCAGTGTCACGTCGGTGGTGAAGCGCGCGGCGAGCGCGGCCATGTCCTGCGCGCCGTCGCGTCCGACGTAGTCGACGCACAGGTCGAGCACGTGGGCGCCCTGGCTGGTCTGGGCACGGGCGATCTCGACGCAGCCGTCGAGGTCGCCGGCGAGCATCCTCTGCCGGAAAGCCTTCGAGCCGTTGGCGTTGGTGCGCTCCCCCACCGCGAGATAGCTGGTCTGCTGGGTCAGCTCGGTGGCCGAGTACAGGCTCGAGACGGCGTTGAGGGGCTCGGGGCTGCGTTCGGCGACGGGGCGGTCGGTGCCGATGGCGCGGCGCAGGGCGGCGATGTGCTCGGGGGTCGTGCCGCAGCAGCCGCCGACGAGGGACAGGCCGAAGTCCTCCGTGTACTCCAGCAGGCTGTCGGCGAGCTCGTCGGGCGTCAGCGGGTAACGGGCTCCGCTCAGCGTGATCTCGGGCATGCCGGCGTTGGGCATCGCCATGAGGGCGCACCGGGCGTGGGAGGCCAGGGCGCGCAGGTGCTCGCGCATCTCGGCGGGACCGGTGGCGCAGTTCATGCCGATCATGTCGATGCCCAGTGGCTCCAGGGCCACCAGGGCGGCGGTGATCTCGCTGCCGACGAGCATCGTGCCCGTGGTCTCGACGGTCACCGAGACGGTGATCGGCAGGTCGACGCCGGCCCGGGCGCAGGCGCGCCGCGCGGCGATGACGGCGGCCCTCGCCTGGAGCAGGTCCTGGCAGGTCTCGAGCCGGATGCCGTCGATGCCCTCGGCGATCATCGCGTCGAGCTGTGTCTCGTAGGCGTTCTCGAGAGTGGTGAAGTCGGTCTGGCCGAGGCTCGGCAGTTTGGTGCCCGGCCCGACCGATGCGCTGACCCAGCGCCGTCCAGGGGCCTCGTCCGCCGCCCGCCGGGCGATGCGCGCGCCCGCCGCGGCGAGTTCGCCGAGGCGTTCCTGGAGGCCGTACTCGGTCAGGTTCGCCCAGTTGCAGCCGAAGGTGTTCGTCGTGATGACGTCGGAGCCCGCGTCCAGGTAGCCGTCGTGGACGGCGCGCACGACGTCGGGGCGGGTGAGGTTGAGCATCTCGTTGCAGCCCTCGGCGCCGTCGAAGTCGGCGGCCGTCAGTTCCCGGCTCTGCAGCATCGTGCCCATGCCGCCGTCCCCGACGAGGACTCTCTCGGCCAGGGCCTCTCGCAGGTTCAACGCATCCACTCGTCCAAGCGTAGGCGGGCGGGGCGGAACGCCCGGCGGGTCGCGCATCTGGTGGACGCGTTCCCGGCGTCTTCCCGGCGTCGTGCGTCGGCGTCGGGGAATCGCCGGCGGACTCTCGTGCCGCCGGCCCGGCCATTACGCTGGTGGCATGGCCGAGCCAGTTGTGTCGCGCAAGCCGCCCGTCGTGATCGCCGCCTTCGAGGGGTGGAACGACGCCGCCGACGCGGCCACCGGTGTCGTCAGGCATCTCGCCGACACCTACCCGACCGAGCCCCGGTACTGCCTCGACTCCGAGGACTACTACGACTTCCAGGCCACCCGACCGCGAGTCGAGCTCGCCGACGGCGAGCCGCGGATCAGCTGGCCGTCGACCGACATCTCGCTGTGTCATCTGCCGCACCGCGACGCGCTGCTCATCGCGGGCCCCGAGCCGAACCTGCGCTGGCGCGCCTACTGCTCGGCCCTCGTCCAGGCCATCCGCCGCGTCGAGCCGGAGCTGGTCGTCATCCTGGGCGCCATGCTCACCGACTCGCCCCACTCGCGCCCCCTGCCGGTCAACGCGTCGTCGAGCCATGAGCGTCTGACGAGCGAGCTGGGCATCGCCCCGAGCGACTACGAGGGCCCCACCGGCGTCGTCGGCGTGCTCGCCGAGGCCTGCGACCGGGGCGGCCTGACGTGCGTGACGCTGTGGGCCTCGGTGCCGCACTACGTCGCCACTCCCCCGAGTCCGAAGGCGACGCTGAGCCTGCTGAACCGGGTCGAGGACCTCATCGACGAGGCGCTCGACCCGGGCGAGATCCCCGAGCTGGCGAAGGCCTGGGAGCGCGGGGTCGACGAGCTGGCCAGCAGCGACCCCGATGTGGCCGAGTACATCAGCGATCTGGAGGAGCAGCAGGACGCCGAGGACCTGCCCGACACGACGGGCGACACCCTGGCCGCCGAGTTCCAGCGCTATCTGCGCCGACGCGGCCAGTAGCGGCGGTTCTGCGCAGGCAGTGGGGGTCCGCCTTCCAGACCCCCGCGCCGACGGTCGCGCGGGGGCCGGTCGGGCACGATGGTGCGGGCCGGTCCGTCCGCAGCGCCCGTGCGGTGGCCCAGTGGGTCAGGCCAGGGCGCCCATCGGGTCCCACAGCGGCAGCACGGCGGGCTCGGTGTCGAGGACGGCGGCGAGTTCGGCCGGCAGCAGTCGGCGCGGCACGGCGACCTCGTAGACGTACTCGGCGAACCAGGAGTCGTTCATCGTCCAGAAGCCCTTGTCGGCCTTCTCGTCGCCCCAGGAGTTCTCGACCCGCCAACGGCGCGGTGCGCCGTCGAGCAGGTCGACGCCGGTGAGCACCATGGCGTGCGTCATGGCGGACTGACCGCTGACCATGCGTTCGGCCTTCGTGGTGGACATGTCGATGCCGTAGACCCCCTCGTAGTCGTGCAGCCGGGCGTCCCAGATGCCCCGTTCCCGGTCGGACTGCGGGACCGTGTCGCAGCCGAACCAGACCGGCTGGCCGTCGCAGATGATCTGGGCGGCGAGCCGCTTGATGACGTCGATCGCGACGTTGAGGTAGCGCACCGGACGTCCGCCGACGACGTTGCCGAGGCGGTCGACGGTGAGCATGCGGTTGTAGCCGCTGCTCGGGCGCGGGTCGTTGACGAGGCAGACGTAGTCGTCGACGTCGACGGTGAGCACTTGGGCGGCGAACTGGGTCGGGGTGAGCTCGCCGCCGCGCACGAAGTTCCCGTCCTTGTCGCGGTACTGCCAGATGAAGCTGGTCGGCGGGGTGCCCAGGTGGATGGACAGGACGCGGTGCACCTGCTCGAGGATCTCTTGGCGGGCCCGCTCGCCGCGGCCCTGTGCGGCGGCCTCGCGGACGACGAGAGCGCCACGGCGCAGGATCTTCTCGAGCTGGGCGTTCATCGAATGGGTGTTCGAACTGGAGAAGGTCTCGGGCATCGCGTACTTGGGCGCGACGCCGTACTTGGTGACGAGGGCGACGAACATGTCCCACTGGCCGCCGTCGCCGATCGGGTCGGCGAGCATCTGGTGCACGGTGCGGTCGTCGAGCGCACGGTCGGCCAGCTCGATCATCGAGGTGAGGAACCAGTTGGCCTTCTCCAGCTTGTCCCAGAAGTGCAGATGGGCCTGGCTGAACTGGAAGTCCGGCTCGAGATCGAGCCGGTCGATGACGCCGCTGCGCAACAGGTTGAGACCGCTGAACAGCCAGCATCGGCCGGACTTCTTCTGGTTGGCTGCGTGCCAACTGTCCACCCGGTTCGAGACGGTGGGGTCGGTCGAGGCGACGACGGACCGGTCGAGACTGAGCGTGTCGACGTCGGTGGTGGCGACGGCGTTCTGGGCGACGCGGGCCGTCGGGTCGGCAGCGAAGCGCTCGGTCAGCGCCGTGATGGTGTCCTGGTCGATGGCTGGGTTCTGCGTGTTCACCGCACCAGGGTAACCACCGTCAGGTGAGAACGATTCGCAGCCCCAGTCGCTCGGTGCCGTGGCCGTGACCCGGGGGTCGTGGTTCAGTGGGAGCAGGCCGCGGTGGCCTGCTCGCGCAGCTGACGCACCATCGCGTCGGGGTCGTCGGCGCGGAAGACGGCGGTGCCCGCGACGAAGACGTCGGCGCCGGCCTCGGCGCAGCGACCGATCGTCTCGACGCCGACTCCCCCGTCCACCTGGATCCAGATGTCCTGGCCGGTGGCGGCGACGAGCCGACGGGCGCGCCTGATCTTGGGCAGCACGAGGTCGAGGAACTTCTGGCCTCCGAAGCCGGGTTCGACGGTCATGAGCAGCATTTGGTCGAGCTCGCCGAGCATGTCGGCGTAGGGCTCGATCGGGGTGGCCGGACGCAGGGCCATCGAGGCGCGGGCGCCGAGGCGGCGCAGTTCACGGGCCAGTCGGATCGGGGCGGCAGAGGCCTCGGCGTGGAAGGTGACGGACTCGCAGCCGAGCTCGGCGAATTGAGGCGCGTAGACGTCGGGATTGTCGACCATGAGGTGGATGTCCATCGGCAGCTCGGTGCGCCGACGCAGGGCCTCGACGACGGGCAGGCCGAAGGTCATGTTCGGCACGAAGTGGTTGTCCATGATGTCGACGTGCACGGCGTCGCTGCTGGGGATCCTCGCGAGGGTGCCTGCGAGGTCGGACAGATCGGCGTTGAGCACGCTGGGCGTGATGCGCATGGTCACGGGGCAAGTCTAGGGTCATGGCCGGGAGGCGGACCAGCCGGATCACGTGCCTCGAGTGGCAGGACGGTGGTGTCCGCGGAACACCGCCGCGCACCGGGCCACCCACTCTTCCGCGGGCCCCGGCCGATCTCCCTCGCCGAAGCTCACTGTCATCAGCCTCCCACGCCCTCAGGACCCGCTGCAGACGCCCCGCCCCACCAGTGCGCCCCCAGACGCCCCCACAGCAGCACTCGAACCACGACTCGGTCGACCCCCCACGAGCAAACCGCACGGGGCCAGGCCCCAGAAACCGCACCCTCGGAGAGGGATCGAAGAGTCATCGACCTCGATTGCGTCTCGCACCGCATCGACATTGAGGCGTATTTCATAGGGTTGATCTGAGCTGTTGTCGGTGACTTCGCTGAGGCGTGTCGCAGAAGACGAAGGGCGGCCTGTCCCGAGATGATTAATGCGTGACCAAAAACAATCAAGGAGCAGACCGCGAACCGCATGCCATCACACGACTGACTCACGCCCGGATACAAGACCTGTGCCAGAAGATCCACGCGGCAACCGGCGGTGACCCGCCGGCGGCCGGATCACGCAGGCTCGGCCCCCACCGGAGCATCCGACTCGTTCTGGCCAGCCTGCGCCACAACCTCGGACAGGAGTCCCTCGCCGAACCGTTCGCAATCTCCCAACCCACCGTCTCCGGAGTCCTGTCCGCCCAGACGCCCCCGATCGCCGCTGCCCCGGCCGAGAACGCCTCCACCGCAGACGACCTCGAGCCGGGCACCCGGTTGATCATCGACGGCACCCCCATACCTTGCTGGGCCTGGCATGACAAGCCCGAACTCCACTCCGGCGAACACCACACCACCGGAGTCAACCTCCAGGTGGCCTGCTCCCCGACCGGACACCCCGCCTGGCCCCCGACCCGGTGCCCGGCCGCACCCACGACGCGCGGGCCCTCACCGAATCCGGCCTCCTCGACAGCAGCGATGACCCTCAGAGCAATGATCCGACCAGATGTCCTCTCACACCCGGCACACCGCAGACAAGGGATACGTCGGACTGGGACATGACCACCCCCCGTCAAGAAACCAGCCGGACCACCCCAACCAGAAACCGACAAGAACTACAACCGGGCCATCAACAAGATCAGATGGCAGATCGAACAGGTCATCGCCCACCTCAAAACCTGGCACAGCCTCAAACCCCGTTGCAGACGCCCCACCGACACCATCACAGCAATACTCGGGATCATATTCACCTACACCCCATGAATAAACCTCATTGCTTCGTATGGCTGACATGAAACGAAACCGTATTTTTCGTGGATTTCCTGTGCTGTTCCGGATATGATCGGGACATGCAGGTCGGGGTCACCCCGGAAGAAACAGCCGTCCTGATCAGGTGGAAGAAGCGTTCCGACAATCGTGTGCTGGTTCGGATGAAAGCAGAAGCGATTCTGTACGCCTCCCGTGGCGTTGATGTGGATATCATCGCTGAAATGGTTGAGCGCACGGAGCGGACCGTGCAGGAATGGCTGGCCGAGTGGCAGGCCACCAGGATGTGCTCGGTGCTGACCGGCCATGCCGGGAACCAGAACGCGGCGAAACTCACTCGCACCCAGAAGGAAGAACTCAAGGCCATCTTGGCCCAGCCGCCCTCCCGGACGGGCGTCCGCGCCGAGTTCTGGGACGCCCCGGCGATACGTGACGCCGTGAAGACCCTGTTCGACGTGGAACACCAGTCGGACTTCTCGTACCGGCTGCTCCTGCGGTTCTGCGGGCCGAGCCCCGAACCGCCCGGACCCGTTCGGCGAGCACCGCGACGAGAAAGCCACCACCCGACGCATGACCGAGGTGAAGACCCAAGTCAAAAGCTTGTTGGACCAAGGCTGGGAGGTCTGCACGGCAGACGAGGTCCGCTTGGAGCACGAGGCCTGGACCCGCCGCATGCAGCCCCCGAAAGGACAACGCACCAAACTGTCCGTGGACCGGCAGAAGACGTCCCAGTCCTTCTTCGGCGCCCTCTCGCTGACCAGCAAAAAAGTCAAACTGTACCCGATCGAGGGGAACCAGAACACCGAGCAGACGATCCTCGCGCTGGAACGACTCCAACGAGAAACCGAGACAGAGAAGATCGCTGTCGTCCTGGACAACGCCCGATTCCACCACGCGAAAGCGTCGACCGGCCTCCACGAGCCCGGTCAGCTGCTGGAACGCATCACACCGACCCATCTGCCGCCGTACGCGCCCGACCACAACCCGGCCGAGCACGTCTGGAACGCGGCCAAGAACAACATCGCGACCATCCAGCACGAGACCCCCGAAGAAACCTTCGGCGCGTTCGCCTCATACGTCACCGGCCGCGCCTTCGACTACGACTTCGAGCACCTCCCACTCCGCGAAACCAGAAACGATCCTGTTCCATGGCGGCCATTGATGCATCCATGGAATCCCCCCTGATTTTTCAATGGAGTGGCGGGTTCGTCCCCTGCTTCTGCTTCTTCGATCGCTTCGGCACATGGCATCGCACAGAGATCCGTCCGCATATCCGCATCAGTTGTCACGGCCCTGCGAACCTGTTCATCACTCCGATCAGCAGTTGGCGTCCCGACATGATCTCCCCCGGCTGCGACGATGCCGTTCACACGGTTGGGCCATCCGGGCCCTGACATCGCTCATCGCTTGCGCATGAGCGCCAGGAACATGGCATCGGTGCCGTGCCTGTGGGGCCACAGCTGGACGAAGCGGGGATCGGTGGCCGCGGCAGCCCCGGGTATTTCTGGGATGAGGGCCGGGGCATCGAGCAGCTCGACCCGGTCACGCACGCCGGCCACGACGTCGGCGGTCTCGGCACGATGCGGCGAGCAGGTGGC
This sequence comes from Propionibacterium acidifaciens DSM 21887, assembly GCF_000426605.1. Classification (GTDB taxonomy): domain Bacteria; phylum Actinomycetota; class Actinomycetes; order Propionibacteriales; family Propionibacteriaceae; genus Propionibacterium; species Propionibacterium acidifaciens. Next base: position 275,158 of record NZ_AUFR01000001.1, read on the forward strand.
GTAGGCCACCAGCCCGCCGGAGGGCACTGAGCCGAGGGCGACGTCGAGCAGGTCCTTCTGCAGCGGAACGAGCTCGTCGAGGTCGGCCGGGTCGCGGCGCCACCGCGACTCCGGGCGTCGCCGAAGGGCGCCCAGGCCCGAGCACGGCACGTCGGCGAGCACGGTCTGGAAGGCGGCCTCGTCCCAGGCCGGTTCGCCGCCGTCGGCGACGATCACTTGGTGACCGCGCCGATCGTAGCGGCGCAGGGCGAGCCTCACGAGGCGGGCCCGGTGCGGCTGGGCCTCGTTCGCGACGAGGAAGGCGCCGTGGCGGTCGGCGAGACCACGCAGGAGGGCGCTCTTGCCGCCGGGGCCGGCGCACAGGTCGAGCCAGCGCGGTCCGCGCAGGCCCGGGGCGCGGCTCAGTGCCAGGCAGACGAGCTGGCTTCCCTCGTCCTGCACGCCGGCGCGGCCGGTGCGCACCGCCTCGACCTCGGACGGATCGCCGGCGCGCCGGGCGCCCCACGGCGACCAGCGGGTGGGAACGGCTCCGGCCTCGGCGAGCTCGTCGCGCTCGCACAGGCCGGGGCGTACGACGAGCGTGGGCTCGGCGGCCGCGTTGTCGGCCGCCAGGGCCGGCTCGAGTTCGTCTGGGTCGAGCAGTTCGGCGTAGGCGTCGATGATCCACCGCGGGTGGCCGGTGCGCAGTTCGCGCTCGCGGGCCGGATCGGCGCCGGCGATGAGCGCACACCACTGCTCGAACGGACGAGCGACGATCCGGCGCATGACGGCGTTGGTGATGCCGCAGGCGCGCTCCCCCACGACGTGGGCGGCGAGGTCGACGCTCGTGTCGACGGCCGCACGGTCGGGCACGCGCATGGTCAGGCCCTGGTGGGCGCCGAGCCTCAGCACGTCGACGAGATCGGGCTCGAGCTCGTCGAGGTCGCGTCCGGAGGCCTTCTCGATGATGGCGTCGTAGCTGCCGGCCATGCGGCAGGTGCCGAAGACGAGTTCGGTGACGAAGGCCGCGTCGCGGCCGGTGATCCGCTGCTCGTCCAGGACGCGGCTGCAGGCGAGGTTGGCGTAGGCGTCGCCGCGGTCGATGTCGCGCAGTGCCTCGAGCGCGGTGCGCCTGGGCCGGTCGAGGGGACGGCGGGCCCGCGCGCGTCCGGCTTCGTGCCGGGACGGGTTGTGCGGGAACCGCCCGCGTCCGCTGCGGGGGCGGCCGTGGTCGTTCATGCCGGTTCCCGCCCGCCGTCGTCGAAGCGGGCGCCGAGGGCTGGTCTGGCGCCACGCGCCCAGTCGGCCCCGCTCATGGCCCTCCTGCCGAAGTCCTGGACGCGGACGAGCTCGAGCGCCCCGTCTCCGGTGCCGGCCCACAGGTGCCTGGCGTCGGCCTCGATGCATCCGGGGGCGAGCGCGCCGGGGTGGGGGCCCGCTGAGGCCGGGTCGTCGACGCGGGCGGCCAGCACCTTGAAGCGCCGTCCCTCGAGCAGCGTCCAAGCGCCGGGATGGGGACTGGTGCCGCGGACGGTGCGCGCGAGCCGGGCGGCGGGCACGGTCCAGTCGAGCCGGGCCTCGGCGACCTCGATCCGCGGGGCCGTCGTAGCGGCCTCGTCGTCCTGCTCGACGGGGGCGAGTCCGGCCTCGATGTCGGCCATGGTGCCGACGAGCACGTCCGCGCCGAGGACGGCCAGTCGGTCGAGCAGCTCGCCGGCCGTCTCGTCGGTGCCGACGGGCACGCGCAGCTGGCGGTGGATGGGGCCTGCGTCGAGGGCCGGGACGAGTCTGAAGGTGGTGACGCCGGTGACGGTGTCGCCGTTCATGAGTGCCCGCTGCACGGGGGCGGCGCCTCGCCAAGCGGGAAGGAGGGAGAAGTGCAGGTTCACCCAGCCGTGGGCCGGGACGGCCAGGACGTGCTCGGGGATGAGGGCGCCGTAGGCGACGACGGCGCAGACATCGGGGGCGAGCGCCGTGAGGCGCGCGACGAAGTCCTCGTCGCGCGGGCGCGACGGCTTGAGCACCTCGATGCCCAGCTCCTGCGCGGCATCGGCGACGGGCGAGGCCCTGAGTCGCCTCCCCCGCCCGCTCGGCGCGTCGGGCCTGGTGACGACGGCCACGACGTCGTACCCGGCCCCTGTCAGTGCCCGCAGACCGGGGACCGCCGTCCCAGGCGTGCCGGCGAAGACGATGCGCATGGGCCCCTCCTTCTCGCTCCCCCGCTCGGTGCCACAGCCTACCCAGGCTCCGCTCCGGGCGGGCGGTCCGACCGCCGCTCCGGGCGGACCCGCCGTCAGGACAGGTCGACCGGGTCGATGCGCACCCTTACGGCCCCCGGCTCCTTGTGCGCGCTGCGCACCGCGAGGGCCTTCTTGGCGGCGGCCGCCAGCTCGCCCCCGGCCCGCCGCGGCGCCCGGACGAGCAACCGCCACAGTGGCTCGGCCCCCGGCTCGGACGGCGGGAGCTCGACCCGGCCGAGCACCTCGGCGCACTCGGGCCAGGCGGCGAGCCGGGCGAAGTCGGTGATGACGCGCTCGGGCCCCTCGACGGCGCACATGGCCGTGGCCGGCGGGAGGCCCGCCTCGGCGCGCTGGGCCAGCTCGCGGGCGGCGAAACCCGCCGGGTCGAGCCGGACGAGGGCCTGCACCGGAGCGTCCTGCGGGGGGCCGACGAGGCAGACGGAGCCGCCCTCTGCCGCGGGGCGGACGAGCGCGACGGCGGAGAGCCAGCGCCGCAGCGCCTCCTCGGCTGCGCGCAGGTCGGCCCTGCCGAGCATGAGGGAGCCGTCCAGCAGGACGGCGGCCGCGTAGCCGGCCCGTGCGACCGGCTCGGCGCCCGGGGTCGCCACGACGAGCGCCGGCGTCTCGCCGACGCTCTCGCGCACGGTCTGACCGGAGCTGTCGACGAGGACGACCCCGGGGAAGGCCCTGCCGAGTTCCTCGGCCGTGCGCCGCGAGCCCACGAGCGGGGCCCGCAGCCGGGCGGATCCGCACCGCGGGCACTGCCAAGAGGTCATCGTGCGTCCGCACCACCGGCACGAGAGCCTGCGGCCGCCATCGGGCAGACGGTCGGCCCGAACCGGCCCGTTGCAGCCGCGGCACCGGACGGGAGCGCGGCAGTCAGCGCAGGCGAGGGCCGCGAGGTAGCCGGAGCGGGGCACCTGGACGAGCACCGGGCCCGAGGCAAGACCGGCGCGGATCGTCTCGAAGGCGCGCCGCGGGATCCGCACGGCGGAGGCCATCGGGTCGCGGCGCAGCTCCTCGTCCGAGTCCGCCGCCACGCGCACCACGGCGCAGACGCGGCGCGTCGTCGCGGCGGGCGAGGCCAGAGGGACCAGCCAGCCGGACTCGACCCAGCGCTCGATCTCGCAGGAGCGCGCGTAGGACGCGTAGAGCAGGGCGCACGGCTCGGCCGCGGCGCGCAGGGCGGCGACGTCGCGGGCGTGCGGGTAGGGGGCCCGGGGCTCGGCGAACAGGTCGTCCCCGTCGTCCCACAGGCAGATGAGCCCGAGGTCGTGCAGGGGCGCGTAGCAGGCCCCCCGGGTGCCCACCATGACGCGTGCCCGCCCCCTGCTTGCTGCCAAGTAGGTGCGGTAGCGGGCGGCCGGCCCCGACTCGGAGTGGAGCTCGGCGACGCAGCCGTCGCCGAGGCAGGCGGTGAGGGCGTCGCGCATGCGTCGCACGTCGTGCACGTCGGGCACGAGGACGAGGACGCCGCGGTGGGCGTCGAGGGCCGCCACGCAGGCCTGGACGAAGCCGCGGCGCCAGTCGTCGGCCCCGTCCCGGTCGGTGAAGAAGCGCGGTGGCACCTGCCAGTGCGCCCGCAACCGACCGCCCCGGCGCAGCGCCTCGAGGAAGCGGGGCCCTCCGGGCGCGTCCTCGAGGGCCCCGGAGGGCACGTACGATGGTTCCGGCGCGGGCCACGGGTGTTGCTCGGCGGCCTCGGTGGCGGCGTGCCGTGGCGGCACGGCGAGCCGCATGACGTCGGCGAAGGCGCCGGCGCAGTGATCGGCGACCGCCCTGATGAGCGCGATCTGGTGGGCGTCGAGCACCGGCTCGGACGAGACCACCCGCGACAGCGGCGACAGCCGCTCGACCGCGGAGTCGTCGGGCAGCTCGACGATGAAGCCGTCGACCGTGCGTCCTGCGAAGCGTGCCCGGACGCGGGCCCCGACGACGGCCGCGTCGGCCATCGCCTCGGGCACCGTGTAGTCGAAGAAGCGGTCGAGGTGGGGCAGGTGGACGTCGAGAGCGACGCGTGCGATGCGCCGTGTCGGGGCCGGCGCGTCGGTGGTCGTCATGGTGACGATCCTAGGCGGGGGCGCCGACACGGACGCCGCCGGCCGGTGAGCCCCGCGCGAAGCGCGGCCCGGTCAGCCCCGGACGGCGGCGGTGAGGGCGTCGGCGCGGTCGGTGCGCTCCCACGTGGCCTCGGGCAGCTCACGGCCGAAGTGGCCGTTGTTGGTGAACAGCGAGTAGACCGGGCGCAGGAGGTCGAGGGCGGCGATGATCGAGCGCGGACGCAGGTCGAAGACCCGCCGCACCGCCGCGACGAGCTGCTCGTCCGGGACGGCGCCGGTGCCGAAGGTGGCGACGTGCAGGCTCGTCGGATGGGCGCGGCCTATGGCGTAGCTCACCTGCACCTCGCAGCGTTCGGCGAGGCCGGCCGCGACGACGTTCTTGGCGACCCAGCGCGCGGCGTAGGAGGCGGAGCGGTCGACCTTGGAGGGATCCTTGCCGCTGAAGGCGCCGCCGCCGTGGCGGGCCATGCCGCCGTAGGTGTCGACGATGATCTTGCGGCCGGTGACACCGGCATCGCCCTGGGGGCCTCCGATGACGAAGCGTCCGGACGGGTTGACGAGGACCTGCACGTCGTCCGAGGCGACCGCATAGCCGGCGAGCACCGGGTCGATGACCTCGCGGCGGATCGCCGGTGCGAGCACGGAGTCGAGGTCGACGCCCTCGGCGTGCTGGGTGGAGACGACGACGTTCGTCACGGCGATCGGGACGATCCCGTCGTAGTCGATGGTGACCTGGGTCTTGCCGTCGGGGCCGAGGAAGTCAAGGACGCCGTCGCGGCGGACCGTCGACAGGCGCTCGGACAGGCGGTGGGCCAAGTGGATCGGCAGCGGCATGAGCTCGGGGGTCTCGGTGCAGGCGTAGCCGAACATGAGGCCTTGGTCGCCGGCGCCCTGCCGGTCGGCCTCGTCGACGGCCGAGCCGGAGCGCACTTCCCAGGAGCTCACCACACCGCCGGCGATGTCGGGCGACTGGCTGTTGAGGGACACCATGACGCCGCACGTGGCGCCGTCCAGACCCTTGTCGAACGAGTCGTAGCCGATCTCGAGCATGCGGGCGCGGGCGATGTCGGCGATGTCGACGTAGGACTCGGTGGTGGCCTCCCCCGCGACGACGGCGACGCCGTTGCTCACGAGGACCTCGATCGCGGTGTGCGAGGCGGGGTCCTGGGCGAGCATGCCGTCGACGACGGCGTCGGCGACGGCATCGGCCACCTTGTCGGGGTGGCCCTCGGTGACCGACTCGGAGGTGAACGACCTGCTCATTGGCTGCTGCCTGCTTTCCGCCCGGCGAAGAGCCGGGCATGACGCCCCGTCGACGGCCCGGGGACACTGGTGGTGCTCCGCGTCGTGCGCGCCGCGGCGGGCACGATCGACGGGCCGGTTCAGGCCGGGTCCGTGCCCGGCTCGGTCGGGGCGGGGACGGGGTCGGCCAAGGCATCGAGGTCGGCCAGCGGGTCCCCGAAGTCGAAGTCGGGGTCCTTGGCCGCCTCGGCCCGGGCGACCGCCTCGGCAGCGGGGTCGATCTGCTTGTACTCCAGGACGCCCGCGTTGATCTCCCGCATGGCGATGGACAGCGGCTTCTCCTGCGGCGCGGTGTCGACGAGCGGACCGACGTTCTCGAGCAGGCCCTCGCCGAGCTGGGAGTAGTAGGCATTGATCTGACGTGCGCGCTTGGCGGCGACGAGCACAAGACGGTACTTCGAGTCGACGTGCTCGAGCAACTCGTCGACGGACGGCGTGGTCGAGCCCTCAGGAGTCATGCTGGTCAAGATTGCAACCCTCGTCTGAATCCCCGTGGGGAATCGTTGTCGCGACGGGCGCGCCGGCGCCCGTCTGGTGTGACGGCCCGACACCGGGTGCGAGCCGCGGGAACAACTGCGTCGTGAGCGCGGGGCTCACAATCGCATCAACTGTACCAGCCTGTCGACGGTCTCATCGAGCTCGCCGTTGACGACGACCTCGTCGAACTCGGACCGGGCCTCGAGCTCGCGGGCGGCGGTGCGAAGTCGACGCTGCTGCTGCTCGGGCGTCTCGGTGCCGCGGTCCTCGAGGCGGTGCACCAGCTCGTCCCAGCTCGGGGGGGCGAGGAAGATGTGGGTGGCCATCGGGTAGGAGCCGCGCACCTGGCGGGCCCCCTGGAGGTCGATCTCGAGGATGACGGTGCGGCCGGCGGCGACGGCCTCCTCGACGGGGCGGCGCGGCGTGCCGTACCGGTGGGTGCCGTGCACGACGGCCCACTCGAGGAGCCCGTCCTCGGCGATCAGCCGGTCGAACTCCTCATCGGTGACGAACCAGTAGGCGGAGCCGTCGGTCTCGCCGGGACGGGGGTTCCTCGTCGTCGCCGAGACGGACACGAAGATCTCCGGGTGGAGCGCCTTCAGCCTGCCGCAGACCGTGCCCTTGCCCACGGCCGTGGGTCCCGAGATGACGTAGACCCCCGGTCGTGCGGCACCGATGCGGCCGCCGGGCTCGTGAGGGGTGGCACCGGCAACCGATCGCTGCTCGCCCATGGGTCAGTGGAACTCCTTCTTGAGCCCTGCGATCTGGTGGCGGCCGAGACCGCGCACGCGACGGTTGGGGGCGATGTCGAGCCGCTCCATGATGGCGGCGGCGCGCTTCTCGCCGACGCGCGGGAGGGCCTTGAGGAGGTCGACGACCTTGATGTGGGCCAGCACGTCGTCCCCCGCCGCCTGGTCGAGTGCCTGACCCAGCGTGAGCTCGCCCCTGCGCAGTCTGTTCTTGAAGTCCGCGCGAGCGCGACGGGCCTGCGTGGCGGCCGAACGAGCCGACTGGAGCTGTTCGGGCGAAAGAGTCGGAATGGCCATGGATCCTCTCCATTCGAACGTGCCGGGGACTCCTTGGACCCGGCTTTGGGAACAAGGTACCCCCTGAGTGGCGGTTTTTCTTCCTCCGTGCCTTGTTAGTGGCCAATTTCTGGGCAAATCCTCACGAAATGGACCCCTTCGACCCCTGAGACAGCCTCAGGGGGGTTCCCCAGGGGACCCTGACGGGTCGACTCAGGACGTCTCGCGGGGTGCCCTGAGGCCCGATTTGATCCTGAGGGGCTTACCATAAATGATGGTTTCATCAGTTCCGATGGTTCCGTCCCCGCCCTGAAGGTCCGCATCCCATGTCCTCCCACCTGTACCGCCTCGGCCGCGCGGCCTACCGCCGACGCGTCCTCGTCGTCCTGGCCTGGCTGCTCGTCCTCGTCACCGGCATCGTCCTCATGAACACGCTGTCGAAGGGCACGAACGACACGGTGCGCATCCCCGGCTCGTCCTCGCAGAACGCCCTCGACACGCTGAACCACGTCTTCCCGCAGGTCTCCGGCACCTCGGCGAAGATCGTCGTCGCCATGCCCGAGGGCTCCTCGGTGAGCGCCCAGCCGGTGAAGGACGCGGTGGGCGCCGCCGTGGACGAGATCGACGCGCTCGACCAGGTCTCGACGGTCGCCTCCCCGTTCTCGTCGCTGGTCGACGGCGCCGTCTCCGACGACGACACGACGGCGATCATCACCGTGCAGTTCGACGGGCAGAAGAACGACCTGACCGGGGCGACACTCGACGCCGTGCGGGGCTCGGCGGCCCAGCTCCAGTCGAGAATCGGCGACGGCGCCCGGGTCGAGGTCGGCGGCTCGGCCTTCGACAACGTCATCCCGACGATCTCCGTCACCGAGGCGATCGGCGTCGTGCTCGCGCTGATCTTCCTCATCATCTTCCTGCACAACGTCCTGGCCGCCTTCGTCCCGATCGTCATGGCGCTCGTGGGCGTGGGGGTCACCGAGTCGCTCGTCTACGCGGCCACCGGCGTCATGACCATCATGAGCACGACGGTGCTGCTGTCGGTGATGATCGGCCTGGCCGTCGGCATCGACTACTCGCTGTTCGTCATCTCCCGCTACCGGGACAACCTCGCGCAGGGTCTCGACCCGGAGGAGTCCGTCGCCCGGTCCATCGCGACGGCCGGCACCGCCGTGCTCTTCGCCGGCATGACGGTCGTCATCGCCCTCGTGGGCCTGTTCGTGGCGCGCATCCCCTTCCTCACGATCATGGGCGTCGCCTCGGCGTTCGGCGTCGCGACGGCGGTGTGCGTGGCCCTCACGCTGCTGCCCGCCACGCTCGGCTTCTTCGGCACCCGCATCACCCCGCGGGCGCGCCGCAGCCGCTCCGGCCGGGACGGCTTCTTCGGCCACTGGGTGCGCCTCGTCACCGCGCGCCCGCTCGTCACCATCGTCCTCGTCGTCGCGGCCGTCGCCGCCCTCGCCGTGCCGGCCACCGGTCTGAGGCTGTCGTTGCCCATGGAGAGCGCCGCCGAGGCCGGCACCGACGTGCGCACCACCTACGACACGATCAGCGACGAGTTCGGCCCCGGCTACAACGGCCCGCTCATCGTCGTGGTGAACGTGCTCGACAGCACCGACCCGATCGACGGCATGAACAGGCTCGGCGACGACCTGGCGACGATCGACGGGGTCGCGCACATCGCCATGTCCACCCCCAACGAGTCGGGCACCTACGGCATCGTCCAGGTCATCCCGTCCGGCTCCCCCGACTCGGCCGCCACCGCCGACCTCGTGCAGGCGCTGCGCGACCGGGGCCCGGCCATGGCCGACCGGTACGGCTTCCGCGACTTCGCGGTGACCGGCATCACGGCCGTCGCGGTCGACGTCTCGGCGAAGCTCACGAGCGCCCTGCTGCCCTACGGCGTCTTCGTCGTCGGCCTCTCGCTCGTCCTGCTCGTCATGGTCTTCGGCTCGATCGCCGTGCCGATCAAGGCGACCATCGGCTACCTGCTGTCGATCCTCGCCTCCTTCGGCGTGACGACGAGCATCTTCGTCGACGGTCACCTGGCGTCGCGGCTCGGCGCCGACTTCACCGGCTCGTTGATCTGCTTCCTGCCGATCATCGTCATGGGTGTCCTGTTCGGGCTGGCCATGGACTACGAGGTCTTCCTCGTCTCGCGCACCGCCGAGGAGTACGTCCACAGCGGCGACCCGGTGCAGGCCATCCACAACGGCTTCCGCAAGGCGGCCCCGGTGGTCAGCACGGCCGCGCTCATCATGCTGAGCGTCTTCGCGATGTTCATCCCCGAGGGCAGCTCCGGCATCATCAAGCCGATCGCCACGGCCCTGACGGTCGGCGTCTTCGTCGACGCCTTCATCGTGCGCATGACCTTCGTCCCGGCGGTCCTCACACTGCTGGGACACCGGGCCTGGTCGATGCCCGAGCGGCTGGCCAGGGCGCTGCCCCGCTTCGACGTCGAGGGCGCGGGCCTGGCCCGTCAGCTCTCGCTCGAGGGCTGGCCCGCCGATCCCCGCGAGGCCGTCGCCACGCGCGCCATGGTCGTGCGAGACCGCAACGGCGCGGCGCTCAACCGTCCGATCGACCTCGACCTGCACCCCGGCCGGATCGCCGTCCTCACCGGGCCGGAGGGCTCGGGCAAGTCCGAGCTGATGCTCGGCCTCACCGGCCGACTCGCCGGCTTCGACGGCGACGCGCGGGTGGCCGGGCTCCTGCTGCCCGAGCGCAACGCCGCGGTCCGGTCCCGCAGCGTGCTGGCCTCCGGCGGCAAGGACGTCAACGGCGTCCTCGCCGAGGGGCTGCACCGCGGGGTCGCGCTGGCGGCCGTCGACGACGCGGACGCCGTCATCGGCGCGAACCGCACGGCCCGGGCCCGCGAGCTCATCGGCCGGCTCGTCGCGGACGGAGCCTGCGTCCTGCTCACCGGCGCGAACCCCGGTTCGGTCGCTCACGTGCTGCCCGCCGGCGCGGTCCCGGTCGAGATCCCGATGGAGCCGCCGCCGCAGCACGCCCGCCCGGCGCCGCAGCGCACCGGTGACACCGCCGGCGCGGACGAGCGGTCCGCCCGATCCACCATCCTTCTCGAGGAGGCCTCACGATGAGAGCACGAACGATCGGCAATCTGCGGGGACGCGCCTCCTGGCGCACCTGGGTGGCGCTGCTGTGCGTGCCCGCCCTCCTCATGGGCGTCCTCGTGCTCGCCTTCCACGACCCCGGATCCCAACTGGACAAGGTGAACGCCGCCGTCGTGAACGACGACACCCCGGTCACCGTCGACGGCCAGGTGCGCCCGATGGGCCGCCAGCTCGCCAAGGAGCTCGTCAACGCGAGCGGCGACGACTACAACTGGGTGCTCACCACCGCAGACGACGCCTCCCAGGGCCTTGCCGACGGCGACTACTCGGTCGCCGTCGAGATCCCCTCGGACTTCTCGGCGAAGGCCACCTCGGTGGCCGGGAACGACGCGGGCGCCGTCACCCAGGCCTCCGTGACGATCACCACGGCGGCCGACTCCCCGCTGCTCGACGCCCAGGTCGGCACGACACTGGCCGACGCCGCCGAGCGCTCGCTCGGCCAGCAGATCACCCAGACCTACGTCGACACGGTCCTCACGAGCATGGGGACTCTGCATGACGGGCTGTCGACAGCGGCGGACGGGGCCGACGAACTGTCCGCCGGCACGACGAGCGCCGATGACGGCGCCTCCCGACTCGCCGACGGCGCCGGCACGCTGGCGGACGGCATGGACACCCTGGCGACCGGCCAGCAGGGCCTCGCCGACGGCCTCGGCCAGCTGCAGACCCGGACCGCCGACCTGCCGAACCAGACCCAGCAGCTCGCCGACGGCGCCTCCCGGCTGGCCACCGGCGCCCACCAGGTGTCCGACGGCACGACGGACGTCGTGAACGGGGCGAACCGGCTCGCCGGCGCGAACCAGACCCTCAGCTCCGGGGCGAGCACCCTGTCGGGCGGCGCCTCCCAGCTGGCCGGCGCCCTGTCGGGCGCCCAGCAGCAGCTCACCGGTCTGCCCGACCAGACCCAGCAGCTCGCCGACGGCGCCGCCGGAGTGAGCACCGGGGTCGACACCGTCGCCACCTCCGTGACCCAGCTCCAGCAGGCCGCGAACGCCTGCGCCCAGGGCGTCACGGCGTACTGCCAGGGCGTCGCCGACGGGCTGGACCAGCTGGGCGGGCAGATGGGCGCCCTGCAGTCCGGGGCCTCCCAGGTCGCCACCGGCACCTCGGCCCTCAGCACGAGCGCCGCCGGGCTGTCCGGCGGCATCGGCGAGGCGGCCGACAGCGCCGGCCGGCTCGCGGACGGGGCGGGCTCGCTCGCCGACGGCGCCTCCCAGGCCGCCGCCGGCGCGAACGATCTCGCCTCCGGCGCGACGAACCTCCAGTCCGGCGCCCAGCAGGTCGCCACCGGCGCGGACGGCCTCTCCGGCGCCACGAGCACCCTGGCCTCATCCTCGCAGTCCCTCGTCGACGCCATCTCCTCGGCCAAGAGCGGGGCCGACCAGCTCGTCACCGGCATGAACACGGCCCGGGACGGCTCGCACTCGCTCGCCGACGGCGCCCGGAGCCTCCACGACGGCACCACCGGGCTCAAGGACGGCGCCGGCACGCTCGCGAGCAGCCTGCGCGACGCCTCGAACCAGGTGCCCAGCTACACCTCCGACCAGCGCGACCAGATCTCCGACGTCGTCACGACCCCTCTCGTCTCCACGACGAGCGGTCTGGGCTCCTACACCCGCTCGGCGGTCGCCCTGTTCGGGGTCGTGGCCCTGTGGGTGGCGGCCATCGCCTTCAGCGCGGTGAGCCCCGCGATCACGAGGACGGCCTTCGAGTCGAACCTGCCGACCTGGCAGCTGGCGCTGCGCTCGCTCGGCCCGACCCTGCTGTTCTCCGCGGCCTGCGGCCTCATCGTCGGCGCCGTCGCGGCCCTCGCCCTGCACCCGGGGCTCGGGGCCTTCTTCGCCGTCGCCGCGGCGGCATTCGTCATCGAGCTCGTCTTCCTCGCCATCAACCAGGCCCTCGGCTCCGTCCACCGCATCGGGGGGCCCGTCGTGGCACTGGCCGTGCTCATCCTGGCCGTCGTCGGCGGCGTCTGGTCAGCCCAGCCCGCCTGGATGCAGTCGGTCGCCGGCTTCCTGCCGACCGATCCCTCGGTGGGTCTCCTGCGCGCCATGGCGGTGCCCACGAGCGCCGGCCTGGCCGGCATGATCGCGGCGCTCCTGGTGTGGTGGCTGGTTGCGGTCGTCGCGCTCGTCGTCCTGACCGGCCGTTCGCGCACGACGACACTCCCCGCGACCACGGATCCGACGCTCGGGTGAGCGGCTCGGGACGGGGTGCGCGACAATGAGTGCGATGAACATCGTCGAAGCAGCGGGGAAGGCCGCCGGCACGGTCGGCAAGGGCCGCCACGGCAGACGCCGGGCGGCGACCCGCGCCGCCCTCGTCCAGGCGGCGCAGCAGCTCATCGCCGAGGGGCGCACCGATGTCCCGATCTCGACGATCACCGAGCTCGCCGACGTGGGCTTCGGCTCGTTCTACAACCACTTCAAGACGAAGGAGCAGCTGTTCTCGGTGGCCTTCGCCGAGGCGATGGAAGGCTTCAGCCTCACCCTGGGACGGCTCATCAAGGGCGTCGACGACCCGGCCAGGGCCGTGGCGATCGGTTTCCGCGTCATCGGGCGGGTCGCCGAGGTGGCCCCCGGCTTCGCCTCGCTCGTGACCCGCTCCGGGCCGGCCTCGCTGCTGTTCGACGGCGCCCTGCGCCAGACCTCCGTACACCTCATCGGCCGGGGCATCCGGTCCGGGCGGTTCTCCCTGCCGAGCGCGGAGGTCGCCTACGCGGCGATCGGCGGATCCCTCCTGGGGGTGGTCTCCTGGCTCCTGTCCGAGCCCGGCGAGAGCACCGAGGACGTCGTCGATGCCCTCGCGGCGGGCGTCCTGCGCATGCTCGGCCTGCCCGACGACGAGTCGGAGCTCATCGCGCGCGAGGAGCTGCCCGAGTGCATCCCTGACGAGTCGCTGGCCGCGCTGGCCACCTTCGTCAAGGCGTCCTGACCGGCGTTCCGGCCCGGACAGGGACGGCTCAGCGCAGGACGAGCGCGGACGCCGCGTCGCGCAGCGCGGCCGGGTCGGGTCCGGCCCGCAGCACCCCGCGCGAGGCGCTCGGCAGCACCCGGTCGACGGCGTCGCCGAAGATGCCGGCGAGGGACTCGACGGTGCCGCCCTGGGCGCCGATGCCAGGCGCCAGCACCCAACCCGTGAAGCCCGCCAGGTCGATGCCAGCGCTCTCGCGCGTGGCGCCGATGACGAGGCCGATGTCGTCGAGGCCGGTCCGGTCGTTCTCGGCGCGGGCGGCGTCGAGCACCCGCTGGGCGACGCTGCGGCCCCCGGCGTCGGCGAGCTGGACATCCCCGCCCTCGGGATTGCTCGTGCGGCACAGGACGAACAGGCCGCGGCCCGTCCCGTGGGCCAGGTCGACGGCCGGGCGCAGCGACTCGAAGCCCAGGTAGGGGCTCACGGTGATCGAGTCGGCCGCCAGCGGGGCGCCGTCGGCCAGGGTGGCCCTGGCGTAGGCGTCCATCGTCGAACCGATGTCGCCGCGCTTGACGTCGAGGATCGACAGGGCGCCGGCCTGGGCGATGTCGCCCAGGACGCGCTGGAGCGCGGCGAGGCCGGCGGGGCCGAAGACCTCGAAGAAGGCGCTCTGGGGCTTGAAGACCGCGACCTGCTCGCCGAGGGCCTCGACGGCGCGGCGGGCCATCGTCTCGATGCCCGCGGCGTCGTGGTCCAGACCCCAGTCGCGGACGATCCGCTCGTGGGGGTCGAGGCCGACGCACAGCCGGCCGCGCTGGGCTGTGGCGGCGGCGAGCCGCGCACCGAAGGACTCCGTCATCGTCGTCCCCGCTCTCATTCCGGGCGGCACAGCTTGTTGATGCCCATGACGAGGGCGGGGCCCTCGAAGATGAAGCCGGTGTAGACCTGCACGAGCCGGGCCCCGGCGTCAAACATGGCCTGGGCGTCCGCGGGCGTCATGATGCCGCCGACGCCCATGACCGGGAGCCCGGTGCGGTGGGTGATCCAGCCCACGCGCTCGAGGGCCATCGCCGTGAGGGGCCGGCCGGACAGGCCACCCGCCTGGCCCGCCAGGTGTCGGTCGGCCGGGGCGAGGCCCTCGCGCCCCATGGTGGTGTTCGTCGCGATGATGCCGGCGATGCCGGCGCCCTCGCAGGCCGTGAGGAGGTCGTCGAGCTGGCCGGCGGACAGGTCGGGGGCGAGCTTGACGAAGACCGGGACGGGATGCTCGGGGTCGAGCTCGCGGGCGCGGCCGACGAGCGCGCCGGTCAGCTCCTCGATCTCGCGCTGGCTCTGGAGGCTGCGCAGCCCCGGCGTGTTGGGGCTCGAGACGTTGATGGCGATGTAGTCGGCGTACGGCGCGAGGGCCTCGAGGCTGAACAGGTAGTCCGGCACGGCCTCGGCGAGCGGGGTCTTCTTCGTCTTGCCGATGGAGACGCCCATCGGCGCGCCCAGCCGGTTGTTGCCGCGTCGGACGCCGGCTGCGTCGAGCTTGGCCGCCATCGCCTCGGCGCCGTTGTTGTTGAAGCCCATCCGGTTGATGATCGCCTCGGAACGGACGAGCCGGAACAGGCGGGGGCGCGGGTTGCCGGGCTGGGCGTGGCGGGTGACGGTGCCGAGCTCGGCGAAGCCGAAGCCGAGCGAGGCCCACGCAGCGGCGGCCACGGCGTCCTTGTCGAGGCCGGCGGCGACGCCGACCCGGCCCGGGAAGTGGATGCCGGCCACGTCGACCGGGTCGCGGTCGGTGCCGAGGAGGCGCTCGACGAGCCCGAGCAGCGGCTCGGGCAGGTGGCCCAGCGTCGAGATGAGCTGGCCGTGGATCCTCTCCGGGTCGCCGCCGTGCATGCGGAACAGCACGGGTCGGACGACCTCCCTGTAGCCGCAGCGGATGGCCCGCACGTACAATTCGTCGGCACTGGGCATGACCGGTCTCCTCGTTCTCGTGTGCCTGCTTCAGCCGCGTCGGGCGAAGTGCTCGTCCATGTCGGCGCCCCACTTCTGGAGCGGGCGCACCGAGATGCCCCCGCCGCGCACCGCCTGGATCGCCTGGACGGCCGACTCGAGCGCCTGGACGGTGGTGATCGAGGGCACGCCGTGCAGGATCGCCGCCGTGCGGATCTCATAGCCGTCGCCTCGAGGCCTGCCTCCGCGGGTCTCACCGGTCGGCGTGTTGAAGATGAGCGAGACCTCGTCGGCCTCGATGAGGTCGACGATGGTGGGTTCGCCGTGGGGCCCGCGGCCCTGGGTGTACTTGCGCACCGGCGTCACGTCGATGTCGTGCATCATGAGCACACTCGCGGTGCCCTCGGTGGCGAGGACCCGGAAGCCCATCTCCAAGAGCTCCTTGAGCGGCAGAATGATGTGGCGCTTGTCGCGGTTGGCCGCCGAGACGAACACGGCGCCGCTCGTGGGCAGCGAGCCGTAGACGGCCTCCTGGGCCTTGGCGAAGGCCACGCCGAAGGTGCGGTCGATGCCCATGACCTCGCCCGTCGAGCGCATCTCGGGTCCGAGCAGGGTGTCGACGCTGCGGCCCTGCTTCGTGAGAAAGCGGCTGAACGGCATGACGGCCTCCTTGACGGCGATCGGCATGCCGCGCCAGCGGGCGGCGCCGTCGCCGGTGGGGCGCAGCATGCCCGTCGCGCGCAGTTCGGCGATCGAGGAGCCGAGCATGATGAGCGTCGCCGCCTTGGCCAGCTGGGTGTTCGTCGCCTTCGAGACGAACGGGACCGTGCGCGAGGCGCGCGGGTTCGCCTCGATGACGTAGAGCGTGTCGGCGGACAGGGCGTACTGGATGTTGATGAGGCCCTGCACGCCGACGCCGCGCGCGATGGCCTCGGTGCTCGTGCGGATCTGCTCGAGGACCGCGTCGCCGAGCGTGGCCGGGGGCAGCGAGCAGGCCGAGTCGCCGGAGTGGATGCCCGCCTCCTCGATGTGCTCCATGATGCCGCCGACGTACAGTTCGGAGCCGTCGTGGAGGGCGTCGACGTCGATCTCGATGGCGTCGTCGAGGAAGCGGTCGACGAGCACCGGGGACTCGGGTCCGATGAGCGTGGAGTTCTCGATGTAGGCGGCCAGCGAGGGCTCGTCGTAGACGATCTCCATGCCGCGCCCGCCGAGCACGTAGCTGGGCCGCACGAGCACCGGGTAGCCGATGCCCTCGGCGACGGCCCGGGCCTGGTCGAAGCTCGTGGCCATGCCGTACTTCGGCGCGGGCAGGCCGGCTGCGTCGAGCACCTTCTCGAAGGCCTCCCGGTCCTCCGCGAGGAAGATCGCCTCGGGGCTCGTGCCGACGATCCGCACGCCCGCGTCCTCGAGCCGCTGGCTCAGGCGCAGCGGGGTCTGGCCGCCGAGCTGGACGATGACGCCGGCGACGGGGCCGGCCTGGCACTCGGCGTGATGGACCTCCAGCACGTCCTCGAGCGTGAGCGGCTCGAAGTAGAGGCGGTCCGAGGTGTCGTAGTCGGTGGAGACGGTCTCGGGGTTGCAGTTGACCATGACCGACTCGTAGCCGTTGGCGCTGAGCACCTCGGCGGCGTGGACGCACGAGTAGTCGAACTCGATGCCCTGACCGATGCGGTTGGGGCCCGACCCGAGGATGAGGACGGCGGGCCGCTCGCGCGGGGCGACCTCGGTCTCCTCGTCGTAGCTCGAGTAGTGGTACGGGGTACGGGCGGCGAACTCGGCGGCGCAGGTGTCGACGGTCTTGTAGACGGGCCGCACGCCGAGCTCCCAGCGCCGCGCGCGCACCTGCGCCTCGTCGATGCCCCGCAGGACCGCGATCTGCCGGTCGGACAGGCCGTGACGCTTGGCCAGGCGCAGCAGCGGCTCGTCGAGCGCATCGGCGGTGCGGACCTGCTCGCCGACCTCGTGGACGAGGGCGACCTGGTCGAGGAACCACGGGTCGATGGCGGTGATCTCCTGGATCCGTTCGACGGGCACTCCGGCGCGCAGCGCCTCGCCGATCTCCAGGATGCGGCCGTCGTGCGGGCGGGCCAGGGACGCGAGGATCGCATCGGCGTCGCCGTCGAACTCGTCCGACAGCCAGAAGCCGGAGCCCTGCTCGGTGGAGCGCAGCGCCTTGCCGAAGGCCTCGGTGAAGTTCCGGCCGATGCCCATCGCCTCGCCCACCGACTTCATGTGGGTGGTCAGCGTGGCGTCGGCGTAGGGGAACTTCTCGAAGGCGAAGCGCGGCACCTTGACGATGACGTAGTCGAGGGTGGGCTCGAAGCTGGCAGGCGTCTGCCGGGTGATGTCGTTGGGGATCTCGTCGAGGGTGTAGCCGACGGCGACCTTCGCGGCGATCTTGGCGATCGGGAAGCCGGTGGCCTTGGAGGCCAGCGCCGAGGAGCGGGAGACGCGCGGGTTCATCTCGATGACGATGAGCCGACCGTCGTCGGGGTTGATCGCGAACTGGATGTTGCAGCCGCCGGTGTCGACGCCGACGGCGCGGATGATCGCGATGCCGACGTCGCGCATCCGCTGGTACTCGCGGTCGGTCAGCGTCATCGCCGGGGCCACGGTGATCGAATCGCCGGTGTGGATGCCCATCGGGTCGAAGTTCTCGATGGAACACACGATGACGACGTTGTCCGCCTTGTCGCGCATGACCTCCAGCTCGAACTCCTTCCAGCCCAGCACCGACTCCTCGACGAGGACCTCGGTGACCGGGCTGGCGTCCAGACCGATGGCGGCCATCGCGACGAGCTCGTCGTGATCGTGCGCGAGGCCGGAGCCGACGCCGCCCATCGTGTAGCTGGGGCGCAGCACGAGCGGGTAGCCGAGGTCGTCGGCGGCCCGCTCGACGTCGGCGATGCTGTGGCAGATGTGGGAGCGGGCGACCTCGGGGTCGCCCACCGGCAGGCCCTCGACGATCTCCTTGAACCGCTCGCGGTTCTCGCCGCGCTGGATCGCCTCGACGTTCGCGCCGATGAGCTCGACGCCGTACCGCTCGAGGGCGCCGGACTCGTACAGCGAGATGGCGGTGTTGAGGGCGGTCTGCCCGCCGAGGGTGGCCAGCAGGGCGTCCGGTCGCTCGGCGGCGATGACCTTCTCGACGAACCCGGGGGTGATCGGCTCGATGTAGGTGGCGTCGGCGAACTCGGGGTCGGTCATGATGGTGGCCGGGTTGGAGTTCACGAGGATGACGCGGTAGCCCTCGTCGCGCAGGACGCGGCAGGCCTGGGTGCCGGAGTAGTCGAACTCGGCGGCCTGGCCGATGACGATCGGGCCGGAGCCGATGACGAGAATGGATGAGATGTCGGTGCGCTTGGGCATCAGGCCTGCTCCCCCGCCGTGGTCGTGCGTGCATTGTCGGCCATCATCGCGACGAACTCGTCGAAGAGGTACGAGGCGTCGTGCGGGCCGGCGGCCGCCTCGGGGTGGTACTGCACCGAGAAGGCGACGAGCCGGCCGTCGCGGGTCAGTCGCAGACCCTCGACGACGCCGTCGTTGAGGCAGACGTGCGAGACCTCGACGCGCCCGTACGCCGTGTCGACCGGGTGGTCGGTCGGCGCGTCGACGGCGAAGCCGTGGTTGTGGGCCGTGATCCCGATCCTGCCGGTGGCGCGGTCGAGGACCGGCTGGTTGATGCCGCGGTGGCCGTACTTGAGCTTGTAGGTGTCGAAGCCCAGGGCCCGGCCGAGCACCTGGTTGCCCATGCAGATGCCGAACAGCGGCAGGCCCGCGGCGAGCGCCCTGCGGCACAGCTCGGCGGCGGCGGCGGCGGTCGACGGGTCGCCCGGCCCGTTGGACAGGAAGAGGCCGTCGGGGCCGATGGCCCGCACCTGCTCCCAGTCGGCGGTGGCGGGCAGCACGTGGACCTCGATGCCGCGCTCGGACAGGCGGTGCGGGGTCATGGACTTGATGCCGAGGTCGATGGCGACGACGGTGAACCGCTTCTCGCCCCGGGCCGGCACGACATAGGGCCTCGCCGTCGTGACGCGCCGGACGAGGTCGGCGCCGGCCATCGGCGGGACGCGCCGGACCCGGGCCAGGAGGGCGTCGACGTCGGCACCGAGGGAGCTGATGCCGACCCGCATGGCACCGCGCTCGCGCAGATGGCGGGTCAGGGCGCGGGTGTCGATGGCGGAGATGCCGACGACGCCCTGCCGCACGAGCTCCTCGTCGAGGCTGCGCCTGCTGCGCCAGTTCGAGGGAACCCGGGAGGGATCGCGCACGACGTAGCCGGCGACCCAGATGCGACCGGACTCGTCGTCCTCGTCATTCCAGCCGGTATTGCCGATGTGGGGTGCGGTGGCCACGACCACCTGGCCCTCGTAGCTGGGATCGGTGAGGGTCTCCTGGTAGCCGGTCATGCCGGTGGAGAACACCGCCTCGCCGAAGGTCTCGCCGAGGGCCCCGAAGGCCCGGCCGTGGAAGACCCGGCCGTCCTCGAGAACCAGGATCGCGTCTTTTCCGTGCGCGCTCATGACCATCCTTCCCCGCCCTGAGCGGGCCGCGAGTACGAGACCTGGGCTGAGTTCTCGGGGGAACGATACCAGTGCGCCGGCCCCGCCCCGACAGCCACGGCGCGGCCGGACGGCTCACTCGGAGTCGTTCCCGGGGCGCGTGTCGGCGGCCCTGTTCAGCAGGCCGCTGAGGAAGGCGACGGACTCGTCGCTGCTCAGCTCGTTGGCGAGTTCGAGGGCCTCGCTGATGGCGATCCGCGGGGCGATGCCGGTGCGGTCCAGCTCCCACACGGCGATGCGGGCCAGGTTGCGGTCGACGCGGGGCATGCGTTCGAGCGTCCAGTCGCCGCTCAGGCATTCGGCGATGCGGCGGTCGACCTCGCCGGCGTGCTCCCAGTAGCCGTGCAGAACCGTGGCGGCGTACTCGCGCACGTCGGGCTCGCCCTGGGCGGCACGGCGCGCGAGCACCGCGTCGAGGGACTCGTCGCGCAGCTCGGCCTGGAAGAGGACGTCGAGCGCCTGCTTGCGGGCCTTGGTCCGGGTGGAGTGGTGGGCGCCCGCGAAGTCGGTGCTGGCCACCTTCACCGCGCCGGGCACCGGGGGGTGCTCCCCCGGTGCCAGCGCGATGACCCGTTCGTCGTCTGCGTCCATCAGCTCTGGACTCGTCCGAGGTAGGAGCCGTCGGCGGTGCTGATCCTGATGCGTTCGCCGGTGGTGATGAACAGGGGCACCTGGACCTGCTTGCCGGTCTCGACGGTGGCGGGCTTGTTGCCGCCGGTGGAGCGGTCGCCCTGCAGGCCGGGCTCGGTATAGGTGACCTCGACCTCGATGGAGGCCGGCAGGTCGACGTACAGCGGGTTGCCCTCGTTGGTGGCGACGGTGACGATCATGCCCTCGAGCAGGTAGTCCTTGTCGTCCCCGATGACGTCCTCGGGGATCGTGAGCTGCTCGTAGGTGTCGGTGTCCATGACGACGTAGCCGCTGGCGTCAGCGTACAGGTACTGCATGTCGCGGCGATCGACCTGGGCCATCTCGATCTTCGTGTCGGCGGGGAAGGTGCGGTCGACGACCTTGCCGTTGAGCACGTTCTTGATCTTGGTGCGGACGACGGTGTTGCCCTTGCCCGGCTTGTGGTGCTGGAACCACAGGACCCGCCAGAGCTGACCGTCGAGGTTCAGCACGGTGCCGTTCTTGATGTCGTTGGTCGTAGCCACTGATGGAAGCCTTTCGCGCAGTTGTCAACGGCCGGTCCGGGCGCGGGGCCCTCCTGGCGTCGGGGCGGTGCGCGGCCGGAGTCGGCGCGACCGGCCGGGCGGCCTGCGGTCGCGGAACCGGGCGGCACACGGCCGCGAGGATCCATCCTAGCCGACGGTCCGGCCCGGGCCCTTCGCGGCGCGGGCGCGCTCGACGGCCCGTTCGCGGGCCAGGGCGTGCTCCCGGGCGGGCCCGCGCAGGAAGGCGATGGCGCCGGCGGACGGGCGCCGGTACCGCGGCTCGGCCTCCTGGGTGCGGCGCGCCTCGAGCGCGTCGGCGATGGCCCCGATGTCCGAGCTGGGCCGGTTCTGGCTCATCTTCGCCTTGCCGACGATCGAGGTGATGCGCAGCTCGAGGCCGACGATCGCGGCGACCATTCCCCGGAGCCGCTCGGGGTCGAGCTCCTCCACCCGCCAGTCGGTCGGCTGGGCGTCGACCAGCTCGCCGAGCGAGGCGATGATCCACTCCGGCTCCTCGTGGGCGACGAGCGTGCCGTGCACGTGCATCGTGAGGTGGTCCCAGGTGGGCACCTGACCGGGGGCCTCGTGGTCGGACGGGTCGATGTAGTCATCGGGGCCGTGCAGGATCACCATCGCCGGGCCCTGCGCCCGCCACTGGGGGTTGACCCTGGCCATGTGGGTGCGCAGGCAGCCGAGCCGGCCGGCGTGCGGGTCGAGGCTCCAGGGCAGGAAGGTCGCGTCGAGGCCGTCGGGTCCGTTCGTCACGAGGTCGCCGGCGCCGACGCGGCGCAGCAGCGCGCCGAGCCGGTCGGCGGCGAGCGCGAAGTGCTCGGGGACGTACATGCCAGTCTCCTGTTCCTCGGTCTCCGGTCGGGCGGTTCGGTGCCGCACGGCTCAGCCGGTGAGGGCCTCCCAGGCGCCGATCAGCGCCCGCTCGGGTGGGTCGACGATCATCGTGACGCGGCCCGGTTCGCGCAGTCCGACGAAGCGCAGCGTGGCGCCGCGGGTCTTCTTGTCGCGGGCCATGAGCGTGCGGGCCCGCTGCCAGCCGATGCCCCGGTAGCGGGTGGGCAGGCCGACCAGCCCGAGCATCCGGCGGTGACGCTCCACGTGCTCGGGCGCGAGCCCGATGACGCGGTGGGCCAGCTCGGCGGCGAAGACCATGCCCAGGCCCACGCACTCGCCGTGGCGCCGGGTGTAGTGCTCGCCGGCCTCGATGGCGTGGCCCATCGTGTGGCCGTAGTTGAGCTGTTCGCGACCGACCCGGTCGCCCACCGAGGTGGACTCGCGCAGGTCGGCACCGACGACGTCGGCCTTGACCCGCACGGACCGCGCGATGAGCTCGGGCATGAGGGCGCTCGTCGGGTCGAGGGCCTCGAGGGGGGACGCCTCGATGAGTTCGAGCGTACGCTCGTCGGCGATGAGGCCGTGCTTGATGACCTCGCCGAGGCCGGCGCGCACGTCATCGACCGGCAGGCCGGCGAGCAGTCCGGTGTCGGCCAGGACCGCCGAGGGCTCCCAGAAGGCGCCGATGAGGTTCTTGCCCTCGGGCAGGTCGGCGCCCGTCTTGCCGCCGATGCCCGCGTCGACCATCGCGAGGACGGTGGTGGGGACGCTCACCCAGCGGACGCCGCGCATCCACGTGGCGGCGATGAAGCCGGCCAGGTCGGTGGTCGCTCCCCCGCCGATGCCCACGACGAGGTCGCTGCGCGTGAAGCCGGCGACGGCCAGGGCGCTCCAGCACCGGGCGAGCACCTGCGGGGTCTTGGCCGCCTCCCCGTCGGGCAGCTCGATGAGGACGGGCTCGGCCCCCGCGATGCGCACGAGGTCGCCCGCACGCCGGGCCGCCGAAGCCAGCGGGGGCGCGTGGAGGATGCCGACCAGTGCCGCGTCGCGGACGTGCTCGCCCAGCCGGTCGAGGGCCCCGGGGCCGATGAGGGCCCGGTAGGGCCGTTCGGTGATGAAGTCGACGACGGTCATGCCCGGTTCTCCTCGTCCCATCCGAGGGCGGCGGCCAGTTCGGCGGCGACGCACCCGGAGTGCCTGCGGTCGGTGTCGATGCGGATGGTGGCGACCTCGCGGTAGAGCGGGTCGCGCTCGGCCTTGAGGCGGCGCAGGACGGCGGCGACGTCGCCGGTCATGAGCGGGCGGTGGGTCGAGTCGCCGATGCGCTGGACCCCCTGCCGCACCGACTGCGGCAGCCAGGCGACCTCGTGCCCGGCGAGCGCCCGCCGGCCCGTTTCGTTCGTCACGGCTCCCCCGCCCAGCGCGATGACACCGGGCCGGGACAACAGCTCGACGACGGCGTTCGCCTCGAGACCCGGAAGGCCGGTTCGCCGTCGGCGGCGAAGGTCTCAGCGATCGTGCGGCCCCGCCGGGCCTCGAGGCGGTCGTCGGCGTCGACGAAGTCCAGGCCGCAGGTGCGGGCCAGGAGGGTGCCGACGGTGGCCTTGCCGACGCCCGGCAGACCGACGAGGACGACCTGACGGCGCCCGGCGGGCCCGGCCCCGGCCGCGCTCACGGCAGCACCGACAGGCCGCGGTCGGCCAGGTGGGCGAGATAGGCCCGGTGGTTGCGGCGGCACTCCTCGAGCGAGTCGCCGCCGAACTTCTCCAGACAGACCTCGGCGAGGGTGAGGGCGACCATGGCCTCGGCGACGACGCCGGCGGCCGGGACGGCGCAGACGTCGGAGCGCTGGTGGTGGGCCACGGCCGGTTCGCCGGTGCGCACGTCGACGGTGCGCAGGGCCCTCGGAACCGTGGCGATCGGCTTCATGGCCGCGCGCACGCGCAGCACCTCGCCGGTGCTCATGCCCGCCTCGGTCCCGCCGGCCCGGCCGGTGGCGCGCCGGATGCCGTGGGGGCCGTTGACGATCTCGTCGTGCGCCTGCGAGCCGCGCACCCGGGCCAGGCCGAAGCCGTCGCCGAACTCGACGCCCTTGATGGCCTGGATGCCCATGAGGGCGTAGGCGATCTTGGCGTCCAGGCGGGTGTCGCCCTCGCGCATCGCGCCGAGCCCGGGCGGGCAGCCCCAGGCGAGCACCTCGACGACGCCGCCGAGCGTGTCGCCGTCCTTCTGGCAGGCCGCGATCTCGGCCTGCATGACCCGTGAGGCCTCCGGGTCGAAGCAGCGCACCGGGTCGGCGTCGATGAGCTCGAGGTCGGCCATGCGCGGCGGCTCGCCGGCCCGGGCGGCGGCGCCGCCGAGCTCGACGACGTGGCTGAGGATCGTGATGCCGAAGGCCTGGGCGAGGAAGTTCCTGGCGACCTGGCCGATGGCGACGCGGGCGGCCGTCTCCCGGGCGCTGGCCCGCTCCAGCAGCGGGCGGGCCTCGTCCCAGTCGTACTTCTGCATGCCCGCCAGGTCGGCGTGGCCCGGGCGGGGGCGGGTGAGCGCCTCGTTGCGGGCGAGACCGGCCAGCTCGTCGGGATCAACCTCGTCGGGGCTCATCACCGTGCGCCACTTGGGCCACTCGGTGTTGCCGATGACGATCGCGACGGGCGAGCCGAGGGTCTCGCCGTGGCGCAGGCCGGCGAGCATCGTCACCTCGTCGGCCTCGAAGGACATGCGCGCCCCCCGGCCGGCGCCCAGCCGACGACGGGCCAGCGCCCGACGGATGTCGTCCGAGGAGACGCGGACGTGGGCGGGGATGCCGTCGAGGGTGGCGACGAGCGCCTGACCGTGGGACTCGCCGGCGGTGAGATAACGCAGCATGCTCTCCAGTATCCCAGCAGCCCGCGGGGCCGAGCGGCGGACCCGCGGTGCGGACGTCGGGCCGGCCCGGCCGCGAGGGTCCCCGCCGGTGCGGTCACTCCCCGCAGCGGTCGGCGTTGTCCTGGCACCAGGCCTGGAACTCGGCGACGTTGGCGGCGTGCTCCTCCTCGGTGACGGCAAACTTCGTCTCGCCGGTGTCGGGATTGACCGCGACGAAGTACATGTAGTCGCCGCTGGCCGGGTTGAGCGCCGAGTGCAGCGCCTCCTGGCCCGGGTTCGAGATGGCGCCGGGGGGCAGGCCCTCCCTCGTGTAGGTGTTGTACGGCGAGTCGACGGAGCGCTCCTCGTCGGTGGTCGTGATCCGCCCGGTCATGTTGTTGGCGTAGATGACCGTCGCGTCCGACTGGAGTTTCACGTTCCGCTCCAGGCGGTTGTAGAAGACCTCGGCGATCTGGGGGCCGTAGTCGAAGTTCGTCGTCTCCTTCTCGATGATCGAGGCGACGACGACCACGTCGTGGGGCGAGCGGCCCAGCGCCGCCGCCCTGCCGACGAGGTCCTCCTCGGTGGCGATCCGCTTGAACTGGTCGATCATCTTCGTGAGGACGTCGGCGGCCGTGTCCGCCGGGTCGTAGGTGTAGGTCTCGGGGAACAGGTAGCCCTCGACGTCGCCCTGGGCGTAGTCGGGCAGTCCGAGCGCGGCGGGGTCGGCGGCAGCGGCCTCGAAGTCGGACACGGGGATGCCGGTCGTCTGGCTCAGCTGGGCGAAGACCTCGGAGTCGCGCAGGCCCTCGCGCAGCGTGATGAGGTTCGTCGCGAGGTTGGCGGGGTCGAGGAGCAGGTCGAGAGCGGCCCTGGCCGACATGTGCTGGCGCATCATGTAGGTGCCCGCGTGGATGCTGCTGGAGCGCTCGTCCTGGTTTGCGATGCGCACGAAGGCCCGGGACGAGGCGACGACCTGGTCGGCGGCGAGGGTGTCGCCCATCTCGGTGATCGTCATGCCCTCCCGGATGGTCACCGGCACCGAGGTGGACTCGTCGCCGGCGCCCTCGTAGTCGACGCCGCGGTAGCTCGTCCAGGCCTGGGAGGCCTTCTGGAAGCCGAGGTACCCGCCGCCGCCGATGATGACGATCGACAGGAGCACCGCGATGACCGACTTGAGGCGGGAGCCGCGGCGGCCCCTGCGCCCGCCCGGGGTCGCGCCGTCGGCGCCGAGCAGGTCGTCGCCGAGGTCCTCGTCGTCCTCGTCGGCCGGTTCGTCCTCGCGCGCCTCGTCGGGTTCCTCTTCCTCCTCGTCAGGGTCCTGGGCGCGGCCGGGTCTGCGGTGCGGCTCGTCATCGTCGTCGGCGCGGCTCGTGGCGCGCGCGGGGCCGGGCGCTGCGAAGAAGTCGTCGAGGTCGCCGTCATCAGCGGCTCGTTTCGGTTTCATGACGCCACCTCCCCATCATTCAGGCCTGCCCGCCGAGTCCGGGCCGCCCGCCGCGTGCGGGCGCCCATCAGGTCTGGCCAGAACTGTATCGGACTTCAGGCCCTGTCGATGACCTCGCCCGGCGCTGAGCCGTCTCGTTTCTCCATGTCAATCGCCTGTTCAAGGATCGTCACGGCGGCTGCCTGGTCGATGACCGGTTTGCGGGCCCGGGAGTCTAGGCCGGTGGAGGCCAGCCGGCGGGCCGCCGTGACGGTCGTGAGGCGCTCGTCGACGAGCCGCACCGGCAGGTTCGTCTCGGCGTTGACCCGTCGCGCGTTCTTCCGCATGGCGCGGGCCGCCACGCCGGCCCTGTCACCGCGCAGGTCGGTGGGCAGGCCCATGACGATCTCGATGGGCCCGTACTCGGTGATGAGCGCCCGGATGGCAACCATCACCTCGTCGTCGTTGGGCACCGTCGCGACCGGGTAGGCCAGGACGCCATCCCGGTCGCAGGCGGCCACGCCGATGCGGGCCCGGCCCCAGTCGAGGCACAGGCGCGCACCGGGGCGCCAGGCCGGCCGCTCCTCAGCCGAGGAGGACATGGCCGATCGCGTACTCGACGGCCTGGAGCGCCTCGTCGGCCCTGGCGGCGTCGGAGCCGCCGCCCTGGGCCAGGTCGTCCTTGCCGCCGCCGGCGCCGCCGAGCCTCGTCGCGCCCTCGCGGACGAGGACGCCGGCCCGCAGCCCGCGCTCGCGGGCGGCCGGGGTGGTCGCCACGACGATGGTGGGCTTGGCGTCGGCACCGCCGACGAGCGCCACGACGGCCGGGCGGTCGCCGAACCGGTCGCGCACGTCGACGGCGAGGGTCCTCAACCGGCCGCCGTCGACGCCGGGCAGGCGCTGGGCGGCATAGGCGACGCCCCACATGTCCTTGGCGTCCTCGACGAGCGCGCCGGCCCCGGCGAGCAGCTGGGCCCGCCGCATGTCCTCGATCTGCTTCTGCGCGGCCTTCAGGTCGGTGACGAGGGAGCCGACGCGCTCGGCGAGCTGGTCGGGCTGAACGTGCAGCATGCCGGTGAGTCGGCTCACGAGGGCGCGCTCGCCCGCCATGTGCGTGAAGGCGTCCGTGCTGACGAGGGCCTCGATGCGCCGGGTGCCGGCGCCGACGGACTGCTCGGAGACGAGGTTGAGCAGGCCGATCTGGCTGGAGTGGGCGACATGGGTGCCGGCGCACAGCTCGCGGCTCCAGGCGCCGTCCATCTCGACGACGCGCACGATGTCGGGGTACTTCTCGCCGAACATCGCCATGGCGCCCATGGCCCGGGCCTTCTCGAGCGGCATCTGGGTGGCGCGCACCTCGAGGTCGTCGCGGATGGCCTCGTTGCAGCGGGCCTCGATCTCGCAGACCAGTTGCTCGGACAGGCCGTGCGTAGCGCCGAAGTCGAAGCGCAGGTAGCCGGGCTTGTTGTAGGAGCCGGCCTGCGTCGCCGTGGGGCCGACGAGCTGGCGCAGGGCGGCGTGCAGGATGTGGGTGGCCGAGTGCGCCTGGCAGGAGCCCTGGCGGTGGAAGGCGTCGACGACGGCCTGGACCTCGTCGCCGACGGCCAGCTCGCCCTCGGCCCGCACGGTGTGGACGACGAGGCCCGGCACCGGACGCTGGACGTCGACGACCTCGAAGTCGCCGCCGGGGGCCCGGATGACGCCGGCGTCGGAGTCCTGACCGCCCATCTCGGCGTAGAAGGGGGTCTCCTCGAGGACGATCTCGACCGTCTGGCCCGCGGCGACGCGGTCGACCACCTGGCCGTCGGCGATGAGGCCGCGGACCTTCGTGGGCACGTCGAGCTCGGAGTAGCCGACGAAGTTCGTCTCGCCGGCGGCGCGCAGCTGGGTGTAGGCCTCGGCGCCGCCCGTCGTGGCCTTCTTCGACAGGGAGTCGGCCTTGGAGCGGGCGCGCTGGGCGTCCATGAGGGAGCGGAAGGACTCCTCGTCCACCGTCAGGCCCTGCTCGGCGGCCATCTCGAGGGTGAGGTCGATCGGGAAGCCGTAGGTGTCGTGCAGCTGGAAGGCCCGGTCGCCGGGCAGGACGAGGGATCCGGAGGCCCTCGTCTCGGCGACGGCCGTGTCGAACAGCTGGGTGCCCGAGCTCAGGGTGCGGGCGAACGCGGCCTCCTCGGCCGCGGCGATGTCCTGGATGCGGGCCCAGGCCTCGTCGATCTCGGGGTAGGTGACGTGCATGCACTGGCGCGAGACGTCGAGCAGCTCGACGATCGACGGCTTCTCGACGCCGAGCAGGCGCATCGAGCGGATGGAGCGGCGCAGCAGGCGGCGCAGAACGTAGCCGCGGGCCTCGTTGCCGGGCCGCACGCCGTCGGTCATGAGCATGAGCGAGCTGCGGACGTGGTCGCCGACGACGCGCAGGCGCACGTCGTCGGTGCCGTCCTGCCCGTAGGCGCGGCCGGACAGCTCGGAGGCGCGGGCGATGACCGGGAAGACATCGTCGGTCTCGTACATGTTGTCGACGTCCTGCATGAGGTAGGCGATGCGCTCCAGGCCGGCGCCGGTGTCGATGTTGCGCATGGCCATCGGGCCGGCGATGTCGAAGTCGTCCTTGGCGCGGACGGCGCTGAGCACCTCGGTCTCGAAGACGAGGTTCCAGATCTCGAGGAAGCGGTCCTCGTCGGCCTCGGGGCCGCCGTCGGGGCCGTACTGGGGGCCGCGGTCGATGTAGATCTCGGAGCAGGGGCCGCCGGGCCCGGGAACGCCCATGTGCCAGTAGTTGTCCTTGAGAGTGCGCCCCTGGATGTGCTCGGCGGGGACGCCGACCCCCAGCCAGGCCTCGCGGGCCTCGACGTCGCCGTCGGGGTAGTCGGGGTGGTGGCCGGGGCCGAGGACGGTGACCCAGACCTTGTCGGGCCCGAAGCCGAAGCAGCCGTCGTCGAGGGAGCCGGTGACCAGCTCCCAGGCGTACTCGATGGCCTCCTTCTTGAAGTAGTCGCCGAAGCTGAAGTTGCCGAGCATCTGGAAGAAGGTGCCGTGCCGGGTCGTCTTGCCGACCTCGTCGATGTCGAGCGTGCGCACGCACTTCTGGATGCTCGTCGCGCGCTTCCAGGGCGAGGGCTGTTCGCCCATGAGGTACGGCTTGAAGGGCACCATGCCCGCGTTGACGAACAGCAGCGTGGGGTCATTGTAGAGCAGCGAGGCGCTCGGCACCGCGGTGTGCCCCTTCGAGACGAAGAAGTCCTGGAAGCGACGGCCGATCTCAGCAGCTTTCATGGTGCCTTTCCCTCTTTGTCCCTCGGGGGTGACGCCCCGTGGTGCACGAGGCCGCGGCCAAGACTACCGCGGGGCGCTGAACGGGCCTTGCCGCGAGGCGTGTCGCGCAGGCCGGCCCTCAGCGCGGCTCGTCCGGGCCGTCGGCGCCGGGGGCGAGGAGGCGCCGGATCGTCTCCAGGCGCGCGGCGATCGCCTCCTCGTTGCCGTGGTCGGTGGGCTCGTAGTAGTGGGTGCCGACGAGCTCGTCGGGAAGGTACTGCTGAGGCGCCACGGCGTGCGGCCAGTCGTGGGCGTAGCGGTAGCCGACGCCGTGGCCGTGGTCGGCGGCCGCCGCGTAGTGGGCGTCGCGCAGGTGCGCCGGGACCGGCCCGACCCGGCCGGCCCGCACATCGGCGAGGGCCCTGTCGATCGCGACGATGACGGCGTTCGACTTCGGAGCGGTGGCGGCGGCGATGGTTGCCTGGGCGAGGTTGATGCGGGCCTCGGGCATGCCGATGAGCTGCACCGCCTGCGCCGCCGCGACGGCGGTCTGGAGCACGCTCGGGGCGGCCATGCCGATGTCCTCGCTCGCCAGGACGATGAGGCGGCGCGCGATGAAGCGGGGGTCCTCACCGGCCTCGATCATGCGGGCCAGCCAGTGCAGGGCGGCGTCCGGGTCGGAGCCGCGCACCGACTTGATGAAGGCGCTGATGACGTCGTAGTGCTGGTCGCCGTCCCGGTCGTAGCGCACGGCGGCGCGGTCGACGGAGGCGGCCAGGACGGCCGAGGAGATCTCGGCGCTCTCCCCCGCGGTGGCGCCGGCGGCGGCCTCCTCGAGATAGGTGAGGACGCGGCGGGCGTCCCCGCCGCTCAGGCGCAGCAGGTCGGCGCGGGCGGTGTCGGTGATCGTGTAGGGCCCGCCGTCGGGGGTGCGCAGGCCCCGCTCGTCGGCCAGGGCCCGGTCGACGAGCTCGTTGATGTCCTCGGGCGACAGCGGCTCGAGGGTGAGGAGCAGCGAGCGCGAGAGCAGCGGCGGGATCACCGAGAAGGAGGGGTTCTCGGTGGTCGCGGCGATGAGCGTGACGATGCGGTTCTCGACGGCCGGCAGCAGGACGTCCTGCTGGGCCCTGCTGAAGCGGTGCACCTCGTCGACGAAGAGCACGGTGGGCCGGCCGTGGGCCAGCTCGGCGCGGGCGGTGTCGAGTTCGCGGCGCACGTCCTTGACGCCGGCGGTGACTGCGGAGATCTCGACGAAGCGGCGGTTCGTGGCGTGCGAGACGACCGAGGCGATCGTCGTCTTGCCGACGCCGGGCGGGCCCCACAGGAAGACGCTCATCGAGGCGGTGCCCTCGGCGAGGCGGCGCAGTGGGGAGCCGGGGGCCAGCAGCTGCCTCTGCCCGACGATCTCGTCGAGGGTGCGGGGGCGCATGCGCACGGCCAGCGGCGCGTCGGGGCTGGCGGCGTCGCCGAGCGAGCCGCCGCGGCCGTGCGGCTCTGCGGCGGGCATCACCGTCCCGAACAGGTCCTCGCTCACGAGGTGAACGATAGCGCCGGGCGCGGACAGACGGCGGACCATGGGGCGAAGCGCGTCGGGGCCATCGAAGAGCCTGTGCGCCCGGCCGGGAGCAGGCACTCACGGTGCGTCGGACGCCAGCAGGGCCGTGCGGACACTGTGGGCCGGATCGTTCGCGAGTATCTTCCGGGCATCTCTCTGCTCGGAAGTGGGGTCGGTCCTCGCCAACTTCTCAGCGAGGGCGCGGCGTACCCGCGGATCGGGATCGGCGGCCAAGCGAGCACCGGGGTGGGAAGGGCAGGGATGTCTTGCCCAGATGATGCCGGCGAGCGAACGGGAGGCCCGGCCCTGCCCGGCGAGGAAACCGAGGTCTAGGTCAGGTGCCTGGTAGAAGTACCCGCGCCACGCCTCACTGAACACCATGCCAGGCCCCTTCCGGGTCGAGAGAGCGGGCCACGTACTCGTCGATGCCGATCCGGCCGGCGGCCAAGTCGACGACGTTCCTCGTCTCGCGGCGGGTCGGGTAGAAGCCCTCGTGCCAGCCGGCGGCGAGCACTCGGACCACGACGCGGCGCTGCTCCTGGTCGAGGCCGGCGAACAGATCCGGCCACCGCTGCTCAACATCGAAGATCTCCACGGCAGCCCCTCACATCTCCGGGCCCATGCCCGGTCTCTGTCTCAGGGACGGGCGGTGGGGGTGGGACTTCTCCGGCGCCGGCGGCTCTTGTCGTGCCGGCTCGTGGAAGGCCAGGTGTGCGCGTTCGATCTTCTTCTACGCGGTGTCCCTGCGGGCCTGCGTGGGCGCTTCACCGGTGACGACCTGGTCGAACATGTCGCGGAGCGGCCCGAGATCGCGTTCCTCGATCGCGGCCCTGGAGGCGTGATCGTTCACCGCGCCCTGAACGGTGCGCCAGTCGAGCTGCCAGCCCGCGTCGCGAGCGACCCGGCTCCAGAACACTCGCTGGGTCCTGCCGTTGCCCTCGCGGAACGGGTGCAGGTAGTTGACCTGGTCGTAGTGGTGGGCCAGGCGCTCGATGAACTGGTCCCGGCCCATCGCGCGGAGATTGTTGTCGGCGCGCAGCTCGGCCGCTGCGTGGTCGGCGGCACGCTGGATCATGCTCACCGGCATGAACGGCTCGGTCGGCCTCTCGCCTGCCGCGGCGATCTTGCGCATGTCGATCGTCCGCAGCTGGCCGGCCCACTCGTAGACGTCCTGGAACAGGACACGATGGATCGCGCGCAGCTCGTCGAGGTCGCCGGTCGGCTTCGGCGGGTGGTCCAAGAGCTGCATCAGGCGGGCGAACGAAAGGTCACCCTCGACTTCATGGAGCTCGGCGCGAGTCCTCGCCCCGGCCAGGTTCCGCAGGACACCGGTCCCGGGGTCCACGTACGGGTCACGACTGCTTGTCGAGGCCATAGCGGGCGCGCGCGCGAGCGACCAGCTCGTCGGAGTCGATGTGACCGTCGATGTACTCCTGGGCGTCCTGGAGTCCGGCGGGCGTCACCGACAGGCCTTCCATCTCCACGCTGTGCCGCGCCTGGGCGACGTTCCAAGCCCTCTCCTCACGGATCAGCTCGGCCGTGGTCTTGACGGTCGCGGTCATCATCGCCTCCCTCTCGTGCGCCAGTCTAGTGCGAAAACGTCTGGGACCACTGGTTTTGACCGGTTCGGTTCTGGCCAGAGTCTTGGTCGGCCGAACCTCGTAGTCGGCCGGCGCCGGCATGCCGACGCTGTGGGCTGGTCAGGAACGACCGTTTCCGGGCCGCCGCACCGTGATCGCGGTGAGAGCGCGACACGCCCGTTTCGTACGCCCCACCGGCCTCGGGCAGGAGCGGCTCGGACGGCCCCATCTCCCCCAGCGCGATCTCGACCTGGAGCAGTTCGTCGGCTGCGAGGAGATTCCACTTCAGTCGGAAGGAACGGCGGCTGAGGACCCGGGTCTGCGCATCCGTCCACCGCTGGGCGAGGCAGGCGTCACCGGCCGCCTCCTCCCAGAGCGCGTCGGCCTCCTTGAACTGCTGGTGCAGCGCCTGGTGGCGCGCGTACCGGGCGAGGACCAGTGCCCCGGACGCATGCCCGAGGCGTCTTCTCCTCGCGTCGCCGATCAGCGCCGACGGCCTCAGCCCCCGTCGGCCGCCTTCGCGCCCTTCTCCTGCTCGGGCCTGTGGTCGACGCCGGCCTCCCGGCGCTGGGCCGCGGTGATCGGCGCCGGGGCGCCGGTGAGCGGGTCGTAGCCGTTGCCGGTCTTCGGGAAGGCGATGACGTCGCGGATCGACTCGAAGCCGCCGAGCAGCATGACGAGGCGGTCCCAGCCGAAGGCGATGCCGCCGTGCGGCGGGGCGCCGAACCGGAAGGCGTCGAGCAGGAAGCCGAACTTGCGCTGCGCCTCCTCCGGCGACAGGCCCATGACCTTGAAGACGCGCTCCTGGACGTCGCGGCGGTGGATACGGATCGAGCCGCCGCCCACCTCATTGCCGTTGCACACGAAGTCGTAGGCGTAGGCCAGCGCCCGGCCGGGGTCGGTGTCGAAGGTGTCCAGGCACTCGGGCCTCGGACTCGTGAAGGCGTGGTGGACGGCCGTCCAGGCGCCGGCGCCGACGGCCACGTCGCCCTCGGCGCGGGCCTCGGCGGCGGGCTTGAACAGCGGCGCGTCGACGACCCAGCAGAATGCCCAGTCGGACGGGTCGTACAGCCCGCAGCGCCGCCCGATCTCCAGGCGGGCGGCCCCGAGCAGCTCCTGGGAGGCGGTGCGCTCGCCGGCGGCGAAGAAGATCGCGTCGCCGGGTTTCGCGCCGACGAGCCCGGCGACGCCGGCCTTCTCGTGCTCGGAGATGTTCTTGGCGACCGGCCCGCCGGGGGTGCCGTCGTCGGCGATCGTGATGTAGGCGAGGCCCTTGGCGCCGCGCTGGCGGGCCCAGTCCTGCCAGGCGTCGAACTGGCGGCGCGGCAGCGAGGCCCCCCCGGGCATGACGACGGCGCCGACGTAGGGGGCCTGGAAGACCCGGAACGGCGTGTCGGCGAAGAACCCGGTGACCTCGGTGAGCTGCTGGTCGAAGCGCAGATCGGGCTTGTCGGAGCCGTAGCGGTCCATGGCCTCGTGCCAGGTGATGCGCGGCAGCGGGCGGGTCATCTCGTGGCCGATGAGCCGCCAGCAGGCCGCCATGACCTCCTCGCCGAGGGCGATGACGTCGTCCTGGTCGACGAAGCTCATCTCGATGTCGAGCTGGGTGAACTCGGGCTGGCGGTCGGCCCGGAAGTCCTCGTCGCGGTAGCAGCGGGCGATCTGGTAGTAGCGCTCCATGCCGGCCACCATGAGCAGCTGCTTGAACAGCTGGGGGCTCTGCGGCAGGGCGTACCAGGAGCCCGGCGCCAGGCGCGCCGGCACGAGGAAGTCGCGGGCGCCCTCCGGCGTCGAGCGGGTGAGGGTCGGGGTCTCGATCTCGACGAAGTCGTGCTCGGCGAGCACCTCGCGCGCGGCCCGGCTCACCCGCGAGCGCAGCACGAGGGCGTCGTGCATGCGGGGGCGGCGCAGGTCGAGGTAGCGGTAGCGCAGCCGGGCGTCCTCGCCGACGGTGGAGTGCCCGTCGAGCGGGAACGGCAGCGGCGCCGAGGGGTTGAGGACGTCGAGCTCGCTGATGTTGACCTCGATCTCGCCGGTGGGCATCTCGGGGTTCTCGTTGCCCTCGGGCCGGTGCTCGACGACCCCGGTCACGGCGATGCAGAACTCGTTGCGCAGGTCGTGCGCCCCCGAGTTCGCCAGCACCTCGTCACGGACGACGACCTGGGCGGTGCCGCTGGCGTCGCGCAGGTCGATGAACGCCACGCCGCCGTGATCGCGACGGTGGGCGACCCAGCCGGTCAGGGTGACGGTCTTGCCTTCGTCGGATGCGCGCAGACTGCCCGCCCCACGGGTTCGGATCACGATGTCTTCCCTTCTGCGCCGCCGCATGGACGGTACGGCGGCCAGGGGACATTCTTCCACGGATGCCCCCTGGGCCGTCGACGCGGCGGGCGGTTGCCTCAGAAGACCTCGGGGAACCAGTCCCGGGCCTTCTCGTAGATGGCCTTGTTGCCGGCGGCGCGGGCGTGGTGGGTGAGGATCCAGTCGTGGATGGAGCCGCCGGAGGCCTCGTCGATCCTCGCCTGGGCGCCCTGCGGGTCGCGCAGCACCTCCTCGAGCATGTCGGCGGCCTCCTCCTCGGAGCCGTACAGGTACGGGTAGGCGTCCGGCACGACGCCCTTGACCCACTCGCGGCGCGGCAGGACGCCGATGACGCCGGCCAGCAGCGCCTCCAGGTACTCCAGCGAGTAGGCCTCCTCGCGGGCGGTCGACAGGAAGGCGGTCATGCCGGCCAGGGACTCCCAGTAGTTCTCGCGGCGGCCGAAGACGGGGCCGACATGGGTCCACGAGTGCGAGCTCATGCGCATGGCGGCCATCGAGACGAGCTCCCGCTCGGACAGGCAGGCCTCCATGCGCAGCTTCATGCGGCCGGCGACCTGCGAGACGATCGACATGAAGACCTTGGGCTGCTTGTCGTCCGAGACGTGGATCGTCGGGTAGAGCACGGTGGGCACCTCGGCGACCCGGTGCGCCTGGACGAGGTCGTCGTGGACGCCGGGGTAGAACCACGAGATCGGGGCCCGCTCGCGGATGGCGGGGCTCCCCCAGCGGTGGCACAGCTCGGTGACCTCGCTGGCGGTGCGCTCGCCGGCGCACAGCGTCGGGAAGAGCGCGTAGCTCAGGCCGAGGGCGGCGAAGTTGACCCGGTGGTGGTAATGGCGCGGCGGCAGCCACTGGAGGTTCATGATCTTCGGCTCGGCGCCGTTGCGGTGCAGCACCTGGAAGGTGCCGACGCTGTCCATGACGTCGAGGTTGATGACGAGGTCGGAGACCGGGTCGAGGCTGGTGACGCGCTTGATCTCGAAGCCGTTGGCCCGCTGGTCCTGGTAACCGACCAGGCAGGACCCCGGGAAGATCTTGAGCAGCCGCTCGACGAGGGCGCCGCCGCTGCCCTTGATGGCGAAGTTCCCGTCATCGTCGACCAGCGGCTCGTCGACCAGTGAGCCGTACTTGATGGCGATCGTCATTGTTCTGCACTCCGTTGCTGCGATGGGCCCTGCGGGCCTCGTGGATGGCGGCGCGCCCGGCAGGGCGGCCGCCGACTGCTCCGGCGCACCGCGGCACCCGTTGTCGGCGGTGCGGGGACAGACCCACTGTAGGGCCGATCACGAGCGGCTGCCAGCGGCCCCCCGGGGGCGCTCGTGGGTCTCGGCCGCCCGCACCTGGGCGTCCAGGTCGGCGGGCGTCAGGTCGGCCCCGGCGAACGAGTCGGTGAGCGGCAGCGCCACCCGCAGATCGGTGCCGAGGCAGACCTCGACCAGTCCCCCGGCGATGACGAAGTCCATGACGTGCCCGCCGCGGCTGCGGGCGTCGTCGATGAAGTGCACGTGGCAGCCCGCCACGTTGATGCCCTGCTCGAACAGCGGGGTGCGGAAGCCCGCCATGACCCCGCTCGTCCGCTCGTGACGCACGACCCGCTCGGTGGCGGTGGTCTCCGCCATGGGGCGCCAGGGGCGCTCCTGGCGCTCGACGGTGCGGGTGCTCACCCATTCGAAGTCGCCGCTGATGCGCAGCGCGTACAGGTAGTTCGTCGAGATCATGAGGCGGTCGATGATCCCGTGGAGCTCGGCGCGGGTGGTCGGCCCGGTGATCTCGTGACTCACGTCGGGCACGAAGTTCGTGACCGTCGCGAAGGGGGTGCGGTCCTGGAGCCCGGCCCGCTCGACGGCACCGTCGACCCGCATGCGCCACGGCACGGAGTCGGTGATGATCATCTCGCCGTCGAGCGCCTCGAAGGTGCCGATGCCGAAGTTGCCGTGGCCGAGCAGCTCGGCCAGGGTCATCTCGCCCTCGTAGACGCCGTCGAGCAGGGCGCTCATGAGGCTCGTCTGGAAGACCTCGTGGCGCACCAGACGGCGCTGGGCGCTTCGTTCGCCGCTCATCGTCGCTCACTCCGCGGGCAGCACGCGCGGATGCAGGTCGACCTCCTCCGGCGTCCAGTCGGCCGCATCGGCCGGCTGCTGGTCGCCGGAGCGGATGTCCTTGATCTCGCCGACGCGCGGCCCGAACCAGACGAACGGGATGCCGCGCCGGTCCGCGTAACGGATCTGCTTGCCGTACTTGTCGGCCCTCGGGGCGACCTCGGTGGGGATGCCGCGCACGCGTAGGACGGCCGCCACGTCGAGGGCCCGGTCGCGGGTCTCCTCGCTGTCGACGGCCACGAGCACGCAGGTGGGCACGGGGCGCGAGACGACGAACTGCCCGCGGGCCAGCAGGGGCCCGAGCAGACGGGTGACGCCCAGCGAGATGCCGACGCCCGGGTGGCTGTTGCGCCCGTCGGAGGCGAGGGAGTCGTAGCGGCCCCCGGAGCTGATGGAGCCCATCGACTCGAAGCCGACGAGCTCGGTCTCGTAGACGCAGCCGGTGTAGTAGTCCATGCCGCGGGCGATCGACAGATCGGCGCAGAGGCGCCCGGGGACGCGCCGGTTGGCCTCCTCGAGGAGGGTGACGAGCTCGGCCAGGCCCTCGTCGAGCAGCTCGTCGGCGACGCCCAGGGCGCGGACCCGGTCGACGAAGCCCGTGTCGTCGCTGCGGATCGTGGCCAGCTCCACGCACCGCTCGGCGACCCCGGCGTCGAGGCCGAGCTCGTCGACGAGCAGCTGCGCGGTGGCCTGCGCGCCGATCCTGTCGTACTTGTCGACGATCTGCAGGACGCCCGGCGTGTCCGTCACGCCCAGGCCGCGGTAGAAGCCCTCGGACAGCTTGCGGTTGTTGACGTGCATGAGCACCGGCGGCAGGCCGATGCGCTCGTGGAGCCGTTCGAGGGCCTCGAGCATGACGAGGGGGACCTCGACATCGTGGTGGGCGGCCAGCTCGCCGCGACCGATGATGTCGATGTCGGCCTGGGTGAACTCCCGGTAGCGGCCCTCCTGGGGGCGCTCGCCGCGCCAGACCTTCTGGATCTGGTAGCGGCGGAAGGGGAACTGGAGCGCGCCGGAGTGCTCGAGCACCCAGCGGGCCAGCGGCACGGTGAGGTCGAAGTGCAGGCCCAGCTCGTCCTGGTCGGCCTCGTCGGCGTGGAGCCGGCGCACGACGTAGACCTCCTTGGTGATCTCCCCCTTGCGGGACAGCTGCGCGAGCGGCTCGACGGCCCGGGTCTCGATGTTGCCGAACCCGTGGAGCTCGAAGGTCTCGCGCAGGGTGTCGAGAACGGTCTGCTCGACGATCCGCTCGTCGGGCAGGAACTCGGGGAATCCGGACAGCGGCTTGGGACGTGCCATCAGCTCAGCGCCTCCACGTAGGCATCGGTCAGATACGGATTGGTGGCCAGTTCGTCGGCCATCGTGCTGAACGGGCCGTGGCCCGGCAGCACCTGGACCCGGGCCGGCAGCTCGCGGACGACGTCGCGCAGGCTCGCGCGCATCGCGGGATCGTCACCGGCGGGGAGGTCCGTGCGTCCGATGCTACCGGCGAAGAGGACGTCGCCGGTGAACGCGACCTCATCGTCCCCCGTGCTGGTGCGCAGCAGCACCGAACCGGGCGTGTGGCCGGGCGCCGGCAGCACCGTGAGGCGGAGCCCGCCGATGCTCAACGGCCGGGACGGGTCGTAGAGCTCGACGCGGCGGGGCTCGGCCGGCGGCCCGGGCAGCAGGGCCACGAGCTGGGCGGCGAGCTCCGGCGAGAGCGCCAGCTCGGGCCTGGTGAGCAGCACCCGGTCGGCCGCCGAGACGAGGACGGGGGCGTCGTGGGCGTCGGCGAGACGGGCCGCCTCGGCGCAGTGGTCGATGTGACCGTGGGTGAGCAGGACGCCCGCCAGGCCGAGGCCGTGCTCGGCCAGGGCGCGCTCGACCGTCTCGCTCGCGCCCAGCGGCGCGTCGATGACGATCCCCCGGTCGCCCCCGTCCGGCGCGAGGAGATAGCAGTTGTTCTGCAGCGGGCCGGCCACGAAGTAGGCGATGAACACAAGCGCCAGCCTATCGGGCAAGATAAAGAGCATGAGCGAAACACCGAGCCCGACGAATCACGGTCGCGTCGACGCCGATGGGACCGTCTACGTGATCACCTCCGCCGGTGAGCGCCGCGTCGGTCAAGTCCCCGACGTCAGCCCCGACGAGGCCATGGCCTTCTTCGTGCGCCGCTACGAGGCGCTGAGCACCGAGGTGAACCTGCTCAGGCAGCGCATCGTCTCCGGCTCGGTGAGTCCCGACGAGGCCCGCAGGCAGATCAGGACTCTGCGCACGAACATCCTCGAGGCGAACGCCGTGGGCGACCTCGACGCCCTGGCCGCCAGCCTCGACGGAGTGGCCCCCGTTCTCGAGACGAAGGCCGCCGAGCGCCGCGAGGCCCGCGCCCGCCAGCACGAGGAGACGAGGGCGGCGAAGGAGGAGATGGTGGCCGAGGCCGAGCGTCTGGCCGCCGGCAATGACTGGCGCGGCGGCGTCAACCGCTTCCGCGCCCTGCTCGAGCAGTGGAAGGCGCTCCCCCGCATTGACCGGACCACCGACGACGAGCTGTGGCACCGCTTCAGCTCGGCCCGCACCACCTACACCCGCCGCCGCAAGGCCCAGTTCGCGCAGCAGGCCGAGCACCGCGAGGCGGCCCGCCGGACCAAGGAGCGGATCATCGCCGAGGCCGAGAGGCTCTCGACGAGCACCGACTGGGGCCCCACCGCCCATGCCTTCCGCGAGCTCATGACCCAGTGGAAGGCCGCCGGCCCCGCCCCGCGCGAGGTCGACGACGAGCTGTGGAAGCGCTTCCGGGGACTCCAGGACGTCTTCTTCGACGCCCGCAACGAGGTCTTCCGCAAGCAGGACGCCGAGTTCGAGGAGAACCTCGCCGCCAAGCAGGCCCTGCTCGACGAGGCGGAGCGGACGATCCTGCCGGTCACCGACGTCGAGCGGGCCCGCCACCAGCTGCGGGCCTTCCTCGAGCGCTTCAACGCCCACGGCAAGGTGCCGCGCGAGGCCATCCGCACCGTCGACGGTCGGGTCCGGGCCCTGGAGCAGGCCGTCAAGCAGGCCGAGGAGGCCGAGTGGAGGCGCACCGACCCGCAGGCCCGCGAACGGGCCGCCGACACGGTGGCCATGCTCACCTCGCAGATCGACAAGCTGACCGCCCAGGCCGAGGCCGCCGAAGCGCGCGACGACACGCGGGAAGCGGGCCAGTTGCGCGACTCGATCAGCACCTACCGGGGCTGGCTGGACCAGGCCCAGAAGACGCTCGACGAGTTCAGCGCCTGAGGCCGCGCGCAGGGGCCCCGGGACGGCCCGGCCTGCGCGCGTCACTGCTTCAGGCGGTACGCGTCGTAGACGCCCGAGACCTTCCGGATCGTCGCCATGACGTGGTGCAGGTGCACGGGGTCGCTCGACTCGAAGGTGAGCCTGATCTTCGCCAGGTGGTCCTTGGTGACGTTGACCGCCGCCGAGGTGATGTTGACCTGCTGATCGGCCAGGGTGCGGGTGATGTCGGCTAGCGTGCCGGGGCGGTCGAGCGCCTCGACCTGGATGCTGACCAGGTAGCCGCTGGAGACGTCCGGCGCCCAGCTGACCTCGACGATGCGCTCGGGGTGCGTCAGCAGGTTCGCGGCGTTGGTGCAGTCGCGGCGGTGCACCGAGACGCCCTGCTCGCGCGTGACGAAGCCGAGGATCTCGTCGCCGGGCATCGGGGTGCAGCACTTGGCGAGCTTGACCCACATGTCGGCGTCGCCCTTGACGACGACGCCGGTGGTGCCCCTGCCGGCCCGATGCCGGCGCCGTTCCCCCTCGACCTTGGGAAGGATCGCCGCCTCCTCGAGGCCCTCCCCGACGGCCTCCTCCATCCCGCCCTCGGCGGCGATGAGGCGCGCGACGGCGCCGGGGGCGCCCACGTTGCCCTCGCCGATCGCCGCGTAGAGCGAGTCGACGTCGGGCAGCCGGAAGCTGTCGGCCACCTCGGTGAGGTGCTCGATGGTGAGCAGGCGCTGCACCGGCACGCCGGCGCGGCGCAGCTGCTTGGCGAGCGCGTCCTTGCCCCGGTCGATGGCCTCCTCGCGGCGCTCGCGGGTGAAGTAGGAGCGGATCTTGCTCTTGGCCCGCGGGCTCACGACGAAGTTCAGCCAGTCGCGGCTGGGGCCGGCGTTCTCGGCCTTCGAGGTGAGGATCTCGACGAGGTCCCCGTTCGACAGCTTGGACTCGAGCGGGACCAGCTTGCCGTTGACGCGGGCGCCGATGCAGTGGTGACCGACCTCGGTGTGGATCGAGTAGGCCAGGTCGACCGGCGTGGAGCCCTGCGGCAGGGCCAGTACGTCGCCCTTCGGGGTGAAGACGTAGACCTCGGAGGTGGCCAACTCGAAGCGGAGGGTGTCGAGGAACTCCTCGGGGTCCTTCTCCTCCCGCGTCCACTGGTTGAGCTGGTGCACCCAGGCCAGGTCGGTGCCCTCGGGGTCGACATTGCCGCTGGCCTTGTTGGGGTGCTCCTTGTACTTCCAGTGGGCCGCAACGCCGTACTCGGCGCGGCGGTGCATGTCGTGGGTGCGGATCTGGAACTCGACCGGGTGCATGTCGGGGCCCATGACCGTCGTGTGCAACGACTGGTACATGTTGAACTTCGGCATGGCGATGTAGTCCTTGAAGCGGCCGGGCAGCGGGTTCCAGTGCGTGTGGATGACGCCGAGCACCGCGTAGCAGTCGCGGACCGTGTCGACGAGGATGCGCAGACCGACCAGGTCGTAGATGTCGTTGAAGTCGCGGCCCCGCACGACCATCTTCTGGTAGATCGAGTAGTAGTGCTTCGGGCGGCCGTAGACGACGGCCCCGCCCAGCCCGGCCTCCCCCAGGTAGTCCTTGACGAGGTCGATGACCTCGCGCAGCTGCTGTTCGCGCTTGGGGGCGGCCTGGGCCACCAGGCGCACGATCTCGTCGTAGACCTTGGGCTGGAGGGTCGAGAAGCACAGGTCCTCGAGCTCCCACTTGATGGCGTTCATGCCGAGCCGGTGGGCCAGGGGCGCATAGATCTCGAGGGTCTCGCGGGCGATGCGGTTCTGCTTGTCGGGGCGCAGGAAGCCGAGGGTGCGCATGTTGTGCAGGCGGTCGGCCAGCTTGATGACGAGGACGCGGATGTCGCGGCTCATCGCGATGACCATCTTCCGGACGGTCTCGGCCTTCGCGGAGGCGCCGTACTGCACCTTGTCGAGCTTGGTGACCCCGTCGACGAGTGCGGCGATCGTCTCGCCGAAGTCGGCCGTGAGCTGCTCGAGCGTGTAGCTGGTGTCCTCGACGGTGTCGTGGAGCAGGGCCGCGCACAGCGTCGGTTCGGTCATGCCCAGCTCGGCGAGGATCGTCGCGACGGCGAGCGGATGGGTGATGTAGGGATCGCCGCTCTTGCGCGTCTGGCCTCGGTGGTAGTGCTCGGCGGTGCGGTAGGCGCGCTCGATCATGCCCAGGTCGGCCTTCGGGTGGTTGACCCGTACGACCGAGAAGAGCGGGTCGAGCACCGCCAGCTGCGGGTTCTTGGAGCTCGCGCCGAGCCGGGCGATGCGCTGGCGCATGCGGCGCCTCGGCTGCTCGGGGCCCGAGTTCACCCGTTCCAGCGCGCCGACGGAGACCGGGGACGAGGGTGCTCCGTTCTCGCCCCGGCCGTAGGGCCCGTAGACTCCCTCGCTCCCGCTCGTCATGGTGAAGCCCCTTCGCTGTCTCGGTGCGCCAATCTTAGTGCGACGACGGGACGGCCCCGCGTACGCCGCCGCCGGGGCGCCCCGGGTCCGGACAGCGGGTTCAGAAGGCCAGCAGCGAAGAGAACGAATCAACGCCCTGGGCGGCGAGGTGCTCCCGTCCCCCCAGGTCCTTGAGTTCGAGGACGGTCTCGGTGTGGGCCAGGACCGCCCCCTCGCGCAGCACGAGCCGGGCGGCCGCGCCGAGGGTGCCGCCGGTGGCGAGCAGGTCGTCGATGAGCAGCACCCGCTGGCCCGGCTCGAGGGCGTCCTGGTGGATGCTCAGCGAGCTGGAGCCGTACTCGAGGTCGAAGCTCTCCTCGTAGACGGGCGCGGGCAGCTTGCCAGGCTTGCGGATCGGCACGAAGCCGATGCCCAGCCGGACGGCGATCGGGGCGCCGAACAGGAAGCCGCGCGAGTCGACGCCGGCCACGACGTCGACCGGGCGGGGGATCCGGTCGACGAGCTCGTCGATCGTCTCGCCGAGGCCCACCGGATCGGCCATGAGCGGGGTGATGTCGCGGAAGACGATGCCCGGCCTGGGGAAGTCTGGGACCGTGCGGACGAGCGCCTCAATACGGTCGACCCTGGTCTGGTTCGCTGCCATCGGTCATTTCTTCCGCTGGGAGCGGGTGGTGCGGGTCGGCTGGGCGCGGCCCGCCGAGTTCCGCCGATCGAGCCCCGAGCCGCCGGACCGGCGGGTCCGGCCCTGCTTCCCGGACGATCCGCTCCGCCCGCCGCCGGTCCCCCGGGCCTTCCTCTCGTCTGCGCGGGACTTCCTCTCGTCGGCGCGGGTCCGCTCCCCATCATCGGTACGGGGCCGCTCCTCGTCGGTCGTGAAGGGCGCGGAGTCCTCGCTCACGGTGGCCGCGCTGACGGTCCCGTCCACCTCGGTCGTGGCGATGGTGACGCGGGTCCTGCTCCGCTTGGCGCGATTGGCGAGGGCGGCGCGGTGCTTGACCATGTCGGGCTGGTGCTCGCGCAGCTGGCTGAACAGCGGCGTGGCGATGAAGATCGACGAGTAGGCGCCGGTCACCATGCCGAGCAGCAGCGCCAGGCCGAGATCGGCGAGGGGACCGTCACCGCCCATGAAGACGACGCCGGCGACGAGCAGGGCCAGGACCGGCAGGACGCCGAGCAGGGTCGTGTTGATCGACCGGACGAGCACGTCGTTGATGGCGCTGTTCGCCGCCTGCGAGAAGGTGCGCCCCTGCTTGGTGATGTCCGTCGTGTTCTCGCGCACCTTGTCGAAGACGACCACCGTGTCGTAGAGCGAGTAGCCGAGGATCGTGAGCAGGCCGATGAGCGTGGCCGGCGTGAAGGTGAAGCCGATGAGGGCGTAGAGGCCGACGGTGATGACGAGGTCGTGGGCCAGCGCGATGAGCGCCGACACCGACATCCGCCAGTTCCGGAAGAAGATCCAGATCATCACGCCGACGAGGACGAGGAAGACGACGAGCGCCTGGATGGCCTTCACCGTGATCTGGGAGCCCCACGAGGGCCCGATGAGCTGGTA
Organism: Propionibacterium acidifaciens DSM 21887; assembly: GCF_000426605.1. Lineage (GTDB taxonomy): Bacteria > Actinomycetota > Actinomycetes > Propionibacteriales > Propionibacteriaceae > Propionibacterium > Propionibacterium acidifaciens. The sequence continues at coordinate 319,096 of NZ_AUFR01000001.1, forward strand.
GTTGATGCTCTCGGAGGAGACGCCGACCTGCTCGGCGAGCGCCTGGCGCATCTGGACGACCTCGTCGGTCGACAGGCTGCGGGTCTGGACGCGGACCGAGCCGCCGCCGACCGTGGTCACCTGCGCGTCGGAGACATCGGACACGCCCGAGCCCTCGGCGGCCGAGCGGATCCGCCCGACGGTGCCGTCGTCGACCTGGGAGACCGGCACGGTGAAGACCGAGCCGCCCTTGAACTCGATGCCGAGGTTCAGACCGCGGACCGCGATGGCCAGGAACGAGACGACGATCATCGCGATGGCGATGGTGTACCAGAGCCTGCGGCGGCCCACGAAGTCGATGGAGAACCGACTGGTGTAGAGCTTGTGGAAGAAGCCGTTTCCGGAGGCCTTCTCGGAGGTCCTCGGCGCATCCTTCGTCGCTGCGGCGGTGCTCATCACGCCTCCTTCGGATCGGTGGACGGCTTCGACCCGCCGGAGGGCCGTCGCCCGCCGGTGCGCCGACCGGAGTGCGTGCGGCGGCGACCGATGAGCGAGGCCCGGGTGACGCCCAGGTGCTCGGGCTCGAAGCCGCTGAATCGGCTGCCCTGGCCGAAGAAGCGGGTGCGGCCGAGCAGCGTGACGAGCGGATGGGTGAAGAAGAAGACGATGAACAGGTCGATGGCCGTCGTCACGCCGAGGGTGAAGGCGAAGCCCTTGACCGTGCCCATCGCGAGGAAGAACAGCACGACGGCGCTCAGCAGCTGGACGGCGTCGGCCATGACGACGGTGCCGCGGGCCTTCGTCCAGCCGCTCTGGATCGAGTGCGCCAGCGAGTGGCCGTCGCGGATCTCGTCCCTGATGCGCTCGAAGTAGACGATGAACGAGTCGGCGGTGACGCCGATGGCCACGATCGCGCCGGCGATGCCGGGAAGGTTCATGGCGAAGCCGACGGTCGTGCCGAGCAGGACCAGCGTGGCCCACGTGATGACGGCCGCCGCGACGAGCGAGCCGGTCACGACGATGCCGAGGCCGCGGTAATAGACGAAGCTGTAGAGGAGCACGAGCGCCAGGCCGATGGCGCCGGCGATGAGGCCGGCGGTCAGCTGGTCGCCGCCGAGGGTCGGCGAGACCGTGTCGACGCTGGAGACGTCGAAGGAGATCGGCAGGGCGCCGTACTTGAGCTGGTTGGCCAGCGTCGTGGCGGTGTCCTGGTTGATGCCACCGCCGCTGATCTGCGCGGAGCCCGAGGTGATGGCCTCGGAGGCCTGCGGGGCCGAGATGACCTTGCCGTCGAGGACGATGGCGAACTCGTTGAGCGGGCTCTGCTGGGTGGCCAGACGGCTGGTGGCCTGGCCGAACTGGTCCGCCCCCGTCGAGTCGAAGTCGAGGTTGACGACCCAGGAGACCTCGTTCTGGGGGATGCCGGCGGTGGCGTCGGTGACGTTCTCGCCGGAGATGAGCACGGGGCCGAGGAGGTACTTGTACTGGCCGTCCTCGCTGCAGGCGAAGAGGGGCTGGTCCTCGACGTCGGGCGTCGCCGTGCCGCAGTCCCAGGCCATGAAGTCGCTGTAGTCCTGCGAGCTCGGCGTCCAGGCGAGCCGGCCGGCGAAGTCGGCGGGGCCCTGGCCCGCGGCGCTCGAGCGCGGCGTCGGCGTGGGGGACGGCGAGACGGGCAGCTCGGGCAGGACGCGCCCGGCCGGGGTCTGCCCGTCGGTGGCCTCGCCGGCCGGCTGGCCCGACTGGTCGGCCGGAGCGCTCTGGTCGCCGCCCGTGGTGCCCGAGGCGTCCCCGGACTGGGACTGGGGCTGCTGCTGGGCGGCGGAGGCGCTGTAGTCCATGTAGTAGACGTTGCGGAAGGCCAGTTTGGCCGTCGTGCCGACGAGGTCGACGAGCTCGTCGCCGCTCACGTTCGGGACGGAGACCTCGATCTGGCGATCGCCCTGGAGGGTGACCGAGCTCTCACCGACGCCGAGCGAATCGACGCGGTTCTGGATGATCGTGCGGGCGGTCTCCAGGTTGTCCTTCGTCGGCGCCGAGCCGTCGGCGTTGTTCTCGGCCGTCAGCGTGATGGTCGTGCCGCCGCGCAGGTCCAGGCCGAGCCGGGGCGTCCACGTCCTGGTGAGCGCCATCATGGCGTACAGGAGGACGAGGATGAGCCCGAAGGCCCCCAGTCGTTTCCAGGGTGAGTAGGAAGTGGTGGTTCGAGCGGCCATTGATCGGGCTCTCCAACGGTGTCGGTTCAGGTGTCAGTTCTGATCGTTCTCGGCGTCCTCGGTCGCGGCCCGGGCGGTCGCGGCCTCGTCCGCGGCGCCGTCTTCGTGCTCGGCATCATCCGCCCTCGGCCGGGGCGGCCTGCTCCTCGGAACCGGCCCCGTCCGGCTCCGCGGACTCGTCGGGCTGCGCCCCGGTCGCCTCGTCGGGCTCGGTGGACTCGGTCGCGTCGTCGACGGGCCCGCCGTCGGTGAACTCGAACTCCTCGTCCTCGGGCCGCACGATCTTGCTGATGGCCTGCTTGAGGACGGTGATGTCGACGCCGGGGGCCAGCTCGATGACGGCCTGGGTCTCGCCGGTGGCCCGGACGGTGCCGAACACGCCGCTCGTGAGCATGACGCGCGTGCCCTCGTCCATGCGGTTGAGCATCTCGCGCTGCTTGTCCATCTGCTTCTTCTGGGGACGCATCACCATGAAGTACATGAGGGCGAACATCACCACGATCAGGATGAGGAGAGTGCCACTACCCATTGCATTCCTTACGTCGTCGAGCCGTGCCCCGATGGCACGCCGTGGCGAGTTTACCGGTTCAGTCCGGTCGATCCCATCAGGGCACGGCCTGCGAACGCTTTCCCAGGGCCCGGACGGGCCCGTGCGGGCGTGCGGGGTTCAGGGGAACAGGCCCTCCCCGGCGCCCTGCGGCGGGTTCAGGCCCAGGTGGGCCCAGCCGGCGGCCGTCGCGACCCGTCCGCGCGGGGTGCGCATGAGGAAGCCCTGGCGCACGAGGAAGGGCTCCGCGACCTCCTCGACGGTCTCGGTCTCCTCGCCGACGCTGATCGCCAGCGTCGACAGGCCGACCGGGCCGCCGCCGAACTTGAGGCAGATCGCCTCGAGCACGCCCCGGTCGAGACGGTCCAGGCCGAGCTCGTCGACCTCGTAGAGCTCCAGCGCCGCCACGGACAGCTCCTCCGTCACCCGTCCCCCGTTGTTGACCTGGGCGTAGTCGCGCACCCGGCGCAGCAGCCGGTTGACGATGCGCGGCGTGCCGCGCGAGCGCGAGGCGACGACCCGCGCCGACTCGTCGTCGAGGTCGAAGCCGAGTTTGACGGCCGAGCGCTTCGCGATCTCGGCGAGGTCCTCGACCTCGTAGTAGTCGAGCTGGGCGGTGAAGCCGAAGCGGTCGCGCAGCGGTCCCGGCAGCAACCCGGCGCGGGTCGTCGCGCCGACGAGCGTGAAAGGCGGGATGTCGATCGGGATGGCCGTGGCGCCCGGGCCCTTGCCGACGACGACGTCGACGCGGAAGTCCTCCATTGCGAGGTAGAGCATCTCCTCGGCCGGCCGGGACATGCGGTGGATCTCGTCGAGGAAGAGCACCTCGCCGGCGACGAGCCCGGACAGGATGGCCGCCAGGTCGCCGGCGTGCTGGATCGCCGGGCCTGAGGTGATGTGCAGCGGCACGCCCATCTCCGCGGCGATGATCATGGCGAGCGTCGTCTTGCCCAGCCCCGGGGGCCCCGAGAGGAGGACGTGGTCGGGCACCGCGCCGCGGTGCCGGGCGGCGGCCAGGACGAGGCCGAGCTGCTCGCGCACCCGCGGCTGGCCCTCGAACTCGACCAGGCTGGACGGGCGCAGCGCCGCCTCGGCGGCGCGCTCGGCCGGCTCGGCCTGCGGACTGACCGGTGAGTACTCCATGATCAGGCCAGCCTAGAGGCAGGAACGGCGCACGGGCCCGACGGACCCGCGCCCGCACCGGAGCCGAACGGTGCCGCGCTCATGCGCGGGCCAGCGATGCGAGGGCGGCCTTCATGAGCGTCGAGACCGAGGGCATCGGCTCGGACTCGGCGAGCCCGGCGACCGCGTCGGCGGCGGCCTCGGCGTCCCTGCTCGACCAGCCGAGGGACTCCAGCCCCTCGCAGACCTGCTCGCGCCAGGGCTGGGCGCCGGCCGTCGGGACGGTGGGCGGGTCCTCGACGCCGAGCGCCGCGACCCGGTCGCGCAGCTCGAGGATGATCTTCTGGGCGCCCTTGCGGCCGATGCCCGGCACCTGCGTGAGCTGGCCCAGGTCCTCCGAGTGCACCGCTGCGACGAGCTGGCCCGGGCTCAGCACGCTCACGATGGCCAGCGCCAGCTTCGGGCCGACCCCGGAGGCCGACAGGCACAGGGCGAAGCACTCGCGCTCGTCGCGCTCGGCGAAGCCGTACAGGCTCATGTCGTCCTCGCGGACGATCATGGCGGTGTGGAGCAGGGCCTCGCCGCCGACGCGCAGCATCGCGGTGGTCCTCGGGGTCGTGCCGATGCGCAGCCCGAGCCCGTTGACGTCGACGACGACCCAGGTGGCGCCGATGGCGGCGACAGTCCCGTGCACCTGGGCGATCATGAGGCCCTCCTCCTGGCCGCGACGGCCTGCGCATACCTGTTCTCGACTCCCCCGCGCCACAGCTGGGTGACGGCCAGCGCCACGGCGTCCGCCGCGTCGACGGGCCGCGGCGGCCCGTCGAGGCCGAGGATGCGGGCGACCATGGCGCCCACCTGCTTCTTGTCGGCCTGACCCGAGCCCGTGATGGCGGCCTTCGCCTCACTGGGGCTGTGCAGTTCGACGGGCGTGTCGTGCCGGGCGCCGATGAGCATGGCGATGCCGACCGCCTGCGCGACCCCGGCGACCGAGTGCAGATTGTGCTGGGCGAAGACCCGCTCGATCGAGATCGTCCCGGGCCGGTAGCGGTCGTACCAGGCGGTGAGGCCCTCCTCGAGGCGCAGCAGGCGGAACTCGTGGGGCAGCCCCGGGCTGGTGCGCACGACGCCGACGGCGACGAGCGTCGGCCGCACGCCGGGGCGTCCCTCGACGACGGCGACCCCGCACCGGGTCAGGCCCGGGTCGACTCCCATGACACGCACTGGCGCTCCTCCGCATCCGGGCCGCTGGGCCCCGGACCCCCGCCGGGGCGGACGGCGCCCCGCCGGGATGATCCGAACATCAGTTCGATGTGCGAGTCTACCCGTGCGGGGCGCCGCACCGGCCCGGAACACTCCAGCGGCTCACTCCTGCTCCGCGAGGGCCTCCTCAACCTGCGGTGAGTACTCGGCGTTGCTGTAGACGTTCTGCACGTCGTCGAGGTCCTCCACGGCGTCGATGATCCTCTCGAGCTTCGTCGCCTCGTCGACGTCGTCGACCGTCTGGTTGAAACTGGCGACGAAGCTGACCTCGGCCGAGTCGTAGTCGAGGCCGGCGGCCTGGACGGCCTTGCGCACCTCGACCAGGTCGTTCGGGTCGCAGACGAGCTCGAAGACGTCGCCCTGGTCCCGGAGGTCCTCGACGGCCGCGTCGATGGTCGCCTCGAGGAGCTGGTCCTCGTCGACGGTGCGCTCGACGCTCCTGCGCCCCTCCTCGACCTCGAAGGTCCTGGGGACGGTGACGATGCCCTTGCGATCGAACAGGCGCTGCACCGAGCCGCCGTCGGCCATGGTGGCGCCGTTGCGGGTGACGGCCGTGCGGACGTCGGCGACGGCGCGGTTGCGGTTGTCGGTGAGGCACTCGATGAGGATGGCCACGCCGGCGGGCCCGTAGGCCTCGTACATGATCTCCTCGTAGCTGACCGCGTCGGCGCCCTCGCCGGAGCCGCGCCTGACGGCCCGGTCGATGTTGTCGTTGGGGACCGAGTTCTTCTTGGCCTTCTGGATCGCGTCGTACAGGGTCGGGTTGCCGGCGGGATCGCCGCCGCCCACGCGGGCCGAGACCTCGACGTTCTTGATCAGCTTGGCGAAGAGCTTGCCCCGCTTGGCGTCGATCGCCGCCTTCTTGTGCTTCGTGGTGGCCCACTTGGAGTGACCGCTCATACGCAGATCCCCTCTTGTCCTGACTCGTTCGGCTGCTCGTGCACTGCTCGTGCCCATCGGCGGCGCGCACCGCCGGCGGCGTCGCAAACCCTGCCGATTCTACCCACTGCCGTCCACGGCCCGGCCCGGCGGCGCGGACCGGGACGGCCCTACCGGCCGCGCCTGACCAGGAGCTCCTCGTAGCTGCTCGTGCGCCCGTAGACGATGAGGCGCTCGGTGGCCACGAAGCCCATCGAGTTGAAGTAGTCCTCGGCGGCCTGCGGCACGACCGTGTCGACGCCGATGCCGGCGCTGTCGAGCCCGGCGGCGACGAAGCCGTGCATCGAGGCGATCATGAGAGCGCGGCCGATGCCCTTGCCGTGGCACCAGGGGCACACGCCGATGCGCTCCGTCCAGCCCTCGGAGACCTCGTCCTCGTAGGCACGGTTGATGACGTAGCCGACGACGCGCCCGTGCGGGGCGTCCGCGTGGCTCGGCTCGGGCTTGTTCACGATGGCCAACCAGGACAGGCGGGCGCGGGCGCCCTCGGAGTTCAGGGAGCGCTCCCAGTCCTCGCGGCTCGTCTCCCCGGCGCCGGGACGCGCGGAGAAGGCCTCGTTGTGGGCGGCGCGGGCCTGCTCGGAGTAGCGCTCGTCGAAGGGCACGATCGTCACCTCGGGCGGGACGACGAGCTCCGGCAGCTCGGTGCCGGTCAGGTCGCGGTGCATGTCGAACTGCCAGCGCTCGGGCACGAGGCCGGCGCCGACCATCGAGCCGGTGAGGCCGATGCGCTTCTCGTCGACGAGCGAGCCGATCCACAGCGGCCCGGTCCCCTCGTCGTGGACGTAGAGGTACCACTGCTCGGCGCGGGCGATGAGCCACAACGAGAGGTTGTGGCGGATCCCCTGGTGACGCCATGCGGGATGGACGCCGACGTCGAACCAGACCTTCGGCGCCGCCGGATCGGACAGGTCGGGGTGGTTCCACCCGTAGGCGACGATCCGGCCGCTCTTCTCGCGCCCGACGACCGCGTGGTGACTGGCGTGGGCGCCCGGGCGCTCCCAGTCGGCGACGAGGTCCTCGTAGCCCATGGTCTGCACCGGGTCGTCGTAGTACTCCATGGCCGCGCGCAGCTCGGCGAGCTCGGGCAGGTCGTCGAAGCTCAGGAAGCTCCAGTCGAGCAGGTCGTCGACGAAGGTCTCCGTCCACTCCGGGGTCATCGGGCCACCGCCAAGGCATCGGGAAGGGTGAACTTTCCGATGTACAGGGCGGTGCCGATGATGGCTCCCTCGACGCCCTGGCCGACCATGGCGCGCAGGGCCCGCACGTCGTCGAGCGAGGAGATGCCGCCGGAGGCGACGACCGGGGCGTCGGTGTGGGCGCAGACGGTGGCCAGCAGCTCTAGGTTGGGCCCCGACAGCATGCCGTCGGAGGAGACGTCGGTGACGGCGTAGCGCGCGCAACCGGCGGCATTCATCGTGTCGAGGGTGTCGAGCAGCTCGCCGCCCTCGGACACCCAGCCCCGCGCTGCGAGTCTGGTGCCGCGCACGTCGAGCCCGATGGCGATGCGGTCGCCGTGGACCCTGATGACCTCGGCGCACCAGCCCGGGTCCTCGAGCGCAGCGGTGCCGATGTTGACGCGGCGGCAGCCGGTGGCCAGGGCGCGCTCGAGACTCGCGTCATCACGGATGCCGCCCGACAGCTCGACGTCGACGTCGAGCTCACCGATGACGTCGGCGAGCAGCTCGGCGTTCGAGCCGCGGCCGAAGGCCGCATCGAGGTCCACCAGGTGCAGCCAGCTCGTGCCGGCCTCCACCCAGCGCTTGGCGGCCTGGTGCGGGTCGCCGAAGACCTTTCCGGAGCCGGCCACCCCCTGGACCAGCTGGACCGCCTGTCCGTCCTTGACGTCGACGGCGGGAAGGAGCTGCAGGGCCTCGCTGTGTTCAGTGCTCACGGATGAAACCCTAGCCCACCGGCCGGGCCGCGCCCATGGCATCGCGGCCCGCTCACGGCCCTTCGACGATGTCCAGCCAGTTGCGCAGCAGGCGGGCCCCGGCCCGGCCCGACTTCTCGGGGTGGAACTGGGTGGAGCAGACGGGCCCGCGTTCGACGGCGGCCACGCAGCGGTCGCCGTCGTGCTCGACCCAGCTCGTGAGCGCGCCGTCCGGTGCGGTGTGGGCGGCGTAGGAGTGGACGAAGTAGAAGCGCTCGGACGCCAGGCCCGCGAACAGGCGGCTGCCGGGGGCGGCCTCGACGAGGTTCCAGCCCATGTGCGGCAGGCGGCGACTCGTGAGCGCGGTGACGACGCCGTCGAAGACGCCGAGGCCGGCCCTCGTCCGGCCGTGCTCGTCGCCCGAGTCGAACAGCACCTGGTGCCCGACGCAGATGCCCAGCAGCGGCCGCGACACGGCCGCCCACGCGCGGACGAGGTCCGCTCCCCCGCCGGCCTCGAGTTCGTCCATGCAGGCCTCGAAGGCCCCGACGCCGGGCACGACGAGGCCCCGGCAGTCGGCGAACCCGTCGGGGCGCGATGACAGTCTCACCCGGGCGCCGGCGGCGTCGAGGGCCCGGCAGGCCGAGTGGAGGTTGCCAGAGCCGTGGTCGAGGACGCCGACCAGCGGCCGGTCCCCGCTCACAGCAGGCCCTTGGTGCTCGGGACGCCCTCGACGCGGGGATCGGGCTCGACGGCGGCGCGCAGGGCCCGGGCGAGGGCCTTGAACTGGGCCTCGACGATGTGGTGCGGCTCGCGGCCGGCCAGAAGGCGCAGGTGCAGGCAGACGCCGGCGTTGAGGGCCAGCGCCTCCATGACGTGATAGGTCATCGACCCCGGGTACAGGACCCCGTCCCCGCCGATGCGGGCGGTGACCTGCGACTCGGGTTCGCCGCTGCACACCGCGTAAGGACGGCCCGCGACGTCGACGACGGCCTGGGCGAGCGCCTCGTCGAGGGGGACGAGGGCGTCGCCGAAGCGGCGGATGCCGGCCTTGTCGCCGAGCGCCTCGCGCAGTCCCCGCCCGATGGCGATGGCGGTGTCCTCGACGCCGTGGTGGCCGTCGACCCATGTGTCGCCGGACGTCGTGACGTCGAGGTCGATGAGCGAGTGCCTGCTCAGGGCGGTGAGCATGTGGTCGTAGAAGCCCACCCCGGTGCTGATGCGCGAGACGCCGGTGCCGTCCAGGTCGAGGCTGACCTGGACGTCGGACTCGCTCGTGACGCGGTGGACGCTCGCGGTGCGGCTCATGGTCGTCCTTTCCGGATGCTGTGGGCGGTGCTCAGCGGACCAGGACGCCCGGGCGGGCGAGGATCGGCCCGATGGCCTCGCGGAAGGCCCTCATCTCGTCGGGGGTGCCGGCGTTGAGGCGCAGGAAGCCCTCTGGGCCGACCTCCCGGACGAGGACGCCGGCGTCGAGGATCTCCTGCCACACGCCATGGCGGTCGGCGAACCGGCCGAACAGGATGAAGTTCGACTGGCTGGGCACGACCTCGAGGCCGGCCCGGCGCATCCACTCCTGCATGCCCTGGCACTCCTCGCGCAGGGCCTGCACCTGGGCGAGCATCTCGCCCCTGTGCGCCAGGGCGACGCGCGCAATGGCCTGGGTCTGCGCGCTCATGTGGTAGGGCAAGCGCACGATGCGGCAGGCGTCGACGACCGCGGGCGCGGCGGCGAGGTAGCCGACGCGCCCGCCGGCCAGGGCGAAGGCCTTGGACATCGTGCGCGTGACGATGAGCCGTCCGAAGCGGGCCAGCAGGGCGAGGGAGGAGTCCTCGGGCACCTCGGTGAACTCCTGGTAGGCCTCGTCGACGACGACGAGGCAGTCGACCCGCTCGCAGACCTCCTCGATCACCTTGACCGGGGTGAGCGTGCCCGTCGGGTTGTTGGGCGTGGTGATGAGCAGGACGTCGGGCCGGTGCTCGGCGACGGCCGCCGTGACGAGCTCGGCGTCGAGGGTGTGGTCCTCGCGGCGCGGGGCGGTGACGTAGCGGGTGTGCGTGTTGCGCGCGTACTCGGGGTACATCGAGTAGGTGGGAGTGAAGCTCAGCACCGTGCGGCCGGGCCCGCCGAAGGCCTGGAGGATGTGCGTCATGACCTCGTTGGATCCGTTGGCGACCCAGATGTTCGAGCTGTCGAGCCCGAAACCGAGGTAGGCGGCCAGGTCGGCCCGCAGCGCCAGGGCCTCGCGGTCGGGGTAGCGGTTGATCGAGCCGGCTGCCCGCTCGACCTCCCGGGCCATGTGGGCCCTCGCCCGCGCGCTGGGCGGGTAGGGGTTCTCGTTGGTGTTGAGGCGCACCGGCACGTCGAGCTGGGGGGCGCCGTAGGGCTCCGCACCGACGAGCTCGGGCCGCAGCGGCAGCTCGGCGAGGCTGATCCCCGGGCCTGGGGTCCGCGCGGTCCTGCTCATGAGGGCACCTGCTCCCCGGTGCGCACCGCGATGGCGTTGGCGTGGCCTGGAAGGTTCTCGGCGTGCGCGAAGCGCTGGACGGTCTCGCCGAGATCGGCCAGGGCCTGCGACGTGTAGTCGACGACGTGCACCGATCTCATGAAGCTGCGCGCGGTCAGCCCGGACGAGTAACGGGCCGCGCCCCCGGTCGGCAGGACGTGCGTGGATCCCGCCGAGTAGTCGCCCAGCGGCACCGGCACGGAGCCGCCGACGAAGACGGCGCCGGCGTTGCGCACGCGCGCGGCGAGCCCGGCCGCGTCGGCGGTCTGGACCTCGAGGTGCTCCGGCGCGTAGTCGTCGGTGACGGCCAGGCCCTGCTCCATGTCGTCGACGAGGACGACGCCGGACTGCTCGCCGGTCAGCGAGACGCGCAGCCGCTCGGCGGTGTCGAGCCGCTCGACCTGGGCCGCGAGCTCCGTCTCGACCCCCCCGAGCAGGTCCGGCGAGTCGGTGACGAGCACGGCGCCGGCCATCGGGTCGTGCTCGGCCTGGCTGATGAGGTCGGCTGCGACGCACCGCGGATCGGCGGTGCCGTCGGCGAGGACGAGGATCTCCGTGGGGCCGGCCTCCGCGTCGATGCCGATGAGGCCCCGCAGGTGCCGCTTGGCGGCCACGACGTAGATGTTGCCGGGCCCGGTGACCATGTCGACGCGGCGGCACAGCTCGGGGACGCCGTAGGCGAACATGGCGATGGCCTGGGCACCGCCCACGGCGTAGACCTCGTCGACGCCGAGAAGGGCGCACACGGCGAGGATGGTCGGGTGCGGCAGACCGCCGTACTCGGCCTGCGGCGGGGTGGCGACCGCCACCTTCCCGACGCCGGCGACCTGGGCGGGCACGACGTTCATGAGGACGGTGGAGGCGAGCGGGGCCAGACCGCCGGGCACGTACAGCCCGACGCGGCCGACGGGGACCATGCGGTTGCCGACGACGGCGCCCGGGGCGACCTCGACGCTGCGGTAGGCCTCCTCGGTCTCGATGGTCTCGGCGACGAGACGGCGCCTGCGGATCGACTCCCCGATGGCGGCGCGCAGCCGGGGGTCGAGGCCGTCGAGCGCGGCGCGGAGGGCCTCGTCGGGAACCCTCAGGTGCTCGGGGACGACGTGGTCGAACTGCTCGGCGAAGCGCAGCAGGGCCTCCCGTCCCTCGTCCCGGACCGCCCGGCAGAGGGGTTCGACGGCGGTCAGCGCGCGCTCCACGTCGAACGAACCGCGCGGCAGCACGGCAGTGTAGTCGTCCAACCGCCGCCCGCGCACATCAATGATCCGCAGCATGCCGTCAAGCCTAGCCGCGGAGCCCCGGTACGGTGGCCCCGCGCGCCGCGGGTGAGACCCTCCGCACCGGGATGGTGGAATGGGGCGGTGGTCCCCCAGATCTTCATCGGCGCCGGCACGGTCATCAACGTCTCGTCGATCATCGTCGGCTCGACGATCGGTCTGCTCGTCGGCCAGCACCTCCCGCAGGACTCCCGCCGGGCCATCACCACCGTGCTGAGCCTCGTCGTCATCGTCATCGGCGCCGAGTCCGGCACGGCCTTCTCCGACGCCGCCCTCGCCGAGGTCGTCGGCGACTTCGGCATGGTCGTCGTCATGCTCTCCCTCGTCATCGGCACGCTCATCGGACGGGCGCTGCGTCTCGAGGAGCGGCTGGAGTCGCTCGGCCGGTGGGGCCGGCGCGCGATCGCGCGGATGCGCCGGAAGGATGCCTCCTCGGGTGCCGGGGACGAGCTGGAGGGCTTCGTCACCGCGGTCCTCATCTTCTGCGTCGGCCCGCTGGGCCTGCTCGGCGCGCTCCAGGACGGCCTGGGCAACGGGCCGAGCCAGCTGTGCATCAACGCCGTCCTCGACGGCTTCACCTCGATCGCCCTCGCCTCGTCGTACGGAATCTCCGTCATGGGCTCGGCCGCCGTGCAGCTCGTATACCTGGGCACGGTCACGCTCATCGGCCACCTGGTCGGCGGCATGCTGCCCGGCGCCGAGCTCGCCGCCCTCGACTCGGCCGGAGGGATCATCCTCCTGTCCTTGGGCCTCACGATGACCGGGATCAGGAAGCTGCCGGTCGTCGACGTACTGCCCGCGCTCGTCCTGGCACCTGCCGCCGTGTGGCTCGTCTCGCTGCTGTGAGCCCTCCACCGCGGGCGCGCGCCGCGGGCCCGTCCGCGCCGGCGCGCATCAGCCGCTGCCGGCCCCCGTGCCGCCCCGGTCACCGCCGATCCTCGTCCAGCGCGAGAAGCGCAGCAGCCGCTGCCCGCTGCCGGTGCGGCCCTCCTCGGACCAGCGCGGCAGCTGTTCCTGCTCCGTCCCGTCGGCCGGCTCCTCGTCGGCGGCGAGGCGCTCGCGCACGCGCGGGTCGTCGGTGTCGTGGGTGAGAGAGCTGTAGACGAGCACCGGGACGACGGCGGCGAAGGGCCAGACGACCCAGGCCGTCGGGGTCGTGAGGGCCAAGTCGCGCATGACGGTCTCGCCCGCCGCCGCGCCGGCCAGGCGCTCGTCGAAGTCGTGCGGACCGATGACGGACGCGAAGCTCACGGCGACGAGCGCGCACAGGCCGGCGCCGAGGACGGCGAAGAGGACGACCGGCCAGCCCGCCCCCTTGAACCACTGCCAGGCGCAGATGCCCAGGACGAGGCCGGCGACGAGTCCGATCATGATGAAGGCGGCGTCGGGGCCGAAGTTCTGCACAGCCGCCGTGTTCGTCGTCGTGACGGTGCCGTCGGAGGTGACGGTGACCGACTGCAGCGGCGCCACCAGGTACCACACGAGGCCGGCCAACAGGCCGACGACGACGATGAGCCCCGCGTAGAGCGCGGTGCGGAGCCAGTCGCGGCGACTGATGTGCGGGCGCCACAGGCTCACGCGGTGGAGCCCTGGCGTCGGATCGTCGACGGCCTGCTGCGGCCCGGTCGTCTCGATGGACGCGACGACGGCGGGCATGACGCCGCCCTGCGCGGGCTGCTGCTCGGTCACGACGCGCCCCCTCCTCACTGCTCGGTGGACGGTCCCCAGGGTATCGGCCCCGGCCGGTCAGACCGCGATGCAGCGCGGGCCGAGCAGCGCCTTGAGGTCTGCGATGAGCGGCTGCTCGTTGCTCACCCGCAGCGAGTCGGAGAGCCGCATGAGCATGCTCTTGTCGGGGCCGAGCAGTTTGACGCGCACCTCGGTGCCGCCCGGGTGGGCGGTGAGCACCTGGCGCAGATCCTGGATCACCGGCGGGATGCATCGCACGACGGGCATCTGGATCGTCACCGGGCCGTCGGCGCTCATGCGCACCTCGGGCACGGTGAGCTCGTTGGCCTGCATCTCGATGGACTCGTCCTTGTTCGTGATGCGGCCGCGGATGCGCACGACGGTGTCCGGCACGAGCTGGGTGAGGCAGGTCTGGTAGACCTTCGGGAAGATGAGCACCTGGACGCTGGCGTCGAGGTCCTCGATGGTGACGGTCGCCCAGAAGGCGCCCGACTTCGACTGTCGGCGCTGGACCTGGGTGATCATGCCGCAGATCGTCTCGACGTGTCCGTCAAGGTCGGCGCCGGACTCGACGAGGGCGCCGATGCCGACGGAGCTCTCGGCGCCGAGCACGTGCTCGAGGCCGTGCAGCGGATGGTCCGAGACGTACAAGCCGAGCATCTCGCGCTCGAAGGCCAGTTTCGTACGCTTGTCCCAGTCGGGGACCTCGGGGACCGTGCGCGACAGCGCGGTGTCGGCGTCCTCGTCGCCGCCCAGCAGGTCGCCGAAGAGGTCGTCCTGGCCGTTGGCCTGGTTGCGCTTGAGGTCGATGACGCCGTCGACGGCGCCCTCGAAGACCTCCATGAGGGCGCGCCGGGAGCGGCACATCGAGTCGAAGGCACCCGCCTTGATGAGCGACTCGATGCAGCGCTTGTTGCAGACGCTCAGCGGCACCTGGTCGAGGAACTCGTAGAAGTCCTCGGCGGGGCCGTGCTCGGTGCGGGCCCCGACGATGCCGGCGACGACGGACTCGCCGACGTTGCGAATGGCGCCCAGCCCGAAGCGGACGTCCTCGCCGACGGCCGTGAACTCGTTCTGCGAGGCGTTGACGTCCGGCGGCAGCACCCTGATGTGCTGAGCGCGCATGTCGGCCAGGTAGAGGGCCATCTTGTCCTTGTCGTCGCCGACGCTGGTCAGCAGCGCGGCGCCGTACTCGGCCGGATAGTTCGCCTTGAGGTAGGCCGTCCAGTAGCTCACGAGCGCGTAGCCTGTGGCGTGCGACTTGTTGAAGGCGTAGCCGGCGAACGGCACCATGACGTCCCACAGCGCCTTGATCGACTCGTCCGAGTAGCCGTTGGCGCGCATGCCCTCCTGGAAGGGCGTGAAGTTCTGGTCGAGGATGTACTTCTTCTTCTTGCCCATCGCCCTGCGCAGCAGGTCGGCGCTCCCGAGGGTGTAGCCCGCGAGCTTGCGGGCGATCGCCATGATCTGCTCCTGGTAGACGATGAGGTGGTAGGTGGGAGCGAGGATCTCGTCGAGGTCCTCCTTGAGCTCGGGGTGGATCGGGATGATCGGCCGGCGGCCGTTCTTGCGGTCGGCGTACTCGATGTGGGCGTTGGCGCCCATCGGCCCGGGCCGGTAGAGGGCCAGGACGGCGATGATGTCGTCGAAGACTGTGGGGCCCATCTGGCGCAGCAGGGCCCTCATGGCCGTACCGTCGAGCTGGAAGACCCCGAGGGTGTCGCCACGGGCCAGCAGCTCGTAGGTCGCCTTGTCGTCGAGGGGCAGGGTCGTCAGGTCGACGTCCTCGCCCCGGTTCTGCCTGATGATCTTCAGGCAGTGGTCCATGATGCCGAGGTTGCGCAGCCCCAGGAAGTCCATCTTCATGAGGCCCATCTCCTCGAGCTGAGGGTAGGCGAAGCCGGCGATGATCATGCCGTCCTTGTCCCGCTTGTGCATGGGAACGAGGTCGAGCAGCTTCTCGCTGGACAGGATGAAGGCGCAGGCGTGCACGCCGGTACCGCGGATGAGGCCCTCGAGGCCCTTGCCGGTGTCGACGACGCGGTGGACGTCGGGGTCGGCCTCGTAGAGCTCGCGGAACTCGGCGCCCTCGGCGTAGCGCGGGTGGTCGGGGTCGAACAGTTCGTTGAGCGGGACGCCCTTGCCCATGATGTCCGGCGGCATGGCCTTGGTGATCCTGTCGCCGAGGCTGAAGGGGTAGCCGAGGATTCGGTTGGCGTCCTTGACGGCGGCCTTGGCCTTGATCGTGCTGAAGGTGTTCACCTGGCTGGTGTACTCGGCGCCGTACTTCTCGGTGACGTACTCGATGACCTTGTCGCGCTGGCGGTCGTCGAAGTCGAGGTCGATGTCGGGCGGGTTGACGCGCTCGGGGTTGAGGAAGCGCTCGAACAGCAGGTCGTGCTCGAGGGGGTCGATGGCGATGATGTCGGTGAGGTAGGCGATCATCGAGCCGGCCGCCGAGCCCCGGCCCGGGCCCACGGGCACGCCCATCCTGCGGGCGGCGTCGCAGATGTCGGAGACGACGAGGAAGTACGAGCTGAAGCCGAGCGGCTCGATGGTGGCGAGCTCGGTCCGCACGCGGTCGAGGACCTCCTGGCGGGGGTGGTCGCCGTAGTGCTTCTTGAGACCGGCCCGGATCTTCTTGCGCAGCCAGCTCTCCTGCGTCTCGCCGTCGGGCACGTCGAACTGGGGCATGCGGTCGACGTGGGCGAAGACCTCGTCGTAGGACTCGATCATCTCGGTGAGGCCCAGGGTGTTGTCGGCGGCCTCGGCCGGGAACAGCGCCCGCATCTGCTCGTTCGTCTTGATGAAGTAGCCCGAGCCGTTGAAGCGGAAGCGGTTGGGGTCGTCCTTGTTGCGGCCCACTCCGACGCACAGCAGGTTGTCGTGCGCGTCGGCCTGGTCCTCGGTGACGTAGTGGGAGTCGTTGGTGGCCAGCAGTGGCAGGCCGAGCCGCTTGGCCAGGCGCAGCAGGTCGTCGCGCACCTCGTGCTCGATGGGGACGCCGTGGTCCATGAGCTCGCAGTAGTAGTTCCCCTTGCCGAAGATCTCCCGGTAGGCGGCCGCGGCCTCGCAGGCCTGCTCGAACTGGCCCAGCCGCAGCCTCGTCTGCACCTCGCCGGAGGGGCAGCCGGTGGCGCCGATGACGCCCTCGGCGTGCTCGGCGATGAGCTCGCGGTCCATGCGGGGCTTCATGTAGTAGCCCTCGTAGCTGGCCAGGGAGCTGAGCTTGAACAGATTGTGCAGGCCGGTGGGATCGCGCGCCCACAGGGTCATGTGCGTGTAGCGCCCGCCGCCCGAGACGTCCTTGCCACCCTCGACCACCGGGTCGCCCGAGTCCCGTCCGGCGCCCCAGAACTCCTGCTTGCGCGAGAAGCGGGTGCTCGGGGCCACATAGGCCTCGATGCCGATGATGGGCTTGACGGCCGGGTTCTGGGTCCCGTCGTACTTCTTGGCGGTCTGGAAGAACTCGTAGGCGCCGAACATGTTGCCGTGGTCAGTCATGGCCACGGCGGGCATGCCCTGACGGGCGACCTCGGCGAACAGCTTCGCATTGCTCGCGGCGCCGTCGAGCATCGAGTACTCGGTGTGCACGTGCAGATGGACGAAGTTGCTCCTGCTCATGTCGCTCCCCTCAGCGCGGCCGGTCACGGCGGTCCGCTTCAGGCTACTCGGGTCCGGCGCACGGGCACGAGCGACGGCGCCCGCGAGCCCGTGATCCAGCCTCGAACGCTCCGGCGCCGGGCCGTCTCCGTCACGCCCCTGGTTCCGCGCTGCCGCGATGCACCGGTCCGCCCGCCGGACGGCGGCCCGGAGCCCGGCTCGACACCTCGACACTTGATAGTTGAGTCAGATGGGCTCAATATTGAGTCATCGCTTCTCACTCAGGAGTTCCCATGAGCACCACCGGAATGCGCGTCCCGGGACGGAGCGAGGGCCGTCCTCCGTACCCCCGGCCCGCCGAGCGTGGCTGGCGCATCTGCCTGGGCACCGGCGTCACCGCTGCGGCGGCCGGTCTCGCCTGCATGATCTGGCCCGGCCACTCGATCGATGCGCTCGTGCGTCTCATCGCTCTCGCCCTGCTCGTCCAGGCCATCGGCTCGATCGTCACCGGCCACCGCTCGCGCGGCCTCGCCGGCTCGGGCACGATGATCCTGTCCGGGGTCCTCCTGGGGCTGGTCGCCGCATTCATGGCCTGGCACCCGGGCCTGACCGGCGAGCTCATCATCGTCGCCGTGGGCGGCGCGATCCTCGTGGCCGGCCTCACGGCGGCCTGGCTCGGCACCGTCCTGCGCGGCTGGCTGGGCAGCACCCGCTGGCTCCAGATCGGCGGCCTCGTCGGCGCCGTCATCGGTCTCGTCTTCCTCGTGCACCCGCACTTCGGCGCCGCCGCCATGGGCGTCCTCATCGGCGTCGTCATGGTTCTGTTCGGCGCCGGACTCATCGCGCTGGCGCTGCGGCTGCGCCGCTGGCGCACCGGCCCCCCGGCGGCGCAGGACCCGACCGAGGTCGTCATCGAGGGCGACGTCGAGGAGTGAACGGGCCGGCCGGCGCCCAGCCCGGCGCGACGGGGCCCGGGGGGCGGACCGGCAGTAGTGTGGTGCGGATCCGCAGACCGTCCGAGCCGGTGCGCCGACGCCGGCTCCCGATGAGGGAGCAGCCCGTGATGAATGACCAGCGCGCCAGGGACGGCCAGCGCCGCCGGGGACAGCCGGAACCGGTCGGGCTCCCCACGACCGACGGAGCGGTCTCGGTGCGGCTGTACGACGCGGGCGAGCAGGTGCACCCCGAGGGCGTCAGCGGACTGAACGGCGTCCTGCCCTATCTCGATCAGCACCCCGAGCACATGGCGCTCGTCGCGTACACGGACCCCGGCCAGCGTCAGATCCGCGAGCTCGGCGCGGCGCTCGGACTGCACCCGCTGCTCGTCGAGGACCTCCTCAAGGGCCATCAGCGCCCCAAGCTGGAGCGCTACGAGGACACCCTGTTCATGGTCGTCGAGCCGACCTTCTACCTGGACGACATCGAGGACGTCGACGTCGCCGAGGTGCACGTGCTCAAGCGCGAGAACATGATCGTCATGCTCGTCCGCCCCACCCCGCACGGCATGGTCTGGGCCGGCCCCACCCTGGACTACCGTCCCCAGTTCCTGTCGCTCGGCACCGAGGCGCTGCTCTACGGCATCCTCGACAGCGTCGTCGACACGGCCTTCCCCGTCGTGCGCGGCGTCCAGACAGATCTGGGCCAGATCGAGCGCCAGGTGTTCAGCGGCGACACCGCGGCGCCCGAGCGCATCTACCGGCTGGGCCGCGAGACGATGGACCTGCAGCAGGCCGTCGCCCCGATGTCCGACATCGTCGAGGCCCTGCGCGCCGGTTTCGACAGGCACGAGGTGGCCCACGAGCTGCGCGCCCACCTCGGCGACGTCGCCGACCACACCCGGCGGGTGGGGCTCCAGATCGACCAGGTCCGCGAGCTGCTCACGCAGATCCTCACGGTCAACGCCACGCTCACGGACCAGCGGCGCAACGACAACATGAAGACCGTCTCCTCGTGGGGCGCCATTCTCCTGTTCCCGACGCTCATCGGGTCGATCTACGGGATGAACTTCGAGGCGATGCCCGAGCTGCACTGGCGCTACGGCTATCCGATGGCCCTCGGCCTCATGGTCGTCTCGGCCGTGGTGCTCTACATCGTCTTCAAGCGGCGCGACTGGCTGTGAGCCCGCACGGACGGCTGGGCGCCGGTCGCCGGTCGTCATGCCCGGTCGAGCAGCTCCCCGAGTTCCGCGGCGAGGGCGGCGGGGTCGTGGTCGTCGATGAGCGACATCTGGAGGATCTGCGCGTAGATGAGGCTGACCATCACGTGGGCCCGTGCGGGCGCCCTCCGCTCGGCGGCGCGCCGGTCCGCGCCCTGCGCGGCCAGCCAGGCCGCGCAGTACTCACCCAGGGCGTCACGCGCCTGCTCGTACACGTCGTTCGCTGCATCCCTCACCTCCCGGTTCGACACCGCCTCGCCCCACACCTGGACGAGGAGCCCGGTGGGGATGTCGGCTGATGCGATGCGCGCCGCGATGAGACCGATGAGCTCGCTCGGCCGGGGCGGCGGCTCCGTCGAGGCCGCCGCCTCGACCTCGGCGAACAGCTCGCTGAAGGTCGTCCGGGCGACGTACGCGATGATCTCGTTCTTGCCCTTGAAGTGGTTGTAGATCGTGCCGGCGGAGAGCCCCGAGGCCTCGATGATGTTGGACATGGAGGTCAGGTGAATTCCGCGGAAGGAGAATTGGTCGATGGCGGCCCGGGCGATCCGGTCGCGCCGCGCCTGCATGTACTCACTGCTGACCCTCACCACGACAATCCTCACTCCAAGGAGACGAACCATTGAGGCTTGTTCACAACCTCAATGAACAAGGCTATGGCTAGGGGTTTCGTCTCTTGTTGGGCCTCCTGTGAACAAGCCTTGTTTCAAAGTACCAGAGCGGGGCGGCGGCGCATGCCGTACCCTGTGCCTCGGGACGATCCACCGAACAGCTCCCCCGATGACGTACCGGCAAAGACGGGATGGCTCTCGACCAGCCGGGCCCCTTTGACGCGCTCCCGTCGTGACTCTCGACTCCCCGGCATCACCCATCGAGAGAACTGCCGACTCCACCGGCCCCGGGTCGGGGCGAGGAGCACCGCTCGCCCCGACCCGGCCGAACCGTCGGCCCCGCCTTCGGACTCAGACGTCCTCGCGCGCCCGCACGCTTGAGCGGCGCCCGAAGATCAGCAGCGTGGCGTCCACGAGGACCCATGCGCACAGCACGCACCACTGGCCCGCCGTGCTGGCATCGGGGAAGTAGCTGAGGACGCGGACCAATGTCGTCGTCGAGCCGGGGATGAGGCACTGTCCGATGTATCCCAGACCTGCGGGCAGGAACTTGTAAGGGATGGCGAACGCGGCCCAGGGCATCGCGGCGAACAATGTGATCCCGGCCGCGATTCCTATGCCCACTCCTCCGAAGGCGGAGTGCAGGCCAGCGAACAGACCACTCGTCGCCATAAGGGACAGGCCCAGGGCCAGCCAGAGGATGCCGAACGATCCCGGGTACACCGTGAGCCAGGTGTCCAGGATCAGGGTGAGCAGCAGACCCCCGCCGACCCCGAGCCCGAGCACTGCGGCGGCCTTGCGCCACACGCCCTTGACCAGATAAGCGATCGTGAGTCCGGCGAGCAGAGCGCCGACAGTGAGCGGAATACCGGCAGCGGTGGCGCCGGCCCCGCTCGCATCATCCTCGGAGTAGGGCACCAGATCGGTCACCGTCACCTGAGGAAGCGCCTCTGGCAGCTGTCCCGCCACAACCGCCGGATCGACTCCGTGACCGGCGGCAGAACCGATCCCGTCGCGGATCCCCGCGTAGATCTGCGTGTCGAGCATGGTCTGCACCCGCGAGGCCACCTCGGTCATGACGGCGGCAGGCACCTGACCATTGGCCGAGGCCGTCAGCACCTCGGGCGCCCCGTTGACGAGCACCACGGCTCCGATGAAGTTACGCTCCCGCACGCCTCTGACGGCAGCGTCGCGGTCATCGACCCTCTCCAGGTCGGCGACCCCGCCCAGGTTCCCACCGGCACCGGACATGAACTGGTCGACCAGGTCGCCGTCCCCGGTCACCGCTATCGTCTGGCCCGACATCTCGGCCCGTGAACTCGGCCACGCGAAGGTGAGGATCAGCAGGGACAGTGCGACCGACACGAGCACCACGACCCATGTCACCCTTCCCCAGCTACTCACGACATGCGCTGCCGTCCGTTCTTGACCAGCCATCGTGTGATCAGTCATCTCTCCTCCTTGAATGAATGATCATTCATCATACTCCTCGAACCCTATCCTGGCAACCAGTCACCAGGAACACAACTGATACTGTCGTCCGCCAGGAGCAGTGTCACATCGCCTCGACCCTCAAACCCTGACTGCTCGCCAACAAGTCAGACTGAGCGGTGTCCATGGACAGCACCTGTCGGCAGGTAGCGCGAGAACCGGGGCTCCGAGGACCCGACGAAGATGCCGTCAAGATTTGAACCAGATCGCATGGTCAGGGCACTGATTGCAACTACTGCCCTCGTTCGGATTGTCACAGGTTCAGTTCGAGGTCATGGAGGAGCCGAGGCATGTCCCAGAGAGTTTTGATCCAGATGTCGTTGACCGTACAACGCATCTGACTTGAACATCAGGCGCTGGAAGAATTCATGCGTCGCCAGCCCGGCTCATAGCGCCGTCCCCATGACATTACGACTGTCAAGAAACACACTATGGCTGACATGAAACGAAACCGTATTTTTCGTGGATTTCCTGTGCTGTTTCGGATATGATTGGGACATGCAGGTTGAGGTCACCTTGGAAGAAACCGCCGTCCTGATCAGGTGGAAGAAGCGTTCCGACAATCATGTGCTGGTGCGGATGAAGGCAGAAGCGATTCTGTACGCCTCCCGTGGCGTCGACGTGGGCATCATCGCTGAAATGGTCGAGCGGACGGAGAGGACCGTGCAGGAATGGCTGGCCGAGTGGCGGGCCACCAGGATGTGCTCGGTCCTGACCGGCCATGCGGGGAACCAGAACGCGGCGAAACTCACCCGCACCCAGAAGGAAGAACTCAAGGCCATCCTGGCCCAGCCGCCCTCCCGGTCCGGTGTTCGCGCCGAGTTCTGGGACGTCCCGGCGATGCGTGAGGTCGTGAAGATCATGTTCGACGTGGAATACCAGGCGGATTCTTCGTACCAGCTGCTCCTGCGCTTCTGCGGGCTGAGCTTCAAACTGCCCGACCCGTTCGACGAGCACCGCAACGAGAAAGCCATCACCAGACGCATGATCGAGGTGAAGACCCAAGTCAAAAGCTTGTTGGACCAAGGCTGGGAGGTCTACACGGCAGACGAGGTCCGCTTGGAGCACGAGGCCGAGACCCGCCGCATGCAGCCCCCGAAAGGACAACGCACCAAACTGTCCGTGGACCGGCAGAAGACGTCCCAGTCCTTCTTCGGCGCCCTCTCGCCGACCAGCAAAAAAGTCAAATTGTACCCGATCGAGGTGAACCAGAACACCGAGCAGACGATCCTCGCGCTGGAACGACTCCAACGAGAAACCGAGGCAGAGAAGATAGCGGTCGTCTTGGACAACACCCGCTTCCACCACGCGAAAGAGTTGACCACCCTCTACGAGCCGGGTCAACTGCTAGAGCGCATCACCCCTGTTTTCCTGCCGTCGTACGCGCCCGACCAAAACCCAGTCGAGCACGTCTGGAACGCGGCCAAGAACAACATCGCGAACATTCAGCGCGAGATCCCCGAAGAAACCTTCGGCGCGTTCGCCTCCCACGCCACCGGCCGTGCCCTCGACCACCTCCCACCCCGCGAAACCGAAAACGAATTCGTTTCATGACAGCCATGCTCCCGATGATCAGCACGCAGCAGCGGAACCTTCAGGTCGTTCAGCGCGAATCGCCAGGAGTCCCTGCGAAGGACCCGAGCAGTCTTCGGTTGAACCTCTTCCATGTCCCGTGGCTCGATGGCTGCTGCGCAGAGTGCACCTGTGAGGTCTTCACATCGAGCCTCGTTCCCCTAGTCACCAAGGCCGTAGTCTGCCAGCCCGAGGGATCACGACACTCTCGGTCTGAGTCTGCACCCAGTGAAGAAAAAGATGCTTGAGCAAGCCCAGATGACACTGGCTGGAGAACATGGCCAGGAGCCACAGAGATGAAATTCCGCATAGATTATGCAGAATAACGCCAACATGCCCAGCGCTCCTCCCTGAGTCGCGAGACGTACCCAAGACGGTCCTGAGACCGGATCGCGCCCTTCCTCACCAGCCCTGTCGACCCGCTTCTCCGGAAAAGTCGGGACTGCAGGAACAGAGCTTCGAGGACAGAGACCGGATGAGCAGTCGAGCGCTGTCGTTCCTACTGGTCGGGAAGTTCGGCGACCGCCCGGGTCCACGACCCTCCTGCCTCGCGCAGCGCGACCGGGAAGGCAGAGAAAACGAACCCGGAGGAAGGCAGGGAACGAAGATTCGCGAGACACTCGATCGCGATGAACTCGCGTTGTCTGCCATGCATGTGCGTCGGCCAAAGACAACTGCCGTCACCGGTCTTGAAGTATCGCTCGAGCATGTCTCTGGCAGGCGCATCCAGGCTCCATGAATCTGTTCCAACGACTTTCGCTCCCCTATCGAGGAGTTCATCTATCGCCGATGGCGCAAGAGCCACCGAATCCAGATGGTAAGAGGAGGTCCCGGCTACCAGATCAAGATCTGTTCGGAGCAGGGGTATGACTCCCTCAAGCGAATCGATGCGCAACTCATCGAGGCGTTTTCTGACGTATCCACGCGTAACGATCCTTCCGGCCCGGGTCCCGTCGATGATGACCCCCGGGGCATGAAGCAGTTCAAGCGGCACTTCGAGAACTTTCTTCGCCTTCGTGCCTTCACTCATCGGACCATAATGGAACGGGGCGTCGATGTGCGTCCCAGTGTGCACAGACAACGAGAAGAACTCATTCGACAGAAAACAACGGTCCGGAAGATCCTCCGGCCTGACGACCCGCATCCCGCCCAACCACAGGACATAGTTGCGAAGAATTTTGAAAAAACCATCGCCCGGGAGTCTCCTAGCACGGCGTGAAATAATCCTGTGTCCACGTTCATGCGTCCATCGACGGTATGACACCCCAGCAGTGCCAGGCCCAACGGGGAGACTCAAATCAACCAACATCACTCAATCCCATCGCTATCATCCACCCTCTTTCGCAGCATCCTCCTCAGCTTCCTGCGAACATGACGGACAACCCTCCCGGGCAGGCCCACCGTGAACATGTGCGCCGCAAAGTCCTCCACGAGCCGGGTCCGGACCGAGTCGCTGTCATCACAACGAGGAAACGAAACCATACATCGGGGCTTATTCACAGAAGTCGTCAACAGGAACGTTTCCCCTTGTCGGATCTTCTTTCTGCCGAGCCGTGAATAAGCTTCATCTAACCGGGAAGCTGCTCGATGAATTTTTTGATATTAATCTGGTTCCGTCGAGTATGGTTCTGCATGTTCTCCAACACCTTCTCCAGAGGCATGCCGAAGGCCTTGTCAAGCTCAAAATCCTGAATCCAGGTCATCCGCGTCCCACCGGCCTCCTCGACGTAGTTCCAGCGCAGGTGCATGAAGACAAAGGGGAACAAAGGGTCTAGACGTTCTGCAATGACGACATGGGAGCTGTTGTTCAGCAGCCTCCACGACCGCCACGTAGTCACGCCATTGTTGAGTTCGAAAACCAATTCAGTGAATGACCCCGAGCAGGTGATCCTGAGTACAGTTGCGTGCTTGTACTCATCAAAGTATGTCGGCCAGCGCGATATGTCGTTCGTGATGCTGAAGACCCTGCCCACCGGTGCATCAACGAAGACAGAGTTCTCAAGACGTGGCATTGACCCGCCCTTCCCCCGCATCCCTTGACTGAAGAGCAGTAAGATAGGTGCACAACTCACCAAACGTCTTGATCCCTTCGGCCTCCGGGCCTAACTTGAGTCCAAACTCCTTCTCCAATCCGACGATGAGTTCGACACGCTCTGCCGAGTCGATACCGAGATCATCGTGCAACAGGGTCGCACCACTCAGTCCCGCAGTCGGGATGCTCATGGTGGACAACACCTTACTGACACGGCTCTCTTCTCTCACAATTATCCTCTCAATCGGCCGTAACGACCTGTTCTCAGACACTGATGACGACAGCTGCATTGGTTCCCCCGGTACCGCGCGCGGTGACCAGAGCGGCTGTGCAGCCAGCTCTCATGGATGATCCCAGACGAGCCAGGCTCACACTTGGAGGAAGGCCGGGCGCTGGTTGCTCGAAGTGCGCCACGGGGGGAACGAAACGTGTTCTGAGGCTCTGAAGGGCAAGAATGACATCCAAGACGAAGGCGGCACCCAGAAGATGACCGAAGAGTGGCTTTGGCACCGTGATGGGAACCTGCTCTGCACCATTCCCCAAGGCGATGCTCAGTGCCCTCAACTCAGTGACGTCCTCAATGGGGAGACCGGAACCATGGGAATACACAACACCGAGGCTATCTATCCCGGCACCAGCACGGTGTAGAGCGTCGGCGATGGCTCTTGCGTATATCTCTCCTGAGGGTTCAACGGTGTAGTAGGGCATGTAGCCATCGGTGGAGCGCCCCCAACCGGAGAGCCAGCCGAGTATGACCGCCCCACGCGAATGAGCAAACTCGCCCCGCTCGAGAACGAGGAACCCGGCGCCTTCTCCGAAGACCGACCCGCTGTGTCGATGATCATAGGGATGGTACGCGACGGAGTCATCCGAATCAGTCGGGCGACGTGCAACGAGCCCACTGGTCTGCAGGCAGAGCCACCCATAGGGGGAGATCGGCGCCTCTGTGCCCCCCGCAAGCACCGCATCAGCATGTCCGTGCCTAAGCAGTCGGATCGCATCAATCAGGGCGTACGCACTGCTCGCGCGGTCGAGGGTGAAGGTCCTCGACGGCCCTCTGATTGCATTCTGAATGGTCACGTTTCCCTGGGCCGCCGTCGGGAACCAAGCCGTTGCCTGGTAGGGACTAACTTCCCGTGGCCCCTGAGTCCACAGTGCACGGAGCTCCCGTTCGGCGAACTCCCAACCACCGAGAGCATTTCCAATGGACAGGCCGACACGATCCCCATCCACATTAGTGTCGACTTCTAATCCAGCGTCCACCAACGCGTCATGAGCAGCAAGCAGCGCGAGATGAGTGAACCGGTCAGTGCGCTTCCGAAGCCGGGGAGTCAGGAACTCCTCCACGAGGCCTCCAGGGACCTCACCGGCCGCATTGGAGAGATAGGGCGTCGCATCGAAACGGGAGATGGGTCCGATCACATCGCGTCCTGTTGCCACCCCCTCACAAAAAAGTTGATATCCGCGTCCATAGGGGGTCACGCACCCGATCCCCGTGATCGCCACATCATCAGCCATGTAGAATCATCTCCGATCAGCCAATTGCATGAAGGGTCATGGCAGCATGCAGCCCACCGAACCCGCTGGCCTGCTTGAGAACACTTCTTCCGAGCCACTCGACTCCTGAGCCCGGGACATAATTTAAGTCGCATTCGGGATCGAAGGCCTCATAATTCGCGGTTGGCGATAAGAAGTCTTCTTGGAAAGATTTCGCGCAGACGACCAGCTCGATCGTCGATGCCGCTGAGAGCGGGTGGCCGATCATCGACTTGACAGAGGTGACAGGCACCTCATAGGCATGGTCACCCAAGGTCTTCTTTATGGCAGTCGTCTCGCACCTGTCGTTCTGAATGGTCGAGCTCCCATGGGCACTCACGTGTTCGATGTCGCGTGGGTCTACACCGGAACGGTCCACGGCGAATCCCATCGCCCTGGCCAAGTCTCTGCCGCCTGCTTCCAGAGCAGTCATATGTCTCGCATTGGAGGCAAGCGCAAACCCACCGATTCTCATGTACGGTCTTGCGCCGCGCGCCCGTGCATGGTCAGCACTCTCGAGAACCAAGAATCCAGAGCCCTCGGCCAGAACAAAACCGTCCCGTTCTGCGTCAAATGGTCGCGATGCAGTACTGGGAGGACCCTGTGTCCTCCTGGAGAGACAGTTGATGATTTCGAAAGAGGCAATCGTGATCGGAGTGATCGGGGCCTCCGAGGCACCTGCGATCATCACGTCCGCCTCCCCGTCCTCGATGGCCGCGCAAGCAGCTCCAACAGCGTCGATCCCACCGACGCAGCCGGTAGACAAGGCGAGTACTGGCCCCTGGGTACCGAGCATCGCAGAGAGAACGATCGCCGGGGTGTTGGACATCGCCGCCAAGTACAAGTCATGAGAAACTGCGTTCGGATCCACCGGGTTCATGCCTGAGCCCGTAACCCGAACGAACTCACGTTCCAAGGTTGTAGTTCCACAGATCGCGGTTGCGAAGGCAATGCCAGCCCTCGCATCAGAGAGCATCTTGTTTTCCAAGCCAGAATCCTGCACTGCCTCCGAGGCGGCCAGTACAGCGAGCTGGACGAATCGATCGAGTCTCCTCACCTCCCGCGGCAGGGAGTCGAGGTGCTTCTCGAGATCCGGCACCTCGCCAATGGCGACTGAACCGAACTCGAACCCACCAAGTACGGCCTCGTTAGCCGAATCCATCATCCCTTTCAGCAGTGAGCGTCCACTGGAAACCGCTTTCCACAGCGGAATTATTCCGACGCCGGCTGGACTCACAGCACCTATACCCGTGACAACGACCCCAGTCATAATTACCTCCCGCGTCTGGCCCTTAGCACCGTCAACAACCCGATCCCCTCCACTTTCGTCACCTCTACCCCCATGCTCTCAAGCATTTTTCCGTAGAATCCAGAACTTCTTATGGCACCACCGGACGTGTTGACCAGAAGACTCAGATCGAAGACAGAGATCAACGACTGCTCCTTGGTCTGCAGATCAGCCATGATGTCGACCAGCAGGAGTTCGCCGTCCCCGGCAAGGCTCGCAATCGCACCTGACAGCATCTGTCGGACGATCTCGATGCTGAAGAAACGAGTGACCGGCGGTACGAGGACCAACTGGGCACCGATATCGCAGGACTGCACCCCGTCGCCGCACGGTACGAATCTGAGATGATTGAGGGCCGGCAGCGCACCGACACGAAGGACAACTCGATCGATGAATTCAGGTGTATCCAAGGCGTAGACCGTTCTTCCCGAACCACTCTCGGCCTGCGCCAGTGCCCACTCACCGCCACCTGAATACAGTACGACAACGGTCTCCGCACACACATCAGAGGACAGCGCTGCCACCTTGCGAGCATCCTCGAGCACCCCGAACCCACCGCGGACGAAAAAATCCACGTTCGATGGACGGTCCCCTACGTCATTGATCCGACTCCTCCGATTTCCAGTGCACACGGTCTCAACCAAGTGGTCTCCCCAGCGGGGACGGGCAGCGTAAACTGCTCGAAGATGAGCGGCGATAGATTCCCGGGAACCAGCGCTGAGCAACTCAGCGACGGGGTGGGGCACGCAATACTCACACTCCGTCACCTTGAGCAGCAAACCCATGTACGTCAAGACGTCCAACAACCGTCGGACAGCGTCTCGGGACCATCCAGACGCACCCGCAACACGATCAACCGTGCCGGGAAGGTCTCCGAACTGATCAAAGATCCGCAGTTCGAGTGCAGCATCGAGTACTGCTGAGAATGTGTAACCATAATTGAGTGAAAGCAGTTTATACTCAGTTTCGATGGAATGACTCTTATTCACTCCACTCAACCTTCCAGCCAACCTCGTAACCCCGAACGGACACCATTGTCGATCATCGAGCTCCGCCTCAAAAGGAGAGGTCGCTCTGCCCCTCAAGGGAGGGTCGCACTGCTGAAACCAGTCCCGACAGAAAGGAGACCCGCTGAGTCCTCAAATCTGAGAACCCAGCACCTCGAATTATTTCCATCAGGTCCACGGCCTCATAGACCTCACCTTCTTCTGTGTTGATCAGAAGGATCACACCGAAAAGATTCGGGAACAGCCCCTTCGACACGTCGGGCATGTGGGAATGGACGAAAAGCCGACCATTGCCTCGCAGCTCATCGAAAATCTTGGACACGAGATGCCGGACTCGATCCCTGCCATACCCGTCAAGAACATGGGAGAGGAGCACAGCGTCGCATTCGGGCAAGAGATCCTTCATAATGTCACCGGGCTGAAACTCGATACGGTCCTCGAGACCTGCCACAGCAACATTCCTCGAAGCAATTTCACTGATCGAGGGATAATCGACGGCGATGACCCTGACCTCGGGATGGCGGCGCGCGATGGCGATCGAGTAGTCGCCCGAACCACACCCGAGATCGACCAAGGTGCTTCCACTCAGTAGATCAAGTCGCTTCGCCAGCGGATCAGCCTGAAGACGCGCGCTGACCCGCATCGCACCGATCAGCCGTTCTCGACCGGCGGCCCCTTCTCCGGCACCCGATCCCTGGTCGCTGTAACCCTCCTTGAGGACCCTCTTCGTAATGGAGCTGTTCGATCGGATCACAGCAGGGAGCTCAATGGAGTTCGCGAAATGAACGCTTTGATGCTCGGCAAAATCTCCCATGAACTCCGGGTTCCGCCGGACAAGATACCGTGACGCTTCGGGCGTGTTCCGGTATCCCAGCCCATCTTCACTCAACAGCCCGAGCCCGCTCAGCGCGATGAGCAGTGCACGCGTGGGTCGTTCTGGGACGCCTATCCGGCTTGACAGGTCATGGACGTCGAGGCTTCGCCCCTCCAGCTGTTCAAAGATACCGAACTGAAGCGCACTGATAAGCACCTGTGTCTGGAGATATGCTGTCAGCATCCCATGGACACGGACTGCACTGCTATCCTCATCCCTCGTCATGATCAGAGTTCAGCGCCTCTCTGTATTGACTGGACTGGATATATTCGTATGGATCTGAGGAGAGGAAGACACTCCGCACCGGTGGACGTTCCGCAGGCGCCACCACGATGAACCGGCACGACTCATCAGGAGCCGTAACGAAGCCGTGGGACTCATTTCTTGGAATGAACACCACGTCCCCTTCGGAGACGTGGAGCGGCGTTTCATCGTTCGACGCCACCAGCGTCATCGAACCCTCCAAGACATATATTTCATGCTCCCAGTCATGGTAGTGAGGAGGCGTCGATCCGCTAGGCTCGATCTCGAATTCGGTCAGGACAAAACGATCCGCCCCGTTCTTGGTGTCAATCAGCTTTCGATGAGTGGTTTGCTTCGCACCCGGCTCCCTGACGATCTCAGGGGTCACAGCCTTTCTATTCGTATGATACATTTACTGTCCTCACTAGTTAGAATGAACGTTCTTTTTATTAATATAACAGCCAGCAGCTTCCATGTCAACAGTTGTCGACTGACCTCTTAACCCCCTCATAGTCTTTGGGCCTCGGTGACAGCTAACATCAAGTTTGCTGACACGGCCTTGACGGGATTCACTCGTGTCATGAAGTCTGCGGACAGCATGCCCACCACGAGCAGTGAGCACTGCGCCCCAGAGGACATCGGGTCTTCGACTGTCGTTGACAGTCGAACGGGGTCGAGGTCGCATGACCTCGGACGGACACTCGGGCTCAGACCATCAGTGGTTCGCTGGGGACTCGCTCGCCATCGCTGTGTTCCTGCTGCCCCTTCTTAGACCCCGGCGCGTCCGGAAGCAGGCGGGGATCACCCACAGGGCCCCGAGCCGCCCCTGTCGGCAGGCTCCTGCGGCTCGTTTAGCGCATTGGCAAGGGGATTCCGTAAAGGAGCAGCGCCTCTGGTCGGGTCCCATGAGCAGGCCACGGCTGCGCCTCTCCGCGCGTCCGTCGTTGTCCAGTCCTCCAAGACGACATCGATCATCATCGGGCGGACCGCTTCTCGTCTTCCCGGCATGCCATCCGGGATCTTCCACGAACCAGTCGAACTGCCCCTGGACGAACCGCGTCCCGTTTCCTTCCCGCGACACCGGATGCGGTGCCCGTGGAGACGGGCACCGCATCCTCCCATCAG
This sequence comes from Propionibacterium acidifaciens DSM 21887, assembly GCF_000426605.1. Lineage (GTDB taxonomy): Bacteria > Actinomycetota > Actinomycetes > Propionibacteriales > Propionibacteriaceae > Propionibacterium > Propionibacterium acidifaciens. Next base: position 350,041 of record NZ_AUFR01000001.1, read on the forward strand.
AGGGACATGTTCACAGGCGACTCGGCAGGAGGCACAGCTCCATGTCATGGCTCGGTCCATCGATGCTGTGCGGCTTGTTCATGGGGATCGGATCACGATCATCGCCCCCATCCATGTCACGACGCCATCCACGGACGCTGTGAACAAGCCTCTGCGAACAGCCTCGGAGCTCATCGGCAGAGGTTCGGCAAGGACATGCCGGTCCGGGGACCGCGCCCCTGCGACGGTCCTCAACCTGGTCGTTGCTCATTCCACGGGTCGAGGAGAGTCCCCCCGAACCGAGGGGTCACCGCTCCCTTCCTCGGCGAGCAGTCGTCTTTCCCGGCCCCGAGCGAGCAGCCAGTACAGCCCCCGCGCCGCGAGGAGGACGAGCAGGAGCACCCAGAGTTTCCAGTTCCCCTCCCTCGGCCCGACGTTGAGAAGAATGATGAAGGCGACTGCCATCAGCCCCGACACCACACCGATGTCGGCATTCACCATCTCTTGCCCCCGCTCCCCGGTGCGTCACCAACAGTCGATCAATCCCGTCACGGCACCGCCGAAGACACCGCTGACACCACCGACCATGCACCCGCCGGCTGAGCCGGCGATGCATCCACCAATGGTCCCCGTGATAAAACCATCACGAATTCTCTCGTTGCTGCAGTCCCAGTCGAAACTCGACATCACACGAACCGACCCGGAGTCCATTCCCGTGCTCACCGAGGCCGAGTAGATCGCGTGCGTCGATGAGACCAGCTCCCATGTCCCCACTGCCCGTCGTCCAGAACCCAGGTCCAGAACGGCGGGGACCAGTTCGCTACTCGTCGGCGACGTCATGAGCAATGACCCGTCCTCGGCGTCCTCGGCGAGGGAGACAGCAGAATCGGTTGAGACGGAGAGATCCGCCGTCACCATCGCCTGTTCGGGCCTCTGCACTTGGACGGCGTAGCCCCCGGTGTCTCGGGGGCGGCCGTGGTGGAATCCGTCGGAAGCTGCGCCCCAGGGTCGGGGGCTGCTTCGGCAAGAGGCGCTGGGATCATGAACACACCCAGAGCGGCCAGGCCCGCGGAAAAGACTTTGAGAGTTCGCATCGTTTCCTCCTCGCACAGCTCGCACGTCTCCCCCTCGGAATCTGTTCCCATGACGTCGTGGGGACGGAACCATCGTTCTTCTCGGAAGGCCGTGTGTCAACCCTTGTCAGGCCTGCAGAAGGCACCCGACCGGAGGTCTCCGCCCGGGTGCCTTCCCCGCCTCGGGGAGATCTCCGGGCACATGGGGCGGCTGCGGTCCGCGATCAGTCCGTGGAGCGTCTTCCGGGATCTCCGGGATCGGTGAGGGAATGCCCGTCCGGTGAGGAGTCGGTTCCCGGAGCCGACCACCAGCCGCATCACGATGAGCCCCTGCAACGACGGACGCGGCCGAGACGTCCCGGAGTCGCAGGGCCCGGTCGTTCTCGCCCGCCAGCGCCGACGAGGCGCCCACATCGGCAACGATGAAACGATGAGCGGTCGCCGATACGACAACGGTCCAGCAACGCTCGACTCACCCGACCGGTACGGCCGTCGCGTACGGGCCCACTCCGCAGCCCGGAGAGCCCATCCCCGCACGGCCTTCCGGTCCGCTCGCCGCAGCCCCGGGGCCTGACCGCGAGACGTCACGAACGACTCGTCGTCCCCTCGTCCGGGTCCGGTCGTGCATCGGCGGCGCTCGACCCCGGGCCCTTGGCGGCGGCAGCGCCGCCGGGCCCCCGGCCACGAACCTGCGCACCGGTCGTCTCGACGGCACTGCCCCCCGGGCAGGAGCCCGTGCGCCCACCGCCGTCCCGGGCTTCGTCGAGTCGGGGGCCGCAGCCCGGACGGCGCTTCAGCTGCCAGCAGAGCAGCCCGACGGCGAGGACGAAGCCGAGGGCGCTCGTCCAGTTGTTGAATCGCATGCCGCCGATCCGGTTGACCGGGTCGATGCGCAGCGCCTCGATGAAGAAGCGGCCCAGGCAGTAGTAGGCGACGTAGGCGGTGAAGGTCTTGCCCCGCCCCAGACGGAATCTTCCCGAGGCCCACAGCAGGAGGAGTGCGCCGCCGATGTCCCAGATCAGCTCGTAGGCGAAGGTCGGATGGAAGGTCGCGTACTGCCCGTAGCCGCTCGGCCGGTGCGCCGGGTCGATCTCGAGGGCCCACGGCAGGGTGCTCGGCCGGCCGAAGAGCTCCTGGTTGAACCAGTTGCCGAGCCGTCCTACGCCCTGGGCCAGGAGCAGGGCGGGAGCGACGGCGTCGGCCACCGCGCCGAAGCGCACCCGATGGGCCCGGCACCACACCCAGACGGCCAGCCCGCCGGCGATGACGGCACCCCAGATGCCCAGGCCGCCGTTCCAGATCCGCAGCACGTCGGCCGGATGGCGGCCAGGCCCGAAATAGAGCTGGTGATCGGTGACGACATGGTAGGCACGGGCGCCGACGATACCGGCCGCAACCGCCCAGCCCATCATCGAGTCGAATTCTCCGGGCTCGGCGCCGCGGGCCCGCAGCCGGCGCTGCCCCAGCCACCACGCCAGGAAGATGCCCGCCAGGATGCACAGCGCGTAGTAGTGGATCGTGACCGGTCCGATCCCGAAGGAGCTGACCGGAGGACTGGGCAGGAACAGGGCGGTCACCGGGAGGCCCTCACCCCCGAGGCGAGGTCGTCGACGAGGGCGCGCAGCCCGTCGAGCGAGGCGGTGCCCGCGTCCTCGGCCGCGATGAGCTGCTTCACGAGGGCAGAGCCGACGATGGCGAGGTCGGCGAAGGCGCCGATCTCGCCGGCCTGGGCCCCGTTCGAGATGCCCAGCCCGACCCCCACCGGAAGATCGGGGGCGATGGCGCGGACCCGCTCGACGAGCCGGGGGGCGGCGTCGGAGGTCTGCGCGCGGGCACCGGTGACGCCCATCACGGAGGTCGAGTAGACCCAGCCCCGGCATGCCGCCGTCGTCCGGGCGACGCGCTCGTCCGTGGACGAGGGTGCGACGAGGTAGACGCGGTCGAGGCCGAACTCGTCGGAGGAGGCGGTCCAGAACTCGGCGTCATCGGGCGTCAGATCGGGCGTGATGAGGCCCGCGCCGCCGGCATTGGCCAGGTCGCGGGCGAAGGCGCGCACGGAGGCGGCGGGATCGTTCCGGCGGCCCCTGGCGCCGTAGTGCTCGACGAGGTTGTAGTAGATCATCACGAGCGGCGTCGCACCGGCGACGGCGACCGCCTCGACCGCGGAGAAGACGTCGTGCGTACGCACCCCCCGCTGGATGGCCTTCGTGTCGGCGTGCTGGATCGCCAGACCGTCCATCATCGGGTCGGAGTACGGCATGCCGATCTCGACGGCGTCCACCCCCCCGCCCCCCGTGCCCTGGGTGAGGGCGACCATGGCGGCGATCGACCCGGGCACGTCGGGGTAGCCGACGGGCAGGTAGCCGACGAGGGCCGCGCGGTTCTCGGCCCGGCAGGCGGCCACCATGCGCCCCGAGACGCCCAGCCGGGCCTCGTCGGGGAAGGGCCTGGTGAGATCGGTCATGACATCCTCCCGGTCGTGGCGTCCACGTCGCCGTTCACGCCGAAGTACTTCATCGCGGTGTCCACGTCCTTGTCACCGCGCCCGGAGACCGTCACGAGGATCGTCGGACGCCGGTCCGGGTCCTCGGCGAGCATCCGCAGGGCGAGGCGCTGGGCGCCGGCGACGGCGTGGGCCGACTCGATGGCCGGCATGATGCCCTCGCAGCGGGCGAGACGGTCGAGGGCGGTCATGGCCTCGTCGTCGTCGACCGGTTCGTAGTGGGCGCGGCCGATCCGGGCGAGGTAGGCGTGCTCGGGCCCGACCCCCGGGTAGTCCAGGCCGGCCGAGATGGAGTGCGACTCGACCGTCTGGCCGTCGTCGTCCTGGAGGACGAAGGTGCGGGTCCCGTGGAGGACGCCGACCGAGCCGCCGTTGATCGAGGCGGCGTGCTCCCCCGTCGCGACGCCGCGCCCACCGGCCTCGAAGCCGTAGAGGGCGACGTCGTCGTCGGCGATGTACTCGGCGAACGAGCCGATGGCGTTCGAGCCGCCGCCGACGCAGGCGCAGACGGCGTCGGGCAGGGCCCCGAAGCGGTCGAGCATCTGGGCGCGGGACTCCTTGGAGATGATCGACTGGAAGGCCTTGACCATCCGGGGGAACGGGGCCGGGCCGGAGGCCGTCCCGATGAGGTAGTGGGTGGTACCGACGTTGGTGACCCAGTCGCGCATCGCCTCGTTCATGGCGTCCTTGAGGGTGGCGCTGCCCGCCTCGACGGCCACGACCTCGGCGCCGAGCAGCTGCATGCGGGCCACGTTGAGGGCCTGACGGTCGGTGTCGACCCTGCCCATGTAGACGCGGCACTCGAAACCCATGAGGGCGGCGATCGTCGCCGCCGCCACGCCGTGCTGGCCGGCTCCGGTCTCGGCGATGACGCGCCGCTTCCCCATGCGCCGGGTCAGCAGGCCCTGTCCGAGCACGTTGTTGATCTTGTGGCTGCCGGTGTGGTTGAGGTCCTCGCGCTTGAGCAGGATGCGGGCCCCGCCGCAGTAGCGCTCGCCGAAGTTGCTGGCCTCGCTGATCGGGGTGGGACGGCCCGCGTAGTTGACCTGCAGATCGGCGAGCTCGGCGGCGAACCGGGGGTCGTCCTGCGAGGACTCGAAGGCCTCGGTCAGCTCCTGGAGCGCGGCCATGAGCGCCTCCGGGACGAACCGGCCGCCGAACGGCCCGTAGTGGCCCAGGGCGTCGGGCAGCGCGTCCGGCACGATCTCACTCATTGGGATTCCCCATCTCTCGACTTCCGGCGGCGCTGGTGGCCGCCATCATGGCGTGCACGGCAGCGGCCGGGTCGCCGCTGCGCACGAGCATCTCCCCGACGAGTACCGTATCCGCACCGGCGTCGCGCACCCGTACGACGTCGTCCACCGTGGCGATGCCGGACTCGCAGACCTTGATCGCCGTGTCGGGCACGAGACCCACCAGTTGCTCGAAGCGGCCCAGGTCGACGTCGAGGGTCTTCAGGTCCCGATTGTTCACGCCGATCAGCTCGGCGCCGAGGTCGACGGCGCGGCGCGCCTCGTCGGCGGTGTGCACCTCGACGAGCGGCAGCAGGCCGAGACCGGCGGCCCGGTCGTACAGCACCCGCAGGTCCGCGTCATCGAGCGCAGCGACGATGAGCAGGACCAGGTCGGCGCCGGCGGCACGGGCCTCCAGCACCTGGTAGGGGTCGACGACGAAGTCCTTGCGCAGCACGGGCACCGAGACCCCGGCGCGCACGGCGACGAGGTCCTCGAGACTGCCGCCGAAGCGACGCCGCTCGGTCAGCACCGAGACGGCCCCGGCTCCACCGCGCTCGTAGGCGCGCGCCTGAACGGCCGGGTCGGGGATCTCGGCCAGGGCGCCCTTGGACGGGCTGGAGCGCTTGACCTCGGCGATGACGCGCACGGACCCGGCGCTGCGCAGACGCGGCCGCGGATCGATCGTGGGCCCGAGCCGCTCGATGGCCGCCTCCAGCCGGCTGGGGGCGGTGCGCGCCATGCGCGCCGCCATGTCGGCGCGCACGCCGGCGATGATTCCGTCCAGGACGGTTCCGGTGCTCATGACTGCTCCTCGTCGACGTCGCTGCTCCGCGTGCCCCCGCTCGAACCCCCCCAATCCCAGGCGAGCGGCACGCTCGCCTGGGCCCGCCCCAGGGCGGAGATCATCGCGGCCGCCTTGCTGCGGGTCTCGGCGTCCTCGTTGTCGGGCACCGAGTCGGCCACGATGCCGGCGCCGGCCTGCACATGGGCGACGCCGTCCTTGAGGACGGCCGAGCGGATCGTGATCGCCGCGTCGGCATTGCCGGCGAAGTCGAAGTAGCCGACGACGCCGCCGTAGGGGCCACGGCGCGTCACCTCGAGCTCACCGATGATCTGCATGGCGCGCAGCTTCGGCGCCCCCGACAGGGTGCCCGCCGGGAAGCACGCCATCGTCACGTCCAGGCCCGAGACACCAGGCCCGACGACCCCGGTGACGGAGGCCTCGAGGTGCATGACGTGCGAATAGCGGCCGATGTGCATGAACCGGGTGACGGCGACGGTGCCCGGCACGCAGACGCGGCCGAGGTCGTTGCGTCCGAGGTCGACGAGCATGAGGTGTTCGGCGCGCTCCTTCTCGTCGGCGAGCAGCTCATCGGCCAGGCGGCAGTCCTCGGCCTCGTCCCGGCCCCGCGGGCGGGTGCCGGCGATCGGGTGGGTCGTCGCGACCCCGTCCTTGACGGTGACGAGGGCCTCGGGGCTGGAGCCGACCAGGTCGAAGCCCGGCAGGCGCAGCAGGAAGAGATAGGGGCTGGGGTTCGTGACGCGCAGCTCGCGGTAGATGTCGAGGGCCGAGGCGGTGACCGGCACGTCGAAGCGCTGGGAGGGCACCACCTGGAAGACGTCGCCGGCCCGCACGTGCTCCTTGGCCTCCTCGACGAGCCGCTGGAACTCCCCCGGGGCACGCTGGTCCTGGACCACGGGCGGGGCGACCTCGCGTGTCGTCGCGAGCATCGCCGGACGCGGCGCGCACAGCCGGGCGGCCATCGCCCGGACGCGCCCCACGGCATCCGCCCAGGCCCGCTCGGCGCGCTCCGGGCTGTTGTCGTAGTTGACGGCATTGGCGATGAGCCAGACCTCGCCGCCGTCGTGGTCGAGGACGGCCATGTCCGCGGCGAGCATCATGACCATGTCGGGCACGCCCAGGTCGTCGGGCAGGGGCTCGCCCAGGGTCGGCTCCTGCTCGCGCTTCACGTCATAGCCGAGATAGCCGACCATACCGGAGCTGAACGGCGGCAGCGCGGGGTCGGCGGGGGTGTGGAGGGCATCCAGGGTCTCGCCGAGCACGGCCAACGGGGCCCCGCCGGTGGGCAGCCCGGCGATCGGACGGCCGAGCCAACGACTGCGCCCCGCCGCGCCGACGAGGATCGAGGGGCAGTCGACGCCGACGAACGACCATCGCGACCAGACGCCGCGCTCGACCGACTCGAACAGGAAGCCGCCCTCGCGGCCCCGGGTGAGCTGCTGGTAGAGGGCGACCGGGGTGAGGTCGTCGGCGCGCAGCCGGGCGTGGACGCTGATGACGCGCCGCCGGCCCGCCTGGGCGACGAACTCATCGCGGCCGGGGAGGATCGTCAGCTCGGGGCTCATGCGGCGCCCCCCGCCGCCGGGCCGTCCGGCGGGGTCCGGTCGTCGGACCCCTCGACGAGCGGGAGCGGGCCGCCGGTGTCGAAGCAGGATTCTGCGCCGGTGTGGCAGGCGCCGCCGACCTGGTCGACGCGCAGGAGGATCGTGTCGCCGTCGCAGTCGAGCCGGGCCTCGCACACGTACTGCGTATGACCGCTCGTGGCGCCCTTGACCCACAGTTCGCGGCGCGAGCGCGACCAGTAGGTCGCCCTGCGGGTGGCGAGCGTCATGGCCAACGAAGCGGCGTTCATCCACGCCATCATGAGGACCCGGCCGCTCGTGGCGTCCTGGGCGATGGCGGGGACGAGACCAGCGGAATCGAAGGTCAGCCGGGAGGCGATCCCCTCGGGCAGGACCGTCCCCTCGGGCGGGGCGGCCTCGGCGGGCAGGTCATGGGCGTCGGACGGCATGCGTCCCATTGTCCCCCTGCGCGCAGGAACCGGTTCCGCGACGCCGAATGGCGGTCCGGACCGTGGGATCCGCGCCCGCCGAACGGGTCTGGGGCGCCCTCGGCGTCATCGGTAGGTTGACCGGCCGGCGCCGCGGGGTGGGACTGCGGATCGTCCGGAACGACGGCGCGGCCCGAGGTCCGCACTGGCCGGATCGGAATCGGCGGCGCCCGAGACGGAGCCCCCGCACCGGAAGCGCCGGATCGATCCGTCACCACGCGGGGGTGGCCAGGCCCTGATCCATTTGTTATGCTATTAGCGCGCTCTAATAAGAGTTTGAGCGGACAAGAACCTCAACGAGGAGGAACAGGGACAATGACCTCGAAGGCACGCAACACGAACGATCCGAGGTACTCGAAGCTCACCATCGGCGTGTGCCCGGACCAGTGGGGGGTGTGGTTCCCCGACGATCCGAAGCAGATGCCGCCCCGCCAGGCCTGGCAGGAGATGGCCGAGGCCGGGTTCGACGTCATCGAGACGGGCCCCTGGGGATACTTCCCCAAGGACCCGAAGGAGCTGCAGAAGTGGTGCGACGAGTACGGCATGCGCGTCGTGGCGGGCACCGGCTGGGGCATCCTGCACAAGGCCGAGGCCTGGCCCGAGACGGTCGCGCACTTCCGCGAGATCGCCGAGACACACGCCGCCGTCGGCGCCGAGTACATCGTCCACCTGCCGCCGCTGTACCGTGACGACAAGACCTGGGAGTGGACCGACGACCGCGTCCTGAGCGATGACGCCTGGAGGCTCTACGTCGAGCACGCCAACGCCCTGGGCCGGATGCTGCTGGACGAATACGGCCTCAGGATGGTGCTGCACCCGCACGGGGACTCCCACATCGAGACGCCCGAGGAGATCGCCCGTATCTTCGACGCCACCGACCCGAGGTACGTCAACCTCTGTCTCGACTCCGGCCACGTCGTCTACGGCGGCGGCGATCCCGTCGAGCTCTGCCGGACGTACCCCGACCGCATCACCTATGTACACATCAAGGCCTTCGACGAGGCCATCACGAGGGAGGCCCACGAGAAGGACTGGCCCTTCGGCGAGGCCGTCACCAAGGGCGCCTCGGTCTGCCCGCCCGCCGGGCTGCCCGAGATGCACGCCTTCGTCGACGCGCTGGCCGATCTGGACAAGCCGATCTACTGCATCTGCGAGCAGGACTGCTACCCGTGCGAGCCGTCCTTCCCGAAGCAGAACGCCATCAACATGCGCACCTACCTGGCCGGGTGCGGCCTGGGCCTGGCCTGACCGATCCGCGGCCACCCGATCACTCGAAGAGGAGAACACATCATGACTGTCCGCATCGGACTCATCGGCGCCGGCGGCATGGGCCGGGCCCATCTCGCCCGGATCACCAATGAGCTGTCGGGCGGCGAGATCGTCGCCGTCGCCGACATCAACCACGACGCAGCGGTCCAAGCGGCCGCGCCCTACGGAGCCAGGGTCCACGACACCTCGGACGAGCTCATCAACGACCCCAGGGTCGACGCCGTCATCATCGCCACCTTCGGCAAGGTCCACGCCCCGGACGTCATCCGCTGCATCGAGGCCGGCAAGTACGTCCTGTGCGAGAAGCCCCTGGCCACGACGGCGGAGGACTGCGCCGCGATCATGGCGGCGGAGCAGCGGGCCGGCAAGAAGCTGGTCACCGTCGGCTTCATGCGGCGCTTCGACGCGGCCTACAACGAGATGAAGGCCGTCCTGGACGCCGGCGGGAACGGTCAGGCGCTGCTGGTGCACAACCGCCACCGCAATCCCACCGTGCCCGAGTCCTACACCTCGCGCATGGCCATCGACGACACGGCCATCCATGAGATCGACACGATGCGCTGGCTGCTCGGCGAGGAGATCGTCCGGGTCCGCGTCGAGCGTCCGAAGTCGACCACCCACCGCTTCCCCCACCTCATCGACCCGGTCGTCGTCGTCATGTACACCGAGTCCGGCGTCCGCATCGACGACGAGGTGAACGTCAACCTCCAGTGGGCCTATTCCATCGAGTGCGAGCTCGTGCTGGAGACCGCCGCCGTGCGCCTCGGCGACCAGGAGAAGATCCACGTCCGCGACGAGCACGGCGACCGCAATGCGATGTGCCAGTCCCACATCGACCGTTTCCAGGCCGCCTTCAACCGCGAATTCCAGGAGTGGATCAACGCCGTGGCCCGCGACGAGCACACCGGCTCCACCTCATGGGACGGCTACGCCGCGACCTCGGTTGTCGACGCCGCCGTCGCCTCCCTCGAGGACGAGAGCGCTCCGATGGTCGAGGTGAGACTCATGGAGAAGCCCGCGTTCTACGCCTGAGCGGCCCCGACCCGATCGCCCGCGCGGTGATCATGCGGCCCCGGCCCCGCGACTGGCACAATGGGCACGCCCCGTTGTCGGACGCGGGGACCGGGGCCGCGCCCGCGCCCCGCCGAGACGGGTGAGAGGTGGGTCATGTCCGCGAAGCGCAGGCCGACGCAGGTGGACGTCGCACGGCTGGCACGCACATCGCGGCAGACCGTGTCCCTCGTCGTGCGGGACGACCCCCGGGTGGCCCCGCAGACCCGCTCGCGGGTCCTCTCGGCCATGGACGAGCTCGACTACCGGCCCAACATCGCCGCGCGCGCCCTGGCCGCGCACAACTCCCGGTTCATCGGCATCATCCTCGTCGGCATCACGAACCCCTTCTACGCGGACCTGTGCGATGCGCTGCGCAGTCGCTGCGAGGAGCGCGGGCTGATCCCGCTCGTCGCCATCTCGGGCCGGCACCGCGACAGCTGCATCGTCTGCGCCGAGCGGCTCGTCCACATGGGGGTCGAGGGTCTCACGGTGGTCTCCCCTCCCCTGGGCGCCGAGGACCTGGACCGGATCGGCACCCAGGTCCCCACCGTCCTCCTCACCCACAACAGCGGCCCCGGGTCGGTCGACCTCGTGCACACCGACGACGAGACCGGGGCGCGCATGGCGACCCGCCACCTGCTCGAGAACGGCTTCGAGCCCGTCGCCCACCTCGGCTACGACCGCGCCATCCCCGGGGACTCCGCCGGCGCCAGACGGCGGGGCTTCCTCGCGGAGGCACGACGGGCCGGCACCGAGCCGCTGTCCGTCGACCTCATGACGACGACCGTCGAGGACGCCGTGCGGGGGCTGCTCCGCGCACATGGCCCGGGAATCGGGTTCTGCTGCCACAACGACCTCGTCGCGCTCGAGGTCATGCGGGTGCTCGCCGACCGGGCCCCGGCGGGCGGGCACGACCACGGGATCACCGGCTTCGACAACTCGCGCATCGCCTCGCACCCGGCGATCTCCCTCACGAGCATCGACCAGAGGACCGCCGACTTGGCCGATGCCGCCGTGGAGCTGCTCGGCGAGCGGATCGACGGACGGACCGGACAGGTCGACCGGGTGTGCGCCCCGACCCTCGTCCGCCGGGACTCCAGCCGCTCCCGCGGCACCCCGGACGTCGGCGCGTCGCCCCTCGCCGGCAATTTGTCCTAACAAATACTTTACATCGTCGGATCGCGTGACTAGCGTCAGAACTGACCCGGGGAAGAAGTCCGGGTGCGAACCAGCGATGCTTCAACCGACGGAGGACGACATGACTTCTCACATTCCCACGACCATGCGCGCCGCGGTCCTGCGCGACGTCTCGCGCGGACTGGAGATCCAGGAGATCCGCACGCCGAGGCCGCGCACCGGCGAGGTCCTCGTGCGAACGAGCGCCTGCGGACTGTGCCACTCGGACCTGCACGTCATCGGCGGGGCCATCGCCTTCCCCCTGCCGTGCGTCCTCGGGCACGAGGTCGCCGGCGAGATCGTCGAGCTCGGCCCCGGCAACGACCACACCGGGCTGGCCGTCGGCCAGCGCGTCGCAGGCGCCTTCCTCATGCCCTGCGGGCAGTGCCCGGCGTGCGCGGAGGGCCGCGACGACCTGTGCGGCCCCTTCTTCGACCTCAACCGGATCCAGGGTCGGCTCTACGACGGCGAGACAAGGCTCTTCGACCTCGACGGGACGCCCATCGCCATGTACTCCATGGGCGGCCTGGCGCAGTACTGCGTCATCCCCTCGACCTCGGTCGCCCCGCTGCCGGACTCGATCGACCCGGTCGCCGGGGCCATCCTCGGCTGCGCGGCGATGACGGCCTACGGCGCGATCCGCCGCGGCGCGGACCTGCGCCACGGGGAGTCCGTTGCTGTCGTCGCCACCGGCGGGGTGGGCTCGAACATCATCCAGATCAGCCGGGCCTTCGGCGCGAAGCAGGTCATCGCGATCGACGTCGCCGACGACAAGCTGGAGGCGGCGCGCGCACTGGGCGCCACCGACACCGTCAACTCGACGAAGCAGGACGTCCACGAGACGGTCTTCGCGCTCACGGGCGGGCGAGGCGTCGACGTCGCCTTCGAGGCCCTCGGCCGCCCCCAGACGTGGACGTCAGCCCTCGACGCGCTGCGCGACGGCGGGCGGATGGTGCCGATCGGTCTGGGCGCCGGGGTGCAGACGGCGCAGGTCGAGATCAACCGGACGGTGCGCCGCTCGCAGTCGATCATCGGGTCCTACGGGGCCCGGACCCGTCAGGACCTGCCGGAGGTCGTCCGCCTCGCGGCGGAGGGGACGATCCGCTACCAGGACATCGTCACCCGCAGGTTCGCCCTCGAGGACGTCGCGCAGGGCTACGAGCTGCTGAGGCAGGGCGCGGTGCAGGGGCGCGGCGTCGTCGACATGTCGCTGTGACCCGGCGATCCGGCGCCGCTCCGAGGGGGGCGGCGCCGGTTCCGGGCAGCACGGGTGGCGGCCCGGGATCAGCCGTCCGCGACGAGGTTGAACTGGAACGAGTACATGCCGCAGTTGTAGACGTGGTTGCCGTACTCGATGACGGTGCCCTCCTTGTCGAAGGCGGTCCTCTCCATGACGAGCACGGCGCTGCCCTCGTCCAGCGCGAGCAGATGGGATTCGCGCGCGGATGCGAGCCTTGCCCCGATCGACTGCTGGGCCATGACCGGACGGATGCCGTGGACGGCGAGACTGTCGTAGAGCCCCTGCCTGGTGAGCTGGGTGACGCTCGGCGTCCTGTCCCCGGAGGGCAGCAGATTCGTCAAGATCGCCAAGGGCTCGTCGTCGATGTAGCGCAGTCGCGTCGTGCGCACCACCTCGGAGCCGATCCCGGTGTGCAGATCGCGGGCCTCCTGCTCGCCGGCGAGCATGACCTCGTAGGAGAGGACCTCGGTGCGGGGAGTGAACCCGGCGTCCACGAGGTCGTCGTTGAGGGAGGTCAGCCCGAGGGGGCGGCGTACGTGCATCGGGGTCACCCGCGTCCCGACACCGCGCCGACGGGTCAGTAGCCCCCTCGCGACGAGATCGCGCAGCGCCCGGCGCGTTGTGGGGCGCGAGACCTTGAGACGCCTCGCCATGGAGACCTCGTCCTCAATGAGGCGGCCCGGCTCCAGCCGGCCGGCCAGGATGAGCTCCTCGAGGGGGTGGGCGATCTGCTGGTAGAGCGGAACCTCCGAGTCGCGGTCCAGGGCGATCTGCGGGACGAAGGGGACGTCGAGGCCCTCGGCCTGCGCCGTGCCCGTCATGTTCACCTCTGCCATCGACCGCTCCTGACCTTGCCCACCGGCGCACCGCGTCGGGTGCGTCAGTGTACATCGAACCCATATGACATATTGATCCTCAATTTGTCATGACAAAATCTTGACGGGTTCGTCCCCGCGTCATAGGTTGGGGTCAGCAGCATCCAGGGAGCACCCGCACGGAGAGCGGGGCATGACTGGGCCGCAGGAGGAACGATGATGTCCAGCCCAACAGAGATGACACAGGCCCGCACCGCACGCACCGAGGACGACGAGCTCGATCTGTTGACGATCGGGCGCTGCGGCGTGGATGTCTACCCCTTCCAGACTGGGATCGGACTCGAGGACGTGACGAGTTTCGGGAAGTTCCTCGGCGGATCCCCGACGAACGTCGCGGTGGCCGCCGCCCGGCAGGGGGCGCGCAGCGCGGTGATCACGGAGGTCGGCGACGACCCCTTCGGCCGCTTCGTCTGCCGCGAGATGAAGCGCCTCGGAGTCTCGGACAGGTTCGTCGCGCGCAACGAGGACTACAACACCCCGGTGACCTTCTGCGAGATCTTCCCGCCCGACGACTTCCCCCTCTACTTCTACCGCCAGCCGAAGGCCCCGGACCTCGAGCTCACCGCCTCGAACATCCCGATCAGGGCCGTGCGGGCGGCCAGGATCTTCTGGTTCTCCGTCACCGGCCTGTCGGCCGAGCCGTCCCGCTCGGCGCACCACTTCGCGCTCGACCTGCGGAAGGGCTCGAAGTGGACCATCGCCGACCTGGACTACCGCCCCATGTTCTGGCAGGACGAGGAGATCGCCTCGAGGGAGGTCGGGCGGGCTCTGGGCAAGGCGAACGTGGCGATCGGCAACAAGGAGGAGTGCCGGATCGCGGTCGGCGAGACCGAGCCGGATCGCGCCGCGGACGCGCTGCTCGACCGCGGCGTGGACATCGCCGTCGTGAAGCAGGGGCCCCTCGGCACCCTCGCCAAGACCAGGCAGGAGCGTATTGTCATGCCCGTCACCCCCGTCGAGGTCTGCAACGGGCTGGGGGCCGGGGACGCCTTCGGCGGTTCCTTCTGCCACGCGCTCCTCGCGGGCCTCGACCTCGCACGAGCCGTCCAGTACGCCTCGACGGCGGGGGCGATCGTGGCCTCCCGCCTCGAGTGCTCCACCGCGATGCCCACAACGACGGAGATCGAGCGGGTCATCGCCGAGCACCCCGACATCCGACCAGTCATCGAGAAGAGGTAGGGCACTCATGGGAGCTCTGATCGAAGAACTCACGAGGATCCGTTCGTGCGATCCGGACAGGATCGCACGGGTCCTCGCCGACCGTCCGCGCGCCGATCTCGCGTCCGAGGGGCGGCTCCTCGTCATCGCCTGCGACCATCCGGCCAGAAGCGCCCTGGGCGCCGGGCCCGATCCGATGGCCATGGCCTCGCGCGAGGACCTGCTCCGTCGGTGCGTCGCAGCCCTGTCGCGGCCCGGGGTCAACGGCTTCCTGGGCACCGCCGATCTCATCGAGGACCTGGCCCTGCTCGGGGCCCTCGACGGGAAGCTCGTGTGGGGGTCGATGAACCGGGTGGGCCTGCAGGGGGCCGCCTTCGAGTTCGACGATCGTTTCGGGGCCTACGACGCGGAGGGCATCGCCGCGGCGGGGCTCAACGGCGGGAAGATGCTCACCCGCATCGACTACGACGACCCCGCGACGGCGCGCACCCTCGAGGCCAGCGCCCGCGCCGTCGACTCGCTCACGAGGCGGGGCCTCAACGCCATGATCGAGCCCTTCGTCTCGCGGCGCGAGGACGGGCGCGTCATCAACGACCTCACCCCCGACGCCGTCATCAGGTCGATCTCCGTGGCCCAGGGGCTCGGAAGCAGCTCGGCCCGCACCTGGTTGAAACTGCCGTGCGTCGAGGACATGGGGCACGTCATGGAGTCCACCACCCTGCCCAGCCTGATCCTCGGCGGTGAGGTCTCCCGGGATCCGCAGGCCGCACGGGCCGCGTGGGCCAGGGCGCTCGCCCTGCCCAACGTCAGAGGACTGGTCATCGGCCGGTCCCTCCTCTATCCGCCGGACGACAACGTCGAGGCGGCCGTCGACAATGCAGTGGAGTTGCTGTGAACGAGAACAAGTACATCGTCCGTTCGGGCGAGACCGCCCATGATTCCTACGCGACCGATCTGAGCCCGGCCCGCGCCGGTTGGGAGTGGTCGTCCCTGCGCGTGCTCGACCTCGCCCCGGAGCAGGGGGTCGAGGTGCCGGGGGGCGAGGCCGAGTTCCTCGTGCTGCCCCTGGCCGGCGGCTGCACGGTCGAAGTCGGCGACCGGTCGTACGACATCGCGGGGCGCGCATCGGTGTTCACCGACATCACCGACTATCTCTACATCCCCCGAACCACGGACATCAGGGTGACCAGCGAGGACGGCGCGCGCATCGCGCTGCCCGGGGCGAAGGCGACGAAGGACCTGCCCGTCCGCTACTGCGGGCGCGACGAGGTCGGCACGGGGCTGCGCGGGGCGGGCCCGTCCTCCCGGCAGGTCAACAACTACGCCCTCGGCAACGACCTGGAGACCTCGCACCTGCTCGCCTGCGAGGTGCTGACCCCGGGCGGGAACTGGTCCTCCTATCCCCCGCACAAGCACGACGTCCACAGTGACGTCGAACGCGTCCTGGAGGAGATCTACTACTACGAGATCAGGCCCGGCGACGAGGGCGCCGCGGAGGGCTTCGCCCTCCAGCGGATCTACCCCTCACCCGGCCACGAGATCGACGTGTGCACCGAGGTGCGCAGCGGGGACATCGTCGTCATGCCCCACGGCTACCACGGCCCGTCCGTCGCCGCGCCCGGGTACGACCTCTACTACCTCAACGTCATGGCCGGTCCCGCGGAGGACTCGATCTGGTTGATGACGGACGATCCTCGGCACACGTGGATCCGCCGGTCGTGGGAGCACGAGCAGGTCGATCCCCGACTGCCCATGACCCCGATGAACTAGCACGCCGACAACCCGTTCCCGACCAGGAGAGACAATGACCAGCAGTCCCGTACCCACCGTCCGCCTCACGACGGCCCAGGCAACCGTCCGCTTCCTCGTCAACCAGTACTCCGAACGCGACGGGCACGAGCAGCGCCTCATCGCCGGCGCCTTCGGCATCTTCGGGCACGGCAATGTCGCCGGTCTCGGCCAGGCACTCCTCCAGAACGAGCTCGACCCCGAGCCCGACGGCGGGTCGATGCCTTACATCATGCCCCGCAACGAGCAGGGTCAGGTTCACGCGGCAGCGGCCTATGCGAAGAGCAGGAACCGGCTGCAGACGCTCATGTGCACCGCCTCGATCGGCCCCGGGTCGCTCAACATGGTCACGGGCGCCGCGCTCGCCACGACGAACCGCCTTCCGGTGCTGCTGTTCCCCTCCGACCAGTTCGCCACCCGCTACCCCGACCCGGTCCTCCAGCAGATCGAGAACGCCCAGACTCTCGACACGACGTGCAACGACGCATTCCGCCCGGTCAGTGCGTTCTTCGACCGCATCAACCGCCCCGAGCAGCTGCTCCCCTCGCTCATGCAGGCGATGCGCGCGCTCACCGATCCGGCCGACACCGGAGCGGTCGTCCTGGCGATGCCCCAGGACGTCCAGGCCGAGGCCTTCGACTTCCCCGTCGAGATGTTCCGCAGGCGCGTGTGGCATGTGCGTCGCCCGCCGGTCGATCCCGCCTCACTCGAGCGCGCGGTGAAGCTCATCAGGGCCTCGGAGCGCCCGATGGCCATCGCCGGTGGCGGCGCCGTCTACTCCGAGGCCTCCGAGCAGCTGCGCGAGTTCGCCTCCCGGACCGGCATCCCGGTCGCGGACACCCAGGCCGGCAAGGGCGCCATCAACTTCGACCACGCCCAGTCGATCGGCGGCGTCGGGTCGACCGGCGGCGATGCGGGCAACCATATCGCCGACAAAGCCGACCTGGTCATCGGCGTCGGGACGCGCTACTCCGACTTCACCACGGCCTCCCGGACCCAGTTCAAGAACCTCGACGTCCGCTTCGTCAACATCAACGTCAAGGCCTTCGACGCCGTGAAGAACGGCGGCGAGATGCTCGTGGCCGACGCCCGCGAGGCGCTCGTGGCCCTCACGGAGGCGCTCGGCGACTACTCGGTCTCCCCCGACTACGCGTCCGAGGTCGCGCAGGAGAAGGCGGCCTGGGACAAGCGCGTGGACGAGTGCTACCACCTCGGTCACGGCCCGCTGCCGGCCCAGACCGAGGTCTTCGGCGCCCTGAACGAGCTCATGGGCGACGAGGACGTCGTCATCAACGCGGCGGGCTCCATGCCCGGCGATCTCCAGGCCCTGTGGCGGGCCCGCACGCCCGTCCAGTACCACGTGGAGTACGCCTTCTCCTGCATGGGCTACGAGATCCCCGCGGCGATGGGCGTCAAGCTCGCGCTGCCCGACTCCGAGGTCGTCTCGATCGTCGGCGACGGCTCGTACCAGATGCTCCCGATGGAGCTGGCCACGGTCGCTCAGGAGGGGATCAAGGTCATCTACGTGCTGCTGCAGAACCACGGCTTCGCCTCAATCGGAGCCCTGTCCGAGTCGCACGGCTCCCAGCGCTTCGGCACGCGGTACCGCAAGGGCGGGGCCGGCGCCTCGCACACCGCGGACGGCGAACTGCTCGGCGTCGACATCGCGGCGAACGCCCGTTCTTGGGGGATCGACGTCATCGAGGTCCACGGCATCGACGAGTTCAAGGACGCGTACCGGCGTGCCGTCGCCTCCGACCGTCCGACGATGATCCACATCGAGACCGACCTGTACGGCCCCAATCCGCCGGCGTCGTCCTGGTGGGACGTCCCCGTCTCGCAGGTCTCCCGGATCGAGTCCACGCAGGCGGCCTACCAGGACTACCTGCGTGATCGTGCGCCGCAGCGTCACTACTTGAAGTAGGGCGCACAGTGGCCCGTCCGCGCGTCGCGGCGGCTCGGCTCCCGGCCGCGGTCTGCCCACCCACAAGCTCCTTTATTTGTTAGAACAAAATTTCGTCATGGGCTACAAACTGGTCAGCGCAGAGTAGACTGCCCACCGGATGCCGGTTCGCCCGCCCGGCTCCTGCCGGGACGGGCGGGCGAGCAGGCGCATCCGCACATGAAATCAACACTCCAGAGGAGTTCACGGACAATGAAGACGATTGAGCACTGGATCGACGGCTCCCCCTACACCGGCGCACCGGCGGGGCGCATCCCCGTGGAGAACCCCGGCACGGGAGAGGTGGAGGCCGAACTGCTCCAAGCCTCGGCCGCCGATCTCGACCACGCCGTCGAAATGGCCCGGCGGGCTCAGAAGGAATGGGCGAAGGTCTCCCTCGCCAAGCGCGTGGCCATCATGTTCCGCATGCGTCAGCTGGTTCTCGACCACCAGGACGAGATGGCGGAGCTGATCGTCGCCGAGCACGGCAAGAACTACTCCGACGCCATCGGCGAGATCCAGCGCGGCCGCGAGACCTTCGACTTCGCGACGGCCATCAACGTCGCCCTCAAGGGCGAGTACTCCTACGACGTCTCGACCGGCGTCGACATCCACACGTTGCGCCAGCCGGTGGGCGTCGTCGCCGGCATCTGCCCCTTCAACTTCCCGGCCATGGTGCCCATGTGGATGCATCCGCTGGCGGTCGCCACCGGCAACGCGTTCATTCTCAAGCCCGCCTCGCCGACCCCCTCCGCCGCGATGCTCACCGCACGGCTCTACAAGGAGGCCGGCCTGCCCGACGGCGTCTTCAACGTCGTCGCCGGCAACCGCGACATCGTCAGCAGCATCCTCGAGCACCCCGGGATCGACGCGATCTCCTTCGTCGGCTCGACGCCGGTCGCCCACATCATCCAGAACACGGGCATCACCCATGGCAAGCGCGTCCAGGCCCTCGGCGGCGCGAACAACCATGCGATCGTCATGCCCGACTCCGATCTGGACTTCGCGGCCCAGCACATCTCGGCCGCCGCCTTCGGCGCCGCCGGCGAGCGCTGCATGGCCCTGCCGGTCGTCGTCGCGGTCGGTGGCATCGGCCCCGACCTGGCGCAGCGCGTCAAGGCCCATGCGCAGGCCATCAAGGTCGGCTACGGCATGGACGAGGGCGTCGAGATGGGCCCGGTCATCGACGCGAAGGCCAAGAGCCGCATCACGGGTCTCATCGGCGATGCCGAGAAGCGCGGCGCCGACGTCGTCCTCGACGGGCGCCCCCTCGTGATCCCCGGCCATGAGAACGGCCACTTCCTCGGCCCGACGATCATCGACGCCGTGCCGCTCGACGCCCCGGTGTACACCGAGGAGGTCTTCGGCCCCGTCCTGACGATCGTCCACGCCGACACCTACGACGACGCCATGCGGATCGTCAACTCCTCGCCCTTCGGCAACGGCTCGGCGATCTTCACGAACGACGGCGGCGTCGCCCGCCGCTTCACCCTGAACACCGAGGCGGGCATGGTCGGTGTCAACGTGCCGATCCCGACCCCGGTCGCCTACTACTCCTTCGGCGGCTGGAAGGAGTCGCTGCTCGGTGACACCCACATCCACGGCCCCGAGGGCGTCAAGTTCTACACCCGCGCCAAGGCGATCACGACGCGCTGGCCCTCCGAGAAGACCTACGCGGCGACGATGTCCTTCCAGCGGGAGGAGTGATCCTCTTCCCGGACCGCAGACGACGGGATCCTGCCGATGGTGCCCCTCAGCTGGTGCCCCTCAGCCGCGAGGCTGCGGGGCACCGTCCCTCTCCGGAGCTCCCGGCTCCTGCACCCGCCGCCGCAGCCCCGCTCCACTGGTTTCGACCCACGCCGGTGAAACCAGGAGGCTCGCGGCGCAGTCCAGGCGATGCCGAGCGGGGCTCTTAGCCGGAATGGCCGCTCGCCCGGGCTCCCGACACGGGACAGGACCGCCGATCCATCGCCGAGCGCGTTTTCCGGGTCGACCCGATGAACTGCCATGCAGCCAGGCATGAAGCGCCCACCGCTCCGGTTCGCCGCACAGGACCCCTTGGGAGCACCCCTGACCTGCCCCTGAGAATCGAGCGGCCGACGTGGCCCCCTCTCTGAGCCTCGGAATGA
Source organism: Propionibacterium acidifaciens DSM 21887 (assembly GCF_000426605.1). Classification (GTDB taxonomy): domain Bacteria; phylum Actinomycetota; class Actinomycetes; order Propionibacteriales; family Propionibacteriaceae; genus Propionibacterium; species Propionibacterium acidifaciens. Next base: position 370,313 of record NZ_AUFR01000001.1, read on the forward strand.
CCGGATGGTCTCATGGCCAGGGGTTTCGTCGAGTCATCGTCGGCCTGCAGGGCACCGGTCCGGTCACCCCTCAGGGTGGTGCCCGCTGGCCCGTTCGGTCTAGCGTCGGTGGGGTGTGGCCGCCCGCCCCGGTGCTGGCCTGTCAGAACCGTGCGGGAAGGATCGTGTCGTGGCCGAGTACTCGGACAGGCTGGGAGCCTATGACGAGCCGGTGGCGTTCGATGACGCCACGGCTGATGCGTTGAGGTCGGCGGCGTCGGCGCTGTCGGGCACCCTGACGGGTCAGGCGGCCTCGCGGGCGGGGTGGGCGTCGACCGCGTCAACGGATTTCGAGGGCCATTACGCGGACGTGTTCGACGCGAACGCGAAAACAGCCTCGACGGACTGCACGAACATCGCATCGGCGTTGGACGATCTCGCGGCCGAGGTGCAGGCATTGAAGGAGGCCGCCCAGGCCGAACGCGAGCGGAGGAGGCAGGCCAAGGAGTGGGCCGACCGGCAGGACCGGGAGAACATTGTCAAGAGGGGCTGGGACTGGGTGTCCAACGGCGACAAGCCCCCTCGGGCCCGGCCCAGGTACCGCTGCCGGAGCCCCACGAGGTCACGACCACACCCTGGTCCGAGCCGGCCCCGGGCCCGGCGGGGGCGGTGAGCTCGGCGCGGCCGGACGATCTGCGGGCGTACTCGTCGAATGTGACCGGCGCCAATGACACGGTCACGACCCAGAAGGGCACCCTCGACGGGGCGCTGTCTGATTTCGCGGACAGGTGCTCGTGGTGCAGCATCGACACGTCCGGCATCACGACCGCCCTGGCCGCGTTCGGGGCGAACAACACGAACGAGACCCGATGGGTCGACACGGTCGCGGCCGCGTTCGAGGCCGCCGGCGCCTCCGGGGCCATCTCCACGGTCTCGGACGCGGCCCTCGACGCGTCCTTGCAGGCCGCCGGCGTGGACCGGACCCGCCAGCCGGTCGACGTGACCGCCCCCACCATCCAGGGCGACCCCCAGACCACCGGGTATGCGGACGACCCGGTGAACACGACGACCGGGAACTTCGTGGAGCCGGAGACCGACCTGTCGTTCGACGGCGGGTGCGCGTCCCTCGGGTTCGACCGCGTGTACAACTCCCTGTCGGCCGGTGTCGGGGCGTTCGGGCCCGGCTGGGCCTCCACCGCCGACCAACGACTGCGCGTGACCGAGGACGGCGCCGTGTGGGTCCAGCCCTCCGGACGCCACATCACCTTCGGCCGCCTCGGTGGCGGCTGGGACCGGGCCGACAACGACAACTACTGGCTCCACACCACCAACCCCGGCCCCGACACCGACAACACCGCCGGTGGTGCCGTCCCCACCACCGACGGCCCCGCCGGCGAGGCCGGCCCCGCTGCCGGCGGTGATACCGCCGGCCCTGGCGGCGCCCCCGACGCTGCTGCTGATACCGCTGGGGGCGCTGCCGGGCCGGCCGGCGGGGACTCCCCCACCACCATGGCCACCACTGCCGGTACCACCGCCATGTCGGGCGCGCGTGCCGCCGGGGACGCCTCCGCCGGCGGTGGCGCGCATGCTTCCGCCTCCGATACTGCCGCTGTTTCTTCTGCCGTGGCCACCACTGCCGATGCCGACCCCGGTGCTGGTGGTGGTGCTGGCTGGTTCGTGGTGTCGGACAATGCGGGTGGCCGGTGGTGTTTTGATCGTGCCGGCCGGCCCGTCTCGGTCAGCCGGGGCCCAGGCACCAGGGTGGACCACCAGTGGAACGGAGACCGCCTGGTCGGCCTGGCCCATGAGCGGGGCCGGACCATCACCATCGAATGGAACGACCACCACACACGAATCACCGCCCTGACCGCCAACGACGGACGCCGCATCGACTACACCTACGACCCGGCCGGCAGACTCACAGAAGCCCGAACCGCCGGCGGCGGGGCCCGCCGCTACACATGGAACGAGGCCGGCCTCATCGCCACCGTCACGGACCCGGACGGTGTGGTCGAGGCCGCCAACACCTACAACGAGCGGGGGCAGGTGACATCGCAGCGGTCCCGGTTCGGCCGTACCTCGCACTACACGTACCTGCCGGGGAACATCACGCAGGTCGCCGACTCGGATGGGGGCCGGGCGAACACCTGGATCCACGACCAGCGTGGGCGTCTCGTCGGCATGATCGACACCGACGGCAACCGCCAATCCATCGGCTGGGACCGGTGGGGCAACCGGGTCCAGATCACCGGCCGCGACGGGGCGGTGACCGTTTTCCGGTATGACGGGCGGGGCCGTTTGACCGATCACGTGCTGGAGACGGGTGCTCGGTTCTCCTACGAGTGGGACGGGGCGGATCGTCTGGTGGCGGTGCGCCGTGTCGATGAGGACCCGGCGGGTGTGCTGTTCGCGTACGAGGGCGAGGATCGGAATCCGTCGACGGTGACGGACCCGGCCGGCGGGGTGACCCGCCTGGTCTGGGACCAGAACCTGCTGACCGAGGTGGTGGATCCGGCCGGGGTGCGGGTGCGGCTGGGTTACGACGGGCACGGCGACCTCGTGTCGGCCATGAACGCGGTCGGGGACACGGCCCGACTGGTCCGTGACGGGGCGGGCCGGGTCGTCGCGGCGGTGAGCCCGCTGGGGCATCGGACCGAGTACCGCTACGACGGGGCCGGCCGGCTGGTCTCGCGGCGGGACCCGGACGGGGCGCTGTGGCGGTTCGAGCACACGGCCGGGGGCAGGCTGGCCGCGGTGGTGGACCCTGAGGGCGGGCGCACCGTGGTGGAGTACGGGCCCGGCGGGGCCGAGCATGTCACGACCGACCCGCTGGGCCGGGCCGTCGTCATGGGTTACGACGATCTGGGGAACACCACTCAAGCCATCCTTCCTGATGGGAGCCGGTGGGAGTTCGGCTACGACGGGCTGGGCCGGCTGCGCCAGGTGACCGACGCCGCCGGGGGCAGGGCCGAGTTGTCGTACGACGCGTGCGGGAATCTGACGGGTTCGGTCGATCCGACCGGCGTGGTCCAAGACTTCAGGTACGGTCCGGCAGGTCTGCCGACGGCCGCTTCTGATGCCGGTTCACGGATCGGCGCGGGTTGGGACCGGCTGGGACGGTTGACGAGCCGGACCGGCAGTGACGGTTCGCAGGTGTCTGCGCGCCATGACCGGTGCGGACGCGTTGTTGAGAGCATCGACGAGGCCGGCGGGGTCACGCGCGTCGAGCGCGACGCCGCCGGCAGGCCGGTGCGCATCACCCAACCGGGCGGGAAGTGCTTCGGGTACGAGTACGACGCGTGCGGGCGCTGGTCGGCGACGGTCAGCACGGGCGGGCGCCGGTACGAGATCGACTATGACGGCGACAGGCGGATCATCGGTGAGACCTGGCCGACGGGCGAGCGCGTCACGTCACGGTTCGACGCGTGCGGGCGGATCATCGAGCGGGTCGAGCCGGGCCGGGGCCGGACCCGGTTCGGCTACGACCGGTGCGGGCGGATCAGCTGGGTGCGGGACACGTGGAACGGGCGCCGCCGGTTCGGCTACGACACGGCCGGGCAGCTGGTGTCGGTGACGGACGCCCTCGGCGGGACCACCCGTTTCGAGTACGACGGGTCCGGGCGCCGGGTCGGGCTGGTCGACCCGATGGGCGGACGGACCGCGTGCGCCTATGACGCGGTGGGCCGGGTCACGGCGATGACAGATCCCGCGGGGCGGACCACCCGGTACCGGTGGGACGCGGCGGGCCGGCCCGCGGCCCGGGTCGACGCGGACGGCCGGGACCTGCAATGGCGCTACGACGCGACGGGCAGGCATGCGGCGACGCTGGCCGGCGGGCGCGTGCTGTCGCAGGTATCGCGGGATCATGCCGCGCGTTCCTACACCGTGGTCTCCGGCGAGGACTCCGACGCGTTGAGGTGGGACGAGCTGGGCCGGCTGGTCGAGCGGCGCCGCGACGGGCGGACGGTGCGCTGGAGATACGACGCCGACGGGCTGCGCACCTCGATGACGCGCCCGGACGGTACGGTCACCCGCTACGAGTACGACACCGACGAGCGGGTCAGCGCGGTGGAGCACCCCGGGCTCGGGCGGGCCGAGATCGCCCGTGACGAGCTGGGGCGCATCACGGCGGTGACGGCGCCCGGGGTGCGGGCCGAGTGGGTCTGGCAGGGCGGCGGCGTGGTCGCTCAGCGTCTTGAGCGCAATGGTTTCGTGCGCACGACCCGCCTCGAGCGCGACCGGGACGGGCGCGTGACGGCGCAGACCGTGGACGGCGTCCGCACAGTGTTCGGCTATGACGCGGCCGGTCAGCTCGTGCGGGCCGTGTCGGGCGAGGGCATCGTCACCGAGTTCGAGTGGGACCCCAACGGCCGCCTGACCGGGCAGACCAGCGGCGGGCGGCGCACCGGCTACGGGTACGACGCCTCGGGGCAGTTGACGTGGATGCGCCGCCCGGACGGCGGCCAGGTGGAGTACACCCACGACGGCGCCGGCCGCAGAACCGGCGAACGGGACGATGACGGCCGATCCCGAATGTTCGACTGGGACCCGCACGGCTTCCTGGAACGCATCACCACCACCGGCACCAGCGGGCCCGCCACGGTGACCGAACTGCAGACCGACGGTCTGGGCGGGCTCGCCCAGATCAACGACCAACAGATCGCATGGGACGACCCGTGGGGCGGAGCACCGATCCAGGTCGGTGACGTGCCCATCGTGGACGTGGGCGCCGGCCTCGGTGTCGGCGGGCCAGCCGGCGGCTGGCTGCTGCCCGACCGCGCCGGCCACGACGCCGGCGCCGGCCCGTGGGAGCCCGGCGCCGACGGGTTCGGTCTCGGCGGCGGGCTCGGCCTGTCCAGCACCGGGACCCTCGGCGTCGACGGGCTCGCGCTGACCGGCGCCCGGGCCTACGACCCGGCCACGGCCGGTTTCCTGTCCCCCGACCCGCTCCCGCCGGTACTGGGCGCCGGCTGGGCCGCGAACCCGTACTCCTACGCCGGCAACGACCCCGTCAACCTGTCCGACCCGACCGGCCTGCACCCCCTCACCGACGCCGACATGAACGCCTGGCGCGACGCCCACACGACCGGGGTGGCAGCCGCCGGGGACTACCTGAAGGACAACTGGAAGTACCTGGTCGTCGGCACGCTGCTCACCGTGGGCCTGTCCGCGGTAATGGGCCCGATCGCCGGCGGCGCGGTCGCCGGCGCCATCGTGGGCGGCTGGCAGAACATCGACCAGCAACACGCCGCGGGCGGGCCGATCGACTGGAGCCAGGTCGGTGTCTCCGCCCTCATCGGCGGCGCCGCCGGGCTCGTGGGCGGCGCGGCGGGACGAGGCGCCGCCTCCGCCCTGTCCGGAAGCGCCATGAACTGTCTGGGCCGTTCCACTCTCGTCGGCGCCGCGTCAGGAGCAGCCGGCGGTGGGTTCGCCGGCGGCGCCGGCTACCTGACCGGCCCCGGCCCCCACACAGCCGGCGGGCTGCTCGCCGCGACCGGCAAGGGCGCCGCCGTCGGAGGCGGCATGGGCGCCGCCTCCGGCGCCCTGTCCGCGGTCACCGAAACCTCCGCCTACGGCTGCTTCCCCGCCGGCACCCGAATCCTCCTCGCCGACGGGTCGAGCAAACCCATC
>NZ_AUFR01000002.1:0-52158 GCF_000426605.1 Propionibacterium acidifaciens DSM 21887
CTTGACCTTCTTGCTGGTCAACGAGAGAGCACCGAAGAACGACTGGGACGTCTTCTTCCGGTCCACGGACAGTTTGGTGCGCTGTCCTTTCGGGAGCCACATGCGGCGGGTCTCGGCCTCATGCTCCAGGCGCACCTCGTCTGCCGCGTACACCTCCCAACCGGCGTCCAACAGGTCCTTGACCTGGGCTTTCACCTCGACCATGCGCCTGGTGACGGCCTGCTCGTCGCGGTGCTTGTCGAACGGGTCCGGCAGCTTGAAACTCAGCCCGCAGAACCGCAGGAGCAGCTGGTACGAAGAATCTGACTCGTACTCGACATCGAACAGGATCTTCACGACGTCACGTATCGCTGGGACGTCCCAGAACTCGGCATCAATCCCGGACTGTGAGGGCGGCTGGGCCAAGACGGCCTTGAGGTCTTCCTTCTGGGCACGGGTGAGTTTCGCCGCGTTCTGGTTCCCCGCATGCCCGGTCAGCACCGAGCACATCCTGGTGGCCTGCCAGTCGGCCAGCCATTCCTGCACTGTCCTCTCGGCCCGCTCAACCATTTCAGCGATGATACCCACACGACGCCACGAGAGGCGTACAGGATTGCTTCTGCTTTCATCCGCACCAGCACATAATTGTCGGAACGCTTCTTCCACCTGATCAGGACGGCTGTTTCCTCCAAGGTGACCCCGACCTGCACGCCCCGATCATATCCGAAACAGCACAGAAAATCCACGAAAAACACGGTTTCGTTTCATGTCAGCCGTAGGTGTCTCACTTGGGTTACGTCAGGATTTTTGCATAAGTCCCCAAGAGTTCTGAATGCATCCAAAACGTGCTAAGTCTTCCACGGGTCTAATTCTTTAAGTGTAGAGGGTAGCCAATCTCGTAGAATGGAACCAGGCTTTCCAGGGTCTGGGATCATCTCCATTCCACTGACGCTGACAAGATCTATTATCTCCTGATCTTGTCCATGCTTCTGGATGGCATCAGATATCCAGTCAATAATATTCTTTACCAATGGGGCATTATCATTGCAATTTGACGACATCCAACGAATGATGTCCGCCATGACAAGATGTGGAAGAATCTCTCCTTCCATCTCGTCCAAATGATCCTGGAGGGTTGGAACAAGCTCTTGATAATTAAAACACAGAGCCCCAATAAAAGCTACAGTTTTAGCGGACATCACGTCACCTTCAGTACTGATTTTAAATCATCGACAAGACTTTGTGCAACTAATCGATCATGCCAATCTGCATTCGGGTTTCTATCTAGCCATTTCGTTAAACCTCTTATCGACTCCTTTCCTTTTATGCTATGGGTTACTCCGTGTACTGCATCACCTGTCGCCATCTCGTGTCTAATGGCATCCATGGTAGTCCCGTCGCCAACGCGTTCAGGATTTGTAGTCCCTTTATAGAGATTATTTACGATGTTTTGGAGTTTAGGTGATTGAACTTCAGGGGTTGGCAGAATCTGATTCGGTGTGCACATGTTGTGGACTGTTGTCCATGTGGTGCCGGCTAGGACGTGGTAGGTGTGGAGGTCTTCGATTTCGAGGTTGTGGACGGTGCGGGTGTGTCCGGTGGTCTGGACCGCGGTGACGGTGACCCAGGTGTTGTCGGGGGTGTGGAGCCGGTCGCCGGGAGCGATCCCCGATGCCAGTGCCCTCCAGCTCACCGGTCTTTTCGAACGCCCCAGCTTGCATGACCATCCTCGTCGAGGTGGATCTGGTCAAATCGGAGGGCCTGGATGCACAGCAGATGTCAGGCTGGCCCTGGGTCGTTGTTCTGATCGGCGAGCCAGGCTTTACCTGCGGGACTGTCCAGCCACTCCTGTTCGGTTGCGGGGAGGGCTAGTTCACTTTCTCGTGCCGTGTACCGGATCTGGCCGTTCGGAGTGGTTCCTTGACGTCTGACCTTCAGACGTGCGCCGACGGGAGGCCAGTTCTCGGGGTTGATGCAGAGGATGTCATCCCCGATGAATCTTAGATCGATGACACCGATGATGTCCGAGTCGTCGGTCCTCACGTCCAGGCCCCACGGATGGTGTTCGATGACTGTGCACCATTCTACCGGGCCATACCATGGCACTTCTTTTGTCATGTTTCCTCTCAACTAGTTGCATGTCGTCAGTCGGGTAGATATTCAGCTGCCGTTACATGGGATCCATTCTCGGTTGATGGTCAGTTCGTTGAAACGATCTATCTTGCCTGCTGGTATTGCATATTGAACACTGTTGGGACCTCCCTCTTTATAGGGGTATTCATATTGCGCGAATTCATTCTTGAGGTCGGGGTGCATGTCGAATCGGGTGTACCCGTTCTCGTAGTTTCCGATTCGTGGATCGGCGAACGTGCGTGCCGCCGCTTCGTCGTCGACGTATGCGCTCTTGTCGCCGACTTGGAAATCTGCGGGATCTAAACCATCGAGTGCTTCACGGTCACCGACTCCGCGGCGCGGCGTACGGTAAACACTGATTTTCTCGGCGGCGTCTGTGCCGATGGTGGACAGTTGGCGTTCGCCGGTGGTGCGGGCGGCCTGTCCGGCTGCTTCGCGTCCGGTGGTCTCGGCCACTTCGCGTCCGGTGGTCTCGAGGGCTTCGCGGCCGGCTGTGGCGGCTGCTTCGCGTCCGGCCGCGGCTCCTCCGCCGCCGGGGATGGGGATGGCGCCGATCGCGGCGTCGACGCCGACCTGGGCCCAGTCCACGGACCCGTTGTCGTGCTTCTGCTGGGCGATGCTGATCCCGCCCGAGGTGAGGGCCCCGGACAGGCTCATGAGCGCGACGCCGGCGGGTCCGCCGACGCCGGTGAACATGAGGGCGACACCGGCGGCGACCGCGGCGCCGGCGGCGATGTACTCCCAGTTGTCCTTCAGCCAGTCCCCGGCGGCCGCGAGGCCGGTCGTGTGCTGGTCGCGCCAGGCGTTCATGTCGGCGTCGGTGAGGGGGTGCAGGCCGGACGGGTCGGTGAAGGCGACCGGGTTGTTGGCGGCGTACGCGTAGGGGTTGCCGGCCCAGCCGGCCCCGGTGGTCGGCTGTTGGGGGTCGGGGCTGAGGAAGGCCCGGGTCGCGGGGTCGTGGACGCGGGCGCCCAGGGCTTCGAGGCCGCCGGGCAGGACCAGCTCCCCGGCCCCGCCCAGCAGCATCCCACCGGTGGCCGGCCCGGCCGGGGTGTCGAGTGGGGTGCCGGCACCGACGGCCCACGGGTCCGTGCTGTTGGCGGTGCGGGTGGTGCGCCAGCCGGGGGTCTGCCAGCCGCCGGCGGTGGTGGCGGTGAATCCCGGCACGGACAGGGCGCCGGCACCGGCGGCCGACACCGGGGACGGGAACCCGGCGGCACTGTCCCAGTCCAGGGGCCGGCCGTCGAGGGCGGCGAGCTCGCCGAGCGCGTCGGTGAACAGTGATGTGCGGGCGTGTTCCAGGGCCGAGTCGATGGTGACGGTCTCCAGGCGGGCCAGGGGCCCCCACCCGTAGGTGCGGATGGTGCCGTCGGCGTGCTCCTCACGGACCCTGCGGCCGGCCGCGTCGTAGGAGAACCAGACCGACAGGCCCTCCCCGCCGTCACCCCCGCCGCCGCCGTCCACCCGGGTGAGTTGTCCGGCCGCGTCGTAGGTGTACCGGCGGGTGGCCCCGTCGGGGGTGGTTTCGGCGACGAGACGGCCGGCCTCGTCCCAGGTGAAGGTGTTTTCGACGCCACCGGCCGTGGCGGCGGTGAGCTGGTTCGCGCCGTCGTAGGTGTAGCCCGTGCGGGCCCCGTCCCGGCTGGTCCACGCGACCCGGCCCTGTTCGTCGCGGCCCACCGCCGTGTGCGACACCACACCGCCGTGGCGGACGATGTGGCCGGTGACGAACCCGTCCGCATGCTCCCACTCCTGGCGGGTGCCGCCGGCGGTCGCGGCGACCATCCGCCCGGACGGGCCGTACTCGTAGACCACCCGCCCGAACGCGGAGGACTCGACCCGGGCGAGTCTGCCGGCCGGATCGTACCCGTAGCGGACGGACCGGCCGTCGGGGGTGCGCATCCACGCCCTGCGCCCGTCACGGTCGTAGCCCCACCGGACGGCCCGACCGTCCCGGGCCCGCTCGACGAGCCGGCCCGCATGATCCCACCGGACCATGTGCTCGTGGCCGCTGGTCTCGGTCACCCGCATCAAGCGGTTCACGAAGTCGCGGGCGACCCGGTGGTGCACCATCCCGTCCCAGGACAGGGCCTCGAACCGGCCCGTGCGGTCGTACGACCAGCCCGTCACATGCCCGTCCGGGCCCGTCTGGGACGTCTGCCGGCCCGCCGCGTCGTACCCGGCGGTCGTGACCCTGCCCAGCGCGTCCGTCGCCTCGACCACCCGGCCGAGCCGGTCGCGCCCGTACCGGGTCACCCCGCCCGCCGGACCGGTCACCTGCACCAGCGCCCCGGCCGTGTCGTAGCCGTACCGGGTGACCGCGCCCGCACCGGAGACCGCCTCGACGAGATTCCCCGCCCCGTCGTAGCGGAACCGGCGACGCCCGCACACCGGATCGGCGAGACCCCTCACACGGCCCGACCGGTCATAGGCGTACCGGGTCGTGCCGTACCCCGGCACGTGCCGCGCCGTCACCCGCCCGCACTCGTCATAGGACCACCAGGCCCGCTCCCCACCAGGCCGGACCTCCTCCACAAGCCGCGAATCCCCGTCATAGACGAAACAGGCCACCCCCCCCGCCGGGTCACTCACCCGCGCGAGCCGGCCGCAGACGTCGTAGCCGTACCGGGTGGCAGCCCCCGACGGCCGCACCACAGCGGTGACCCTGCCGGCCCGGTCCCGCACCAGCCGGGTCGTGTTCCCCCCGCCATCGACGAACCCGACCGGGCGCCCGCACCGGTCGTACCGGGTCGCCCGGTCCGCCCCGTCATCACCGGTCACCACGACCACCCGGCCCAGCCCGTCCGTCCGTACCGCCCCCGACGCGGCCCCGTCCGACACCGTCCGGACCCGCCCCCGGCCGCCCGTGACCCAGTCCACACGCACCCCCGTCGGATCCACCGTCGCCGCAACCACACCATCGACGTCGTACTCCCGCCGCCACAACCCACCCGCCGGGTCCACCGTCGCCACCAACCGGGACAGCCCGTCATGCACATACCGCCACCGGGCCCCGTCCGGAAGCACCGCCCCGGCCAGATTCCCCGCATCATCCCACCGGGACGTCACGACCCCGCCCAGCGGATCCGTGAATGTCTCCCGCTCCCCGTGCCCGCCGTACCCGTACCGCCTGCGGCCCCCGCCCGGGTCCACCACACCGGCCAGCCTGCCCCCGGCCGTGTACTCCCACCGCCACACCGCCCCGTCCGGGTCCCGCCGCGACGTCAGCCGGCCCGCACCGTCGTACCGGTACACGGTCCGATGCCCCAACGGGGTCACCGCCGCGACCACACGCCCCGCCCCGTCACGCACCAGCCGGGCCGCATTCCCGCCCCCGTCAGTCAACGACACCAGGTCACCGTACCCGTCATAACCCAACCGCACCGCCACCCCGGCAGGATCCACCACCCCGGTCAGCAGGCCCCGATCCCACACCAGCCGGGACACGCCCCCGCAGGGGTCCCTCACCACCGACGGATTCCTGTCCCCGCCCGCGTACTCGAACGAAGTGACCGCAGGCCCCGACCCACCAGCGGCCTCGTCAGTGGTGGACGCTCCCGCAACAGCCCCACCAGCGCCCCCGCCGCCATTACCGGGGCTACTGGCGTCGGACGCCCCCGCAGCAGCACCGCCGCCATTGCCGGCGGTGCTGGTGGTGTCGGTGACGGTGACCCGCACGACCCGGTCCAGACCGTCCCATTCGTAGTCGGTGCGGGCCCCCGACGCCTCCAGACGCGTGACGAGCCGGCCCCGCCCGTCATACCGACACACCGTGGTCTGGCCGTCGCGGCCCGTCACCAGGGTCCGGTTGCCCCACCGGTCCCAGCCGATGCTTTGCCGGTTCCCGTCCGCGTCCACCATCCCCACAAGACGCCCACGCTGGTCGTGGATCCACGTGTTCGCCCGGCCCCCGTCCCCATCAGCCACCTGCGTCACACCGCCCGGCAGGTACGTGTAGTGCGAGACCCGCCCGAACCGGGACCGCTGCGACACCACCTGCCCCCGCCCGTTGTAGGCGTTGACCACCTCCACCACACCATCCGGATCCACCACCCGGCAGATGAGACCCTGTTCGTTCCACCCGTACCGGCGGGCCCCGCCCGCGGAAGCGGCCTCCACCAGCCGGCCCGCCGGGTCGTAGGCGTAGTCCACCCGCCGTCCGTCGTTGGCGGCCAGGGCGGTGATCCGCGTGCCCTGGCCGTCCCACTCGATGGTGATGGCCCGGCCCCGCTCGTGGGACAGGCCCACCAGCCGGTCACCATCCCACCGATAATCCACCCTGGTGCCCGCGCCACGGCCGGTCCAGACGGGCCTGCCGGCCCGGTCGAACACCCACCGGCCACCCGCATTGTCCGACACCACAAACCCACCACCACCAGCAGCGGCCCCGCCGGCGGTGACGGAAGCGTCCGCGGTAGCGGTATCGGGGGCGGTGGGGGCGTCACCGGTGATGGGGGCGGCCCCGGCAGCAGAAGCGGCGGCCATGGCGGTGGTACCGGTGGAGGTGCCACCGCCGGTGGGGGAGTCCCCGCCGGCGGAGCCAGGAGTGCCCGCGGCGGCGTCGGCACCATCAGCGGCAGCGGCCCCGGCGGTGGCGTCGGCAGTGTTCCTGCTAGCGGCGTCTGCGGCAGCAGCGGCCTCGGCGGTGGGGCCGGTGCCGCCGGCGGCACCGCCGGTGCCATCGGTGGTGTGGAGCCAGAAACTGTCGCCGTCGGCCCGGTCCCAGCCGTTGCCGAGTCTCGGGAACACGATGTGGCGGCCGGAGGGCTGCACCCACACCGCCCCGTCCTCGTCGATGGTCAGCCGCTGGTCGGCGGTCGAGGCCCAGCCGGGCCCGAACGCCCCGACACTCGTGGACAGGGAATTGTACACGCGTTCGAACCCCAACGACGCGGCCCCGCCGTCGAACGACAGGTCGGTCTCCGGCTCGATGAAGTTCCCGGTCGTCGTGTTCACCGGGTCGTCCGCATACCCCGACGTCTGGGGGTCGCCCAGGATGCTCGGGGCGGTCACGTCGACCGGCCGGCGGGCCTGGTCCACGCCCGCGGCCCGCAGGGAGGCGTCGATCGCCGCGTCCGAGACCGTGAAGACGACCCCCGAGGCGCCGGCGGCCTCGAACGCGGCCGCGACCGTGTCCACCCACCGAACCTCATTCGTGTTGTTCGCCCCGAACGAGGCCAGCGCGCCCGTGATCCCGGACGCGTCGATGCCGCACCACGAGCACCGCTCCGCGAAGTCGGCGATCGCCCCGTCGAGGGTGCCCTTCTGGGCGGTGACCGTGTCGTTCGCGCCGGCCACGTTCGATGAGTACGCCCGCAGATCGTCCGGCCGCGCCGAGGACACCGCCCCCGCCGGGCCCGGGGCCGGCTCGGACCAGGGTGTGGTCGTCGGCTCGTGGGGCTCCGGCAGTGGTACCTGGTCCGGGCCCGCCGGCGGCTTGTCGCCGTTGGACGCCCAGTCCCAGCCCCTCTTGAGAATGTTCTCCCGGTCCTGCCGGTCCGCCCACTCCTTCGCCTGCCGGCGGCGTTCGCGTTCGGCCTGGGCGGCCTCCTTCAGCTTCTGCACCTCGGCCGCCAGGTCGTCCAACGCCGAGGCGATGTTCGTGCAGTCCGTCGAGGCCGTCCTCGCGTTCGCGTCGAACACGTCCGCGTAATGGCCCTCGAAATCCGCCGACGCCGCCGACGCCCACCCCGCCCGCGAGGCCGCCTGGCTCGTCAGGGTGCCCGACAACGTCCCCGCCGCCGACCTCAACGCGTCCGCCGTCGCATCATCAAACGCCACCGGCTCGTCATAGGCTCCCAGCCTGCCCGAGTACTCGGCCACGACACGATCCCTCCCACACAGGCGCAGACAGGCCGGACCGGGGGCGGGCGGCCACACCCCACCGACGTTAAACCCCGGCACCGACAAGGCGCCACAGGCCGAACGCCATCCGGACGCGCACGCCGCCGCGACCGGGGGAAAATCAGGGACAACTCCGAGACGAGGCTCATGGAGCTCTAGTCCCCCGACGCATGGAGCTCTAGTCCCCCCGGCGATTGCTCCGGTGCGGCCCCGTTCCGGCCGCCTCGGTGCCTCGATGGCTGTTCGTCCGTCCCGGTGGCCCGCTCGCCGACGCCCACGGTCCGAACACATCCACGGTCCGAACGTCAGGGTCTGGATCGCTTCTCGGCGGATGAGCCCGTCGCCGCTGGCTGAGGCTCGGCGCACGATCGCCTCCGGCGTCATCTCCCAGATGGGCCCGTCTCCGCTGGCGTGAGGCTCGCCGCCGCCAGGGACCGCCGCCTGCGGATCCGGCGTTCGACGAGAGTCGGGTGAGCCTTGCCCGAGAGCGTCAGCGAGCCCGCGCCGTCCCCGAGCCCCCCGGCCGGGTCGGTCCCTCATGGGGATGTGGCGGACGAAGTAGTAGATCCCCCGAGCCCCCGGGACCGGATCGGTCCGCGACGCGGCGGCGGATTCAGCCGATGGAGTGAAAACACCATGGATCCGCCGGGGAAAAAGTCGCCGGTCCCGCTCCCGGGGGTTACATCCGACGCTTTCTGGGGTACTTTGGGACTGAACCGGTCCGTTACTTGCGCCCGGGCGCTCCGCCCGGCCCCGTGACGATCCGGTCGCCGGCGTCGGAGCCGATGCGGTCAGCCCGCACGGGTCCGGCCCGGGCCCGCTGAGACCCCGCCCGACGTGGAGTCCCGCTCAGGATGAGGTAGAGGAAAAGGGTTCGCCATGACCACTGAACGTCGCGACATCACCATGCTGCCCGACCTTGCGACCAGCTCCGGCCGCGTCGGGCCGGTCCGCACGCGCATGCCGATCTACGTCGACCTGCTGCCGCCGTGCAACAACGCCTGCCCCGCCGGCGAGAACTGCCAGGAGTGGCTGCGCCTGGTCAAGGAGACCGATCCCGAGAACGCCTGGCGCCAGCTCGTGCGGGACAACCCGTTCCCGGCCATCCACGGCCGCGTCTGCTACCACCCGTGCGAGACCGCCTGCAACCGCGGCGACCTCGACCAGGCCGTCTCGATCCACTCCGTCGAGCGCTACCTGGGCGACATGGCCATCGCGCACGGCTGGCGGTTCAACCACCCGCGCAACAACACCGGCTACCGCGTCCTCGTCATCGGCGCCGGGCCCGCGGGTCTGTCCGCCGCCTACCACTTGGCGCGCCTCGGGCACGAGGTCGAGATCCACGACGCCGGCGAGAAGGCCGGCGGCATGATGCGCTACGGCATCCCCGAGTACCGCCTGCCGCGCGACGTCGTCGACGCGGAAGTCGCCCGCATCGAGGAGTTGGGCGTCAGGATCGTCCTCAACCACCCGGTCTCCGACCTCATGGCCGAGCAGAAGGAGGGCAACTTCGACGCCGTCTTCGTCGCCGTCGGCGCCCATCTGTCGCGCCGCGTCGAGATCCCCAGCGTCGACGCCGGGCACATGGTCGACGCCGTCGACTTCCTGCGCGACGTGGCCAGCGGCGACAAGCCGATCATCGGCCGCCGCGTCGCCGTCTACGGCGGCGGCAACACCGCCATGGACGCCGCTCGCACCGCCCGCCGCCTGGGCGCCGAGGACGCGGTGATCATCTACCGCCGCACCGAGGCCCAGATGCCCGCCCACAAGGAGGAGCTCGACGAGGCCGAGCGCGAGGGCGTCCAGGTGCACTGGCTGCGCACCATCAACCAGATGGACGCCGAGGGCATCGAGGTCGAGATCATGGAGCTCGACGAGGACGGCAAGCCCCACGGCACCGGCAGGTTCGAGAAGCTCGCCGCCGACACCGTCATCATGGCCGTCGGCCAGGTCGCCGACACCGGCTTCCTCCGGAAGATCCCCGGCATGCAGTTCAACGGCGACATCGTGCGCGTCGACCCCGCGACCCTCATGACGGACGTGCCCGGCATCTTCGCCGGCGGCGACGCCGTCCCCTCCGAGCGCACCGTCACCGTCGGCGTCGGCCACGGCAAGCGCGCCGCCAAGCAGATCGACACCTGGCTCAACCACCAGAACCCCGCTCCGCGGGTCAAGCACCCGATCGTGCACTTCGACGACCTGCACCTGTGGTACTTCGGCGACCACCCGCGCGAGGTCCAGGCCGAGCTCGACCCGAGCGAGCGCGTCGTCGACTTCGGCGAGGTCGTCAAGGGCCTCACGGAGGACGAGGCCATCTTCGAGGCCCGCCGCTGCCTGAGCTGCGGCAACTGCTTCGAGTGCGACGGCTGCTTCGGCTCCTGCCCCGAGGACGCCATCATCAAGCTCGGCAAGGGCCACCGCTACCGCTTCGACTACGAGAAGTGCACCGGATGCGGCACCTGCTACGAGCAGTGCCCCGTCCACGCCATCGAAATGATCCCGGAGAGGTGATCGCCATGAGCACGACAACCAAGACCCGCG
Organism: Propionibacterium acidifaciens DSM 21887; assembly: GCF_000426605.1. GTDB lineage: Bacteria > Actinomycetota > Actinomycetes > Propionibacteriales > Propionibacteriaceae > Propionibacterium > Propionibacterium acidifaciens. Next base: position 10,498 of record NZ_AUFR01000002.1, read on the forward strand.
GCCCGATCCCCGGCTCGAGCGGCATGCCGGACGACAACTCGATCCCCACCGGCGAGGCCGCCACCGCGACGCCCTCGCCCGTCGACGTCGCCGAGGGCGCCCGCGACGCCGCCGAGGACGTCCAGGAGACCCGTGAGGAGCGCGACCGGCGCAACCAGATGATCTGCGACGGCAACACCGCCGCCTCCGACGTGGCCTTCCGCATCAACGAGCTCTGCTCGATCTACCCGATCACCCCGAGCTCCCCGATGGCGGAGCTGGCCGACGAGTGGTCGGCCAAGGCCCGTCACAACATCTGGGGCCAGGTGCCGCGCGTCATGGAGATGCAGTCCGAGGCCGGCGCGGCCGGCGCGCTCCACGGGGCGCTCCAGGGCGGCGCGCTGTCCACGACCTTCACGGCCTCCCAGGGCCTGCTCCTCATGATCCCGAACATGTACAAGATCGCCGGCGAGCTCACGAGCACCGTCATGCACGTGGCCGCCCGCTCCCTGGCCACCCAGGGCCTGTCGATCTTCGGCGACCACCAGGACGTCATGGCCTGCCGCCAGACCGGTTGGGCCATGCTGTGCTCGACCGGCGTCCAGCAGTGCCACGACAACGCGCTCATCGCCCAGGTCGCCACGCTGCGCTCGCGGGTGCCGTTCATGCACTTCTTCGACGGCTTCCGCACGAGCCACGAGCTCAACACGTGCATCCAGCTCACCGATGACGAGCTGCGCGCGATGGTGCCCGACTCCCTCATCCGCGCCCACCGCGAGCGCGCCCTGAGCCCCGAGCACCCGTTCATCCGCGGCACCGCGCAGAACGCCGACGTCTACTTCCAGGGCCGCGAGGCCGGCAACACGTACTACAACGCGGTGCCCGGCATCGTCCAGGAGACCATGGACGACTTCGCGGCGATGACCGGCCGTCAGTACCACCTGGTCGACTACTTCGGCGCCCCCGACGCCGAGCGTGTCATCGTCATCATGGGCTCGGGCGCCGAGACCGTCCAGCAGACCGTCACCAAGCTCAACGAGCAGGGCGAGCGGACGGGCCTGCTCGTCGTGCGCCTGTACCGCCCGTTCCCGGCGGCCCAGCTGGTCGCCGCGCTGCCGCCCACCGTCAGGCGCATCGCCGTGCTCGACCGCACCAAGGAGCCCGGCTCCAACGGCGAGCCGCTGTTCCTCGACGTGGCCGCCACGCTGTCGGAGGCCTACTCGGCCGGCGAGCGCGCCGAGCTGCCCGTCGTCATCGGCGGCCGCTACGGCCTGTCGAGCAAGGAGTTCACGCCCGGCATGTGCGCGGCGGTCTTCGGCGAGCTGGCCGAGGACAAGCCCAAGCGCCGCTTCACCATCGGCATCACCGACGACGTGACGAATCTGTCGATCCCCTGGGACGACAGCATCGACCTGGAGGACCCGCAGACCCGGCGCGCCGTCTTCTACGGCATCGGCTCCGACGGCACCGTCGGCGCCAACAAGAACACCATCAAGATCCTCGGCCACGAGCCGGGCATCTACGCCCAGGGCTACTTCGTCTACGACTCGAAGAAGTCCGGCGGCCGTACGACGAGCCATCTGCGCTTCGGCCCCGATCCGATCAGGGCCCCCTATCTGGTCACCCAGGCCGGCTTCATCGGCGTCCACCACTGGGCGGACCTCGAGCGCATCGACGTGCTGGCCTTCGCGCGCAGGGGCACGACGGTGCTCATCAACTCGCCGTACCCGACCGAGGAGGTCTGGAGCCGGCTGCCCGCGCCGATGCAGCGCAAGATCATCGACCTCGACCTGCAGGTCTACGCGATCGACGCCGGCTCCGTGGCGCGCCAGGTGGGCCTGGGCAATCGCACCAACACGGTGCTCCAGACCTGCTACTTCACGATCTCGGGCGTGCTGCCCGCCGAGCACGCGATCAAGGCCATCAAGGACTCGATCACCGCGACCTACGCCAAGAAGTCGATGGACATCGTGAACAAGAACCACGCCGCCGTCGACGCGGCCCTCGAGCATCTGCACAGGATCGACGTGCCCGCCGAGGCGACGAGCACCACCGGCTACCTGCCGCCGGTGCCCGACACGGCTCCCGACTTCGTCAAGGACGTCACCGCGGCCATGATGACCGAGCGCGGCGAGACCCTGCCGGTCTCGAAGATCCCGGCCGACGGCTCGTACCCGTCCGGCACGACCCGCTTCGAGAAGCGCAACGTCTCGGAGATCATCGCGGTGTGGGACGAGGAGAACTGCATCCAGTGCGGCAACTGCTCGTTCGTCTGCCCGCACGGCGTGCTGCGCGCCAAGTACTACGAGCCCGGCGTGCTCGACGACGCCCCGGCGAGCTTCCAGTCGATGCCGCTGGACGCCGCCGGCCTGCCCGATGCCCGCTACACGCTCCAGGTCTTCGCCGAGGACTGCACCGGCTGCGGCCTGTGCGTCGAGGCCTGCCCCGTCCGCCCGCTCGGCCGGCCCCAGCGCAAGGCGATCAACCTGGAGTCCGTGCTCGACCGCACGAACGAGCGCGCCAACGTCGAGTTCTTCCAGACGATCCCGCACCCGCAGCGCACCCGCGTGAACTTCGGCTCGGTGCGCGGCACGCAGTTCCTCGAGCCGCTGTTCGAGTTCTCCGGCGCCTGCCCCGGCTGCGGCGAGACCCCGTACCTCAAGCTGCTCACCCAGCTGTTCGGCGATCGTGCCCAGGTGGCCAACGCCACCGGCTGCTCGTCCATCTACGGCGGCAACCTGCCGACCACCCCGTGGGCGAAGAACGCGGAGGGCCGGGGCCCGAGCTGGAGCAACTCGCTGTTCGAGGACAACGCCGAGTTCGGTCTGGGCATGCGCCTGGCTGCCGATCTGCACCACGAGCTGGCCTGCCAGCGCCTGACCGAGCTGCGTCCGCTCATCGGCGACGACGGCCTCGTCGACGACCTGCTGAACGCCAGCCAGTCCTTCGAGTCCGAGCTGCGCGCCCAGGCCGATCGGGTCGAGGCGCTCAAGAGCCGGCTCGCGGCCGTCGCCGCCGACCCGGCGATCGACGACACGACGAGGCTGCGCGTGGAGGACCTGCGCTCGGTCGCCGACAACCTGCTGCGCCGTTCGGTGTGGATCGTCGGCGGCGACGGCTGGGCCTACGACATCGGATCGGGCGGCGTCGACCACGTGCTCGCCAGCGGGCGCGACGTCAACGTCCTCGTGCTCGACACCGAGGTGTACTCGAACACCGGCGGCCAGGCGTCCAAGTCGACGCCGATGGGCCAGGTGGCGAAGTTCGCCACCGCGGGCAAGATGACGAACAAGAAGGACATGGCGATGCAGGCCGTCTCCTACGGCGACGTCTACGTGGCCCGCGTGGCCCTGGGCGCCGACCCGGAGCAGACGCTCAAGGCCTTCCGCGAGGCCGAGGCCTACCACGGCCCGAGCCTCATCATCGCCTACAGTCACTGCATCTCGCACGGCTTCAACATGCGGCTGGGTCTGGAGCAGCAGTACAAGGCGGTGGCCTCCGGCCACTGGCCGCTGTTCCGCTACAACCCCGAGACCCGCAACGTCGGCGGCAACCCCTTCCTGCTGGACTCGGCGCGCCCGCGCATCCCGCTGAAGGAGTACCGCAAGGCCGAGCTGCGCTTCAAGATGCTCATGGCCAAGGATCCGGCCGAGGCCGAGCGCCTCACCGCGATCGCCCAGGAGCAGGTGAACCGTCGGTGGGCGGAGTACGAGGAGATGGCCTCGCGGCCCGCCGAGATGTTCGCCGTCGACGCCCGCAAGGAGGTCTGACATGTCCGTCGAATTCGATGAGGCCCTGAGGGCCGCCGCCGCGTCCGCCGCCGCCAAGTCGGCGGCCGGCAACGGCGCGACCGATCTGCTCATGGACGCCGACCAGATGAACGCCCAGGTCAACACGCCGGTCGAGACCGAGCTGTCGACCACCTACATGGGCCTTCGACTCAACTCGCCGCTCGTCGCCTCGGCCGGTCCGCTGTCGCAGTCCGTCGAGTCGATGGAGGACCTCCAGGAGTCCGGCGTCGGCGCGATCGTCATGTTCTCGCTGTTCGAGGAGCAGGTGCGCCACGAGGAGGCCGGGCTCGTCGAGACCGCCGAGGCGCACGCCGACAGCTTCGCCGAGGCGCTGAGCTTCTTCCCGACCCCGCCGAGCAACGATCTCGGCAGGACGAGCGCGTACCTCTCGCTGCTCGAGCAGGGCGCGAAGGCCCTGTCCGTGCCGCTCATCGCGAGCCTCAACGGCGCGCGCACCGGCGGCTGGACGGCCACCGCGCGCCGCATGGAGGACGCGGGCGCCGCGGCCATCGAGCTGAACATCTACTTCGTGCCCGGCGACCTGTCGATGAGCGGCACCGAGGTCGAGGAGCGCCACCTGGAGATCCTCCAGGCGGTCAAGGACGTCGTGACCGTCCCGGTCGCGGTCAAGCTCTCGCCGTACTTCTCGAACTTCGGCCGCATGGCCGTCAGCCTCGACGAGGCCGGCGCCGACGCGCTCGTGCTGTTCAACCGCTTCCTCCAGCCCGACATCGACATCCATCGCAAGGAGGTCGTCTCTGGCTTCGAGCTGTCGAGCACGGACGAGGGCCGGCTCCCGCGCACCTGGCTGGCGGCCCTGCACGGCAGGATCGGGGCCTCGCTCGCCGCGACGAGCGGCGTCGAGACCTCGGCCGACGTCATCAAGGACCTGCTGGCCGGCGCCGACGTCGTCATGACCACCTCGGCGCTCATCCGGCACGGCGCCAGCCACGCCGCCGAGCTCGTCGACGGCCTGCGCCGCTACCTCGGACGCAACCAGCTGACGCTGGACCGGGCCCGCGGCATGCTCGCCGTGCCCGCCGAGGCGCCGGTGGACGAGTACGAGCGCTCCGGCTACGTGTCGGCGCTCGAGAAGGCCAAGCGGCGCTACGGCCTGTGAGCCCGCCGGGCCCGCCGATCCGGTGTCATGCGCGGGCCCGGCGCGCCCCTGCCGGGGCGATCGGCGAACATCGGGGCCGGCCCCGGCTCGTCGTTCAGGACCGGCCCTTCGGTGCCCATCCGTGAGAAACTCACTGCTGCGTGTCCGTTCGGATCGGCTCGCCGGGGGAGCCCGGTGCAGATCGCCTGCGAGCTCGCGGGTGGGGCGCTGGAGTCTGCAAGATGCCCGGCGCCTCCGGGGTCGAGCCCTGGCTTTTCGAGGCCCAGCCACACCCCTGGCACGGGCCCATCAGCCGTCGGTGCCGGGCCCGGCCGCTTCTGCCGCCTTCGTGGTGACCTCCAGCAGATCGCCGACATCGCAGCCCAGCGCCCCGCAGATGGCCACGAGCGTCGAGAAGCGGATGGCCTTCGCCCGGTTGTTCTTCAGCACCGAGAGGTTCACGACGGTGACCCCGACCTGCTCGGAGAGCTCCACGAGCGTCATGCCGCGCGCGTCGAGGAGCCGGTCCAGGTGGCAGACGACGTGCGGACCGGACGTCGGGGCAGCACTCACATCGCCGACCACAGGTGCAGCATCCCGCTGTCCCGCATCGTCCGCTGCCGTCCGGCGTGCGGCGGTCGTCGTCATACCAGCCCCTCGGTCTGCTCGCGCAGGACGGTGCTCTCGGCGGTCAGGCGGGTGGTGCGCTCGTGGAGCCGGGAGAGCGCATGGGCCAGGAAGGCCATGAAACTGGCGATGACGAACGCGGTGATCCAGACCACGCCACTGAAGTGGCCGGCGGTCACCAGGGGCGGCGATTCCTCCGTGGCGGGGGAGGGCACGGCGATCGACGGAACGACCCAGGCGCAGCCGCCGCATGCCGCTGCCGCAGCGACGACGCTTCGGCCCGGGCGCCTCGTCTCGTGCACCACTCGACGCCAGGGCGCATTCGGATCGGTGCCGTTCGCGTCATCCCGGGGGACGGTGGCAATGCACACTCGCCCCACGCCGATCACGCAGCAGAACAGGAGGACAACGTAAGCCGCAGCAAGAACCCCGCAGGCGGCGAGCGCCCATGCGGGGGCTCCCGCGTAGAGATGTAGAGATACTGCGCGCCAAGCCCGCCGGCCGGTTCGGCGATGCCCTCGTAACCGGCGGGCACGCTGCCCGACGAGGGCGCGTCGACGGTGACGAGCAGCGCGTGTTCTTGCACCAGGGTCAGGATCTCCAGGAACGGGGGGATCGCCAGGCACAGCGCGATGACGGCGGCGCTGGGCGTGGCGCTGATCCGGCCGGTGCCGGGGAAGGGATTGTCGCCCGCCGGGGAGAACTCGTCGACCATGGCGCGAACCCGGTGCCGGATGGTGAAGCGGGCGTGCTGCGCCGTGGGCCCTGCGGTGGCCGGCTGGGCCGCAGCGGGGCCGGTAGGGGTTGTCATGTCGGTGTTCTGTTCATGGTGTCTCCTCTCGCGCCGGTCACAGGATGCGGGTCATCGCTGCTCGCCGTGCGCATCGGGCGGTCCGCTGATCGGGCGTCTGTCGACGTGGCCACGGCTGCCTCCGCGGTGAGACGGCTGGTCGGGTGAACCATCAGAGCATATCGACTATCGATGCGTTGATAATCGATATGTTACTCGACGGGGCTGTCCGGTCACGATCTGTGCGCCGACGTTCGTGAGCCGGGATGCGGCGCTCGTCCGACCCGGCCCCGTCGTGGCCGGCTCATCCCCGGGTGCTCGGTGCGGGGCGCGCGGTCACCGGCATGGCGCGGCCCGCGTGGTCCACCGGGCGCCCGGCGTGAGCGGAGAGGAGCATCGAACCCCGCCGGCGATCCGGCCGCTGATCCTCCGCCGCCCCATGCCGTCGCTTCGCCCTCGGCGGCCATCCCGCGGTTCCGAATCCCAGGGGGCCCGCAGGATGCCAGGCCGGTCCGGTGGGCCCTCCCAGCAGGGTCCACACCCCGCGGTTCCGAGTCCCTCAGGGGGCCTGCAGGGGCTCGATCCCGGCGTAGGAGGCGGCCGCGCCCTCGGCGAGAACGGCGGTCGATCCCGCCCTCACCCCCGCCCTGACGGCCCCGGGGAAGTCCGATCCGGCGGCGAGGGCGGCTGCGAGCGCGCCCACGGCGGCATCGCCCGCCCCGGTCGTGTCGACGACCGGGCCCAGCTCCAGGGCGGGCACGTGCTCGCTCCGGTCGCCGTCCGACCAGGCCGCACCATGCCCCCCCAGGGTCACGAGCGCGGAACGGGGCCCCAGGCCCACGAGCCCGTCCGCCGCATCGAGGGCGCTGTCCGTGTCCTGGGGCGCCGGACGGCCGAGGACGATCCCGGCCTCGGTCTCGTTGACGACGACGCAGTCGACCAGGGCGAGGACCTCCGGGGCCACCCTGTAGGCGGGGGCGATGTTGAAGACGATGCGGGCGCCGGCCCGGTGCGCCCAGCGGATCACCCGCTCGTTGACCTCGGCGCCGATCTCGCCCTGCAGGACCACGACGTCCCCTGGGGACGGTTCGACGGCCTCGCGCGCCTGTTCGGCCGTCACCCGCCCGTTGGCGCCGGCGTCCAGGATGATCGTGTTCTCGCCGGAGGCGCTCACGGCGATCATCGCGATGCCCGTGGTGGTGTCGTCGTCGACGAGCAGGTGCGACACGTCGACCCCGTGCGAGGAGAGCTCGGCGCGAATGGCTGCTCCGGACTGGTCCGCCCCCACCCTGCCGATGAAGAGGCTCTGCGCGCCGGCGTGGGCGGCCGCGGCCGCCTGGTTCGCGCCCTTGCCGCCGAGGCGGTGGGTCAACGATGTGCCCGACAGGGTCTCCCCTGGGCGGGGCAGGCGGTCGACGGTGACCGTGATGTCCTCGTTGATGGATCCGATGACGATGACGCGTCCCATGATTTGGTCCCTCGGTTCGGTGGTTGATCGGATGCTGTGGGCCCGGCGCGGTGGTCCGGGCCCCGGGGCTGCGGCTCGCTCCCGCCCGGTGCGCTCCCGCGGATGGTCACCCGGTGGCCGGTGGGGCGAGGGATTCACGGGGGATCAGCGAGGTCTCGATCCGCTGCGAGCCCGGTCGTTCGCCGTCGATCATGGCGGACAGCATGGCCATCGCCCTGCCGGCGAGTTGCTCCGGGTGCTGCGTGATGGCGGCGATGGCCGGGGTGAGAAGGCTGAAGACGTCCAGGTCGTCGAAGGAGACGAGCGAGATGCCCTGATCGCCGATGGCCCTTCCGGCGTCACGGAGGTGGCCGAACGCGCGGAGGGCGTGCCGGGAGTGTCCGAAGAGGACCGCGGTGGCCCCGTCCCCGAGGAACGAGTCGAGCTCGCGGAGCCAGTCGTCGCCGTCCAGAGGCGCCGCGATGACCATGCGCGACGTGCTGGACAGGAGCGCATCGCTGGCGTTGTCGAAGGCGAGAAGGCGTTCGCGCCCGGTCGAGGAGCCGAGCAGGGAGCCGACGTAGACGATCTGCTGGTGGCCGAGATCCCTGAGGGCCTCCACCGCCGCGTACACGCCGGGAAGGGGATCGGCGTCCACGGACGGGGCCTTGAGCCCGTCGAGCGTGCGGTCGACGGTGACGAAGGGGATCTGCTGGTCCCTGAGCCGGTCGAGCATCGGCGTCATCCCGCCGAGTGGGACGACGATCAGGCCGTCGACCTGTTCCTCCAGGAGGGTGCGCAGGTGCTGGTCCTGCTGGTCCGGGTCCTCTTGCGAGGAGGCGATGAAGACCGTGAAGCCGTCTGCGAGGCCCTCCGTCTGGATGGACTGGGCGAGGCCGGCGAAGAAGGGGTTGCGGATGTCGGGCACGATCAGGCCGATCGCATTCGTCCTGGCGGTCCGCAGCGAGCGGGCCCGCAGGTTGACCTGGTAGCCGAGGGCGAGGGCGGCTGCACGGACCTTCTCGCGTGCGGCTGGGGATGTGGCCGGGTGGTTGGTCAGGACCCGTGAGGCGGTTCCGAGCGACACGCCGGCGCGTGCGGCGACGTCCTTGATGGTCGGACGGGACCGGGTGCGGGGATCGCTGTCCGTCGGCGTCGCCTCGGCGCCCTGCGGGGAGCCGGTCGGTTCGGACGGGCCGGAGCTCTTGGGATTCGTCATCGCCACCCCCTTGTGGAAACGTTTCCAAACGTGCTACAACAATCGCACGAGCCGACCGGATCGTCAAGACCGCGCATCGCATCGACCATCGATCGATCGCCGGGAGCCGGGCGAGTGGGAGGTTCGAGGCCAGGGCCGACGACCCGAGGAAGGGGCACGGCCGGGTCGAACCACGCGGACGAAGGAGTTTCATCGTGGCAGCAGCAATCATCCTCGACTGCGACCCGGGGCACGACGATGCGATCGCCATCCTCATGGCGCTCGGCAGTCCCGAGGTCGATCTCATCGGCATCACCACGGTCGGTGGCAATCAGGACTTGGACAAGGTCACATACAATGCCCGGGCGATCTGCGAGGCGGCCGGCCGCCCCGATGCGCCCGTGCATGCCGGGTCCCGCCGGCCACTGGTCCGTGAGGCGATCGACGCGGCCGGGATCCATGGGCGGACGGGGCTCGACGGCGTGGAGCTCCCCGAGCCGACCCGCGAGCTCCCCGATCGGCACGCGGTCGGCTGGATGATCGACGAGATCATGGCGCGCGAGCCCGGGACGGTCGTCCTGGTGCCGACGGGACCGCTGACGAACATCGCGCTGGCGGCCAGGCTCGAACCGCGCATCGTCGACCGCGTCAAGGAGGTCGTCCTGATGGGCGGAGCCCATGGGCCGGGGAACGCCACGCCCGTGGCGGAGTTCAACATTTTGTGCGACCCCGAGGCCGCTCACATCGTCTTCAACGAGACGTGGCCGGTGACGATGATCGGGCTCGATGTCACGCACCGCGCGCTGTGCACCCCTGAGATCCAGGAGCGGCTCTGCGCCGCCAGCCCGAGGCTTGCGGGAGTCGTCAACGGGCTCATGGATTTCTTCCGCGCCACCTACCGGAATCAGCAGGCCTTCCCCGATCCGCCCACGCACGATCCGTGCGCCGTGGCGTACGTCATCGACCCGACGATCGTCGAGACCCGGCGGGCACCGCTCGACGTCGAGATCCGCGGGTGGGTCACCTATGGCATGACCGTCGTCGACCTGCGGGCCGGAGAGAATCCGGAATGCCGGACCAAGGTCGGTACGGGCCTGGCCGTCGATCGTTTCTGGAACGTCGTCGAGGACGCCGTCCGCAGGCTTCCGCAGATCTGATGGAGGGGACGGGGTCGGTCCAGCCCCCGGAGGACCGAGGCTTGTTCACGGCGTTCGCGGATGACGCTGCGCCCAGGGGCGACGATCATGATCCAGCCCCTGTGGACAGGCCTCATCGTTCGGAATCCCGCCCCATGGGCGGCCTGGCCGGGGACTCCGCCCGGCGGCTGTCGGATTCCGAATGAAACCCCAGTACACCGGGAGGATCGTTCAAAACTAGCGCGTCATCAAGAAATATCTGGTCAGAGCCTGGTTTGTCAAGAGTTTTGAATAAGCCTCCGAATCTTGTTCACAAGGAGGTCGACAACAATCGCAACCCCGGTCGGAACTCGTTCCGCAGATGCGGTGAGACCTGTGCGGAACCTTGACCAGGCCCAAGCGGAGCACCTGGGCAGTGGGTTCACGGAGGCTCATCCGCAGCACGACGGGATGAGTGCTCGGCCAGGGGGAGCACCGCGGCTGGGGCTCCCATGGACAGGCTTCCTGGAATGAAGCCTGCATGAGCCCCGGTGAACAAGCCTCACCAGCACAACCCCCGAAGGGTCTCACATGTATCTCGCACTCGACGCCATGGGCATCATGGCATTCCTCGCAATCGGCCTGGTGTTCTCGCACGGCCGCAAGAAGATCGACTGGAAGTCCGTCGGCATCCTCACGGTGCTCAACCTGGCGCTGGCCTGGGTCCTCACCAGCTTCCCGTGGGGCCGGGCCGCCGTCCAAGGGGCCGCTGCGGCCTTCAACGAGCTCGTCGACGTCGCCTGGACGGGCATCAACTTCGCGCTCGCCAACTGGGTCGGCGCCGATGGCCTCAATCCCCAGCCGGTGAACTTCGTGGTCTCCGCGCTGCTCCCGGTCCTGCTGATCCTGCCGATCTTCGACATCCTCACGTACATCGGTTTCCTGCCCTGGGTCATCAAGTGGATCGGCCGTGGCCTGAGCATCATCACCCGCCGGCCGAAGTTCGAGACCTTCTACTCCATCGAGATGATGTTCCTCGGCAACACGGAGGCCCCCGTCGTCTCCAAGCTCCAGCTTCAGAAGATGTCGCCGGCCCGCAACGTCGTGATCGCGATGATGACGATGAGTTGCGTGACGGCATCGATCCTCGCCGCATACATCCAGATGATGCCGGCGGAGTACACCCTGACCGCGGTCCCGCTCAACTGCCTCAACGCTCTCATCGTGACGTCGATGCTCTACCCCGTCGACGTCACGATGGAGGAGGACGTCATCTACACCTACGAGGACGGGTTGACGGTGGATGCTGGGGAACGGCCCGTGCCGGCCGCGGTCGCCTCGGAGCAGGGCCCGGCGCCCCAGCCCGCCGCGTCCCGGCCCGCCGCCGCGGCGACGGCGCGGTCGGGGCTCGGCGCCCGGTTCGGAAGGATCGTCGCACGCGATCCGAACAGACCCAGGAAGGAGCCCTTCTTCTCCTTCCTCGGCGATTCGATCCTCAATGGCGGCAGGCTCGTCCTCATCGTCACGGCGAACGTCATCACCTTCGTGGCCCTCGCGGCCCTCATCGACAAGATCCTCGGCGCCATCTGGTCGCCGCTGTCGCTCGAATCGATCCTCGGCGTCTTCATGTACGTCCCCTCACTCCTGCTCGGGCTCGACCCCTCGGCCGCATGGGACATGTCGCAGATCATGGGTCTCAAGCTCGTCACCAACGAATTCGTCGCCATGGGCCGGGTCACGGACGTCGTCACCACGTTCCCCCCGCACCACCAAGCGGTCCTCACGGTGTTCCTGACCTCCTTCGCCAACTTCGGCACCCTCGGCATGATCATCGGCACCTTCAAGGGCATCGTCGACAAGGAGCGCAATGAACTCATCGCGAAGAACGTCGGCCGCATGCTCCTCTCGGGAATCCTCGTCTCCCTGCTGTCGGCGGGCATGGTCGGGCTTTTCGTCTGGTGACCAGGACGGGCATGACGGCGCACCCCGGAACGCTCACCGCGAATGCTGTGAACGAGTCTCCGGGAGGCCTGCTCACGGCTCGACAGGATGGAGACCCGGCAAGGGGGACGCGTCGAGGCGGGGCCCCTGCGAACAGGCCTCCACGAGTCCTGCGGTGAGGGGCCTGCCTGGCACCTGCCGAGTTGTGAACAAGCCCCCCGGAGCCCGCTGACACACACCTACCGAACGGAGGAAGAACATCATGACCAAGAAGATCATCCTCGACCTCGACACCGGGATCGACGACGCGCTCGCGATCGCCTATGCCCTCGGCAGCCCGGAACTCGATCTCATCGGCATCACCGCCACGTACGGCAACGTCACGGTCGGACGGTCGGTGCGCAACTCACTGGCCGTTCTCGAACTGCTGGGGCGCACGGACGTCCCGGTGTTCGCCGGGGTCGGCCACTCGCTGACCACCGATTCCTTCACCCCGAGCGAGCTCTCGGCCTTCATCCACGGCGGGAACGGCATCGGCGAGATCGAGATCCCCACCGCCGGGCGCAACGTCGAACAGCAGACGGCCACTGACTTCATCATCGAATCGGCGCACCGGTACGGCGAGGACCTCACCTGCATCCCGACCGGCGCGGCGACGAACATCGTCGCCGCTCTCGAGAAGGACCCGACGATCAAGGACGCCATGGGGCCGATCGTCATGATGGGCGGCGCGCTGACCACCGAGGGCAATGTGAACAAGTGGACGGAGGCGAACGTCAGCCAGGACCCCGAGGCCACCGACCGGTTGTTCCGGTCCGGGGCCGAGGTGGTCATGGTCGGCCTGGACGTCACCCACCAGACCCTCCTGACCAAGGCCGAGACATCGACGTGGCGCGACTTTGGCACGGAGGCCGGTCGCTGCTACGCGGACATGACGGACTACTACATCGATTTCGAGACGAAGGCCATGGACATCGCCGGCTGCGGTCTGCACGACCCGCTCGCCGTCGCGGTGGCCGCCGATCGGAGCCTGGTCACCCTGCTTCCCATCACCATGCAGGTCGATCTGGAGGGGCCGACCAGAGGACGCACCATCGGCAGTCTCGCGGGGCTGTCGGACCCCGTGAAGACGGTCGAGGTCGCGGTGGAGGTCGACGTCGAACGCTTCCTCGGGGAATTCATGACGCGAGTCGGCTCCGTCCTGTCGGTCGGTCCCGAGGGGTGGGGCGGCTCGACGCCGGGCTGCCCGCGCGCATAGAGTGTCGCGGTGACCAGGCGCGAGGAGATCCTCACCGCAATGGGGGACTCGATCCCCATCATGGTCGGTTACTTCTTCGTGGCCACGGCCTTCGGACTGTACTGCGCCCGCGGCGGGATTCCCCCCGGCGACGGCCGGGCTCATCTCGTTCACCAATGTCTTCTCCTCCGGCCAACTGGCCGGGGTGGCGGTGATCACCGGCGGCGGCTCGTGGCTGCGGCTCGCCCCGGGGGTCTTCCTGGTGAACCTGCGGTACGTTCTCATGTCGATCTCGCTGGGCCAGCGTCCGGGTCCCGGGGTCGGCGCCGTGCGACGCACGCTGCTGGCCCTGGGGATCACCGATGAGATCTACGCGCTGGGGATGTCGCGCGCCCGGCTCGCCGTCGTCTCCCATCCGAGCGGTTGCGCGCTGCCGATCCTCGGGTGGACGAGCGGCACGGTGCTCGGCGGCCTGGTGGGGAATGCGCTCCCGGAGCGGCTCACCGCGGCCTTCGGCCTGCTCATGTACGTCATGTTCGTGGCGATCGTCACCCCGGCCGCCGCCCGGGCGCGTCCCGTGCTGGGCGTCGTGGCGGGCGGCACCGGGCTGAGCACCCTGCTCGCGGTGCGGACCGACCCGGCCTCGGGGTGGCGGATCACCGTCACCGCCCTGGTGGTCTCGGCGGTGCCCGCCACCGTCGTCCCGGTGCCCGCGCCCGACGACGAGCAGGGGGGCCGGGACGTGAACCCGTGGTTCGGCGTGGCGATCATGGCCACCGTCACCCACCTCATGCGGGCCGTCCCGCTGCTGGCGATCCGGCGGCGCATCACGAACCAGTGGATGCTCAGCTTCCTGCACCACCTGCCCTACGCGGTGCTGTCGGCGATGGCCTTCCCCGCCGTTCTCACCGACGCTCCCTCGTCGACCACCGGGCTCGTCGCCCTGGGGGTCGCCTTGGTGCTCGGCTGGCGCGGCCACGACCTGTCGCGGGTGGTCCTGGGGCCGCCCTGGCCATCGGCGTGGCCGAGGCCCTTCAGCTCCTGGTGTGAGGCGCGGGCCGGTGCGTCGCTCCGCCCGGGCCGGGCCCAGTCGCCGGCCCGGGCGCCGAGCAGTGGCTCGGGGCACAGCCCCCGCGGGCCGGCCCCGACGAGTCGTTCAGGAGTAGTCGTTCCTGTCCAGCGACGCCTCGAAGCATCGGCGATCGAGGTTGGTGTTCCAGACGCGTCTGCCTCGGTCGGGCCTCAGACTTCCCCCGGGGAGGTTGCCCTCTCGGCGGGCGTTCCTGTTGAACCAGCTCACGGTCTCGACCTTGGCCACGGCGGGGTCTTCGCGTCTCATGTCGATGAGGGTGTTGAGCACCGGCACGAGATCGGTGTCCCTGGAGGCGAGGATGACCAGAGCGACATCGGGGAGCAGCGCTTGGTGCAGACAGGTCAGTGCGACGAGGACATCGATGCCCTTCTCCCGGCCCGGCCCCGTGGGTACTTTGTGCCCGCATGCGTCCATGTCCGGGGTCCCCTCAGCGGTCAACTTGAAGGAGTACTTGAGATCGCGCAGCACCACGGTCGCTCCGTCGAGCCGCCACTGCCGTGCTTGGGCCGAGCATCGACGGTTCTGTTCCCAGTCGTAGTGGCTGTGGGGAAGTCCGCGGAACGCGATGACCTCCTTGAGCAGGGCGGCGGGGTGTCCGTCTCTCTGCGTCTTGTTCCTGCGCTGGATGGCGACCTCTGCGAAGCGCCTCGGGTGGATGAGGGCTTCGTGCTTGCCCCCGTGCCTGTCGAACACGTCGTGGGCGGTCAAGTGGACGTTCTGGTAGTCCATGACCACCACGGCGTTGAGCGTCATCGCTCCTCCTCGAAAAATCCCCACCAACCCTGCTGGGCGGTGGGGAACAATGCATCGAGTGTGCGCTCTCACCAAGGGTGATGTCAATCCCGTGCGGAGACTGCCGCCGCGGGGCCGGGGATGCGCCCAGGTGTCCGGGCGCGCCCGGACGACGCCGCATCCACTAGGCTGGTCGGGAACGCGGCAGGTCGGATGACAAGGGGGAATCATGCCGTTGACGGAGTACGAGCAGCTGCGGCTGACAGGTGAGCACTGGCGCATCAGCGTCCTCGGCGAGCACCTGCTGCGCTACGAGTGGAGCCCGCGGGGCGTCTTCGAGGACCGCCCCACCCAGGTGGTGACCGCGCGGCCCTGGGCGCCCGTGCGCGCCCAGGTGCGCCGGGAGCCCGGCGCGGCGCAGGTCATCACCGCCGCCTTCCAGCTCGACTACGACGGCACCGAGCCCGCTCCGAGCTCGCTGCGCGTCAGGGGCCGCGGCACCTACCAGTCGGAGTGGCGCTACGGGCTGCCGCTGCCGAACCTGTTCGGCCCCGCCCTCGGCCTGGCCTCGAACCTCGGCGGCACCGCCCGCACCCTCGACGGGGCCGACGGGCCCATCGACATGGGCGAGGGCCTCGCCACCCGCAACGGCCTGTCGGTGCTCGACGACTCGGCCTCGTGCGTCGTCGACGGCGAACGGCTCCTGCCCAGGGAGCCCGGCGCCGTCGACCTCTACGTCTTCGTCCACGGCGCCGACCACGCCGGGGCCGTCGAGGACCTCTACCGCATCGCCGGGCGCCCGCCGCTCATCCCGCGCTGGGCCTTCGGGAACTGGTGGAGCCGCTACCACGCCTACACGCAGGGCGAGTACGAGCGCCTCATGGACCGCTTCGCCGACGAGGGCATCCCCTTCTCGGTGGCGGTCATCGACATGGACTGGCACGTCACCGACGTCGATCCCGCCACCGGGCACGGCTGGACCGGCTACACGTGGAACCGCGAGCTCTTCGACGACCCGGCGGGCTTCCTGGCCGGGTTGCACGGGCGCGGCCTGCGCGTCACCCTCAACGTGCACCCCGCCGACGGCATCCGCGCCCACGAGGACTGCTACCCGGCGGTGTGCGAGGCGCTCGGCCGGGACCCGTCCGGCGGCCTGCCCGTCGAGTTCGACCTGTCCGACCCGGCGTTCCGGAGGGCCTACTTCGAGCAGGTGCACCATCCGCTGGAGGACATGGGCGTCGACTTCTGGTGGATCGACTGGCAGCAGGGCGAGGTCGGCCCCGACGGCGTCGACCCGCTGTGGCGGCTCAACCAGCTGCACACCGCCGACATGGCCGCCCGGGGCAGGCGCCCGCTCATCCTGTCGCGCTACGCCGGGCCCGGCTCGCACCGCTTCCCGGTGGGCTTCTCGGGCGACACCGTCGCCACATGGGCCTCGCTGGCCTTCCAGCCGCGGTTCACCGCGACGGCCGCCAACATCGGCTACGGCATGTGGAGCCACGACATCGGAGGGCACATCTTCGGCGTCCACGACGACGAGCTGGCCACCCGCTGGCTGCAGTTCGGGGTCTTCTCGCCGTTCAACCGGCTGCACTCGACCGACGACCCGTTCGCCGGCAAGGAGCCGTGGAACTACGGCGCCCCGGCCCGCGAGGTCATGACGCGCTTCCTGCGGATGCGCCACGCGCTCGTGCCCTATCTGTACACGGAATGGGCGGCCGGGGCGCCGCTCGTGCGGCCCGTCTACCACGAGTGGGGCGACCGGCCCGAGTCCTACGAGGCCCTCGACGAGTACCTGCTCGGCCGCGCCCTGCTCGTCGCGCCCCTCACCCGGCCCCGCGACGAGGCCTCGCAGACCGCCGCGGCCCGCGTCTGGCTCCCGCCGGGCACCTGGGTCGACGTCCTCACGGGGATCGTCCACCGGGGCGACCGCTTCCTCACGATGCGCCGGGGGCTGGACGCCATCCCGGTGCTCGCCCGCGCCGGCTCGATCGTCCCGCTGGCGGTCGGCGCCTCCACCGAGAACCCCGACGAGCTCGAGCTGCTCGTCGTGCCGGGCGCCGACGGGGCCTACGAGCTCGTCGAGGACGACGGGGCCCTCGAACCCGCCACCGCCCGCACCCGCATCGAGTGGGACGACGGCGCCCGCACGCTCACCGTGCACCCGGCCGTCGGCGCGACGGGCGCGATCCCGGCCGGACGGCACTGGCGGGTGCGCTTCGTCGGCGTCGGCGGGTCCGCCCGCGGCGAGGGCCTGCGGGCCGACCTCGGCGACGCCGCGGCGGCCGAGGGCCTCACCGCGCACGTGCCCGGCGCCGTGCTGGGCGCCAACGACGTCGCCGGGCGCGTCCACGAGCTGCTCGCCGCGGCCCAGTGCGCGCACACGGCGAAGGGCTTCATCAGCCGTCTCGTCGCCGAGGGCTCCCCGCTCGACCAGCTCGTCGCGCTGCGCGAGGCCCGGGTGCGGGGGATCGTCCACGGGGGTGCGGCGCCCCTGCCCGAGGACCTCGTCGAGGCCGTCCGCGAGATCATCGTCGCCGACGCCGGCTGAGGGCGCCGGGGCCGTCGGGTGCGGCCGGCGTGCCCCGACGGGGCCCTGAGCGCCCGCCGCTGCTCGCGAGCGCCTCGTGGGCGGCGGCGAGCCAACGGGCCAGCAGGCCAAGCTCCTCGTGCCCCACCGGTCTGTCGGTGGCGGACAACCCCAGGAGCCGACTGGCCAGGGCATGCGCATCGGCCATGACGCTCCGCAGCTCGCGGGCGGTCCCCGAGCCCAGGAGCCCCGCGGCCCTCATCGTGCCGCTGAGCCTGCGCAGACGCTCATCGGCCGCTGCCAGAGGCTGCTCGAAGGCGGCGACCGGCTCGCCGCGGCCGGCCGCGGAGAGGGCGTCGCGGCAGAGCGCCAGCAGGGCACCGGTGCGCAACCGTGCCACGTCGACGGTGCGCACGGGCAGGATGAACCAGGCACTGGCCATGCCGATCGCCCCGCCGACGAGGACGCCGAGAAGCCGGTGGCCCAGCATCTCGCTCGCGGACTCGCCGAAGTACCCGTAGAGGAAGGTGAGGGCGGCGGTGATCCCCGCAGCCCAGAAGGCGTAGCCGCAGGGGCGCGCCGCTGCCGCCACCGCGAGGATCGCGAAGAGGGCGACGAGGGTGCTGGCCTCGCCGGTGCCCGACCACGTGGACAGGACGGTGGCGATCGCGGTCCCGGCGAGCGCGCCGATGATGCGCTGGGCCCCCTTCCAGAGCACGTCGCCGCGCCCCTGGTTCGCGCTGTGGACGATGAGCACGGTGAGGACCGGCCACACCAGGTGATCGGGGTCCATGAGCTGCGCGGCAGCGAAGGAGGCGGCGGTCGCGCAGCCCAGCTGGACCGCCATCCGCGTGCTCGACCGCGGGCCGCCCCTGCGCCGGCGCGGGGGCTCGGGACGGGACGGCGGCCCCGCCAGACCGCTGAGCGCCCGCACGGTCAGCGCCCACGTCATGGCCGCCCCCGCTGCGAGGAGCATCCATCCCAGGAGCGTCCATGTCGGGTCGATGCTCCTCGGGGCAGCGAGGACGGCGATGAACGGCGTCGAGGCGATCACTCCCGGCCGCCGCAGGGACGGGGAGAAGCGCCGCTGCCACACCAGCAGGGCGACGCCGGCCGAGAAGGCGGCGCAGCCCCACACCCGCCGGCGCGTGTCGGGGGCCAGGAGCATTCCGCATCCGACCGCCGCGCCGCTCGACGCCGCGAACAGCCCGAGCACGGCGGGAAGCTCGGACCGGTCGACTGCCCGCAGGGCGCGGGGCAGGGCGATTCCCAGCATCACGGCGAAGACGATCGCGTCGACGGGAGGGTCCCACCACGTCCCCAGCTGGAGCATCGACCAGAAGGTCGGCAGCACCACCACCATCGTCTCCGCACCGCTCAGCAGCGCCTCGCCCACCGATGCCGTCGACCGGATCGCCGGCTCCCGCCCCATCCGTCCCCTCCCAGAAAGCAAGTGATTGCTTGACAATATGCTAAGTGATAGCTTAGTTCTCATGTCCGAGGACCTGACACCGGGGACGGTCGCCCCGCCACTGCGCGCCGCCGTGCTGCGCCTCGCGCGCCGGCTGCGCGTGGGACGGGGGCAGTCGGCGCTGAGCAACAACAAGGTCGCGATCCTGAGCCATCTGGTCCGCGAGGGCGAGAGCACGCCGTCGCGGATCAGCGCGGAGGAGCGGCAGCACGCGCAGTCGTTGACCAGGCCGCTCGCCGAGCTGGAGGCCGCCTCCCTCGTCGAGCGGTCGCCCGACCCGCGGGACGGGCGGTGCAGCGTGCTGCGCGTCACGGCTGCGGGTCGTGACGCGTTCGAGGCGGACATGCGGCTGCGCGACCAGTGGCTCCGCGGTGCCCTCTCCGGTCTCGACAGGGGGGAGCTCGCCACCCTCCGCGAGGCCGCGAGGATTCTCCGGCGACTGGGGGCCCCGCATGAGAGGTGACCGCGGTGAGAGGAGGAGCGCCGGGCCGGCCTGGATCGATTACTGCATCTGGTGGCACGTCTACCCGCTGGGCCTCACCGGCGCCCCGATCCGTCCGACGGGCGCGGAAAGAGTCCCCGTGCCCCGGCTCGACAGGATCACCCCCTGGCTCGACCATCTCATCGCGCTCGGCGCCAACGGCCTCGCCCTGGGGCCCGTCTTCCGCTCGGAGTCCCACGGCTACGACACGACCGACTTCTTCGCCATCGACGAGCGGCTCGGTGACGACGCGGCCTTCGACCGGCTCATCGCAGAGTGCCGTCGGCGCGGAATCGTCGTCATGCTCGACGGCGTCTTCAACCATGTCGGGACCGCCCACCCGCTCTTCCGCAAGGCACTGGCCGGAGGGCCCGAGGAGGCGATGTTCCGGATCGATCGTTCGGGCGGCGAACTGACATACGCCGACTTCGAGGGTCACCGCGGCCTTGCCGCGTTGAATCATGAGAGCGAGGCCGTCGTCGACCTCGTCTCGGATGTCATGCGCCACTGGCTGCGTCGTGGTGCGTCGGCTTGGCGGCTTGACGCCGCCTACAGAGTGCCCCCGGAGTTCTGGGCCCGGGTGCTGCCCCGGGTCCGCGCCGAGTTCCCCGCGAGCTGGTTCGTCGGCGAGGTGATCCACGGCGACCACAGGGAGATCATCCGCCGCTCCGAAATGGACTCGCTGACCCAGTACGAGCTGTGGAAGGCCATCTGGAGCTCGCTGCTCGACGGGAATTTCTTCGAACTCGACTGGTGTCTCACGAGACACGATCGGCTCATGGACGAGTTCGTCCCCATGACCTTCGTGGGCAACCACGATGTCACGAGGATCGCCACCAGGATCGGTGACCAGCTGGCGGCCCTGGCCGTCGTCATCCTGTTCACCGTGGGAGGCATCCCGTCCGTCTACTACGGCGACGAGTACGCCTGGCGCGGCGTGAAGACCGACGGGCCCGGCGGCGACGACGAGATCCGTCCGGCGTTCCCGGACGGCCCCGCCCGGCTCCCCTCCACGGGGGACTGGATGCTCCGGCTCTACCAGCGGCTGATAGGGCTGCGCCGCCAGAACCCCTGGCTCGTGCATGCCGTGACCGGGAGCACGCACCTGGCGAACCGCTCGTACTCCTACGAGTCCCGCGGGCCCGACGGCCAACGGCTGTGCGTCGATCTGGTCCTGGACCCCGAACCCGCCGCCACGGTGAGCGGAGACGGAGCGGTGCTCCTCCGCGTGGACCGCACGACGTTCCGGTGAGTCCGACCGGCTCCAAGCCGCGCGGGGGACCCCTCGACGGGGCGGGGCCGGAGGCCGCCGGCACGCCGCGCGCACCCGGGGTCCGCACCCGCGGCCGATCAATGAACCCCGAGGCCTAGTCGCAGGAGTCGACCGTCGACCGCGGGAGCGTCTCCCCTTGTCAGGTATTTATTCTGGCGTGCTGTGAACAAGCCTCCCCGGACAACAACGGCACGCCGCGCGCGCTGGCCCGGGGCCCGAGTGGGGGCCTCCGCGGGGGAGGAGCCCCGGCGGAGCGGGCGTGTCCACCGATGGGGATGCGCCCCGGGTCGTCGGAGCCGGGGAGTCGGAGCCGGGGAGGAGCCCCGACGGGTCGGGCGGTCCGCTCCGGCGCGCGGGGCCCGGTCCGCCCTGAGGGGAATCGGCCGGCCGCGGGCCCGGAACTGCTTGTGGGGCCCGCTCGCATGTGGGATCATGCGGGCGGTCGGCGGCCCGGGCCCGTCGGGGTCGCCGCCGTCCGGTCGTCCGACGACGGGAGGGGAGCGCCATGGCGCGCATCGGGATCACGGGGGCCACCGGCCGCATCGGCGGCATGGTCGCGCGACTGCTCGAGGACGGGCCCGACGAGCTCGTCCTCATCGTCCGGGACGCCGCCCGCGCCCCGCGCGGCCCCTGGCGGGTGCGCACCACCACTGGCTACGCGGACCCGGCCAACCGCGAGGCCCTGGCCGGGCTCGACGTGCTCCTCATGGTCTCGGCCGCCGAGAGCGCCGACCGACTCGACCAGCACCGCGCGTTCGTCGCCTCCGCCGCCGCTGCCGGCGTGCCGCACATCGTCTACACCTCGTTCCTCGGCGCCGCGCCCGACGCCGTGTTCACCCTCTCGCGCACCCACTGGGCCACCGAGCAGGCCCTCCGCGCCTCCGGCATGGCCCTCACCGTCCTGCGCGACTCCTTCTACCTCGACTTCCTGCCGAAGATGGCCGTCGACGGGGTCATCGCCGGCCCCGCCGGGGACGGCGTCGTCTCGGCGGTCGCCCAGTCCGACGTCGCCGCCAGCGCGGCGGCCGTCCTCGCGGACCCGGCCCCGCACGCCGGCGCCACCTACGAACTCACCGGCCCGGAGGCGATCGGCCTCGCCCGGGTCGCCGAGACCGTCACCCGCCTGACCGGCGTGCCGACGCGCTACCGGAACGAGACCGTCGAGCAGGCCCGCGCCTCGCGCGCCCGCTACGGCGTCCCCGACTGGCAGCTCGACGCCTGGGTCAGCACCTACACGGCCATCGCCGCGGGCGAGGTCGCCGCCGTCACCGACGACGTGCGGGCCCTGACCGGACGCGAGCCGCTGTCGCTGGAGCGGTTGCTGACCCGCTGACCGTCCGCGGAGGACGCGGGAAGGGCCCGGTACCGGAGGGTGCTCGGTACCGGGCCCTTCTTGTTGCGAGAGCCGCCCGCTGCCCCGGGTGGTTCCGGGGGACCGCCTCCTTGCCTAGGCGGCCCCCCGGTCCCCGGCGAACTGGGCCTGGTAGAGGCGCCAGTAGGCGCCCCTGGCCGCGATGAGCTCGTCGTGGCTCCCCTGCTCGACGATGTCGCCGTGCTCCATCACGAGGATGATGTCGGCGTCGCGGATCGTCGAGAGCCGGTGCGCGATGACGAAGCTCGTCCGTCCCTCGCGCAGGCGCCCCATCGCCTTCTGGATGAGGGCCTCGGTACGGGTGTCGACGGAGCTGGTGGCCTCGTCGAGGATGAGGATCGACGGATCGGAGATGAACGCGCGGGCGATGGTCAGCAGCTGCTTCTCGCCCGCGGAGACGTTCGTCCCCTCGTCGTTGATGACCGTGTCGTAGCCGGCCGGCAGGGTGTGGACGAAGCGGTCGACGTAGGCCTCCTTGGCGGCGGCGACGACCTCATCGTCCGTGGCGCCCGGCTTGCCGTAGGCGATGTTGTCGCGGATCGAGCCGCCGAACAGCCAGGTGTCCTGGAGGACCATGCCGAGCTGGTCGCGCAGCTGGGCGCGCGGCACGGCGTTGACGTCGACGCCGTCGATGCGGATGGAGCCGCCGTCGACGTCGTAGAAGCGCTCCAGCAGGTTGACCATCGTGGTCTTGCCGGCTCCGGTCGGGCCGACGATGGCGATCTGCTGGCCCGGCCTGGCGTCGAGCGACAGGTCGTCGATGAGCGGCTTGTCGGGGCTGTACGAGAAGCGCACGTGGTCGAACTCGACGTGCCCGGCGACCGGCAGCTCGAGCGAGCCGCCCGCGTCGGGGGCCTGCTCGGCGGCGTCGAGGACCTCGAAGACGCGCTCGGCGCTCGCCACGCCCGACTGGAGCAGGTTGGCCATCGAGGCGACCTGCGTGATCGGCTGGGTGAACATCCGCGAGTACTGGATGAACGAGGTCACGTCGCCGAGGGCCATCTGGCCGCTCGCCACGCGCAGGCCGCCGACGACGGCCACGGCCACGTAGGTCAGGTTCCCGACGAAGAAGTTGACCGGCATGAGGACCGCGCTGATCGCCTGGGCGCCGAAGCTCTGCCGGTAGAGATCCTCGTTCGTCCTGGCGAACACGGCCTCGACCTCGCGGCGCCGTCCGAAGACCTTGACGAGCGAGTGGCCGGTGAAGGCCTCCTCGATCTGGCCGTTGAGGATGCCGGTCGCGGTCCACATGCCCACGAAGCGCCTCTGCGAGGCTCGGCCGATGAGCACCGAGACGACGAGCGAGACGGGGATCGCGCACAGGGCGATGAGCGTGAGCCGGGGGCTCACGGTGAGCATCATGACGAACACGCCGACCAGCTGGAGCACCGCGTTGAGGATCTGCGAGAGCGTCTGCTGGAGCGTCTGCTGGATGTTGTCGATGTCGTTCGTGATGCGGCTCAGCAGCTCGCCGCGGGGTTGGGCGTCGAAGTAGCTCAGCGGCAGGCGGTCGAGCTTGTCGCTGACCTGGTCGCGCATCGAGTACACCGAGCGCTGGACGACGCGGTTGAGGATGTAGCCCTGCAGGAACTGCAGCGTCGCGGCGAGCACGTAGAGCGCCATGCAGACCAGCAGGATGCGGCCCAGCCGGGTGACGTCGATGCCCTGGCCGGGCACGACGTCCAGGCCGGAGATCATCTGGGCCTGGTCGGTCCTGCCGGCCGCCTCGAGGGCGGCGATGGCCTGCTCCTTCGTCATGCCGGCGGGCAGCATCCTGCCGATGAAGCCCTCGTAGACGACGTTCGTGGCCCGGCCCAGCAGTCGGGGGGAGTAGACGTTGAAGGCCACCCCGATGAAGCCCATGACGATGACGAGCAGGACCTTCCAGCGGTGCGGCGACAGCTCGCCGACGAGCCGGTGCAGTGACGGCCCGAAGTTGACGGCCTTCTCGTGCACCCGGCCCGTGCCGGGGCCCCCGCCCTGCTGGACGTTCTTGGCGTAGTCGGGGCGCTCGTTGGCCCTCGTCCCGCCGCGTCTTCTCGCGGTGCGGCTCATGCGGCGGCCTCCTCGGCGCTCATCTGCGAGTGCACGATCTCCTGGTAGGTCGTGCACTCGGTGAGCAGCTCGGCGTGGGTGCCGCGTCCGACGATGCGTCCGGAGTCGAGCACGATGATCTGGTCGGCGTCGCGGATCGTCGAGACGCGCTGGGCGACGATGAGCACCGCTGCGTCCCGCGTCTCGGCCGCGAGCGCGGCGCGCAGGCGGGCGTCGGTGGCGACGTCGAGGGCGCTGAAGGCGTCGTCGAAGACGTAGATCTCGGGCCTCTTGACGAGGGCCCGGGCGATCGACAGGCGCTGGCGCTGACCGCCGGAGACGTTCGAGCCGCCCTGCGCGATGGGGGCCTCCAGGCCTCCGTCCATCTGCTCGACGAAGTCGGCGGCCTGCGCGGTGGCCAGTGCGGCCCACATCTGGTCGTCGGTGGCCTCCGGGCTGCCGTAGCGCAGGTTCGAGGCCACCGTGCCGCTGAACAGATAGGGCCGCTGCGGCACGAGGCCGATGCGGCTCCACAGGAGGTCCATGTCGAGGCGCCGGATGTCGACGCCGTCGAGCTTGATCGAGCCGCCCGTCACGTCGTACAGGCGCGGCACGAGGTTGGCCAGCGTCGTCTTGCCCGAGCCGGTCGACCCGATGACGGCCGTCGTCGTGCCGGGGCGCAGCGAGATGTTGATGTCGTGGAGCACGGGCTCCTCGGCGCCCGGGTAGCTGAACTCGACGTCGGTCATCTCCATCGAGCCGGTCTCGGCCAGCTTCCGCACGGGCCGATCGGCGGGGACGACGGTCGAGCGGGTGCGCAGGACCGCCATGATGCGCCCGGCGCAGACCTGCGCGCGGGGCAGCTGGATCATCATGATCGCGGCCATCATGACGCTCATGAGCATCTGGAACATGTAGGTCATGAAGGCGGTGATCTGGCCCACCTGGATGTCGCCGCTGTCGACGCGCAGCCCGCCGAACCACCACACGCCCACGGTGGAGGCGTTCATGATGAGCATGACGATCGGGATGAGCAGCGAGAAGAGGGCGCCGATCCGGAAGCCCAGGAGCATGAGCGACCGGTTGGCCGTGTCGAAGCGCTTGCGCTCGCGGCGCTCGCGGACGAAGGCGCGGATGACCCGGATGCCGCTCAGCTGCTCGCGCACGACCTGGTTGATGCGGTCGATGCTCCTCTGGTTCTTCCGGAAGGCCGGGGTCATCTGGCGGATGATGGCCCCGACGAGGACGATGAGGACCGCGACCGCCACGGCGACGATCCACGACAGGCCCATGTCCTCGCGCAGGGCCATGATGACGGCGCCGACCATGGTGAACGGGGCGCCGAGGATCATGATGCAGGTCATGAGGATGAGCTGCTGGACCTGCTGCACGTCGTTGGTCGTGCGGGTGATGAGCGAGGGGGCGCCGAAGTGGTCGACCTCCTGGCTGGAGTAGTTCAGCACCGTGTGGAACAGGCCTGTGCGGATGTCGCGTCCGATGCCCATCGCCAGTCGGGCGCCGAGGACCGCCGCCAGGCACTGGGCGACGACCTGGGCGCCGCCGACGGCGAGCATCCGGCCGCCGGTGCGCCAGATGTAGGCGGTGTCGCCGTACGCGACGCCGGTGTCGATGATGCGGGCGTTGAGGTTGGGCAGCATGAGCGAGGCCACGGAGGCGGCCGCCTGGAGCAGCACGATGAGGGCGAACCAGCCCCTGTACCGGCCGCCGAAACGCCCGATGAGCTTCGTCAGCATGCGTGATCCTTCTCGAGACCGTGGACGAGCAGGCGCGCGGCGAGCTCCGGGGGGAAGTCGGCGCCCTGCTTGAGGAAGGGGTGCGAGGTCGCCATGGCCACCGAGCGGAGCCAGGCCGCGGCCTGCTCCAGCGGGACGGACAGCTCGTCGGCCCAGGGGGCCAGCGCCACGGCCATGGCCGCTCGCAGGTCGTCCGAGCGCGTGGGGCGGCCGTCACAGTTCTTCATCGGGGGCTTGTGGGGAGTCAAGTCGTCGGAGGGCATGGCGTGGACGGCCATGAAGACCTCCTCGACGGTGTCCATGTCGGAGTAGAGCAGGGCCAGGATGGCCGTGATGCGCTCGACGAGGCTGCCGTGCTCGGGCAGCGCCCGCAGTGCCCTCGTCGTACGGGTCGGGTCGAGCACATCGGCGATGACGGCGTCGAAGAGGGCCTGCTTCGTGGGGAAGACGCGGAAGATCGTGCCCTCGGCGATCCCGGCCGCCTCGGCCACCTGCTTCGTCGTGAATCCGCCCCCGTTGGCGACGAGGAGCGGGCGCGCCGCGGCGATGATCGCCCGGCGCCGCTCCTCGGGGGGCATGGGTGCTGCTCTGCTCACGGACAGCGAGAGTATGAGTGAGTGCTCACTCATTCAAGTGGGGGCGTCCGGGTCCGTCGCCGGTCCCGCCCGCCGGGGCCGGGTCCGTTCGCGCACGGTGGAATCGGGGGACGGGCGATGGCCCGTTTACCAAGGCTTCCGTTTTGGAAAACATCTGGTTAGGGTTGCCTCGGCATGTGAGGCAGCGCCCCGGGCGCCCGCCGGCGGGAGGCGCCGGGGCGGGGAGCAGCAGAAGGAGAGCCCCATGGGCGACGGACAGACCACCCGTACCGAGAATGTCGTGAGGACCGGCATCGTCGCCGAGTTGCCCCTCGTGGCCGAGAGCATCGTCTCGCGCATTCTCGTGGACAACGACCTCCTCCAGGTGACCCAGTTCACCTTCGGCGCCGGCCAGACGCTCAGCGAGCACACCTCGTCGCGCGCCGCCGTCGTCCAGGTCCTCGAGGGGGAGCTGGTCTTCCGCCTCAACGGCGAGGACAACCTGCTTCGCGCCGGCGACTGCCTCTACATGGCCCCCGACACTCCGCACTCGGTCAGGGCCGAGACCGACTGCCGCATGGCCCTCGTTCTCGTCGATCCCCAGGGGTGAGTCGGGTCTGACGAGGATGCTCGTGACGGGGAGCGTTGGCGGGCCTTCCCTTCCCGGAGGGAATGGATTAGGCTAGCCTCAGCGAATCGCTCGAGGAGTGCGGGTCATCGGTGTGGGCGAGCACCGGTGGCCCGCACTTCCTGCTCGAGGCCCCGGGCCGATGCCGGTTGACCCCCCGAGGACCCTTGCTATAGTCGGTCACCCCGCCACCGAGGGCGGGCGTCGGCACCGATCGGGGGCCGACGGCAGAAGTCGAGACCGTGCACGACAGCAGCCCGCCCGCTCAGGTGGACGCCGACGGTCGGGAACCGGCTGTCCCGTACCGGGCCGCGCCGAGGGCGCAGGCCCCGCCCACTCCTGAAAACGCACACCGCACTCCGGCGCCGCACCATGCGCGCCGAGCCCCGGAACGCATCACCGTCGGGGCCTCCGGTGCCTGGAACCGATCGGAACATCCCCGTGGACGACACGACCATCCGAGTGCTCCTCTGCAGCCACGACTCCCAGGGGCTGGGCCACGTGCGCCGCAACCTGGCGCTCGCCCACGCCCTCTCCCGGGCCGTCCCGGGGGCCACCGGCCGTCCCCTCTCGGGGCTCCTCGTCACCGGGCTGTCCATGGGGGACGACTGCGTCCTGCCCGCCGGCTTCGACTGGTTGACCATCCCCGGCGTCGCCAAGGGCCCCGCCGGCTACGAGGCCCGCCGGCTCGCCTGTTCCACGGGCCGGCTCGTCGGACTCCGCTCGGCCCTCGTCGAGGCGGCCCTGCTCGCCCACGCCCCCGACCTGGTGATCATCGACCGTCACGTCTACGGGGTGCAGCAGGAGCTGTGCCGTCCGCTGCACCGGCTGCGCGCCGAGCGCCCCGGCGTGCGGGTCGTGCTCGGGCTGCGCGAGGTGCTCGACGATCCCGCCGTCGCCGCCGCCGAGTGGCGCGCCCTCGGCGACCCGACGGAGTTGAACGCCCTTCTCGACGAGGTGTGGGTCTACGGCGATCCCGCCGTCCACGACCCGGTCGCCGACGGCGAGGTGCCCGACGCCCTGGCCGGGCGGGTCCGGTTCACCGGCTACCTGGCCCACGGCCGACGCGGCCTCGACCGCGGCGCCGAGCCGGTCGGACGCCCCTTCGTGCTCACCACCGCCGGGGGCGGGTCCGACGGCTTCGCACTGCTGCGGGCCGCCGCGCGGATGACGGTGCCCGACGGCCATGAGCACGTCGTCGTCGCAGGGCCGCAGCTCGACGACGCCCGCCTCGCCGCCGTCGAGGCCCTCGCCGGGCCGCGCACGCGGGTCCTCCGGTCGTGGCGGGGGCTGGGGGAGCGGATCGGCGAGGCCGCCGCCGTCATCGCCATGGGCGGCTACAACACGGCGTGCGAGATCCTCGCGACGGGCACGCCCGCGCTCGTCGTGCCGCGCGAGGAGCCCCGGGTCGAGCAGCTCATCCGGGCACGGGCGCTGGCCGCCGCCGGGGCCCTCGACGTCCTGCCCGTCGGCCGGGCGGACCCGCAGGCCCTGGGCGGCTGGGCGGCCGCCGCGGTGGGGCGGCGCGTGGACCGTTCCGGCCTCGTCCTCGACGGGCTGGCCGAGGCGGGCCGGCGGGCCGTCGGGCTCCTGGGCGGGCGCCCGGAGCCGGCGTCGACCCCGGCCGCCGCGGCATCGACGGGTGGCGGCGCGGCGCGGGCCAGGATCGGGTACGTCCTCAAGGTCTATCCGCGCTTCTCCGAGACCTTCGTCGTCACCGAGATGCTCGCCCGCGAGGAGCTCGGCGACGAGCTGCACGTCTACGCCCTGCGCCCGACGACCGACTCGCGGTTCCACCCCGAGATCGCTCGGGTCAGGGCCCGGGTCAGCTGGGTCCCCCGCCCCGGCGGGGCCGCCGACCTGTGGGGGCGGATCGCCGGGGCCGCCCGGGACCCGGCGCTGAGCGGGCCCCTCGCCCGTCTGCTGCCCGAGATCGCCGAGCTGCCGGGCGACGAGGTCGCCCAGGGCGTGGCGCTCGCGCAGGCCGTCCTCGACGACGGCATCACCCACCTGCACGCCCACTTCGCCTCCCTGGCCGGCCGCATGGCCTGGCTGGCCTCGCGCCTGACGGGCGTGCCCTACACGATCACCACCCACGCCAAGGACATCTTCCACGAGTCCGTCGACGCGTCCTGGCTGCGCCGCATCTGCGGCGGGGCCGACCGCGTCGTGGCCATCAGCGCGTTCAACGAGGCCCATCTGAGCAGGGTCCTGGCCGGGACCGGGGCCCGGGTGCGCCTGCAGTACAACGCCCTCGAGCTGTCGCGTTTCCCCTACGGCGACCCGCCGGCCGTCGGCTCACCGCTGCGGGTGGTCGCCCTGGGGCGCCTCGTGCCCAAGAAGGGCTTCGCCGACCTCATCGACGCGCTGGCCGAGGCCCGCGCCGCAGGCGTCGCCGTCGACGCGTCCATCGCGGGCGAGGGCGAACTGGCCGCCGAGCTCGCCGAGCGGATCGAGCGGCGCGGCCTCACCGGGTCCGTGCGCCTCCTCGGGCCCCTCACCCAGGAGGAGGTGAGGCGGCTGCTCGCCGATGCGCACCTCTTCGTCGCCCCGTGCGTGCAGGCCCTCGACGGCAACATCGACGGCCTCCCCACGGTGGTGCTCGAGGCCATGGCCTGCGGCACGCCCGTCATCGCGACCGCCGTCTCGGGTCTGCCCGAGGTCATCAGGGACGGCGACACCGGGATCCTGCTCGAGCCCGGGGACGTCGGCGCGCTCGCCCGCGCCCTCGCGCGCGCGGCCGCCGGCGGCCTCGACCTGACCGGCATGGCCCGCAGGGCGAGGGCGCTCATCGAGGAGGACTTCGACAGCCGCCGGCAGGCCGCGGTCCTGTCGTCCTGGGAGTCCGGCGCGACGGGGGGCGACCGCTGATGCGCATCGCCTATGTGAGCATCGACCCGGGCATTCCCGTGTTCGGCACCAAGGGCGCCTCGGTGCACGTCCAGGAGGTGGTGCGCGAGCTGCTGGCCCGCGGCCACGAGGTGACGGTGTGGACCACGCGCCGCGGCGACCGGCCGCCTGCCGACCTCGCCGGGCTGCCCGTCGTGGAACTGCCGATGACCGCTCCGGAGGAGGCGGGGCCGGCGTCGGGGGCCGAGGACGCCGAGAGGCGCGAACGCGCCCAGCGCCGGGCCTCGGACGAGGTCGTCCGCCGGTTGCTCGCCGACGGCGTCGACCTGGTCTACGAGCGCTACTCGCTGTTCTCGACGGTGCTGGCCCGGCTCCACGAGGCGGCCGCCACGCCCGGCGTCCTCGAGGTCAACGCCCCCCTCGTCGACGAGCAGCGCGCCCACCGGCTGCTCGTCGACGAGGCCGGCGCCCTCGCCGCGCTGCGCGCCCAGACGGGTGCGGCCGCCGCGACGGTGTGCGTCTCGGAGCCGGTGCGCCGGTGGGTCCTCGCCCGCACCGGCGCCGCCCGCGTCAGCACCGTGCCGAACGGCGTCGACGTGCGCCGCATCGTGCCCGCCCCGCCCGGGCCCGGCGTTCCCGTCGTCGTCTTCGTCGGCACCCTCAAGCCCTGGCACGGGGTGGAGGACCTGCTCCGGGCCGCGTCCCTGGCCCGCGAGCCCTGGCGGCTGCGGATCATCGGCGACGGCCCCCGCCGCGCCGGGCTGGAGGAACTGGCCGGCCGGCTCGTCCTGCGGGTCGACTTCCGAGGCCCGGTCGCCCCCGAGGACGTGCCCGCCCACCTGGCCGGCGCGGCCATCGGGGCGGCCCCCTACCCGAGGACCGACGACGAGGACGACCAGTACTTCTCCCCGCTCAAGGTCTACGAGTACCTGGCCGCCGGCCTGCCCGTCGTCGCCTCGCGGACGGGCCAGTTGCCCGAGGTCCTCGAGGGGCTGGGCGTCCTCGTGCCGCCGTCCGACCCGGCCGCCCTCGCCGCGGCGATCGACGCCCTCGCCGCCGACCCGGCCCGCCGCGCCGCACTCGGCCGGGCCGGTCGGGCCCGTGCCGTCGCACGGCACTCCTGGGCCGACGTCGTCGGACGGATCATGCGGCTCGCCGGCGTGGCGGAGGCGGGCCATGGCTGAACGGATCAGGAGACGGGCGCTGACCCGCACCCTGCGGCTGCTCGCCCCGGACGCCGGAGCCCACAAGGGGCTCCTGACGGGCGGGGTCATCGCCCTGCTCGCCGAGGTCGGCTTCCGCGTCCTCGAGCCCTGGCCCATGAAGCACGTCGTCGACTCAGTCTCGGCGTCGCTGGGCGCCGACGTCTCGCACCGGCCCGCCACGCTCGGGCTGCTGCTGTGGCTGGGCGCCGCGCAGGTGGCGCTCACCGCACTGCGGGCCCTCACGAACTACCTGGCCACGGTCGCCTTCGCCCTGGCCGGTTCGCGGGTGGCCAGCTCGCTGCGCGCCCGCATCTTCCGGCACGTCCAGGGACTCTCCCTCCAGTTCCACGCCCGCAACCGCAGCGCCGACACCGTCCAGCGCATCGTGAGCGACGTGGCGCGCATGCAGGACGTCGTGATCACCGCCGGCCTGCCCCTCGTGGCCAACGTCGTGACCCTCGTCGTCATGGTCGTCGTCATGGCCGTGCTCGACCCGCTCCTGTCGCTCGTGGTGCTCGGCGCGATCGGCCTGTTCGTCCTCGTCTCCGCCGGCAACTCGCGCAGGATCGCGGTGGCCGCCCGCAGGACCCGCACGGGTGAGGGGCACCTGGCGAACACCGCTCAGGAGTCCCTCTCGGCCATCCAGGTGGTGCAGGCCTACGGGCTGGAGGAGCTCATCGCGGAGCGCTTCGGCTCGGCCAACCGGACGTCCCTGCGCTCGGGCGTGGCCTCCCGGCGGCTGTCCGCCCGCCTCGAGCGCACCACGGACGGGATCATCGGTGTCGCCACCGCCGTCGTCCTCGTCGGCGGCGGGCTGCGCGCCCTCGCCGGCGCCATGAGCCTGGGCGACCTCGTGCTCTTCACGAGTTATCTGCGCACGACGATGAAACCGCTGCGCGACATGGCCAAGTACACGGGCAGGATCGCCCAGGCCACCGCCTCCGGCGAGCGGGTCGCCGACCTCATGGCGGTGCGTCCCGAGATCGTCACCCCCGCCCACCCGGTGCGGATCGGTCGGGCCCACGGCCTCGTGCGTCTCGACGACGTGCACGCCGGCTACGAGGGCGCCGAGGTGCTCCACGGGCTGAGCCTGGCCGCCGCGCCCGGCGAGATCGTCGCCCTCATCGGCCCCTCGGGCGCCGGCAAGTCGACCCTTGTGTCCCTGCTCGTGCGCGCCCAGGACCCCACCGCCGGTCGGGTCAGCCTCGACGGGCACCCGCTGTGCGAGCTCGACCTGGACGAGCTGCGCGCGAACGTCTCGCTGCTGCACCAGGAGGCCGTGCTGTTCACCGGCACGGTGCGGGAGAACATCCGGCTGGGGCGCCGGGGCGCCGACGACGCCGAGGTCGAGGCGGCCGCCCGGGCCGCCCGCGTCCACGACTTCGTCATGGAGCTGCCCGAGGGCTATGACACGGTGGTCGGCGAGCGGGGCGGCACCCTGTCCGGCGGCCAGCGGCAGCGTGTGGCCATCGCCCGGGCCCTGCTGCGCGACGCCCCCGTCGTGATCCTCGACGAGGCCACGACGGGGCTCGACCCCGCCTCGGCGGCCCTCGTCCTCGACGCCATCGAGCGTCTCGTGGCGGGCCGCACCATCCTGGCCGTCACCCACGACGCCGAGGTCGCCCTGCGCGCCACCCGCGTCGTGTGGATCGAGGACGGGCGCATCGTCCTCGACGGGCCCCCGCAGGAGCTCATGGCGTCGAGCCGGGCGTTCCGCGACTGGGTCGCCGCCGGCGGGCACGCCCGCGACGGGACGAGGGTCGGGGGGCCGCCATGACCGCCGGCCGGCGGCCCTCGTCGACCGGACGGGTCGTGGCCGAGGTCCTCGACGCCGCCCGCCTCAGCGAGCTCGTCGGCCGCGAGGTGCGCGCCGCGCGCATCCGGGTCAAGCCGGGCTCGTCCGTCGTCCTGGCCCTGACGGACCCCGGGACCGGCCTGGCCGACGGCTGGGCCAGGGTGCTGTGGCCGGACGGGCTGTCCAAGGCCGTCAAGGCCGAGCGCAGGGCCGCCGGGCTCGGACTGGTCACCGCCCGCCGTCCCCTGGACGGGGGGCTGGCGGGGCTGGTGCTCCAGCACGGCGAGATCCGCGCCGACCCCCGGCTCCGCCGCCCCCTGGCGCGGGCCGGCCGGGGCGGGTTGCTCGCCGGGCGCCCCGAGGACGCGGCGCTGCGCTACAACCCGTTCCGGCGCCTCGTCGCCCGCGACGGCGACCGGGTGGTGCGGGTGACGGCCGCCCCGGACCCGCTGGGGGCCGGCCTCCACGCCTTCGTGTCGGACCGGCTGGCCGTCCCCCGACGGCTCGACGACGGCGCCGACCCGAGCATGGCCGTGCTCCGCCGCACCGGGGACGCCGACCTGGGCGTCCGGCCCGACTCGGTGGCGGCCCGTCGGGCCGGCGCCCTCTTCGCGGCGCTCCACCGTTCGACGGGCCGGCTGCCGGACGGGCTGCGCGAGGCGCTGGCCCGCAGGGCCGTCGACCCGCAGCGCCAGGCGGCGGCCCACGCCGGCGTCCTCGACGCGCTCGACCCCGGGCTGGCCGATCGGGTGCGCCGGCTCGCCGCGCGCGCCCCGGCGCCGTTGACCGGCCCGACGGTGCTCGTGCACGGCGACGCGTCCCCCGACCAGGTGCTCACCGACCGGGACGGCGGGGCCTGGCTCACCGACTTCGACCGCGCCCACCTGGCGCCCGCCGCCGTCGACCTGGGCTCCTACCTCACGACGTCCGGCGGCGCCGAGGGCCGGGCCTTCCTGGCCGGCTACCGGGAGGCGGGCGGCACGGTCCCGCCGGAGCCCCAGCTGCGCGCGGCGCGGGCCCGGGCCATGCTGCTGCGCGTCGCCGAGCCCCTGCGGCGGGCCCGTCCCGACTGGCCCGCCCTCGTCGGCGAGCGGCTCGACCGGCTCGAGGAGGTGCTGCGATGACGAGCGAGGCGCTGGCGGCCCTGCGCGGCCTCGTGGGGGTCGTCCGGGCATGGCCGGGGCGCCGCGGCGCCGTCGTCCTCGAACGGCGCGGCGACGACGGGCTGCTGCGCGCCGGCCGTGTGGGGGCCGACGGGCGCGTCGAGCTCGCCGACTACGCCGCCGACCCCCGCCTGCCCGAGCTGGTGCCGCCTCCGGACGGGGCGCTCGTCGTGCACCGCCTCCACCGGCGGGCCGTCGTGCTGCGCGCCGACCGTGCGGTCAAGCTGCTGCGGCCCGGACGCGCCCGGCCGCTCGTCGCGGCCTCGCGGCGCCTCGGCGGGCCGTGCGAGGGCACCGGGCTGCGGGTCGCCCGGGTGCTCGCCGCGACCGACGCCCGCGTCGAGCTCTCCCTGCTGGCCGGACGAAGCCTTCACGAGCTCGGCGACGACGGTCTCGACGGCTGGGCGCGGCTCGCCGAGGCCTGGCCGCGGATCGCCGCGCGCCCCGATCTGGCCGATTCCGGGCACACCGGGGCCGACGAGGTCGCGGTGCTCGCCCGCTGGCTCGCCGCGGCGGGGGAGCACGGGGCGCTGGGGCGCCTCGACGCGCTGCGCCGGGCCGTGGAGCGGGTGTGCGCCGAGCTCGTCGCATCCGCCGATCCGCCGGCGCTGCTGCACCGGGACCTGCACGACGGGCAGCTGCTCTGGGACGGGCGGGAGCTCGGCGTCCTCGACCTGGACACCGTCGCCCGCGGCGAGGCCGCCCTCGACGTGGGGAACCTGCTCGCGCACGCCGAACTGGGCAGGCTGACGGGCGCCCTCGGCGCCCCGGCGCACCGGCGGGTCCGCGGCCACCTGGCGGAGCTCGCCGCTCGGACGGGCGCGCGCCCGGCGCGCGTCGACTGCTACCGGCGGGCCGCCCGCCTGCGGCTGGCCCTCGTCCACGCGTTCCGGCCGGCGGCCGACTGGTGGCTCCCGGAGTGGGTCGAGGCCTGCCTGGCGTCGGCCGAGCCGCCCTGAGTCGACCGCCGCGGCACCGCCGCGGGCCCGCGACGGGCACCGCGCCCCGGTCGGCACCGCCGGGGCGGGAACCACCGACACGAGCACCACGGAAGGAAGGACATCATGCGGATCACCGTTCTGGGATGCGGCTACCTGGGAGCCGTGCACGCGGCCGCCATGGCGGCGCTGGGCCACGACGTGCTGGGCGTCGACGTCGACGCCGATCGGGTCGGCGCCCTCGCGGCGGGTCGGCCGCCCTTCTACGAGCCCGGCCTGGCCGAGCTCCTCGAGCGCGTCACCCGAGAGGGGTGTCTGCGGTTCGCCGTCGCGCCGGCCTCCGAGCAGCTCGCCCGCGCCGAGCTGCACTTCATCACCGTCGGCACCCCGCAGTCCGATGACGGCTCCGCCGACC
Source organism: Propionibacterium acidifaciens DSM 21887 (assembly GCF_000426605.1). Taxonomy (GTDB): domain Bacteria; phylum Actinomycetota; class Actinomycetes; order Propionibacteriales; family Propionibacteriaceae; genus Propionibacterium; species Propionibacterium acidifaciens. Next base: position 46,031 of record NZ_AUFR01000002.1, read on the forward strand.
TGAGCCACGTGGAGGCCGCCGTCGAGGCGCTCCGAGGGGCCCTGCCCGCCGGCTCGGGGGCCGTCGTCGTGGGCAAGTCGACGGTGCCGGTGGGCACCGCGTCGCGCCTCGCCGAGTCGCTGGCGCCGCGCGGGGCGGCCCTGGTGTGGAACCCCGAGTTCCTGCGCGAGGGCCGTGCCGTCGAGGACACCCTCCACCCCGACCGCATCGTCTACGGGCTGCCCGGGGACCCGGTGCTCGCCCGCCGGGGGCAGGAGGCGCTCGACGCCGTCTACGCGCCCCTGCTCGCCGAGGGCGTCCCCCGCATCGTGACGAACCACCCCACCGCGGAGCTCGTCAAGGTCGCCGCCAACTCCTTCCTCGCCACGAAGATCAGTTTCATCAACGCCATGGCCGAGGTGTGCGAGGCGACCGGCGGCGACGTCGTGGCGCTCGCCGAGGCCCTCGGGTACGACGAGCGCATCGGCGCGGCCTTCCTGCGCGCCGGCGTCGGCTTCGGCGGCGGCTGCCTGCCGAAGGACATCCGCGCCTTCGTCGCCCGCGCCGAGGAGCTGGGCGTCCGGGAGGCCGTCTCCTTCCTGGAGCAGGTCGACGCCATCAACCGGCGCCGTCGCGATCGCGTCGTGGCCCTTGCCGAGCGCTGCCTGGGCGGTTCCCCCGAGGGGGCGCGGGTCGTCGTGCTGGGCGCCGCCTTCAAACCCGACAGCGACGACATCCGCGACTCCCCGGCCCTGGAGGTCGCGCGGCGCCTGCACGAGCGGGGGGCCCGGGTGCGCGTGTGCGACCCGCGGGCCCTCGACGCCGTACGGCGCCACCACCGGGGGCTCGAGACGGTCCGCGAGCCCCTGGCGGCCCTCGAGGACGCCGACCTGGTCCTGCTCCTGACCGAGTGGAACGAGTTCGTCCGCCTCGACCCGGACGAGGCGGCGGACCGGGTCGCGACCCCGGTCGTCATCGACGGCCGCAACGCCCTGGACGTCCGGCGCTGGCGCGAGGCCGGCTGGACCCATCTGGGGCTCGGCCGGCCCCGGCTCGTGCCGGCGCTCCGGACCCGGGCGCTGCGACGGGCCCGAAGCCCCCGGAAGGTGCCACGGTAACCTGTTCGGGTGAGTTCCCAGCAGCCGACCGACCCCAGGGGCGAAGAGCCCGAGCAGGACCTTCCCGAGCAGATGCGCGTGCGCGCCGCCAAGCGCCGGCGCTGCCTCGAGGCGGGCGGCCAGCCCTATCCGGTCGATCTGCGCAGGACGCACACCCTCGCGCAGGTGCGGGCCGGCTGGCCCGGCCTGGGGCCCGGCGAGGAGACGGACGACGAGGTGGCCGTCGGCGGGCGCGTCGTCTTCCTCCGCAACTCCGGCAGACTGTGCTTCGCCACCCTCCAGGACGGCTTCACCCCCGACGCCGACGCCGAGCGCCTCCAGGTCATGCTCTCGCGCGCCGAGATCGGCGACGAGGCCCTGGCGGGCTGGAAGTCCGAGGTCGACCTGGGCGACTTCGTGTGGGTGCGCGGACGGGTCGTCGCGTCCCGGCGCGGTGAGCTGTCGGTCATGGCGGCCCAGTGGCGGCTCGCCTCGAAGGCGCTGCGGCCCCTGCCGGTGCTTCACAAGGGGCTGTCCGAGGAGTCGCGCGTGCGCCAGCGCCACAACGATCTCATCGTCCGTCCCGAGGCGCGCGCCATGCTGCGCACCAGGGCGCGCATCACCCGCACCATCCGCGAGTCGCTGGAGGCCCAGGGCTACCTGGAGGTCGAGGGCCCGGTGCTCCAGACCCTGCACGGCGGCGCGGCGGCGAGGCCCTTCATCACCCACCTGAACGCCTTCGACATCGACATGTACTTGCGCATCGCCCTCGAGCTGCACCTCAAGCGCGTCATGGTGGGCGGCGCCGACCGTGTCTACGAGATCGGCCGGGTCTTCCGCAACGAGGGCGTCGACTCCTCGCACAGCCCCGAGTTCACGATGCTCGAGGCCTATCAGAGCTGGGGCGACCAGTTCACGATCGCCGAGACCCTCCGGTCGGTCGTCATGGACGTCGCCGACGCCCTCGGCGTCCACCGGATCGAGACCGGGCGCGGCGTCATCGACCTCGACGGCGAGTGGGCCTGGCTGCCGGTCCACGAGGGGCTGTCCGACAGGCTCGGCCGACGGATCACGCCCGAGACCCCGCTGGAGGAGCTGCGCGACGCCGCGCGGGCCAACGGCGTCGCCTTCGACGAGGGCTGGGGCCCGCAGAAGATGGTCGTCGAGCTCTTCGGCGAGCTCGTCGAGAAGGACCTGATGGCGCCCACCTTCGTCTGCGACTACCCCGAGATCGCCCAGCCGCTGGCCCGCCGCCACCGCTCCAAGCCCGGCTGCATCGAGGCCTGGGACCTCATCATCGGCGGCATGGAGCGCGGCACCGGCTTCAGTGAGCTCGTCGACCCCGTCGTCCAGCGCGAGATCCTCATCGCCCAGTCGCTCGCCGCCTCGGCCGGCGACCCCGAGGCCATGCAGCTCGACGAGGACTTCCTGTCCGCCCTCGAGCAGGGCTGCCCGCCCATGGGCGGCCTCGGCCTGGGGATCGACCGGCTCATCATGCTGTTCACCGACGCCGGGATCCGCGAGACGATCCTCTTCCCGCTGCTGCGGCCGCAGGGCTGAAGCCCGGATGTCTCGTCCGTCGGCGCGATCCGCGGCTGTCGGAGACCGGCCCGGGGTCGGCGTGGCCGGCTTCACAACCTTCACAACCGCTCCGCGGGGATGGCCTGCCGCTGCGGCTGAGGGACCGGGCGCGGACGACGGACCCGTCCCGCTCCTCGTCGGGCTCGACCCCGTGTCCGGGGGCTCCGGAATTCCGGAGCCTTCCCCGCCGGGCCCGAGACCTCCAGCTGGCGCAGTCGCACCGGGCCGGGGTGGTGGAGCCTCTCCCCGCCGGACCGGAGGGCTCGGCCCCGCGCTCGGGGGCGGGCCCGGGTGTCTCGTTCTCCGTCCGCCGCGCATTGTGCGCCCGCGCGTGTGAAACCCTGACCGTGGCGAGCGGCGGCCCGCGCCGCCGCCGGCGCCGGAAGGTTCCCCATGCCCAAGCTCCGCAGAGCCCTGTCCAAGGGCGGCATCCTCGTGTGGGTGCTCGCCGCCATCGTCCTCGCCCTCGTGCTGGGCTCGGTGCGCATCGGCGGCAATCACCTGCTGCCCGTCGGCGTCGGCCGCGTCTTCGCGACCTTCTCCGACCTGTTCAGCCAGTTCCTCACCTTCTCGATCCCGCTCATCATCGTCGGGCTCGTCACTCCGGCCATCGCCGACCTCGGGCGCGGCGCCGGGAAGTGGCTCGGCATCACGGCGGCCCTGGCCTACACGTCGACGCTCTTCTCGGGCTTCATCACCTATCTCGTGTGCGCGCAGGTCTTCCCGCGCCTCCTGGCGAGCACCTCGCTGGGCGACGTCGAGAAGCCGGGCAGCGCCCTGGAGAGCTACTTCACCGTCGAGATGCCGGCGCCGCTCGAGGTCATGACCGCCCTGCTGCTGTCCTTCGTCCTCGGCATCGGGCTGGGCATGATCCCCCGCGGGGTCCTGCGCAAGGGCTTCGTCGAGTTCCGCGCCATCATCACGAAGCTCATCGAGCGGATCATCATCCCGCTGCTGCCGCTGCACATCTTCGGCATCTTCCTCAACCTCACCTACACCGGCGAGGCCCTCGCCGTCGTGAAGACCCTCCTGAGGGTGGTCGTCGTCGTCCTGCTCCTCGAGGTCGTCATCCTCGGCGTCCAGTACTGCGTGGCCGGCGCCTACGGTCGGAAGAACCCGGTGAGGGCCCTCGCCACGATGCTGCCGGCCTATCTCACCGCCCTGGGCACCTCCTCCTCGGCCGCGACCATCCCCGTCACCCTGCGCCAGACGAGGCGCAACGGCGTGTCCGGCGCCGTCGCCTCCTTCACCGTGCCGCTGTGCGCGACGATCCACCTGGCCGGCTCCACCTCGAAGATCTTCGCCTTCGCCTACGCGATCTCCCTCACCCAGGGCGTGAGCATCTCCACCGCGCAGTGGGTCGGCTTCGTCTTCATGCTCGGCATCACGATGGTGGCCGCACCCGGCGTGCCCGGCGGCGCCATCATGGCCGCGACCGGTCTGCTGTCCTCGATGCTCGGCTTCGACGACGCCCAGGTGGCCCTCATGATCGCCACCTACATCGCCCTCGACTCCTTCGGCACCGCCACCAACGTCACCGGCGACGGCGCCCTCGCCATCATCGTCGACCGGATGACCGGCGGCCGGATCAGCGACGGCGGCGACCCCGAGAACGCCCGCGAGCTCGCCTTCGACACGACGGCCTATCTCGATGATGTCTCGGCCCCGGGCATGAGCGCCGAGGACCTCGGTGTCCTGCCGAGCACGTCCTAGAGGTTCCCGAGCAGTCGTGACTTCGCCACGGTGAACTCCGAGTCGGAGAGGCCCCCCTCGTCGTGGAGCCGGGCCACGTCCCGGAGTTGCTCGGCGATGGACGAGGACTCGACCGCGGCGCGTCTGGGCAACTCCGGGGTCGGATCACCGTCGGTGAGGACCGGACTCTCCTGCTCCCGATGGGAGAGCCGGGCCGAGACGACGGCCTGACCGGCCTGCTCCAGAGCCCTGCCCGTGTCCTCCTGTTCCCGGCGCACGACGGGAATGATCCCCGAGGTGTCCTGATTCGTCAGGACGTGCGTCATGAGGTCGGTGGGATGGTCAGCGTCGACTTACCTGTGGCCGTTCTGGCCGCGTAGCTGATCCCGGAGGCCGCCAGGGTGGTGTCATAGTGTTGAAGCAACGGTGTTCGTGCCTGTGACAAGGGGGTTGGTGTTGAGACGGTTGCGGGCCAGGACGGACAGCCAAGTCGTTCGGGGAGGGTCTGGCCCAGGGCTGCTCGGTGCGGCGGATCGCTGATCCGGGCCGGGCCGGTGTCCCTCGGTCGTGTCCCGGGGAATTGCCCGACACGGTGGCAGGGGCGCCTATCGGCCCGGCTAGGCGGACCAGCAGGTAGCCACCCGACGGTCCCGGCCCAGACCCCGCCGCCTGGAGACAGAGCCGGTGCTGCGCGCCAGGGCCCTGGCCGATCTGGCGAAGTCCCGCACAACCCGTCCAGGCCGCCGGGAGATTCCATCTGGAGGCTGCGAGCCGGCAGGTGAGACCCTCGGAGAGGGTTTCCGCCGGCAGGAGGTGCCGTCGTGTCTCACGAGACCATCCGCACGCCTGGATCCACTGTCTCTTCCGGAAGGAGAACTGGCCCATCACGGGATCATGCCGCTACGGCGGCCGGACCTGTCGGCGTCCTCGTCGCAGGGTCGGCCAGCGGGGAGCCTCCATCATCGGGACGGGGAAGGCACCGGGGAGCGTCCTGACGACGTGCGGGGCCGCCGGGAGTCGCGGCTGGGAGGGTGATCCCGTCACAGGTCAAGGACGGGGCCTCGGCGGCGGCGATGCTCATGGAACGGACGACCAGGTTCGTCAAGATCGTGGCCCTGCCCCTGGGCAAGAAGCCCGATGGCCTGGCTGTCAAGCCTTGGGTTTTGTGTGGAGTGCTTGGTGTTTTTCGGACAGTGGGTGAAATGATCGTGAGGTAGAATTATGGCTGTCATGAAACAAAATCGTTTCTGGTTTCGCGGGGCGGGGAGGTGTTCGGAGTCGTGGTCGAAGGCACGGCCGGTGATGTGTGAGGCGAATGTTTCGAGGGTTTCTTCGGGGGTCTCGTGCTGGATGGTGGTGGTGTTGTTCTTGGCCGTGTTCCGGACGTGCTCGGCGGGGTTGTGGTCGGGCGCGTACGGCGGCAGGAAAACAGGGGTGATGCGCTCCAGCAGCCGGCCGGGCTCGTGGAGGCCGGTCAACGCTTTCGCATGGTGGAAGCGGGCGTTGTCCGGGACGACCGCGGTCTTGCCGGTGCCGGTTTCTTGTTGGAGCGGGTCCGGTGCGAGGGTCGTCTGCCAGGTGTTCTGGTTCTGCTCGGTCGGGTACGGCGTGACTGTTCTGCTGGTCGGGGAGGGCGTCGGGGAAGGACTGGGACGTCTTCTGCCGGTCCACGGACGGTCTGGTGCGTTGTCCTTTCGGGGGCTGCATGCGGCGGGTCCAGGCCTCGTGCTCGGGGCGGGCCTCAGTCTTGCGGTGTGGGCCTTCCGGCCCTGATCCAAC
>NZ_AUFR01000002.1:52168-149926 GCF_000426605.1 Propionibacterium acidifaciens DSM 21887
GTCACATGCCCGTCCGGGCCCGTCTGGGACGTCTGCCGGCCCGCCGCGTCGTACCCGGCGGTCGTGACCCTGCCCAGCGCGTCCGTCGCCTCGACCACCCGGCCGAGCCGGTCGCGCCCGTACCGGGTCACCCCGCCGGTCGGGTCCGTCACCGTGACAAGCGCACCGAGCCGGTCGTAGCCGTACCGGGTGACCGCGCCCGTCCCGGAGACGGCCTCGACGAGGTTCCCGGCCCGGTCGTACCGGAACCGGCGCCGCCCGCACACCGGATCGACAAGACCCACGACCCGGCCCGATCCGTCATACCGGTACCTGGTCGTGCCGTACCCGGGGGCGTGCTTCACGGTCACCCGCCCGCACTCGTCGTAGGACCACCAGGCCCGCTCCCCACCAGGCCGGACCTCCTCCACAAGCCTCGAATCCGCGTCATAGCCGAAACAGGCCACCCCGCCCGCCGGGTCGGTCACCCGCGCGAGCCGGCCGCAGACGTCGTAGCCGTACCGGGTGGCAGCCCCCGACGGCCGCACCACAGCGGTGACCCTGCCGGCCGGGTCCCGCACCAGCCGGGTCGTGTTCCCCCCGCCATCGACGAACCCGACCGGCCGACCGCACCGGTCGTACCGGGTCACCCGGTCGGCCCCGTCATCGCCGGTCGTCACGGTGACCCGGCCCAGCCCGTCCGTCCGTACCGCCCCCGACGCGGCCCCGTCCGACACCGTCCGGACCCGCCCCCGGTTGCTCGTGACCCAGTCCACACGCACCCCGGTCGGGTCCACCGTCGCGGCAACCATGCCATTGACGTCGTACTCGCGGCGCCACAGGCCACCGGCCGGGTCCACCGTCGCCACCAACCGGGACAGCCCGTCATGCACATACCGCCACCGGGCCCCGTCCGGCATCACCGCCCCGGCCAGATTCCCCGCATCATCCCACCGGGACGTCACGACCCCGCCCAGCGGATCCGTGAATGTCTCCCGCTCCCCGTGCCCGCCGTACCCGTACCGCCTGCGGCCCCCGTCCGGGTCCACCACACCGGCCAGCCTGCCCCCGGCCGTGTGCTCGAACCGCCACACCGCCCCGTCCGGGTCCCTGCGGGAGACGAGCCGGCCGGCTTGGTCGTAGCGGTACTCGGTCCGGTGCCCCAGCGGGGTGACCGCCGCGACCACACGCCCCGCCCCGTCACGCACCAGCCGGGCCGCATTCCCGTCCCCGTCAGTCGACGACACCAGGTCACCGTGCCCGTCATAACCCAACCGCACCACCACACCGGCCGGATCCACCACCCCGGTCAGCAGGCCCCGATCCCACACCAGCCGGGACACACCCCCGCAGGGGTCCCTCACCGTCGACGGATTCCTGTCCCCGCCCGCATAGCCGTACGAAGTGACCGCTGGCCCCGACCCACCAGCGGCGGCCCCGCTGCCGCTGCCAGTGACGGTGCCGGTGCTGCCGGTGCTGGTGCTGTCGGTTTTGCCGGTGGCGGCCCCGCTGGTGGCGGTTCTGTTGTTGTTTGTGGTGGTGTCGGTGACGGTGACCCGCACCACCCGGTCCAGGCCGTCCCATTCGTAGTCGGTGCGGGCCCCCGACGCCTCCAGGCGCGTGACCAGCCGGCCCCGCCCGTCATACCGGAAAACAGTCACCGCCCCGTCGCGGCCGGTCACCAGGGTCCGGTTGCCCCACCGGTCCCAACCGATGGACTGCCGGGCCCCGTCCGCGTCCACCATCCCGACCAGACGGCCCCGCTGGTCATGGATCCACGTGTTCGCCCGGCCCCCATCCCCATCAGCCACCTGCGTGATGTTCCCCGGCAGATACGTGTAGTGCGAGGTACGGCCGAACCGGGACCGCTGCGACACCACCTGCCCCCGCCCGTTGTAGGCGTTGACCACCTCGACCACACCATCCGGATCCACCACCTGCGCGATGAGGCCCTGTTCGTTCCATCCGTACCGGCGGGCCCCGCCGGCAGAAGCGGCTTCCGTGAGTCTGCCGGCCGGGTCGTAGGCGTAGTCCACCCGCCGTCCGTCGTTGGCGGCCAGGGCGGTGATCCGCGTGTGCTGGTCATTCCACTCGATGGTGATGGCCCGGCCTCGCTCGTGGGACAGGCCCACCAGCCGGTCACCATCCCACCGGTAGTCCACCCTGGTCCCCGCGCCCCGAGACACCGACACGGGCCTGCCGGCCCGGTCGAACACCCACCGGCCACCCGCATTGTCCGACACCACGAACACCCCGACACCAGCGCCCGCGACAGCAGAAGCGGCGCCCGCGGGGGCCGCTGCGTCGCCGATGGAGCCGTCACCGGTGGCAGGGGAGCTCCCGTCAACGGCACCAGTAGCAGCAGTGGGGGTAGTGGCAGCGTTCCTGCTGGCGGCGTCTGCGGCAACAGCGGCCTCGGCGGTGGGGCCGGTGCCGCCGGCGGCACCGCCGGTGCCATCGGTGGTGTGGAGCCAGAAACTGTCGCCGTCGGCCCGGTCCCAGCCGCCACCGAGTCTCGGGAACACGATGTGGCGTCCGGATGGCTGGACCCACACCGCCCCGTCCTCGTCGATGGTCAGCCGCTGGTCGGCGGTGGAGGCCCAGCCGGGCCCGAACGCGCCGATGCCGGCCGACAGGGAGTTGTACATGCGGTCGAACCCCAACGACGCGGCCCCGCCGTCGAACGACAGGTCGGTCTCCGGTTCGATGAAGTTCCCGGTCGTGGTGTTCACCGGGTCGTCCGCATACCCGGAGGTCTGGGGGTCGCCCAGGATGCTCGGGGCGGTCACGTCGACCGGCCGGCGGGCCTGGTCCACCCCGGCGGCCTGCAGGGATGCGTCGATCGCCGCGTCCGAGACCGTGGAGACGACCCCCGAGGCGCCGGCGGCCTCGAACGCGGCCGCGACCGTGTCGACCCAGCGGGTCTCGTTCGTGTTGTTCGCCCCGAACGAGGCCAGCGCGCCCGTGATCCCGGACGCGTCGATGCTGCACCACGAGCACCGCTCGGCGAAGTCGGCGATCGCCCCCTCCAGGGCGCCCTTCTGGGTGGTGACCGTGTCGTTGGCGCCGGTCACGTTCGACGAGTACGTCCGCAGATCGTCCGGCCGGGCCGAGGACACCGCCCCCGCCGGGCCCGGGGCCGGCTCGGACCAGGGTGTGGTCGTCGGCTCGTGGGGCTCCGGCAGCGGCACCTGGGCCGGGCCCGAGGGGGCTTGTCGCCGTTGGTCACCCAGTCCCAGCCCCTCTTGAGAATGTTCTCCCGATCCTGCCGGTCGGCCCACTCCTTGGCCTGCCTCCTCCGCTCGCGTTCGGCCTGGGCGGCCTCCTTCAGCTTCTGCACCTCGGCCGCGAGATCGTCCAACGCCGATGCGATGTTCGTGCAGTCCGTCGAGGCTGTTTTCGCGTTCGCGTCGAACACGTCCGCGTAATGCCCCTCGAAATCCGCCGACGCCGCCGACGCCCACCCCGCCCGCGAGGCCGCCTGACCCGTCAGGGTGCCCGACAGCGCCGACGCCGCCGACCTCAACGCATCAGCCGTCGCATCATCAAAAGCAACCGGCTCGTCATAGGCTCCCAGCCTGTCCGAGTACTCGGCCACGACACGATCCCTCCCACACGGCACTGACGGGCCAGCACCAGGGGGCGGGCGGCCACACCGACGCTAAACCCGGGCGCCGACACGGCGCCATGGGCTCCCGGCCCGGGTGGGGAGGGAATCAGGGAGACCCCTCAGGGGGGCGAGGCCAGGGGCCCAGGAGGCGCACAGGACACGGCGTGCCGGGACGAGCTGCCCGGCTGCGACGAGATCCCGGGCCACGGACGCTCGGATCATGTCAGATTCTCGGGGTCGGCCTCCCCGCTCGTCGTCGCACGGGCCGGCGCCCGCCGCGGGCCAGTACACCGGCCACGTCGGGTCCGAAGAAGTCCGGTCCCTTGAGCACCTTGCCGTCCGCGCGGTGGATGGGCCGCCCGTCGGCGCCCAGCTTCGACATGTTCGAGCGCTGCACCTCGGCCAACACGCCCGGCAGGTCGATGCCGGTTTCCAGGGCCATGCCGTAGATGACGTAGACGAGGTCGGCCAGCGCGTCGGCGGTCTCGACCAGGTCGCGTTCGTCCTCGTCGACGGCGATGGCCCTCGTGAAGGCCTCCTCGAGGATCCCGCGGGAGGAGGGGCCGTAGACCGCGCCGACGAGCTCGGCGAACTCCTCGGCGATGAGGCTCATGCGCATGTGCAGGTGCTCGCGGTCCAGGCTCGGGCCGTCGGTGACGATCGGCAGGCCGTAGACGCGGTGGAAGCGCGCCACGAGGCCCTCGGGGCAGTCGCCCTCGCGGGTGGCGGTGGCGTCGGTCGGGGTCGCCTCGCGTTCGAAGGCCGGGGCGCCCGGGCGCGACAGCGGGCCGTCCCAGGGGTCCTGCGGGGCGCGCGGGTCGCTCGGCAGCAGGTCGGCCAGCCACATGTCGTGGCGTCTTTCACCGTCGGCGGCGGCGCTGCGCAGCCGACCCTGCTTGCGGAAGCCCAGTCGCCAGGCGATCCGCCAGCTCGCCCAGTTCGGGACGCCGTCATGGACCTCGGCCCGCCACAGCAGGCGCTGCGCGGCGATCCCGCCGTCCGGGTCGAGGGCCGCGTCGACGAGGGCCCGCACCGCGCGGGTGGTCAGGCCCCTGCCGCGCGCCGCCTCGCTCGTCCAGTAGCCGATCTCCCAGGTGCCGAACGGGCGCGCGGTAAGGCTCACCATGCCGATCGGTTCGAGCCCCCGCCCCGGGCGCACCGCCCACATCGGGTGCGCCCCGGTCCGCCAGCCCTCCTTCGTCGCCACCGTCACGAGGCGCTGCGCGTCGTTCCGGGTGAAGCCGGTCGGGATCGTCGTCCAGGCGGCGATGCTCGGCTCGGCGCAGATGCGCGCGAAGGCGTCGGTGTCGTCCCCGGTCGGGGCCGACAGCACCAGCCCGCCCGCGGTGATGAGGAAGGGCTCCATGTCGGGTGAGCCTACTGCGGCCGTGGTCCCCGGACGGCCCCGGGCGGACGAGGGGCCCCGCCAATCGGCGGGGCCCCTCCTGTCGACTCTCGGGGTCAGCGGAGCGCCTTGGTGAAGCCCGCCGCCTCGGCGGCCTCGGTGGAGACGAACCACACGTCGGCGTTGGTGCGGCTGTAGCCGGCGCCGTCGGGGGTGTGGTACTTCATCGAGCGTTCGTTGCCCTTGGTCGTGTAACCCTCGGGCGGATTGGCGCCGACGTAGGAGCCGGGGCCGTAATCCCTGGTCGTGCCCTGCCCGGCGGGCTCGGCGGGCGCCTCTGCAGCCTCCTCCACGGCGGTTTCAGGCTCGGCGACGGAGTCGCTGAAGTCGGTGGTCACGTCGTCGTCGCCGAAGGCGCCGCTGGGCTCGTGCGGGGTCCAGCCGTCGTCCTTGGGCAGGAGGATCTGGCGGACGACGAGGAAGACGGCGCCGATCACGGCGATGATACCGAGACCGGTCAGCAGCCGGTGGTGCTTCTTGGCCGGACGGGCGGCCTCGGGCAAGTGCCTTTTCACCGAATCGGGCAGTTCGTCGGCCCTCTCGCGCACGGCGTCGGTGCACGTGCCGTCGCCCGCCTTCTCGAGCACCTCCAGGATGGTGTCGCGCGTCTGGTCGTACAGGGGGCCGGCCTTCTCGGCGGCGGAGCTGATGGCCTCGCGGGCGTTCTCGCCGGCGGCCGCCATGGACGTCCTGAGAGTCTTCCTCGACATGGGATTCTCCGATCCTCGGTGGGTGCTCGTGGTCGAGCCTGCTCGTGATCGAGCTGATGCCAGGCTACAGGCGGGTGGCCCGTCGTACGAGGGCGGATGGCCGGGCTCAGGGTCGATCGGGACCGGGGTGCCGGTCTCACCGGGCGGGGATGGGCCCCGCCGGCTCGGGGACGGCCGGTTTTGCCCGGTCTGAGAGGATGGACGCCGTTCTCGTACGACAGCTGGAGGGGGAGGAACGTGACGCAGGCCGTCCTGCACACCAACCACGGCGACATCGCGCTCGACCTGTTCGACGACTTCGCGCCCAAGACGGTGGCGAACTTCGTGGAGCTGGCCAACGGAACGCGCGAGTACCTCGACATGACCACGGGGAAGAGGGCGACCGGCCCGTTCTACGACGGCACGGTCTTCCACCGCGTCATCGACGGCTTCATGATCCAGGGCGGCGATCCCACGGGCACCGGTCGTGGCGGCCCCGGCTACCGCTTCGCCGACGAGTTCTACCCCGACCTCACCTTCACCAAGCCCTATCTGCTCGCCATGGCGAACGCCGGCCCGGGCACCAACGGCTCGCAGTTCTTCATCACGGTGGCCCCCACCCCGCACCTCAACATGCGCCACACGATTTTCGGCGAGGTCGCCGACGCGGACTCGAGGAAGGTCGTCGACGAGATCGCCGCCGTGGAGACCGGCCCGATGGACCGTCCCGTCGAGGACGTCGTCATCGACAGGGTCGAGATCATCTGAGCCCCCGGCACCGGGATGGGGCGGCGATGAGCGGTCGGTCCGCCCTCGGCCGGGCACTGCTGGGCGCCCTCGCCGTGGCGCTCGCCGCGCCGCTGGCCGCCTGCTCGCCGTCCGGACCGTCGAGCGCCGACGACGCGCTGGCGGTGCTCGACTCGTCCATCGCGGCGGGCGACCGCGAGCGCTTCGACACGGCCCTCGACCGGACGGTCCCGCAGTCCACCCGGGACATGTGGTGGTCCAACCTCGGTCGGCTGTCCGACGTCGACTTCGAGCGGACCGGGGACGGCTGGCGGGTCCGCTGGTCGGTGCCCGGCGAGCGGGCCGTCGCCACCGAGGCCGTGAGCATCGCCACAGCGTGCGCCGGCAGCGTCTGCCGGATCACCGGGATCGGGGCGGCGTCCGGCCCGGCCCCCGCCTGGCTCGTCGAACCGACCGACGTCGTTTCCGTCGACGGCGCGGTGCTGATCGTCGGCCGGGGCGCGCCCGACCTGTCGGCCGCGGCGTCGATGGCGTCGTCGGCGGCGCGCGATGCGGGCATGTCCCTGCTGACCGTCGACCCCGATGCGCCGCTCGTCCTCGAGGTGCCCGCCGCCGACAGCACGTACGCCCTGGTCACCGGCATGTCGGCAGCCCGCACGCAGGGTCTCGGGGCCCTCACCCAGCGCGAGGGCGGCGCCCCCCGCATCGTCGTCAACCCGGCCCGGGCCGGCCTGTGGAGCCCCTCGCAGGCGAACATGCTCCTCACCCACGAGTCGGTGCACTGGCGCCTGTCCGACCTCGGGGCGCCGGTCGGCGGCAACGAGTGGGTCAGCGAGGGCCTGGCCGAGTGGCTCGGCCTGCCCCGCGACGCCGACGAGGCCGCCGCGAGCCGGGCGCGGGTCGCCCGGGCCTGCCGCGACACCGACGGCGCACCGGTCCTGCCCGCCGACGAGCAGTTCTCGTCCACCGACGACGCCGACGCCCTGCGCGACGCCTACGCCCTCAGCTGGGCCGCCGTCGACGAGCTCGTCGACGAGAACGGGGCCGAGGCGGCCGGAGCCCTCGTCGAGCAGCTGTGGACGACGCCCGCGGAGCAGCTGGGCGGGGCCGCCGATCCGCTCCCGCGCTGGTGCGCCGCGAACAGCTCCTGACCATCGCCTCACGCGGCCCGGACGGGGCGACTCGGTGGGATGCCGTCGGCCGTCGACGGCCGGCCCGAGCGCCGCCCGGGCCGGGACGAGCGGTGCGCACTTCACCCGTGCGCTCCGCCGCGGGTGCTGTCCGGGCCGGATGAACGTTGCCTGAGCAGGCATGGGGGTCCTCCCGGGCCCCGTCCCTCCGGGGCCGAGTCCTCTCCGGCGGCGCCGACGCCGCCGATAGAGTGGACGGCGTGTGGTACCGCTTCTTCAAGTACGCGCTGTTCCGTCCCGGCGTGAGGCTGCTCATGCACCCCGAGCTGGTGGACGAGCGGAACATCCCCGCCACCGGCCCCGCGGTCCTCGCGAGCAACCACCTCGACGCCGGCGACACCTTCACCCTCCCGGCGCTCATGCGGCGCCGCCTCATCTGGCCCGCCAAGAAGGAGCTCTTCGAGGGCAAGGGTCTGCGGATGCGCATCGTCGCCCGTTTCCTGCGCGCCGTCGGCATGGTGCCGCTCGACCGCTCCGGCGGTCGGGCCAGCGTCGACGCCATGGGGCCGGTCGAGGCCGAACTGGCCGCCGGCAATCTCATCGGCATCTTCCCCGAGGGCACGCGCACCCCGGACGGAAGGCTCTACCGCGGCCACACCGGCGTCGCACGCCTCGCCCTCGAGAACGGCGTGCCCGTCGTGCCCGTCGGCATGGTCAACACCCGGCTGCGCCGGGGCCCGCTGGGACTGCCCACCATGAAGGGCGCCCGCATCGTCATCGGCGCCCCGCTCGACTACACGCCATGGCGGGGCCAGGCCGATTCGGTGCGCGTGCTGCGCTGGGTGACCGACGACGTCATGGCCCACATCCAGCAGCTGAGCGGTCAGGAGTACGTCAACGTCTACGCCTCGCGCGTGAAGTACGGCAACCTCAAGGGCAAGGACCTCACCGGCCATCTGCGCGCCAGGGCCGACGAGGGCCTCGAGGCCCCGCCCACCGACGCGGAGCTGGCCGCCCGGGACGCCGGGTCCGCCGAACGGTCCAGGGCCGGCGAGAGCCATGACTGACGAGAACCGCTACGACGACCCGATGGCCCCCGACGAGGAGCCCGCGCCGGTCCCCGGGGAGGAGGCCGGGCCCGGCTCCCAGATCACTCCGGATGAACTGACCCGCGTCGAGCAGCTCGACGCGCCCGGGCGCGTCCGCGCCGCCTGGGGCTGGACCCGCCGGGCCGCCAGGACCACCCAGCAGGCCCTGTCCGTGCACGCCGAGGGTCTCGAGAGGCTGCCCGACGGTGCGGCGATCCTCGCCGCCAACCACGTCTGGGCCGGCGACTTCACCCGCCTCTGCGCGGCGCTCGACCGTCCGCTCCACCTGGCCACGGCCTCGGCAAACCGCCTGCTGCGCCGCCGCGTCCCCATCGACGACCCGGCCCAGGGCGACGACGCGGCCCGGGTGCTCGCCGACGGCGGCCTCGTCGTCGTCTTCCCCGAGGGCGCCCCCAGCCCCGACGGCGACATCCACCGCGGCGGCACCGACGTGGCCTGGCTGGCGCTGACCGCCAAGGTGCCGGTCGTGCCCGTCGGCATCGTCCCCGCGGCGGCCGGCCCCCGGCTGCTCGAGCCGCTCACCCGCCGCGCCCTCGGCCCCACCGTCGTCGTCGGCGAGCCCCTGGACTTCTCGCGCTTCTGGGAGACCCCGGCGCTCAGTTACGCCCTCGACGGGGTGCTGCTGCGCGGCGCGACCGACGAGATCATGGGCGCGATCGCGGCCCTGACCGGGCTGCCCTACGTCGACACCACGCCGGCGCGGGCCGCCGAGCTCGCGGCCGCGGCCCGTCGGCAGAACGCCTGGGCGAGGGCGCGCGCGTACCCGACGCTCTCCCAGCTGCGCCGCGCCGAGGCCGAGCGCCGGGAGATGCTGCGCGAACGCGACGAGCAGGACCTGGCCCGCGCGGCCGCCGAGGCGCAGGCCAGGGCCCGGGGCGGGCACTGAGCCGGTCCGGGCCCGGCTGCGGGGCCGGGTGATGACCGCCGGGGACCTGTCCGAAACCTGGGCGGCGCCGTGAAACCCCTGGCCGAAGGGCCCACGGGACGGAGCCCCGAACAGGCATCCGGATGCGGAAGTATCCTTGGGAAGGTGCCCGAACTGATTCCTTCGCTGACCGATCTGCACGCCATGCCCCAGGTCCAGCAGCCGCACTACGACGCCGCCGAAGCCGCCCGGGTCGTCAACGAGTTGCGCTGTCTGCCGCCGCTCGTGTTCGCCGGCGAATGCGACGACCTGCGCGAGCACATCGCCCAGGCCGCCGACGGCAGGGCCTTCATCCTCCAGGGCGGCGACTGCGCCGAGACCTTCGACGGCGTCCAGGCCAACCAGATCAAGGCCAAGCTGCGCGTCCTGCTCGCGATGAGTGTCGTGCTCACCTATGCGGCGCAGGTGCCGGTCGTGAAGATCGGCCGCCTGGCCGGCCAGTACGCCAAGCCCCGCAGCAAGGACACCGAGACCCGTGGAGACGTCACGCTGCCGGCCTACCGCGGCGACGCCGTGAACGGCTTCGCCTTCACCGCGGAGGCCCGCCGCCACGACCCGCAGCGCCTCATCGACATGTACAACGCCTCGGCGGCCACCCTCAACCTCGTGCGCGCCTTCGTCAAAGGCGGTTTCGCCGACCTGCGGCAGTTGCACGCCTGGAACGCCAGCTTCGTCAAGGACTCGCACGTCGAGGACGACTATGAGCGCGTCGCCGACGAGATCCAGCGCGCCCTCGGCTTCATGACCGCCTGCGGCGTCGACGCCGACACCATGCGCACCGTCGACTTCTACGCCAGTCACGAGGCCCTGCTGCTCGACTACGAATACGCGATGACCCGCATCGACTCGCGCAGCGCCCTGCCGTACGACACCTCCGGCCACATGGTCTGGATCGGCGAGCGCACCCGTCAGCCCGACGGCGCCCAGGCGGAGCTGCTCAGCCACGTGCACAACCCGCTGGGCATCAAGCTCGGCCCGTCGGCGACCGCCGCCGACGCCCTCGCCATTGCCGACCGGCTCGACCCCGCCCGCGTGCCGGGCCGCATCACCCTCATCACCCGTATGGGAGCCGAGAGGGTGCGCGACCGGCTGCCCGCCCTCGTCGAGGGGGTCGAGGCCTCGGGGCGCAGGGTGGCCTGGGTGTGCGATCCCATGCACGGCAACACCTTCGAGACGCCCAAGGGCTTCAAGACCCGCGAGTACGCGGCCGTCGTCGCCGAGCTCAACGGCTTCTTCGACGTCCACGAGCAGCTCGGCACCTGGCCCGGCGGCGTCCACATGGAGCTCACCGGCGACGACGTCACCGAGTGCCTGGGCGGCGCCTTCCAGCTGTCCGAGGCCGACCTCGCCGAGCGCTACGAGACCACTTGTGATCCGCGCCTGAACCGCAACCAGAGCCTCGAGATGGCGTTCATGATCGCCGAGCGCCTCAACGCCTACCGCGCCAAGTACGCCCCACCCGAGCCACCCGAGCCCGCGCCCGACTGGTACGGGTGAAGCCGCGTCGTCAGTCCCGGACGGCGGTGAACCTGGAGACCAGCCCGGTGCGCCAGGAGCCGTCGGGGTAGGAGACCTTCAGCTCGACGTCGACGCTCGTGCCCGCCTTGACGGAGGCGTCGGCCGTGGCGGTCACCCGCCCTGTCGACCCGTCGACGGCGACGGACCAGCCCTGCGGGGCCGACCAGCCCGGGGCGAGGGAGAAGACCGTCCCGTCCGGCATCGTCCGGTCGCCGGTCTGGTCCGCGGAGGCGGAGGATCCGGTCGTGACCTCCTGAGTCTCGTAGGCGGGGGAGTGGGCCCGGTGGTAGACGTCGAGGCGGAGCGAGCCCACCTGCTCGCGGGTCCCGCTCGGATAGGCTGCCTCGACGTCGAACTCGTAGCGCCCGATCGGCGTCTGCTCGCTCGTCGTCCCCGTGATGGCCCCGGTCGCCGGGTCGAGCTCGAGGAAGTCGGGCAGACCCGTGGCCGTGAACACGGTCCCCTCGGGGATCCCGGTGCCGGTCCGCCCGGTGGCCGGCTGGTACTTCGACGCCAGCCGGTAGCTCACCGCATGACCGCCGGGCACCGCCTCGTGGGTCTGCACGTAGCTGGGCCGTTCGGATGGGTCGGAGCAGGTGCTGGCGTCGACCGAGAAGTAGCTGTAGATCGTCTTGGACGAGCCGTCCGGGAACCCGGAGACCGTCACCGGGACCTTCTGGATGCCCGAGGCGCTGGCCTCCTTGCACATGGACAGGGTCTCGATGTAGGCGGTGCTGCGACCGGCCTGGTCCCGGTAGGTCACGAGTTCCGGGTTCAGCCCGGTGCTGTCGGGCTTCGGCCAGTCGAGCGAGTAGGACAGCGTGTAGTCGTCGTGGCCCTCCGGCAGGACCAGGTAGTCGTGGGTCCGCGTCCACAGGGTCCGGGGGTTGAGGTCAACGGGCACCGGGTTGTTCGCGCTCGAGCCGAAGCGCACGTCGTAGCCCTCGGCCTCGGCGGCGGAGGCGGACGGGGCGTCGAGGACGAGCGCTCCGCCCGCCAACGACAGCGCGGCGAGGACGGCCGTGACTCGGCGCGGTGCCCGGCGCGGTGCGCCGGGGCGAGGATCGGATGCTGCCATGGGGGACTCCTTCCCGGCAGGGACCATCGGGTGGACCGCTCGCCGCGGCGAGCGGCGAATCCCGTAGTGACCCGCGTGATGCTGTTTCCGGAACGGTTCTCGATCCTAGGGTTCCGGCGGGTCGTCCCGTGGGGGGCGCGCGGTTTTTCGGGGTGCCGCTCGCGGGGCGGGAGGGGGATGTCCCGGTGTTCGGACCGGGCCCTCTCAGGGGCATAGTGGGGGCATGCAGATCACGCGTTTCGGTCATTCCTGCCTTCTGGTCGAGACCGGCCGGGCCAGCATCCTCATCGACCCCGGAGAGTACTCCGACGGCTGGACCGATCTGGACGGGCTGGACGCCGTCCTCATCACGCACCGGCACCCGGACCACGTCGACCCGGCCCGCTTCCCGCAGTTCATCGCCGAGCGCCCGGGTCTGCCCGTACATGCCGAGAAGGGGGTCCTCGAGGACCTCCCGGCGGTCGGGGGCGCGGTCCTGAGCGCCGGGACGCGGATCACCGTCGAGGACGTTACGGTCACCGCCGTCGGCGGAGAGCACGCGGTGATCCATCCGGAGATCCCGCGCATCGGCAACGTCGGCCTGATCATCGCGGGCCCCGGTGAGCCGGTGCTGTTCCATCCCGGGGACGAGATCGACACCGCGCCCGAGGGCGTCGACGTGCTCGCCGTGCCGATGATGGCCCCGTGGAGCAAGATCGGCGAGACCGTCGACTTCGTCCGCTCCGTCGGCGCCCGTTTCGTGATCCCGATCCACGACGGCCTGCTCAACGACCGGGGCTTCGCGCTTCTCGCCGATCGGGTCGCCGCCATGGGCGGCAGCGAGTTCGTGCCGCTCGGCGCGGGCTGGCCCTGGACGGTGCCGGCCGTCCGGTAGCGGCGCGGCCCGGTGGTGGCGCAGTCGGGGTGGGAAAGGGCTGTTCGGTGTCTACCGGGGTGTTCCGGGGCGTCGTGGGCGGCGGTGGGGTCGTGCCGCTCGGCGCGGACCGGCCCTGGGGTGCCGGTCGTCCGGTGGCGGCGCGGCAGACGGTGGTGCGGTCGGCGTCGACCGCCCGGTGAGAAGGGGGTCCGGTGCTCCGGACCGACGACGGCCGGGCGGCTCGCGGGTCGTCGGGACTCACCCGGCTCAGGCGGACGGGGTACGCTGTTCGGGTTGCGCCATGGCCCGACCGGCGTCCTCGGCACCGGGTGGGCAGCCCACCAACAGAGAGTGCAGTTGTGATTTCGGCTTTCCTCAACGCGTTCCGGTCCCCGGACCTGCGCAAGAAGATCCTGTTCACCCTGATGATCCTCGTGATCTTCAGGCTCGGGGCGTCCGTCCCCACGCCGAATGTGAACATCTCCGCGATCCAGCAGTGCGCCGCCGACGCCACGACCGGTGACACGGCGGGCGCCTATGCGATGATCAACCTGTTCAGCGGCGGCGCCCTGCTGCACCTGTCGGTCTTCGCGCTGGGCATCATGCCCTACATCACCGCGTCGATCATCCTCCAGCTGCTCACCGTCGTCATCCCGCACCTCGAGAACCTCAAGCAGGAGGGCTCCACCGGCCAGGAGACGATCACCAAGTACACCCGGTGGGTCACGATCGTCCTCGCCGTCCTCCAGGCCACGAGCTTCACGATGCTCGCCGTCTCCGGCCAGCTGTACAGCTCGTGCAGCCAGGCCGTCGTCTACGACAGGGGCATCTTCTCGATCGTCGTCATGATCCTCACGATGACCGCCGGCACCTCGCTCATCATGTGGCTCGGCGAGCTCATCACCGACCGCGGCGTCGGCAACGGCATGTCGATCCTCATCTTCACCCAGATCGCCGCCCGCTTCCCGAGCTCGATGTGGGCCATCCGCACCGCCCATCCCGGCAACCAGGGCTGGCTGCTCCTGGTCGTCGTCGTCGCCGTCGGCCTGCTCGTCATGGCCGGCGTCGTCTTCGTCGAGCAGGCCCAGCGCCGCATCCCGGTGCAGTACGCCAAGCGCATGGTCGGCAACCGGCTCATGGGGGGCTCCAGCACCTACATCCCGTTGAAGGTCAACCAGGCGGGCGTCATCCCCGTCATCTTCGCCTCGTCGATCCTCTACCTGCCCTCGCTCTACACGGTCTTCCGCCCCACCGGGAAGGTCTCCGAGTGGATCGCCGCGAATCTGGCGGGCACCGGCGACAGCCTCGTCTACAACGTCGTCTACCTGCTGCTCATCATCTTCTTCACGTACTTCTACGTGGCGATCACCTTCGACCCGGTCGAGATCAGCGACAACATGCGCAAGTACGGCGGCTTCATCCCGGGCATCCGGGCCGGCAAGCCCACCGAGAACTACCTGTCGTACGTCCTGAGCAGGCTGACCGCCCCCGGCTCCCTCTACCTGGCGCTCATCTCGCTCATCCCGACGCTGGCCATCGTCCTGCTCGGCGCGGACCAGAACTTCCCGTTCGGCGGGACGAGCCTGCTCATCATGGTCGGCGTCGGTCTTGACACGATGAAGCAGGTGGAGTCCCAGCTCCATCAGCACAACTACGAAGGGTTCCTCTCATGAGACTGCTCATCATGGGCGCTCCGGGCGCGGGCAAGGGCACGCAGGCCGTCGGCGTCGCCGCGCACTACGGCATCCCCGCCATCTCCACCGGCGACATCTTCCGCGCGAACGTCAAGGAGGGCACCGAGCTGGGCGAGCAGGTCAGCGCCATCATGGCCGCCGGCAACTACGTCCCCGACGAGCTCACCGAGCGGATCGTCGCCGATCGTCTCGACCGGGCCGACGCCGCCGACGGCTGGCTGCTCGACGGCTTCCCCCGCACCCTGCACCAGGTCGGGGCCCTTGAGGCCCACCTGTCAGAGCGCTCCCAGGCGCTCGACGCCGTGATCTGCCTCGACGTGAATCCCGAGGACCTCGTCACCCGTCTGCTCAGGCGCGCCGAGATCGAGGGCCGCGCCGACGACAACGAGGAGACCATCCGGCACCGCATGGACGTCTACCTCGAGTCCACCCGGCCTCTGCTGGACGCCTACGAGAAGCGGGGTCTGCTCGTACGAGTGGACGGCAACGGCACGGTCGAGGAGATCGGCGCCCGCATCATCGCCGCCGTCGACGCCTTCGTGGCCTGATCGTGTTCCAGCGCGAGCGCGTCGAGATCAAGACCGCCGAGCAGATCCGCCTCATGCGCCGTGCCGGGCTCGTGACGGCCGAGGGCCTCCGGGCGATGGGCGCCGCCGTCCGACCGGGCGTCACGACGGCCGAGCTCGACCGGATCGGCCGCCGCGTGCTGGCCGAGCACGGAGCCCGGAGCAACTTCCTCGACTACGGCGCGGACTGGGGCTACCCGCCCTACCCGGGGGTCGTTTGCATCAGCGTCAACGAGGTCGTCGTCCACGGCATCCCGGGCGGGCGCGTCCTCGAGGAGGGCGACATCGTCTCCATCGACTTCGGCGCCATCGTCGACGGCTGGCACGGCGACGCCGCGCGCACCTTCCCGGTCGGCGAGGTCGACGGGGCCTCGTGCGCCCTGTCCGAGACGACCCGTCGGTCCATGTGGGACGGCATCGCCCGGATCCGGGTCGGCGCCCGGGTCGGCGATGTCTCGCACGGGGTCGAGGCCTCGCTCCACTCGCACGGGCGCCCCTACGGCATCCTGCGCGAGTACACCGGCCACGGCATCGGCACCGCCATGCACCAGCCGCCGGACGTGCCCAACTACGGCCGTCCCGGCAAGGGCCCGCGCATCGTCGCAGGCATGTGCCTGTGCGTCGAGCCCATGGCGACGCTCGGCGGCGAGGATGTCGCCGAGCTCGACGACGGATGGACCGTCGTGACCTGCGACTCCTCGCGGGCCGCGCACTGGGAGAACACCGTGGCCGTCCTGCCCGACGGCCTGTGGGTGCTCACCGAGCCCGACGGGGGCAGGGCCGAGCTGGAGGCCAGGGGAGCGCCCTTCGCGTCCCTCGACTGAGCCCTGGTCCGTTCCGTCGGGTCTTCTCGTCCTCATGTGCGGTTGGTGGCGGGTGCCTGCGGTTGTGCACGGGTGGTGTCGTGTGCGTGCGGTTGGGGGCAGGTGCGGCGTCCCGGAGGGCGGAGTCGGCAGGCGGCGGGCCGCCGGAGTTTTCCACAGGTCTTGCCGGGATCGTTCGGGTCCGCGAGTCATGGGCCCCATGACGGCGATCCGTGCACTCGAGGTGCTCTCCCGGGCGGCCTGAAGCGAGGCGGTCGGCGGGGTGCTGAGCATTCGCGCCTTGACGCGGGCGGGTGCGACGAAGCGTGTGATCCGGGACTGCGTCGACGACGGCTCGATGCGGCGCCTGCGACGGGGTTGGTACTCGCCGGCGAACGCCGACCCGCGAGTGGTGCGCGCCATCGAGGCCGGAGGAGTGCTCGGCTGCGTCTCCGCCCTGTCCCGGTACGGGGTCTGGACGCCGCTGGTCGGCGGCGAGATCCATGTCAGGACGAGTAGGGGCCGGGCCCGGGGAGAGCTGGTGCGCACGGGCAGCACCCATCTGTACGAGTGCGCCCCGCGCGCGGCCGTGGATCCCGGAAGGCCATCCAGGCGATGGTGCGGTGCCTCGACCCGCGCAGCGCTGTCGCCTGCCGACTCCGTCATGGATCTGGGGCTGGCCGACCGTGGCGATCTGCACGCCCTCTTCCTGCCCGGAAGCGTCCGCCCCACCGGCTCATCGACTGCTGCGAGTGGGCCCGGTCGGGAACCGAGTCGCTGGTGCGGATGCGGTTGAGGGCGCTGCACCTGCCCGTTCTCACCCAGGTGGAGGTGGCCGGGGCGGGGCGCGTCGATCCTCTGGTGGGCGACAGGCTCGTTCATCGAGGTGGACAGCCGGGCTCGTCGCACCAGCCAGTCGACCTGTCACGGGGACCGGTGCCGCGACCGGGGGAGCTTCCGGCGCGGGGCCATGCCGTGATGCGACTCACCTGGGGGAGCAGGTGATGTTCTCTGGAGCGAGGTCGAGCAGGACATCCTCGCCGTCACCCGCCGCTACGAGCACATGTGGCGGAGGGCCCGGATCGGGCAGCGGCGTCGTGGGACGCGTCCCGACAGTGCGGCGTGAGCATCCGGCTCTGCACGACAATCCGTGGGGCCGGTCGGGGCTGCGTTCGGGGACGGTGTCACCCGGGGTACTGTGTCGGTGACTCGGTGGTGGTCGGTCGGGGCTGCATTCGCAGGATGGTGCCGCCACTGGGGGCGGGCCGCATAGGCTGGGGCCATGACGAACAGCCCGGTGCCGCGGGGCCAGCTCGAGAACGACCGGTCGCGCCTCAACGACCTTCTGGGAAGGGCCTACGCCGGAGGCCAGCTCGATTTGGCCGACTACCACGCCCTCCAGGACGAGCTCTTCAGCGCCGGCACGAGGGCGGAGCTCGCCAGGGTGGGCGAGCGGCTGCCCGCCCAGTACCGCTTCGGCGATCCCGCCGGCGCCGCGAACGGCGTCGATCTCGCCCCCGGGCAGATCAACGAGCCGGCGGCGCGTCCCGGCAGCGCGTCCCTCGCACGGGTCTCGCTGGGGGTGGCCCTCGGCCTCTGCGCGGCCGTCCTCGCCGTGGTCGTCCTCCTGCTGACAGTCCTTCTCTGAGCCTCTCGCCGTTGAGGACCGTTCGCATCTCGTTCATGCGTGCCGACTAGGGAGCATGCTCGTCCGGGAGAATTGTTGGCTCATGGGCGGCCGATGCTGGACGCGCGGCTCGCGGCGCTCCTAGGGTGGTCCCGAACCGACCGACAGGAGGCACCGATGCGGCACGGCCACACCCGCGACGCCCACGAGCACGGCCACGGCGAACCGGACGAGGTGCACGAGCAGCACCACGACCACGGCGTGACCGTCACCGCCGCCACCCGCCGCGGGCCCCTGTGGGCGGCGCTGCTCCTCCTACTGGCCTTCATGCTCGCCGAGGTCGTCATCGCGCTTCTGACCGGCTCGCTGGCCCTGCTGTCCGACGCCGGGCACATGCTCACCGACGCCGCCTCGATCGCCATCGCCCTGTGGGCCGCGGGCCTGGCCGTCCGGCCGCCCAGGGGGCCGATGACCTTCGGCTGGCGACGAGCCGAGATCATCTCGGCCATGGTCAACGGCGTGAGCCTGCTCGTCGTGGCGCTCGTCGTCCTCGTCGAGGCCGTCCGCCGCCTCGTCGACCCGCCGCAGGTCGACGCCCTGCCGGTCATCGTCGTCGCCCTCGTCGGCATGGTCGTCAACGTCGTCGACGTGCGCCTCATCGCCGCCGCCAACCGCACGAGCCTCAACGTCGAGGGTGCCTACCAGCACATCCTCACCGACCTGTTCGGCTTCATCGGCACCCTCGTCGCCGGCGTCGTCATCTACGTCACCGACTGGACGCGCGCCGATGCGATCGCCTCGCTCATCGTCGTGGCTCTCATGGCGCGGGCCGGGGTGCCGATCACGATCAAGGCCGTCCGCGTCCTCATGGAGGCCGCTCCGGCCGACCTCGACCTCGACGAGGTGCGCGAGCACCTGCTCGGCGTCGACCACGTGCAGGCCGCCCACGACCTGCACGCCTGGACCGTCACCTCGGGCGTCACGTCGATCAGCGCCCACGTCGTCATCGCGGACGAGTGCTTCACCGACTCGCACGCCAACGAGATCCTCGACCAGCTGGACGAGTGCCTAGCCGAGCACTTCGACATCAGCCACTCGACCATCCAGCTCGAGCCGGCCCGGCACCGGGCCCACGAGCGCAACACGACGAGCGTCTGAGGAACGAGCGACCGGGGAGCGCCCGAGTCGTTCAGGCCTGGGCGAAGACGCCGGTGACCGGGTTCCACTCGGTGATGCTGCGCTTCATGACGACGCCCTCGACGACCATCGGGTCGGCGTCGCTCAGCGCCGCCGCGGCGGCCTCGTCGGGCGTCTCGACGATGAGCAGCGCCCGGACCGGATCGGTGCCGAGCAGGGGTCCGGCGGCCTTGAGTGAGCCCGCGGCGTACAGCTCGCGCAGATAGGCGCGGTGGACGGGACGCACGGCATCGGCGTCCTTGGCGGGGTCGTAGATGTAGTCGATGATGAAGAAGGACATCCTCGCTCCTGTGGTGCTCGGCGGCCCGTCCGGGCAGGACGGCAGTCCAAGCAAAGCAGATCGCCCGGCCCTCGCGCTCCATCCGGTGGGAATCCTGTGGCGCCTCCGCGACCGGGGCTGGCGTCGATGCCGCGCGCCCGTCCGGCGGGGATCCGGGCGGATTCGGACGTGCGCCCCGGTGACTTGGGCGTGAGCCCCCGGTGTCGTAGCATTGACCGTCGGTTCTTTGTGCCCGATGGTGCCCGCATGCTCGCATGCGGGTGTCCTGCGGCTGCGGCCGCCGGGCACGTCCAAGCGTTCGATCGAGAGATTGAGAGTCAATGACCAAGAAAGAGGGGGCCCTCGAGCTGGAGGGCACGGTCGTGGAGGCCCTGCCCAACGCGATGTTCCGTGTTGAGCTGGACAACGGCCACAAGGTGCTGTCGACGATCAGCGGGAAGATGCGTCAGCATTACATCCGCATCCTGCCCCAGGATCGTGTCGTCGTGGAGCTCTCCCCCTACGACCTGACGCGCGGACGCATCGTCTACCGCCACAAGTAATCACGTCAACCCACGGCCGCGGGCGCCCGCCCCGCGGCCCAGCAAGGAGAGGCTCGATGAAGGTCCAGCCGAGCGTCAAGAAGATCTGCGACAACTGCAAGGTGATCCGTCGCCGCGGTGTCGTCCGGGTGATCTGCACCAACCCGCGCCACAAGCAGCGCCAGGGCTGAGAACCCGCTCTTCGGACAACTGAACAACCGCCGCGGACCGCCGCGGCGGCGCCCAACGTGAGAGCAGGGCTGGGAGCCGCCCAGTCGAACCCCCGGACGAAGGCCGGGGCCCGCCGGCGAACCGCTCGCCGGGCCAACGGGAACGCCTCACGCCACAACCTTCGCGGTCGTACGGAATCGACCGACAATCCGAAAGGTATCGCCACATGGCACGCCTCGAAGGAGTCGACCTGCCGCGCGAGAAGCGCCTCGAGGTCGCACTCACCCACATCTACGGCATCGGCAGGACCCGGGCCGACAAGATTCTGGAAGCCACCGGCATCAGCCCGGACATCCGCGTGAAGGACCTGACGGACGAGCAGCTCGTCGCCCTTCGCGACTTCATCGACGCCAACTACGAGGTCGAGGGCGATCTTCGCCGCGCCGTTGCCGCCGACATCCGCCGCAAGATCGAGATCGGCGCCTACCAGGGCCGCCGGCACCGCTCCGGCCTGCCCGTGCGGGGCCAGCGCACCCGCACCAACGCCCGTACCCGGAAGGGCCGCAAGAAGGCCGTCGCCGGCAAGAAGAAGGCCCGCTGAGCCTGCGGGTGACGCGGAACAAGGATTCCAGGAGACACAGAACTCATGGCTACAGCAGCCCGCAAGAGCGCCGCGAGGACCAAGGTGCGGCGCAAGGAGAAGAAGAATGTGGTCGCCGGGCAGGCCCACATCAAGAGCACGTTCAACAACACGATCATCGCCATCACGGACGCCTCCGGCGCCGTGATCGCATGGGCCTCCGCCGGCACCGTCGGCTTCAAGGGCTCCCGCAAGTCGACCCCGTTCGCCGCGCAGATGGCAGCCGAGGCTGCTGGTCGTCGTGCCATGGACCATGGCATGAAGCGCATCGACGTCTTCGTCAAGGGCCCCGGCTCCGGCCGCGAGACCGCCATCCGTTCGCTCGGCGCCATCGGTCTGGAGGTCGGCACGATCTCCGACGTCACCCCGGTGCCGCACAACGGCTGCCGCCCCCCGAAGCGCCGCCGCGTCTGAACCCGACCAAGCAGAAAAGGACTGAACAACAATGGCCCGTTACACCGGCCCCATGACCAAGAAGTCCCGTCGCCTCGGGGTTGACCTGGTCGGCAATGACAAGGCCTTCGAGCGCCGTCCGTACGCCCCGGGCGTCCACGGCCGCGGGCGGACGAAGGACTCGGAGTACTCCCTCCAGCTGCGCGAGAAGCAGAAGGCCCGCTTCGCCTACGGCGTGCTCGAGAAGCAGTTCCGCCACTACTACGAGGAGGCCTCGCGCCGCCAGGGCAAGACCGGCGATCTGCTGCTGCAGATCCTCGAGTCCCGCCTCGACAACGTCGTGTACCGCGCCGGCTTCGCCACGACGCGCCGCCAGGCGCGCCAGCTGGTGAGCCACGGCCACTTCCTCGTCAACGGCAGGAAGGTGAACATCCCCAGCTTCCGCGTGAGCGCCCTCGACATCATCGACGTGCGCCCGAAGAGCCAGGGCATGGTCCCCTTCGTCGTGGCCCGCGAGACCTTCGGCGAGCGCGACGTGCCCGCCTGGCTCACCGTCAAGCCCAACAGGATGCGCATCCTCGTGCATCAGCTGCCCACGCGCGAGCAGATCGTCGTGGACGTCAACGAGCAGGCAATCGTCGAGCTCTACTCGAAGTAGTCGGCGCGCCCCCGCGCCGGTCCTCCGCCGGTGCGGGGCGGTCGTCCTCTTCACGGCGCGCGGGGCCGGTCCCCGCGTCCCCACCGGGTTGCGAGGAGGTCTCCGCAGCCCACTCATCGCCCCGTCATATAGCGGTCGGGGCGGAAAGGCAGAAGAATGCTCATCGCACAGCGTCCGACCCTGTCGGAGGAGGTCGTCAGCGACTTCCGCTCGCGTTTCGTCATCGAGCCCCTCGAGCCCGGTTTCGGCTACACGCTCGGCAATTCATTGCGCCGCACGCTGCTCAGCTCGATCCCCGGCGCCTCGATCACCTCGATCAAGATCGAGGGCAACCAGCACGAGTTCTCCACGCTGCCGGGCGTCGTCGAGGACGTCACCGAGATCATCCTCAACCTCAAGGGCCTCGTGCTCTCGAGCGAGGAGGACGAGCCGGTCGCCATGTACCTGCGCAAGTCGGGCGCCGGCGAGGTCACCGCCGCCGACATCGCGGTGCCGGCCGGCGTCGAGATCCACAACCCCGAGCTGCACATCGCCACCCTGTCCGAGGACGGCTCCATCGAGATGGAGCTCATCGTCGAGCGGGGCCGCGGCTACGTGTCGAGCACCCTCAACAACGACCCCGACGCCGAGATCGGGAGGATCCCCGTCGACTCGCTGTACTCGCCCGTGCTGAAGGTGAGCTACAAGGTCGAGGCCACGCGCGTCGAGACGCGCACCGACTTCGACCGCCTCGTCGTCGACGTGGAGACCAAGCCGAGCATCCGCCCGCGCGACGCCGTGGCGTCCGCCGGCAAGACCCTCGTCGAGCTCTTCGGTCTGTTCCGCGAGCTCAACGTCGAGGCCGAGGGCGTCGAGATGGGGCCGAGCCCGGTCGACGAGCAGCTGGCCGCCGACCTGGCCCTGCCGGTCGACGACCTGCACCTTTCGGTGCGCTCGTACAACTGCCTCAAGCGCGAGGGCATCCACACCGTGGGCGAGCTGGTCAGCCGCTCCGAGCAGGACCTGCTCGACATCCGCAACTTCGGTTCGAAGTCGATCGACGAGGTCAAGGACAAGCTGGCCGAGCTGGGCCTGTCCCTCAAGGACAGCGCCCCCGGCTTCGACCCGCTGGCCGCTGTGGACCGCTACGAGGACGAAGAAGACGACGGCGCCGACTACGCCGAGACGGAACAGTACTGATCCGTGCGCCTCGTGCGCGCCACATGATTTGGAGAGTTGAACAATGCCCAAGCCCACGAAGGGTCCCCGCCTCGGCGGCAGCGCGTCCCACCAGCGGATCATCCTGGCGAACCTCGCCAGCCAGCTGTTCGAGCACGGCCGCATCACCACCACGGTGACCCGTGCCCGCCGCGTGCAGCCGCTGGCCGAGACGCTCATCACCAAGGCCAAGCGCGGCGATCTGCACAGTCGTCGTCGTGTCGCCAGGACGATCCGCGACAAGGACGTGCTGCGCCACCTCTTCGACGACATCGCCCCGGTGCTCGAGGGCCGCGAGGGCGGTTGCACCCGCATCACGCGGATCGGCAACCGCAGGGGGGACAACGCCCCGATGGCCGTCCTCGAGATCATCACCGATCCGGTCGAGTCCAAGGCCTCCGCGCCCGCCGCCGGGACGGTCGAGGACACGGTCGAGGACGTTGTCGGGGAGCCCGCCGCCGACGCCCCCGTCGACGACGAGGAGTCCTCGTCCGAGGACGCTCCGGCCGAGGACGATGCCTCCGCCGACGCGGACACCGCCGACGAGGCCTGAGACCGCCCCGAGAACGCGCAGGACCCCCGACGCCGGAAGGGGCGTCGGGGGTCCTGCGCGTCATGCGGGTGGCCCCGGGGTCGGGGGGTGCGTGTGCCGGCCGCTCGCTGGCCCCGTCGTGGTCGCCCGAGGTTCGTCGGGGTTCTGTGCAGGGGAGGCTCGAGCCCGGGGCGGGGTGACGCGGGGCGGTGACGGGCGGCTTGCCCGGAGGGCCGCTCCTGGGCGAGGGTGGGTCCATGCGGATCGCCCTCGCCCAGCTGCTGGCCACCACCGAGCCCCGGGAGAACCTGGCGCAGATCGCCGATCTCGCGGCCCGCGCCGCCGACCTGGGGGCCGAGCTGGTGGTCCTCCCGGAGGCGACGATGTGCTCCTTCCGGCGGAACCCGGCGGAGGCGGCCGAGCCCCTCGACGGGCCGTGGGCGAGCGCCGTGCGCGCCCTCGGCGCGCGGCTCGGCGTCGTCATCGCGGTGGGGATGTTCACCGACTCCCCGGACGGCCGGGTGCGCAACACGCTCCTGGTCACGGGGCCGGGCGGCGCCCGGTACGACAAGATCCACCTCTTCGACGCCCTCGGGCGGCGGGAGTCGGCTCGGGTCGCGCCGGGGGACCGCCTGGTCCTGGCGCGGGTCGGGGCCGAGCGCATCGGGCTGGCCGTCTGCTACGACGTCCGGTTCCCGGCCCAGTTCGTCGCCCTGGCCCGCCGCGGCGCCAGGGCGGTGCTCGTGTGCGCCTCGTGGGCGCCCGGGGCGGGCAAGGTGCACCAGTGGAGGACGCTCGTCACGGCGCGGGCGATGGACTGCGCGTCCTTCGTCATCGCCGTCGACCAGGCGGATCCCGGCGGGGGCGGCACGGCGCCCACCGGGGTGGGGCACTCGATGGTGGTGGACCCCTCCGGCGAGGTGCTCCTCGAGCTCGGGACGGGGCCCGGGCTGGCCGTCGTCGACGTGGATCTCGATCTCGCCGACGTCGTCCGGGCCCGGCTGCCCGTCCTCGAGGACGGATCCTCCGCCGGGACGCCGACCGACGCCCCCTGACGGAGGGGCCGGCGGGCCGGGGGCGGAGATGGGCGGCCGCCGGGGGTCAGGCGGCGGAGGCGCAGCCCCAGGGCGAGAGGCCGCGCTGGGCGTAGACCTTGTTGGCGATCGTGATCTGCTGCTCGCGGGTGGCCTGATCGGCGCGGGGCGCGTACTGGCCGCCGCCGGCGCCGAGCCAGGTCTGGTTGTCGAACTGCAGGCCGCCGTAGTAGCCGTTGCCGGAGTTGATCGACCAGTTGCCGGTGGACTCGCAGGCGGCGATCCGGTCCCACATGGCGGCGTTCGACAGGTCGAGGCCATCGGTGGAGCCGGTGCTCCCGCCGGCTGACGAGGACTTCGCTGACGAGGACTTCTTCGTGCCGACGGCGACCTCCTCGGTCACGGGCTCGGAGGCGACCTTCTCGGACTTGGTGGTGCGGCTCTCCTCGACGCCATCGACCATGACGACCTCGTACTCGACGTCCTTGGAGCCGTCCTTGCCCTCCTTGGTCACCTTCTCGGTGCCGGAGTCGAGGCTGTCGTCCTCGATCTTCTTCGTGTCGTGGGCGATCGTCTCGGTGGTCTTGACGTCCTGGACGGTGACGCGCTGCACCTGGACGCGCATGCCCTCGGTGAGGGGGGTGCTCACGTCGGCGCTCACGCGGTCCCTCTCGCCGAGCGTGATGCCGTTGGAGGCGAGCAGGTCGGCGACGGTCTCGTCGGTGGAGACCATGGTGCGGTCCTGGCCGTCCGCGACGAGCGTGACGTGCTTGGGAGTCACCGCGGTGACCGTGATGCCCTCGCGCTCGATGCGGGTGCTGCGGTCGATCGAGATACGGGCGTCATCGGCCACGCCGAGCGAGTCGAGGACGTCGTCGAGACTGGTGGAGGTGGTCCACAGCGAGTTCTCCGCGCCGTCGATGGTGACGTTGACCGGACGGCCGTAGTTCACCGAGACCTGTTGGCCGTCGGTGATCCTCGTGTCGAGCGAGGTGTTGAGGGCATCGTGCTCGCCGAGCGCGATGCCGTGGGCGTTGAGCAGGTCGGCGACCGTGCCGCCCAGCTGGTGGGCGTGGGTGGTCTGGCCGTCGACCGTCAGCTCGACGTCGTTGTCGGCCAGAGCGATGCTGAACCCACTGGTGAACAGCGTCGCCGCACCGACGCAGGTGGCGACCGGGGCGGTCCATGTCTTCTTCACGCGTTCGGACTCCTGATGAGCTGGGTGAGTGTCCTGTGCCACGCTCCGGCACGGAGGAAGAGCGCGTCGCGTGAGCGCCCCCAGTCTAAGACAGAGCTGAGAAATGTGGAAGAAGGCGTACGGGGCCGTTCCGCGCCGGTCCGGGGCCGCGCGCCGCCGTCCCGGAGCGAATGCGCTGGTCGGGACGAAGGAAGGGGCTCCCCGCATCCGCGGGGAGCCCCTTCGTCCGGGCGAGCGGTTGCCTCGAGTTTCCTGAGGTGACCGCCGCGCCGGCGCGGCTCAGGCGTTCTTCGCGGCGAGGAAGCGCTCGGAGACATCGGCCCAGTTGACGACGTTCCACCAGTTCTTGACGTAGTCGCCCTTGACGTTCTTGTACTGCAGGTAGAAGGCGTGCTCCCACATGTCGAGCTGGAGGATCGGGGTGGCGCCGGCCGGCAGGTTGTTCTGGTGGTCGTAGAACTGCAGGGTCTGGATGCGCCTGCCCAGCGGGTCCCACACGAGCGAGGCCCAGCCGGAGCCCTGGATACCGGTGGCCGCGGCCGAGAACTGGGCCCTCATCGTCTCGAAGGAGCCGAAGAACTCGTCGATGGCCTCGGCCAGCTCACCGGTGGGGGCCTCGGGGCCGGAGCCCTTGGGGGCCATGTTCCGCCAGAAGACGGAGTGGTTGACGTGGCCGCCGAGGTTGAAGGCCAGGTCCTTCTCGAGCTTGTTGATGGTGCCGAAGTCACCCGCTCCGCGCGCCTCGGCCAGCTTGTCGAGGGCCGTGTTGGCGCCGTCGACGTAGGCCCTGTGGTGCTTGTCGTGGTGGAGCTCCATGATCTCGCCCGAGATGTAGGGCTCGAGAGCGGAGTAGTCGTAGGGCAGATCCGGAAGCGTGTAAACGGCCATGTCTCCTCGTTCCGCCCCCCGGTGCGCGGAGGGCTGGTTGTCGGTCCTCGGTGGTTGTCGATCAGGAGAACGCCCGGACGGCCCGGGGTATTCCAGCCCGGGGGCCCGAGCGCTCACGGTGAACGCCCCCGCAGCGGTTCCTCCGCCGTGCGGGGGACGCGCGACCGGGGACTGCGGGGGCGGTCGGAAATGACCGGGATCCCCCGCCGTGCGGAGGTCCGCGGTGTTCACACGACCAATGCGCTCCATGGTCCGGGACTCCTCCGTCGTCCGGGGGACGCGCCCTGCGGCCGACGGCGGACCCCCGACCATGGCGGCCTCTCCGTCGTGCGGAGGATGCGTTCTCGCCCCCACAAGGCGAGAACGGTTCCATGAGCAGCACGACGATGCCACCGACCGGCACCGGGCGCCCCGCATGGGCGCCCCCGGATGGATGCCCGCCCCGCCCCCGACGGACCCCGGGCGGCGCTGCCGGTCCGGGATCTCGTGAAGTTCTTCGGAGTCCGCTGCGCGGTGGCGGGCATCGACTTGGACGTCCCGGCTCCCTGTTCGGGCTCGTCGGCCCCAACGGCGCGGGCAAGACGACGGCCCTGTCGCTGGCGACCGGCCTGCTGCGCCCCGACCAGGGGCGCGTGGCCGTCGCCGGGCACGACGTCTGGTCCGACCCGTCCGCCGCCAAGGCCCTCATGGGCGTCCTGCCCGACTGGGCGCCCTGCCCGACGGCCTGCGGACCCTCGACCGCCTCAGCGGGCGCGAACTGCGTGAGTTCGTCGCCCGCATGCACCGGCTCGACATCGCCACCGCCCGCGGGCGCTCCGAGGAGCTGCTCGTGACCCTGGGCCTGGCCGGCGACGCCGACACGATGGTCCGCGACCACTCCGCCGGCATGACGAAGAAGATCGGCCTGGCCGCCGCGCTCGTCCACAACCCGCGCCTGCTCGTGCTCGACGAGCCCTTCGAGTCGGTCGACCCGGTCTCGGGCGAGACGATCCGGGAGATCCTCCACCGGCGCACCGCCGGCGGCGGGACCGTCATCATGCCGAGCCACGTCATGGAGCTCGTCGAGACGCTGTGCGACCGCGTGGCCGTCACGGCCGGCGGGCGCCTCCTCGCGGTCGGCGCCACCGCGGACGTGCGCGCCGGCATGCCGCTGCAGCAGCGCTTCCTCCAGCTCGTCGGCGCCCGCCGGATGGACGGGGGTGGGCTCTCGTGGTTGGATACCTCGTCCGGCTCCGACTGAGGCTGGCCTGGCGCAGCCTCACGGCCTCGACGGGGCGCATCGTCGCCTCGGCCGTCGTCCTCCTCCACGCTCTGGGCCCGCTCGTCGTCCTCGGGGCCGACGGGGCCGCCCCGCGCGCGGGCCGCTCCCGACGCTCGCCATGGCGGCCGTCGCCCTCGTCTGGCCGCTCCTGGCCCTGCTCGGGGCCGGCGCGGACCCGCTCGACCCGACCCGCTCCGCCCTCACGCCCTGCCGCGGCCGCGAGCTGGTCCCCGGCCTGCTCGTCGCGGGCCTGCTCGGTCCCGGAGCGATCGCCGTCGGCGTCCTCGTGGTCGTCGCCTGGCGCTCCGAGCCCCTGCCCCCTGCTCGTGGGCGTCCTCCAGCTGGTGCTGGGGGTCGTTCTCTGCACCCTGGCGGTGCGCACCACCGTGACCGGGCTCGGCGCCGTGCTGGGATGACGACGGGTGCGCGAGACGCTGGGCGTCCTCCTGCTGCTGGGCATCCTCGGGGTCTGCGCGCTCCTCCAGGTCCTCCCGGACGAGTTGGCGCGGCATCTGTCGAGTCCGGGGCCGCCGGCCGGGGTGATGGCGGCTGCGCAGGCGGCGCGGTGGACGCCGTTCGGCTGGTGCTGGTCGCTGTCCTGGGACGCGCAGCAGGGCGCATGGGCGTCCCTGGCGGTCCACCTCGTGGCCTCGCTCGCCCTCGTCGCCGTGCCGGCCCGGATTCTGGGAGCGCCTCATCGAGCGCGTCCTGGTGAGTCCGGGCCCGCGTTCCGTCGAGGCCGTCCGGATCAGGGGCTCGCGACTCGACGCGCTGCTGCCCGGAGGGGCGGTGGGCGCGCTCATGGGCGGGGAGCTGCGCTACCGGCGCCGCGACTCGCGGCGGGTCGTGCAGCTGCTCGGACTCGTCGCGGTGCCGTTCATCATGCTCGTCCCGGCTCTGACCAGGGGCCGGACGGAGCTGCTCCTCATCGCGCCGTTCCTGTGCGCCGTCATGACCGCGACCGTCTCGGCCTGGGGCCTGAGCGACGACGGCTCGGCGCTGTGGATCCTGGCCCTGGCGCAGGTGCCCGCCGCCCGCGAGCGGGCGGCGCGCGTCGTGGTCGTCGCCCTCCTCACCGGCCCGCTCCTGGCCGTGAACCTCGTCGTGACGCTCGGCCTCGACGTGCCGGGACTGCTCGGCATGACCGTCGGCCCGTGGCTCGTCGCGCTGGGCACCGGCACCTGGGTGGACTCGATGTGGCAGCAGTCCCTGCCGCCGCCCACGGCGGGCCTGGGCCTCCGCAGCACCGGCGACAGCGTCGAGGGCCTCGTCGGGTCGTTGCTGTCGATGGTCATGCCGGTCATCGGCGCCCTTCCCCCGATCGTCCTGTTCGCCCTCGCGTCCATGGGCGCCCGGGGGCTGGGCTGGGCGGGCCTGGCCGTCGGGCTGCTCATCGGCGCGCTCGCCTGCCGGGGCGGCGTCCGGCTGGCCGGCCGGCGCCTGGAGAGGACCTGGCCCGAGATCCTCGTCAGGGTCGCCGAGCGCACCGCGTGAGCCGGCGCCCCGCCCGGCCGGCGCCCCGCCGCGCGGGTGGGGCCGGAGGGCGTCCGGAAGCCGAGCGGCGGCGTCCGTCGGCGCGCCCGCTGCGCGGTCGGGCGGGCCCGCCGAGGACGTATGAGGAGCTCATCGGCGGCGCTCCCGCTGCGCGGGTGGGCCGGGCCGCTGCGCGGGGCCATCGGGCGTTGTACCCTCGGTCGTGCCCGCCGGGACGGCGTCGGCCGGGCGCGGACGGGGGGACCAGTGTCGAGCAGGACGTGGGCCGGAGGCGGCCCGGGGCCGGGCGGCGCCCGACTCGCCGGCCGCACCGTGCACCCCTGGGCCTGGTGGTCCTGGGCGATCTGCGCGGCCGTGACCGTCAGCCTCACCACCAACCCCTGGCTCATCGGGCTCGTGTGCGCCGCCGTCCTCGTCACCGTGTTGCGCCGGCGCACCGACGAGCCGTGGGCCCGCTCGCTGGGCGTCCACCTGTCGCTGGCCGGCTTCGTGCTCGTCATGCGCATCCTCGTCGCGGTCGTGCTCGGCTCGGCACGCTCCGGCACCCTCCTGTGGCGCCTGCCCCAGCTGTCGCTGCCGGCCTGGGCCGCCGGCGTGCGCGTCGGCGGGAAGGTCTACCTGGAGCCGCTGCTCATGTCCTGCTTCGACGCGATGCGCCTGGCCGCCATGCTGCTGTGCGTCGGCGCCGCCAACACCCTGGCCAACCCGCGGCGGGCGCTGCGCTCCGTCCCGGCGGCCCTCCACGAGATCTCGGTGTCCGTCGTCATCGCGCTCACCGTCGCCCCCCAGATGGTCGAGTCCCTCGCCCGCGTGCGCCGCGCCCGCCGGCTGCGCGGCGACGCCGGTCGGGGCGCCGGCGCCCTGCTGCCGATCGTCGTCCCCGTCCTCGAGGACTCCGTCGAGCGGGCCATGGGCCTGGCCCGGAGCATGGAGTCGCGCGGCTTCGGCCGGACGCGGGCCGTCGGCAGTTCGCCGCTGGGCGCCCTTCTCGGGCTGGTGGGACTGGTCGGCCTGGGCCTGGGGGCCTTCCTCATGCTCGGCGGCGGCCACTCCCGGGTGCTGTGGGGCGGCCTGCTCGCGGCGGGTCTGCTCGCCTCGTGGGCGGCCCTGCACCTGGCCGGGCGGGGGCTGTGCGTCACCCGCTACCGGCCCGACCCCTGGTCGGGGCCGGAGTGGACGGTGCTCCTGTGCGGTCTGCTCGCCGTGGCGGCGACGGTGCTCGTCGGCTCCCTCGCGCCCCGGACGCTCACTGTCGTCCTGCCGCCGCTGGCGCCGCCTGCCCTCCACCCGCTCCTCGTGCTGGCCGGGCTCTCGCTGGGCGCCCCGGCGCTCCTCACGCCCGCGCCGCCGCGGGTCCGTGACTGGCTCGCCCGGGCCGACGAGCGCGCCGGCGCCGGGCGCGACGACGAGGGGGAGCGGCCCGGCTGCGGGCCGGAACGGCTCCGTCCACGAGGTGACGAGCGGTGATCGACGTCGAGCGGCTGTCGGTGAGCTACCCGGGCCCGGCCGCGCCCGTCCTGTCCGAGGTGAGCCTGCACATCGACGAGGGCGACCTGGTCCTCGTGACGGGCCGCACGGGCACCGGCAAGTCGACGCTGCTCGGCGCGATCAACGGGCTCGTCCCGCGCTTCAGCGGCGGGCGCATGCGCGGCACGGTGAGGGTCGCCGGGCGCTCGGTCGCCGAGCACGCGGCCCGCGACATGGCCGACCTGGTCGGCTTCGTGGGCCAGGACCCGCTCGCCGGCTTCACCACCGACGTCGTCGAGGAGGAGATCGCCTACGGCATGGAGCAGCTCGGCATCGCCCCCGACGTCATGCGCAAGCGCGTCGAGGAGACCCTCGACACGATGGACATCGCCGATCTGCGCCGCCGCAGCCTGCGCAGCCTCTCGGGCGGTCAGCAGCAGCGCGTCGCCATCGCCGCCGTGCTCGCCGTGCAGCCCCAGGTGCTCGTCCTGGACGAGCCCACCTCGGCGCTCGACCCGACCGCCGCGAGCGATGTGCTCGCCGCCATCGGCGCCCTCGTGTGGGACGCCGGACTCACCGTCGTCCTCGCCGAGCACCGGCTCGAGCGGGTCATGAAGCAGGTCGACCGGGTGCTGTGGCTGCCGGGCGGGGGCCGGGCCGAGCTGGGGCCGGCCCCCGAGGTGCTCGCCCGCGCGGACGTCGTCCCCCCGCTCGCCGAGCTCGCCCGCGCCGTCGGCTGGGCCGAGGTTCCCCTGTCGGTGCGCGAGGCCCGCCGACGGGTGCAGCGCGACCGGCTGGAGCCGCGCCTCGTCGGGCGCCCGGCCGTTCCCGTGGGCCCGACGACCGTGCGGGCCCGGGGACTCGGCGTCTCGTACGGGCCCGTCGTCGCGCTCGACCGGGTGAGCCTGGAACTCGATGCCGGACGCGTCACCGCCCTCATGGGCCGCAACGGCGCCGGCAAGTCGACCCTGCTGTGGGCCCTCCAGGGGGCGCTCCGCAGCACCGGCGAGCTCGAGGTTGCGGGCGCCGATCCGCGCCGGCTCGGCGCCCGGGCGGCCCGCCGGATCATCACGCTCGTGCCCCAGACCGCGGCCGACCTGCTCTACCTGCCGAGCGTCGCCGCCGAGTGCGCCCGCGCCGACCGGGACGCCGACGCGGCCGACGGCACGACGAGGACGCTCCTCGAGCGCCTCGGCCTGGACCCGCCGCCGGGGGCCGACCCGCGTGACCTGTCGGAGGGCCAGCGCCTGGGCCTCGTCCTGGCGATCCAGCTGGCCGCCGGACCCGCCGTCCTGCTCCTCGACGAGCCCACCCGGGGTCTCGACTACGAGGTCAAGCACCGGCTGTGCGCCGTGCTGCGCGGGCTCGCCGCCGACGGCACGACCGTGCTCGTGAGCACCCACGACGTCGAGTTCGCCGCCGCCGTGAGCGACCGGACGATCATGATGGCCGACGCCCAGATCGTCGCCGACGGGCCCACCCGCGAGGTCTGCACGGCCTCGCCCGGCTTCGCCCCGCAGCTCGCCCGCGTCCTCGCGCCCCGCCCGGTCCTCACCCTGGACGACGTCGACTGGTCCGGCGCGAAGGCGGCCCGGCCATGAGGGGCTCCGGCGGGGGAGCCGCCACCCCCGCGTGGCGCTCGCGCGTCGCGCTCGCAGCGGCCGGCGTCCTCGGGCTGGCCGCCTTCTGCTGGCCCCTCGTCGTGCCGGCGGCCGGTACCGGCGCCTTCACGGAGCGGGCGCCCTTCGTCCTCGCCCTCGTGCTGCCCGTGGTGCTGGCCCTCGTGCTCGTCGAACTGGCGAGCGGCGCCATCGACGTGAAGGCCCTGGCCATGCTGGGGGTGCTCACCGCGATCGACGCGGTGCTGCGACCCCTCAGCGCCGGCACCACCGGCATCGACCTCATCTTCTTCCTCGTCATCCTCGGGGCGCGCGTCTTCGGGGCCGGCTTCGGCTTCATCATGGGCGTCCTCGTCATGCTCACCTCGGCCCTGCTCACCGGCGGCGTCGGCCCGTGGCTGCCGTACCAGGCGCTGTGCTGCGCCTACGTCGGGCTCGTCGCCGGCGTCCTGCCCGCCAGGGTGCGCGGCGCCGGAGAGATCGCCATGCTGTGCGGCTGGGGCGTTGTGAGCGCGGTGCTCTACGGGGCCCTCATGGACTTCGCCTTCTGGCCCTACAACGTGGGCGCCGGCACCGGGCTGAGCTGGGACGCGGACGCCGGGCTGGCGCACAATCTGCACACCTTCGTCCTGTTCGAGCTGGCCACCGGCATGGGCTGGAACGTCGGCCGGGCCGTCACCAACACGGTG
Organism: Propionibacterium acidifaciens DSM 21887; assembly: GCF_000426605.1. Lineage (GTDB taxonomy): Bacteria > Actinomycetota > Actinomycetes > Propionibacteriales > Propionibacteriaceae > Propionibacterium > Propionibacterium acidifaciens. Next base: position 85,144 of record NZ_AUFR01000002.1, read on the forward strand.
GCGATCATCGTCGTCGGCCCCGGCGTGCTGAGGGTGCTGCGCCGGGCCGACCGGCGGGCCCTCTTCGAGACGGTCGACGCGGAGCCGGACGGCCCGGCCGCCGGCGCTCCTCGCGGCTCCTCGTCCGGGGCCCGCGCCTCCTGCGCCGGTTCTCACCGCTGGTGCCGGGGCCGTCACCGGCGCTCTGGCGGGACGGGGCCGCCGCCCCAGCCGCCGAGCATGGCGTCGAGCCCGCGGGCGAATTCCTCGTCGGGCGACCAGCCGTAGCCCGTGGCCAGTGCCCGCGTCAGGTGCGGATGGCTCGTTCCGTCCGTGCCCTCGAGCGCCGTGTCGACGGACACGCCGGGGCCGCCGACGGGCCGGCGGAGCTCGCCCTGGACCTTGCCGACGACGTAGCCGGTGACGCAGTCGAGCAGCCGCAGCGCCTCGGCGGGCGCGAGGCCGTCGCGATCGAGCCAGCCCAGTACCCGGTCGATGGTGGTCAGCATGTGCGGCGTGACAGCCGGACGGGTGCCGACGAGCGCGATGAGCCGGGGGTGCTCCAGGAGGACGCCGCGCAGGCGGTGCGCCAGGCCCGCGAGGCTCTCCCGCCACTCGGTGCCCGGGGCGGGCTCGCCGAGCTCGATGCTGCTCCACAGCTCGTCGACGACGGCGTCGAGGAGCGCGGCCCTGTTCGGCAGGTGATGGTAGAGCGTCATCGGGTCCACACCCATCGCGGATGCCAGGCGCCGCATGCTGAACGAGTCGATGCCGTCGGCGTCGATGAGGGCGATGGCGGCGCGCACGATCTCCTGCCGGTTGGTCCTGGGCGGACGAGGGCTCATTGCGTCTCCGGTCGGGTGAGGAACAGGGCTCGATCGTGCCAGAGTACCCAGATGCAGACGGGGACGAGGATGAGGGTCTGGATGACCTTGGTGCCGGGACTCGTGCGGAAGAGCTCGTTGCCCACGTTGGCGCACAGGTGGAAGAGCACGGCGATCCAGATGCTCCGGCCGCAGCGGTAGTAGAGCCAGTTCATCAGGATCGTGAACAGGAGGAGCGACAGCAGGAAGTTGGCGCCGGCGAGCGGGCCCGTGTCGGTGACCTCGGCCTGGTAGGAGCCCCTGATGCCCGCGAGCGGGGCGTGCCACAGGGCCCAGAAGACCGTGAACGCCCACGTGGCGCGCCACAGGCTCCACCGGGCGGTGAGGGCGTCGGTGCCGTAGCCGTGCCAGGCCAGCTCCTCGAGGAGGGGGGCGAGAGTGATGGTGACCCAGCCGGGGATCGTGCCGATCATGACGGCGGAGTGCCGGTTGAGCTCGAACTGCTCCGTCGATCCGCCGCAGGCGACGGAGACGGCGGTGGCCGCCAGCAGGGCGATCGGCATGAGGGCGATCGCGACGGCGGCCCATGCGAGGGCGGTGCCCCTCGGTGCGGTCATGCGGCCGATGACGTCGCGGCGCAGCCGGGGATCGCGGCGGATCAGTGCGGCGGCTGTCAGCATCGGGGACGCGAGCCCGGCGAGCCCCAGTCCGCTCGTGACCCAGCGGGCCGCGGTGCCCTGCCCGGCCCGTGAGACGAGGCTCGCCGCGGTCCACAGCGCCCAGGGGATGGCGATGGCGAGGCCGTAGAACAGTCCGACACGGCTGTAGAGGCGGACGGCGGGGCGATCGATTCCTCGACTGGGGCCGGCGGTGGTGCGGACGGAACGTGGAAGGGACATGGACGAAACATTACTCTACAACGTAGAGAAATCAATGCGGGGGACTCCGCCAAGGGTTCCCGGGCGCCGCCGGGTGCATGATTCGGGTCCGGGATCGCGGGTGAGGCCACCGGCCGGCGGGAGGGGACGTGCGTCGGCCGCGACGGCCCCTGCCGGTTCCGCGCGGAAGTCGTTTGCCGCGCGCGGCTGCGCGGGCACGTCCATCCGCCCGTCCGAGAGGGCCTCGGCGTCGGGGAGGACCCGGTCCGCCTCCACCCGCGCGTCGAGCACTTCGACGCCGCGCACGCGGCAGCGGGCGAGGGGCGCGGGCCGATGGGCCCGAACGCCGCGGGGCCCGCCGCGGGCCGAAGCTCGCGGTGGGCCCCGGGGACGGGCGGCCGGTCAGGCGGCCGTGGACTCCGCGGCCGACGGGCTCTCGCTCGCGTCGCCGGTCGCCGGCTCGGCGCTGCTGACCTGCGGGGCGGCGTCGCCCTCGATGCCCTCGGGCGTGCAGGTGGAGCCGTAGCACCAGCCCTCGATCCAGCCGGCCTCGGGCTTGAAGGTGTCGGCGCCCTCCTGGGAGTAGATCCAAGTGCCCGACGGCTCGGCGTGGTAGTAGTTCCAGTACTTGTCATAGGTGGTCGGGCACTCGGACGGGTAGTCGCCGATCTGGCAGATGAACTGGCCGCTGCTGTCGCGGCCGATCGCCAGGCCGGCGGACTCGAGGGCGGCGGTGCCGTTCTCGGGGGTGCCGACGCACTGGTTCGCCATGACCCGGCCCTCGTCGTCCGAGACGACCAGCCACACCTGGCCCGCGCCGGTGCAGTCCTCGACGGTCGAGTAGGCGCTCGCCGACGCCGAGCCGGAGGACGGGGAGGACGAGGAGGAGGACGAGCCGGAGCACCCGGCGAGCGAGGCCGCCGCGACGAGGCTCATCGAGACTGCCGCCGCCCTCCTGCCGAGGGACTTCTTGCTGATGGACATGTGCGGTCCTTTCCGCGGGGGCCGGGCACGGCGGGCGCCGCTCCCGCGAGCTGATGAGAAGACGGATCGACGAGGCCGCCGGCCCCTCCGCACGGGCGGACCCCGCCCACACGCGACGACCGGACAACGACGTCCTGCCCCGATTCTACGACCGGACCCACCCTCCGCCCGGGGGCCTGTTCGCAGGAGGATTGCCGCGCCGGGCCGCGTCCCCGCGGCCGAACCGGCCAGGAACCGACCCGGGCGCCGGAGCCGCGGCCGGGCCCCGACCCTGTGCCTGCGGTGACGGCCGGGGCCCGTCGGGCTCAGAGCCCGCCGTCCCCGCCGCCGGTCACGTCGAGGACGCGGTAGCCCCTGGACGAGCCGACGCGCCGGACCCGCCAGCCCTGACGGACGAGCCAGGCGGCGAGCGAGTCGGCGCCGAGGTTCCTCGCCACGACCAGGTGTGCGACGCCGCCCGGGCGCAGCCGCCCCAGCCAGGTGCCCAGCAGCTCGTGCAGGGCCGCCTTGCCGATGCGGACGGGGGGATTCGACCAGATCTCGTCGTAGCGCACCGCGGGGCCGATGTCGGAGGGGCGGACGGCCCTCACACGGTCGGCAACGCCGAGGGCCCGCGCGTTGGCGGCGGTCAGCTCGACGGCGCGCTCGTTGACGTCGACGGCGTCGACGAGGGCGCTCGGGCACTCCAGGGCCAGTCCCAGTGCGATGGGGCCGATGCCGCAGCCCAGGTCGAGGAGGCGGGCCCCGCGGTCGGCCGGCGGGTCGAGCTCGCGCAGCAGTACCGCGGTGCCCGGGTCCAGGCGGTGCGCGCTGAAGACGCCGTCGGCGCTCATGAGGGTCAGCTCGCGGCCCCAGATGCGGGCGCGCACGGTGCGCGGCCGGGCCGGGCCGGCGGGCGTGACGAAGTAGTGGCCCATCTCATCCCTCCGTGGTGCAGCAGTCGTCGGGCGGCAGGGTCCGGACGGCGCGCGCCCGGTCGGCGCGCTCGGCGAGCGCGCCCTCGTCGGGGTAGCCGACCTCCTCCAGGCACAGGCCGCCGGGCGGCATGACGGTCACCCCGCCGTGGCGGCGCGTGCTGGCGGCCACCTCGTCGATCCACTCCGGCGGCCGGCGGCCGGTGCCGACGGCGACGAGGGCCCCGGTCAGGGAGCGCACCATCGAGTGGCAGAAGGCGTCGGCGCGCACCGTGAGCTCCACCGTGCCGCACGGGTCGTCGGCGCGGACGGCGGTGCACTCGAGCAGGGTGCGGATCGTCGTGGCGCCCTCGCGGCGGCGGCAGAAGGCCGCGAAGTCTCGCAGCCCCAGCAGGCGCGCGCCCGCCCCTGTCATCGCCGCCGTGTCGAGGACCCCGCCGACGGCGGTGACGTGGCCACGCATCAGGGGGTCGGGGCGCGAGCGCTCGTCCCACAGGCGGTAGACGTAGCGGCGCCACAGTGCCGCGAAGCGGGCGTCGAAGCCGGCCGGTGCCCCGACGATCCGGTGGACGACGAGGTCCGGCGGCAGGACCCTGCGCAGGCGGTGCGCGAGCGCCTCAGGCGCGACGCCCGCGGGCAGGTCCACGTGGGCGACCTGCCCGCGGGCGTGGACGCCGGCGTCGGTGCGCCCGGCGACCGTCAGCTCGGCGTCGGCGCCCAGTCGGGCGAGGCGTCCGATCCAGCGGGCCAGTTCGCCCTCGACGGTGCGCAGGCCCGGCTGGGCGGCCCAGCCGTGGAAGCCGGTCCCGTCGTAGCCGATGTCCAGACGCAGGCGGCGCGTCCCCGCCCGTGCGGTCCCCGGGCTCATCGGGGCGCCCTGGCCCACACGAGGTCGCGGATGGCGCGCCCGGCCGCCAGGCCGCGCCGCTCGAAGCGGGTGGGCGGCCGGTCGCCGCGCGGGGCCCAGCCGCCGGGCCGGTCGGCGCAGCTGTTGACGAACAGCCCGTTGGAGCCCAGCACCTCGGTCATCTGGTCGGCGTAGTCCTCCCAGTCGGTGGCCAGACGCCACAGGCCGCCGTCGACGAGGCGGTCGGCGACGAGCCGGGCGAGCTCCGGGCCGACGAGGCGCCGCTTGCGGTGGCGCTTCTTCGGCCACGGATCGGGGAAGAAGGTCCACAGCTCGGTCAGCCCCGCGGGGGCGACGAGCTCGCGCAGGCCCTCCACCCCGTCGGCCGCCACGAGGCGCACGGTGTCCACGCCGGCGCGCTCGAGCCTGCCCATCGTCGAGGCGACGGCCGGCGCGTAGACCTCGAAGGCCAGTACGTTCAGCTCCGGGCGGGCGGCGGCCATGGCGACGAGCGACTCGCCGACCCCCGAGCCGATCTCGACGACCAGTGGCGCCTCGCGGCCGAAGCGCTCGGCCAGGTCGACCCGGGTGCCCGGGGCGATCGAGGTCGACATGGACGAGCGCGGCACGTCGATGAGGTAGTGGGGCGCCAGCTCGTCCATCGCCCGGTGCTGGGAGGCGTTCATGCGGGGGCTGCGGCGCACGAACGAGACGACGCCACGGCCCGGGCGTCCCACGGCGGCGCCGTTCCCCGGCGCGCCACGGGACGCGGGCCCGGCCGGGCGGGACGGGGCGAGATGCTCTGGCACGGTCAACCAGCCTACTGGTCCGGGCGTCCCGCCGGGAGGCGTCCGCGTCGGCGCTCAGTGCTCCCCGAGGTGGGCGGCCGCCTTGGTGGCGGGCATGAGCTCGAAGCCGGAGCGGGCGCGGGTGAAGCTGGCCGCGCCGCGGGCGATGCCGCGCAGGTCGATGGCGTACTCGAGCAGCTCGAGCACCGGGACGCGGGCGGTGACCGTGGTGAAGCCGTCGTCGCCGGGCTCGGTGCCGCTGACTTGGCCGCGCCGGTTGCTCAGATCGGTCATGACGGCGCCCAGGTACTCGTTCGGGCAGTGCACCGCGATCTCGTCGATCGGCTCCAGCAGGGCGACCGTCGCGGGGTTCGCCGCCTCGCGCAGCGCCAGGGCGCCCGCCGATTGGAAGGCCATGTCGGACGAGTCGACCGAGTGGGCCTTGCCGTCATGGAGCGTGACCCTGACGTCGACCATCGGGTGCCCGCTGATCGTGCCCTTGGCGAGCTGGGCGGCGATGCCCTTCTCGACCGAGCCGATGAACTGGCGGGGGACGGCGCCGCCGACGACCTCGTCGACGAAGGTGAAGCCGCTGCCCCGCTCGCCGGGCTCGACGCGGATGTCGCAGATCGCGTACTGGCCGTGGCCGCCCGACTGCTTGACGTGACGGCCGTGGCCCTCGGCCGGCGCGACGAAGGTCTCGCGCAGCCCCACGCGCACCGGCGGGGTCGTCACCTGCACGCCGTAGCGTCCGCGCAGCCTCGCCAGGACGAGGTCGCGATGGGCCTGGCCCATCGTCCACAGGAGCATCTGGTCGGTGTCGGGATCCCGTCCGACGCGCACCGTCGGGTCCTCGACGAGCAGCCGGCCCAGGGCCGTGGCGAGCTTGTCCTCGTCGCCCCGCCCGGCCGCCTCGATGGCGGTCGGCAGCAGCGGCTCGGGCAGCTCCCACGGCTCGATGACCGCCGGGTGCCCCGGATCCGAGAGGGTGTCGGAGGTGTCGGTCCGCGACAGCTTGGCGACGTAGACGATCTGGCCCGCGATGGCCCTGTCGACCGGGGCGGTGCCGGTGCCGGCCGGGACGGTCAGCAGGCCGATCCGCTCGGTGTCGTCGTGGTCCTCGCGCCCGTGCCGGACACCGGTGATGCCCTCGCGGTGGCCGGCCACGTGGACGGCGGCCTCGGGGGTGAGCACGCCGGAGTAGACGCGCACCATCGACAGGTGCCCGGCGTAGGGGTCGGCGATCGTGCGGATCGACTCGGCGAGCAGCGGGCCCTCGACCGAGCCGAGCTGCGGGTCGATGGGCTCGTCGTCGGCGTCGACGACGAGCGGCAGCGTGCGGCGGTTCGGGTGCGGGAAGCCCCGGTGGACCAGGCCGAGGATCTCCTCGGTGCCGATGCCGTCCAGCCGTACGGGGATGACCGGGAAGAAGTTGCCGTGGTACATGGCCGACAGGAGGGCCTCGACGACCTGGTCGTTGTTCAGCTCGTCGCCGTTGAAGTAGCGCTCGAGCAGGGCGTCGTCCTCGGACTCGGTGATGATCGACTCGACGTAGTCGGTGCGGAAGGCCTCGATGAGGGAGCGCTGGGCCTCGTCCGCGTCGGTCGTGACGCGCCGGCCGCTGGAGTAGTCGTGCACGTGCCCGGTCAGCAGGCTCATGTTGCCGATGACCTGGCCGTCCTCGTCCTCGAGGGGCAGATAGGCGGGGTGCGTGCCCGAGCCGAAGGCCGTCGTGATGGCGTCGAGGGTGGCCTCGAAGTCGGCCTTGTCGGTGTCGAGCTTCGTGATGACGATCGCCCTCGGCATGCCGGTCGCGGCGCACTCGGCCCACAGCGAGGTGGTGATCGGGTCGAGGCCGTCGGCGGCGCTGATGACGAAGACGGCCCCGTCCGCCGCCCGCAGGCCGGCCCTCAGCTCGCCGGCGAAGTCGGGGTGGCCGGGCGCGTCGAGCAGGTTGACGACGACGTCGTCGCCGGCCGTGTCGTTGTGGTCGACGACGCTGGCCAGCGCGAGCGTGCTCGTGCGTTCGGCGTCCTCCTTGTCGGGGCGGTGGTCGGGGATGCGGGCCCGCAGGAGGTTCTGGAACAGCGTGGTCTTGCCGCTGCCGGCGGAGCCGACGAGGACGACGTTGCGGAGATCCTCCGGACCCTGGATCCGTGGTGCGGTGTTCGTCTTTGAACTCATGTGCACACATTGCCCCGAGCTCGCCGCTCTGGCAAGGCCCGTCGGCCCGGAGGGGCCCGGACGGGCGGGAAAAGGGGAGGCCCCGGCGTGTCGCCGGGGCCTCGGGGGGCCGGATCGTCCGGGTCAGCCGGTCGCGCTGGGCAGCCAGACGGTGGACCAGCCGATGATCGGCTCGTGCCAGCCGTCGGCCGGCTCGTCGAGCGGGATGAGGCCGACACCGGTCGGGGCGCCGTTGGAGTAGATCATGCCGTCGCCCGCGTACATGGCGACGTGGCCGTAGGGATTGCCGGACGGGCCGCCGTCGTACCAGACGAGGGCGCCGACCGGGATGCTGTTCATGTCGGTGTGCATCTGGCCGGCGGCCTGGATGGTCGCGGCGGCGTCGGTGGCGGAGTTCACGCCGGCGCTGGAGTATCCGTAGAAGGCCGCCGACAGGGCGAGGCACATGTTGCCGTAGTTCTGGTCGCCGACCATCGACTTGGCCTTCTCGATGGCCTGGGCGGTGGACAGCGGGGCCTTCTGCCCGGGGGCGGTGACGCTCGCCGGGTCGACGGTCGGTGTGACGTCGACGGTGATGGGTTCGACCTCGACGACCTCGGGGGTCTCCTCGATGGCCGGATCGGCCTCGGCGCCGGCCTGGTCGTCGGCGATGACCCCGGCGGTCTCGGCGTCCGTCGTGTCGAACGGGCTGGCGGTGCCCGAGGCCATGGCGTTCGTCGTGATGGCCAGACCGCCCGAGACGGTGCCGATCACGGCGGCCAGGCCGATGCCGGCGGCCATGAGGCGCGACCTGCCGTGGTGTCTGCGGGAGTCCGGCTCGGCCTTGATGAAGGCGCGTTCGGGGCCGGTGCCGTCGAGGGTCAGGGCGACGGGGACGACGGGCTCGGCGGCGCGCCGGGCGCGCCCGGCCCCCGTCGGCTCGTCGACGGGCTCGGCGGCCCGCAGCGGCCGCGGCGACTCGGTCGCCCGCAGCGACTCGGACAGGGCCCGGCGGGCGGCGGGAGCGGCGATGAACTCGTCGTCCGCGAGCGCCCGCCGGGCGCCGGTGGTGGAGGTGGTGGACATCGCCCTGCGTGCTGTGGTGACTGCAGTGATGGCGAGTGTCGCCGAGATCATGTCGGCGGACTGCTCGACCAGTGCCCTGCGTGCGCTCATGCAACGAATCCTCAAGGTCTGCGGGAGGGGAGCGGCGAAGAGAAGATCGTGCTCCCTGAATCAATTCCTGAGAAAGTCTAAGACTCTTCAGGAACCGGGTCAACTCGGGGGAGGAATCCGGTTGCCGTTCTCTGGGCCGCCGCACATGAGCCGCACATGACGGGGCACCGCCCCCGGTGCGGGGCGGGGTGATCCCGACGACCGGTACCCGTGGTGCGCGCCCGGCCGTTGCCCGCCCGCGTCCGGCGGTGGAGCCCCTGGCTCCGGCTCCTCCGGCGGGGGATCGGCGGCGGCAGCAGAGGGGTCCCGGCGGCGGGCGGCCGGGGCGATGGTCCCTCGCCATGCTTTGACCAGGGCGGGGTTCCCGGGCTATCGTTAGTCGCTGTTGTGCCTCCGCCATGGCGGTGCGCCGGTCCGGCGGGCTCTCGAGGGCGCCCCGAAGACCGCGCCCCGACAGTGCGGAGTGAACTCAGAACCCGTAGTGAACTAGTGGAAGATGGTCTGCGACCGTGTCTACCTACAGCCCGAAGCCCGGCGAAGTGACCAGGGCCTGGCATGTCATCGATGCCGAGGACGTCGTGCTCGGCCGTCTCGCCGTGACCGCTGCCACCCTGCTGCGCGGCAAGCACAAGCCCACCTACGCCCCGCACATCGACACCGGTGACTTCGTCATCGTCGTCAACGCGGGCAGGATCGCCCTCACCGGCAAGAAGCGCACCGATTCCCTGCGCTACGACCACTCCGGCCGTCCCGGCGGCCTGCGCGTCACCTCGATCGGCGAGCTCCTCGAGAAGGATCCCCGTCGGGCCGTCGAACGCGCCGTCTGGGGCATGATGCCGAAGAACAAGCTGAGCCGTCAGCAGATGAGGAAGCTGAAGGTGTACGCCGGCCCCGAGCATCCGCACGCGGCCCAGGCTCCCCAGCCCTACCAGATCACCCAGATTGCGCAGTGAGCGAGGAATTGACTGTGTCCGAGACCGCCAACGAGGACGTCGAGACCGGCACGACGCCGTTCACCGACGAGAACGACCGCGAGATCGCCTACCGCTCCGACTCCACCGGTGCCGCCGGTGCCGGCGCCGCTGAGCGCCCGGCCGTCATCGCGCCCGGCGCCGGCACGGGCCGTCGCAAGGAGGCCGTGGCGCGCGTGCGCCTCGTCCCCGGCACCGGCTCCTACCGCGTCAACGGCCGCACCCTCGAGGAGTACTTCCCCAACAAGGTGCACCAGCAGCTCATCAACGAGCCCTTCGTCACCGCCGGCGCCACCGGCGCCTACGACGTCATCGCCCGCATCGACGGCGGCGGCACGACCGGACAGGCCGGCGCCCTGCGCCTCGGCATCGCCCGCGCCCTCAACGCCATCGACGCGGAGGTGAACCGCCCGGTCCTCAAGAAGGCCGGCCTGCTCACCCGTGACGCCCGCGTCAAGGAGCGCAAGAAGGCCGGCCTCAAGAAGGCCCGCAAGGCCCCGCAGTACTCCAAGCGCTGATTCGTCGCGCCCGTCGCACGGCCCGGTCCCGCCTCCCGTCCCCGCTCCGCGCTCTGCTCCCGCCCCGGTCGCCTCCGAGGCGAGGCGGAGGGGGACGGACGGGTCCGGGCCGTCGTCGTCCCCGCGGAGCACGAAGGAGGGCGCCCACGGGCCCGGCCGGCGTGCGGGCCGCTGCCGTCGCCCGTTCCGCGGGCGTGGCGCCCCGTCCTCCCCGAGGGGGGAGAGTCGCACCCTCACCGAGGAGATGTGCGGCCACGTCATGCGCCCTCCCCCGGGCGGGGGAGTCGGGTGCCCGGCCACGTGCTCCCGCCGCCCCCGTCCTCGGGCGATGCGCGGCCGGCGGTCGCCCCCGGGCGATGGACGGGATCGGGTGCACCGCGGGTGATGAGTAGAGTTCCACCCATGGCTCGATTGTTCGGAACCGACGGCGTCCGCGGCGTCGCCAACGGTGACCTCACAGCAGAACTCGCCCTCGGCCTGTCCGTCGCCGCAGCGCATGTGCTCGGCGAGGTCGGCGCCTTCGACGGCCGGCGGCCGGTGGCGATCGTCGGACGCGACACCCGCATCTCGGGGGAGTTCCTCCAGGCCGCTGTCATGGCGGGCCTCGCCAGCGCCGGCGTGGACGTCGTCGACGTCGGCGTCATCCCGACCCCCGGCCTGGCCCACCTGGTCGCCGCTCAGGAGGTCGACCTGGGCGTCATGCTCTCGGCGAGCCACAACCCGATGCCCGACAACGGCATCAAGTTCTTCGCCCGCGGCGGCGTCAAGCTCGACGACGCCATCGAGGACGCCATCCAGGAGCGCATGGGCGAGAACTGGCGGCGCCCCACCGGCGCCGACGTCGGCCACGTCTGCCCCGACGACCGGCTCCTGGGCTCCTACATCGACCATCTCGTCGACTCTCTCGGCGGGACGAGCCTGGCGGGCCTGCGCATCGTCCTCGACTGCGCCAACGGCGCCTCCTCGGTCACCGCCGTACCGGCCTTCGAGGCGGCCGGCGCCGAGGTCATCGGCATCCACCGCAGCCCCGACGGCCTCAACATCAACGAGGGCTGCGGCTCGACGCACATCGAGAGCCTGCAGGCCGAGGTCGTCGCCCGCCGCGCGGACCTGGGCTTCGCCTTCGACGGCGACGCCGACCGCTGCCAGGGCGTCGACGCCCTGGGCCGCTGGATCGACGGCGACCAGATCATGGCCATCCTCGCGCTGGGGCTGCAGGCCCAGGGCAAGCTCGTCGAGAACACCCTCGTGGCGACGATCATGAGCAACCTCGGTCTCATCGTCGCGATGCGCGAGCACGGCATCCACGTCGACCAGACGAAGGTCGGGGACCGCTACGTGCTCGAGGACATGGCGGCCAACGGCTTCACCCTCGGCGGCGAGCAGTCCGGCCACGTCATCATGAGCGAGTTCGCCACCACCGGCGATGGCGTGCTGACCGGCCTCCACGTGGCCGCCGAGGTCGCCAGGAGCGGCACCGGCCTCGCCGAGCTGGCCTCCGTCATGACGCGCCTGCCGCAGTCCCTCGTCAACGTGCCCAACGTCGACAAGCTGCGCGCCGGCATCGATCCGGTCATCACGAGCCGGGTCACCGCGGCCGGCCGGGAGCTCGGCGATTCCGGGCGCGTCGTCCTGCGGCCCAGCGGCACCGAGCCGCTCGTGCGCGTCATGGTCGAGGCCGCCACCCAGGAGCAGGCCGACGAGATCGCCCACCGGCTCGCCGGCGTCGTGGCCGAACGGGTCGGCCTGCGGGGCTGACGGGCCGACCCTCAGATCTTGCGGATGCGCACAGTCGCGACGCGGTGGTCCGGGCCCTTGCGCAGGATCACCGTGGCGCGCGGGCGCGTCGGGGCGATGTTGTCGCGCAGGTTCGGGCCGTTGGTCCGGGCCCACACCCGGCGGGCGAGGGCGAGGAAGTCCTCGTCGCTCAGGTTCCGCCAGGCCCGGAAGAAGTTGTCGTCGTCCTCGGCGGCGGCGTGCAGATAGGCGAGCTGGCGCTCCATGTACCAGCGCTCGATGTCGTGCTCGTCGGCGTCGACGTAGACCGAGAAGTCGATGAAGTCGCTGATCGCGACCGAGGCCCGCTCGCTGCGCCCGGCGCTGGCCGGCTGGAGGACGTTGAGGCCCTCGAGGATGAGGATGTCGGGGCGGTGGATCTGCTCGCGCTCGCCCGGCACGATGTCGTAGAGGGTGTGGGAGTAGACCGGCGTCGAGACGTCGGGACGGCCCGACTTCACGTCCATGACGAAGCGCAGCAGCGCCCTCAGGTCGTAGCTCTCGGGGAAGCCCTTGCGCTGGAGCAGGCCGCGGGCCTCCAACTCGGCGTTCGGCAGGAGGAAGCCGTCGGTGGTCACGAGCACCACGCGGGGACGGTTCTCGCCGCGGGCCAGCAGCTCGCGCAGCAGCCGGGCCGTCGTCGACTTGCCGACGGCCACCGAGCCGGCGACGCCGACGATGAGCGGGGTGCGCGGCGTCGTGTCCGGGCTCAGGCCGAGGAAGCGGTTCTGGGCCCCCCACAGGCGCCTGCGGTTCGTGCGGTGCAGCTCGATGAGCCGGCTCAGCGGCAGGTAGACCTGCTCGACGTCGGACTCGTCGGTCGGGTCGTCGAGCCCCCGCAGGTGCTCAACGGTCGCCCGGTCGAGGCCGGGGGAGCCGCCGTCGGCCAGCCGTGCCCACTGCGCGCGGCCGACCTCGAACCAGGGGCCGTCGGCCGCCACGGCGTGACGGGCGACCACGTCGAGGGCCTCAATGGTGCGCGGCGGCCGGTCGTCCTCCGAGCCGGTGGGGTCTGATGAGCCTTGCACCCGTGCAGCCCACCACGTCACGGCGCCGATGTCCACTCGGCGCGACGGGCCGCGGCGATGAGAAGGTCGCCGCGCGGGTCCGCCGGGACGCCGAGCGGGTCGGGCCGTGCGCCCGCCCCGGCGCCGGGTGCCCCTAGAGTAGGGACCATGTGCGGAATCATCGGTTACGTCGGCCCGCAGCAGGCCGTGAGCGTCATCATCGAGGGCCTGCGACGCCTCGAGTACCGCGGCTACGACTCCGCCGGGGTGGCCGTCGGCGCCGACGGCCGGATCGAGTGGCGCAAGAAGGCCGGCAAGATCGCCAACCTCGACGAGGAGCTGGCCGCCAGGCCGCTGCCCGCGTCGACCATCGGCATCGGGCACACCCGCTGGGCCACCCACGGCGGCCCCACCGACGCGAACGCCCACCCGCACCTGTCGGCCGACGGGCGCGTCGCGCTCGTCCACAACGGCATCATCGAGAACTTCGCCTCCCTGCGCGCCGAGCTGGTCGGGGAGGGCGTCGCCTTCCGCTCCGAGACCGACACCGAGGTCGCCGCCGTCCTGCTCGGACGCGAGCTCGACTCCGCCGGAGACCTCGCGGGCGCCATGCGCCGGGTCTGCTCCCACCTGGAGGGCGCCTTCACGCTCGTCGCCATCGACGCCCGGGACCCGACCCGCGTCGTCGCCGCCCGGCGCAACTCGCCGCTGGTCGTCGGCGTCGGCAGGGGCGAGAACTTCCTCGCCTCCGACGTGGCCGCCTTCATCGAGCACACGCGCGACGCCATCGAGCTGGGCCAGGACCAGGTCGTCGTCATCACCGCCGACACGATCGAGGTCACCGACTTCGAGGGCGGGCCCGTCGAGGTCAACCCCTACCACGTCGACTGGGACACCACCGCCGCCGAGAAGTCCGGTTACGACTGGTTCATGCGCAAGGAGATCTTCGAGCAGCCCCGGGCCGTCGCCGACACGCTCCTGGGGCGCTACTCCGACAACGGCGAACTCGTCCTCGACGAGATCCGCATCGGCCCCGAGGAGCTGCGCCGGGTCGACAAGATCATCATCATCGGCTGCGGCACCGCCTACTACGCCGGGATGGTCGCCAAGTACGTCATCGAGCACTGGACGCGCATCGGTTGCGAGGTCGAGCTGGCCAGCGAGTTCCGCTACCGCGACCCGATCGTCGACGCCAACACCCTGTGCGTGGCCATCAGCCAGTCCGGAGAGACCGCCGACACGCTGCAGGCCATCCGGCACGCCCGCGAGCAGGGCTCGAAGGTCATCGCCATCTGCAACACGAACGGCTCGACCATCCCGCGCGAGTCCGACGCCGTCATCTACACGCATGCCGGCCCGGAGATCGGGGTGGCCTCGACGAAGGGCTTCCTCACCCAGCTCATCGCCTGCTATCTGCTCGGCCTCTTCCTCGCCCAGGTGCGCGGCGTCAAGTTCGGCGACGAGATCGGCGCCGTCATGGACGAGCTCGCCGGCATGCCGCCGCGCATCCAGCGGCTGCTCGACGGCGCCGACGAGGTCTACGGGCTCGCCCACGAGCTCATCGACCAGGGCGACTACGTCTTCCTCGGTCGCCACGTCGGCTACCCGGCCGCCATGGAGGGCGCGCTCAAACTCAAGGAGATCGCCTATCTGCACGCCGAGGGCTTCGCCGCCGGCGAGCTCAAGCACGGCCCGATCGCCATCATCAACCCCGGCATGCCGGTCTTCGTCATCGTCCCGCCGGCGGGACGCGACCAGCTGCACGACAAGGTCGTGAGCAACATCCAGGAGGTGCGCGCCCGCGGGGCCCGCACCATCGTCCTGGCCGAGGAGGACGACGGCGAGGTCGACGCCTACGCCGAGCGGGTCATCCGCCTGCCGAGGGTGAGCACCCTGCTCCAGCCGGTCCTGGCCGTCGTGCCGCTCCAGCTGTTCGCCTGCGAGCTGGCCACGGCGCTCGGCAACGACGTCGACCAGCCGCGCAACCTGGCCAAGTCGGTCACCGTCGAGTAGGGGAGTGGACATGATCATCGGCGTGGGCATCGACGTCTGCTCGGTCGAGCGCTTCAGCGCCATGGTGGAGCGCCGGCCCGGCGTCCTCGACCGGCTGTTCAGCCCGGACGAGCGCCTCGCCCACGGGCTGCCGCGCGCCCCCGAGTCGCTCGCCGCCCGCTTCGCCGCCAAGGAGGCCCTCGCCAAGGCGCTCGGCGCCCCCGGGAACCTGTCGTGGCGCGACACGGAGATCGTCGTCGGCCCCGACCGTCGGCCCTCGCTCGTGGTGCGCGGCACGGTGCTGGCCCGCGCCGAGGAGCTGGGGGCCACCTGCTTCCACCTGTCGCTGAGCCACGACGGGCCGGTCTCCTGCGCCGTCGTCGTCGCGGAGGCGCGCTGAGATGCGCCCCGTCGCCACGGCGGAGACGATCAGGGCCGCAGAGCGGGCCTGGTTCGACGCGCACCCCGGCGAGGGGCTCATGGAGACCGCCGCCGCGCGCGTGAGCGCCACCGCCTGCGAGATGCTCGCCTCCGCCCCGGCGTCCCGCACCCGCGTGCTCGTCGTCGTCGGTCCCGGCAACAACGGCGGGGACGGCCTCTACGCGGCCCGCGACCTCGCCGCCGCCGGGATCGAGGTGGCGCTGTGGCCGACCTCCGCGCGCCGGCACGAGTCCGGCTGGGCCGCCGCCATCGCCTCCGGCGCCCGCGAGGTCGACGCGGCGGCCGCCATGGCCGGGCTGGCCGACACCGATCTGGTCATCGACGCCGTGCTCGGCATCGGGGGCCGCCCCGGGCTGCGCGAACCGGTCGCCGAGCTCGCCCGCGCCTGCGCCGACCTGGCCGTGCCGGTCCTGTCCGTCGACGTGCCCTCGGGCCTGGACTCCGACGGCGCCGGAGCCGAGCACCCGGCCTGCTTCACGGCCGCCCGCACCGTCACCTTCGGGGCCCTCAAGCCCTGCCACGTCGTCCAGCCGGCCGCCTCCCGCTGCGGACGCGTCGAGGTGGCCGACATCGGCATCGACGTCACCGGTACCGGGCTCCTGGCCGCCGACCCCTGGGACGTCGCGGCCCGCTGGCCGGTGCCCGGGCCCGAGTCCGACAAGTACGCCCGTGGCGTCGTCGGCATCGACGCCGGCTCGGCCCGCTTCCCGGGCGCCGCCGTGCTCACCGCCTGCGGGGCCCTGCACGCCGGGGCCGGGTTCATCCGCTGCTGCGCGCCCGAGCCGGTGCCCGCCATGGTCGTCGCGGCGATGCCCTCGGTCACCCTCGGGCCTGGCCGCGTCCAGGCCTGGCTCGTCGGCCCCGGCTGGGGCGATCCCGGACGGAATCGGCGGCGCCTGGCCGAGCGGCTGGCCGACGGGGTGCCGCTCGTCGTCGACGCGGACGCCCTGGCCGAGTTGCCCGTCGCGCTGCCCGCCGGCTCGCTCGCGACCCCGCACGCAGGCGAGCTCGCCCGCATGCTGGGCGTCGAGCGCTCCAGCGTCCTCGCCGATCCCGTCGGCGCCGCCAGCGAGGGCGCCGACCGTTTCGGCACGACGGTGCTGCTCAAGGGCGCCGCCCAGTACGTCGCCGAGCCCGGCGGCCGCGTCACCGTCGCCCTGCCCGGCCCCGCCTGGACGGCGCAGGCCGGTTCGGGCGACGTCCTCGCCGGCATCTGCGCGACGCTGCTGGCGGCGGGCCTGGGACCCCGCTGGGCGGGCGTGCTCGGGGCCAGCGCCCAGGCGCTCGCCGCGGAGGCGATGCCCGGCCCGTACCCGCCCGACGCGCTCGCCCGCACGCTGCCCGCCCTCATCGCACGGCTCGCGGAGCGGGCTGGCGCCGCCTCCGGACGCCGGGACCGGCCCGCGCCGGCTTGACGGGGCGGATGGTGGAGCGTCCCGGCCCGCCGGGGTCGTGCCGATGGTGTCGGGACGAGGGCGCTCGTGAACCAAGAGCGCCCCGACTCACCGGGTCGTGCTCATCCGTACCGCACGCCGGGTGCCCCGGAGGGCGCGTCCCGGCTCGACGGGGGCGGCCGGTCGCGGCCGGTCTCCGCCCTCGCCGACGGTCTCGGCCCGGCTTGGCCCGGCCGCTATGCTGGATCGCCGGTGCGCGATGTGCGCACGAGGGGCCCGACCGGGAATTTCGACGCAGGGCTTCCGCTCCCGTCGTCTCGAAGGTTCCTCCATGTCCTCCTCCCATGATTCCGGCCGCCCTCGTCGTGGCCGCGGCTCCGACCGTGGCCGTTCCGCCCGCGAGCGCTCCTCCCGAGGCCGCGGCGGGCGCGACGAGCGGGACGCCCGTCCGCGCGCCTGGGGCCGTGACGAGTGGGAGGCCGGCACCGGCCGTCCCGCGCACCGCAGGACGTGGCGGCCCGCCGGAGACGACCGACGCCGGCCCGCCCGTCCGGCGCGCGGCGGGGACCGGTCCGAGGGCCGGGGCGACGACCGACGGCCAGCAGGCCGTGGTGCCGGCCGCCAGGCCCGGGGCCGGGACGAGCGCCGTGGCAGGGACCGTCATGGCGGGGATCGTCGTGAGGACCGCTGGAGCCGGGGCCGTCGTGAGGACCGGTGGGGTCGTGACCGCCGCGGTCGTGACGAGCGCCGCGGGTCGGCGGGGGACGTCGACCCCCAGTGGGCGCGCGCCCTCGACACCGACCCCGCCGTTCCCGAATCCGAGGCCGGTGCGTCCCCGGCCGCCGGGCCCGCGCCGGAGAACTCCGCGTCCCGCGCGGGCACCGGGCGCGTCGGGCGTCCGCGCGGCGAGCACCCGCACGGTTCCGTCGGCCTCGATCGGCCCGCGCACCGGCCCCGGCGCGGCCCGCGCTTCGCTGAACTCGGCGTGCCCGAGGCCATCGTCGCCGTCCTCGACGCACAGGGCATCACGACGGCCTTCCCGATCCAGGCGGCCGCCATCCCCGACGCCATGAGCGGACGCGACCTGCTCGGCCGCGGCCGGACCGGCTCGGGCAAGACCCTCGCCTTCGGTCTGCCCGCCCTCACCCGCCTGGGCACGGGCGGCGCCGCGCCCGGGCATCCCCGCGTTGTCCTGCTGGCTCCGACCCGCGAACTGGCCATGCAGGTGCACGACGTCCTGCGCCCGCTCGCCGGTGCCGTCGGCGTGCGCACCGTGCTCGTCGCCGGCGGCATGAGCTATACCCCGCAGCTGCGGGCCCTGCGCCACGGCGTCGACGTCGTCGTGGCCACGCCCGGACGGCTCGTCGATCTCGTGGAGCGGGGCGCCGCCCGTCTCGACCGGGTCGAGACCGTCGTCCTCGACGAGGCCGACGAGATGGCCGACATGGGTTTCGTGCCCGAGGTCACCCGCATCCTCGACGAGGTGCCCGCCGGGGCCCAGCACCTGCTGTTCAGCGCGACGCTCGACGAGCAGGTCGACGGGCTCGTGCACCGCTACCTCCACGACCCGGTCGTCCACGGCGTCGACTCCGCGCGGGCCTCGGTCACGACGATGCGCCACGAGGTCTGGGGCGTCAGCGCCCGCGAGAGGAGGCAGGTCATCGCGCAGGCCGTCAACCGGCCGGGACGCACGATCGTCTTCGTCCGCACCCAGCGCGACGCCGACGAGACCGCCGAGCGGCTCCGCGGGGCGGGCGTCATGGCCGGCGCCCTCCACGGCGGCCTGCCCCAGGGCATGCGCGCCCGCGTGCTCCACGCCTTCCGCGCCGGCAGGGTGCCGGTGCTCGTGGCCACCGATGTGGCCGCCCGCGGCATCGACGTCGATGACGTCTCGCTCGTTCTCCAGGCCGACCCGCCCCACGACGGCAAGGACTACCTGCACCGCGCCGGGCGCACCGCCCGCGCCGGCACCGACGGCCTGGTCGCCTCCATCGTGCTGCCCCGCCAGCGCCGCCGGATGGAGCGCATCCTGCGCGAGGCCGGCGTCCACGAGCGCCCCCACGGCGTGCGCCCCGGCGAACGGCTCGCCGAGCTGACCGGCGGCGCCGAGCCCGACGGCGAACCGATCAGCGCCGAGCGGTACAAGGCCCTCATCGCCCCGCCGCGCCCGGCCCGCAGGCAGGGGGGCCGCAGGGGCGTGCGCCGCGGTGGGCGGCCGTACCGGCGCAGGGGCTCCAGACAGTGAACCCGGCCACACGGCCGGACCACGGGCGTCGGCACGGCACCGGTCACCGATCCGGGTCGGCCAGCGGCCGAGCGCACCACGCGCCCCGACGAGACACGTCCGAGCCGGGAGGAGCCGACCCGTTCCGTGATGCGGACGTCGACACGCTGTGGGTCGGCGTTGCCATGGTCCTTGATCGTACGCGGTTTTGCTGTTCCATCCCTGGTCAGGTTCGGGCGGGACGCGGCGGGCCGTCTGGTCGAGGTGACCCAGCCCACCGGCAGGTCGTACCGGTACGAGTGGGCGAGTGCGGGCGCTGGGCCGCGACGGTCAGCACCGGCGGGGACCGTCGCGAGATCGTCCATGACGCGGATTCGCGGATCGTCGGGAGGCCTGGCCGACCGGGGCGATGCAGGGGACGGTTTCGGTCAGATGAAGGGCGACTCTGGCTGCCGGATCAGGCCCGGGTGGGTCACTCACTAGACTGGGCCGACGTGACCGATGACGACGTGCAGCTGAGACTGGCGGGCCCGCAGGACGCGCCCGCCGTGCTCGCCATCATCCACGAGGCCTTCGGGGCCAGACGAGCACTCGACCCCCCGCCCGAGGCGCTGAGCGACACCGTCGACGACGTGCGCGCCCGCATCGCAGACGGCGGCGGCATCATCGCCACCGTCGGCTGCCGCGACGCGGCCTGTCTGCTCATGAGCGCCCCCGACCCGGACACCCTCATGGTGCACAGGGTCAGCGTCCGGCCCCGGTTCCAGCACTGCGGGCTCGCCGCCCTCATCGTCCGCGCGGCGGGGGAGCGGGCCGCCGAGCAGGGGCTGCGCCGGCTCCAGCTCATGGCCCGCACCGACCTGCCCGAGGTCATCGGCTGGTGGCGCTCCCACGGGTTCAGCACCGACCACGAGGTGCCGGGGGGTCTCATCCTGGGCATCGACCTGCCCGTGGCCGTCGCCGTGCCCACGGCCGAGCAGATGCGCCGCCTCGGCGCGCTGCTGGCCGCCCGCCTGCGCGCCGGTGACCTGCTCGTCGCCAACGGCGGACTCGGCGCCGGCAAGACCACCCTCGCCCAGGGGATCGGCGCCGGCCTCGACGTCGAGGGGCCGGTCATCTCGCCCACCTTCGTCCTGTCCCGCGTGCACCGCGCCCGCGGCACCGGCCCCGATCTGGTGCACGTCGACGCCTACCGCATGGGCTCGGCCGCCGAGCTCGAGGACATCGACCTCGACGCCACCATGGACGATTCGGTCACCCTCGTCGAATGGGGCGCCGGGATGGCCGAGGGTCTGGCCCCCGACCGGCTCGACATCGACATCGCCCGCGGCGACGACCCGGCCGACGACACCCGCACCGTCTACCTCACCGGCCACGGCGACCGCTGGGCCGGCGAGAACCTTCACGGCCTGCGCGACGAACTCGCCGCACCGGCCGCCGAGGCCCAGGAGACCCGATGAGCGCCCATCCGCCCACCCGCCCGATCGGCTGGACGCTGGCCGTCGACACGTCGACCGTCGTCACCGCCGGCCTGGCCCGCGACGGCCGGACGGTCGCCTCCGAGCAGGCGGGCGACAACCACTCCCACGTCGAACTGCTCGTGCCGACCATCCAGGCCGTCCTGGCGGACGCGGGCATCGGCTGGGCCGACCTCGCGGCGATCGGCGTCGGGGTCGGGCCCGGCCCGTTCACCGGGCTGCGGGTGGGCGTGGCCACCGCCGTCACCGCCGGTATCGCGGCGGGCGTGCCCGTCATCGGCGTGTGCAGCCTCGACGCCATCGCCGCCCAGTGGGCCGCCCGGGGCGCGCCGGCGGAGTTCATCATCGCCTCCGACGCCCGGCGCAGGGAGCTCTACTGGGCCGCCTACCGTGACGGACGTCGCGTCGGCCAGCCGCGGGTGAGCGCCCCGGCCGTCCTTCCCGAGCTGCCCACCGCCGGGCCCGGCGTGCGCGTCTACCCGGACCTGCTCGCCCCCCGCCGCCCCGGCGACGCGCCGCTCGGGCTCGACGCCGGCCTCCTCGCCGCCCACCTGCACGAGCTGCCCGACGTCGGCCTCGAGCCGCTGTACCTGCGCACACCCGACGCCGCACCGCCCACCGCGCGCAAGTCGGCGCTCACCGGGCGCCGTCACCGTCTGCGCCCCGGGACGGCGCAGTGAACGCCGCCGTCGGCCTGCCCGTGAGACGCGGCGAGCGCCTCGGCGCCGCCCACCTGCCCGGTCTGCTCGCCCTGGAGGACCTCGGGTTCCCCCCGCGCGAGCGCTGGAGCGCACGGTCGTGGACGAGTGAGCTGACCCGTCCCGGCAACCGGGCACTGGGGGCGTACTCCGGCGAACTGCTGGTCGCCGCCGGCGTCGTCGGGGTGCTCTACGAGGACGCCGAGCTGCTGCGCATCGTCGTCGCCCCGGCCCACCGCGGCCGGGGCGTGGCCGCCGCCCTGCTCGCCCGGCTGCTCGCCGAGGCCGCCTCGGCCGGGGCGCGCCGGATGCTGCTGGAGGTCCGCCACGACAACACCTCCGCGTTGGCCCTCTACGGGCGGGCCGGTTTCACCCGCATCGACGTCCGCGCCGACTACTACGGGCCAGGGGCCGACGCCCTCGTCATGGAGGCCCCGATCACCCCGCCGGACACGACCCGACCCGACACGGGCGAAGGAGGACGACCATGAGCGAACCTCTCGTGCTGGGCATCGAGTCCAGCTGCGACGAGACCTCGGTGGGCATCGTGCGCGGCGAGCAGCTGCTCGCCAACGAGGTCGCCAGCTCCATGGAGCTGCACGCCCGCTTCGGCGGCGTCGTGCCCGAGGTGGCCTCGCGCGCCCACTTGGAGGCCATCGGCCCCGCCCTGCGCCGCGCGGTCGCCGCGGCCGACGTCGACCTGTCGGAGCTCGACGCCGTCGCCGTCACCGCCGGGCCGGGCCTCATGGGCTCCCTCGTCGTCGGGTTGGCCGCGGCGAAGACCCTTGCGGCGGTCCTCGGCAGGCCGCTGTACGGGCTCAACCACCTCGTCGGCCATGTCGCCGTCGACCTGCTCGACCATCCCGCCGGCGAACCGGCCCGGCCGCTGGCCCGCCCCACGCTGGCGCTGCTCGTCTCGGGCGGTCACACCCAGCTGCTGCGGGTGGGGAACATCACCGGCGACGTCGTCGAGGTCGGCACGACGATCGACGACGCCGCCGGCGAGGCCTACGACAAGGTCGCCCGGCTGCTCGGCCTGCCCTACCCGGGCGGGCCGGTCATCGACGAGGCCGCCCGGGGCGGCGACCCGACGGCCATCCGCTTCCCGCGCGGCCTCACCGCCCCGCACGACATGGCCCGGCACCGCTTCGACTACTCCTTCTCGGGCCTCAAGACCGCCGTCGCGCGCTGGGTCGAGACGCGCCGCCTCGACGGCCTCGACGTGCCGGTGGCCGACGTGGCGGCCTCCTTCCAGGAGGCCGTCGCCGACGTCATCACCGCCAAGGCCGTCGACGCCGCCCGGCACCACGGCATCACGGACATGATCATCGGCGGGGGCGTCGCCGCGAACTCGCGGCTGCGCACCCTGCTGGCCGAGCGCACCGCCACCGCCGGTGTCGTGCTGCGTCGGCCGCGGCCGGGGCTGTGCACCGACAACGGCGCCATGATCGCCGTGCTCGGCGCCCAGATCGTCGAGGCCGGGCTGGAGCCCTCCGGCCTGGGCATCGGCGCCGACTCGGGGCTGCCGGTCGGGACGGTCGTCGTACGCGACTGACCCGCCATCGGTCGCGACTGCGCTCCGACGGCCCGCGGAGCGCGCGTCCACCGGGCGGGGCCGCCGGGCCACGCCCCTGGCGATCCACCGGTACCGTGGGCCCATGAGTGCGCACACCACCGAGTCCTCCGGTCGCATCTGGCGTCGCCCGGTGCCGCTCATCGGCGACGCGACGAGCTCGGCCGAACGCGACGACGACATCACCGGCTGGGCCTTCGACGACGCCACCCGCGCCGCCCTGGACCGTGTCATCGGCGCCCGCCGCGACATCCGCCGCTACCGGCCCGACGACGTGGCGGACGAGCTCGTCCGCGCCGTCATCGGGGCGGGCCACAGCGGCCCCAGCGTCGGCCAGTCCCAGCCGTGGCGCTTCCTCGTCGTGCGCGACCGCCGCACCCGTGAGCGCGCCGCCCTCATGGCCGACCGCGAACGGCTGCGCCAAGCGGCCGGCCTGACGCCCGACCGGAGGTCCCGGCTGCTCGACCTGCAGCTGGAGGGCATCCGGGAGGCCCCGCTCGGCCTCGTCGTCGCCTGCGACCGCCGCACCCCCGCCTCCGGGGTGCTCGGCCGCAACACCTTCCACGACGCCGACCTGTGGAGCTGCGCCGCCGCCATCGAGAACATGTGGCTCACCGCCCGCGCGGCCGGCCTCGGCATGGGCTGGGTGACGCTCATGCGCCCCGCCGAGCTCGCCGGTCTGCTGCACCTGCCCGCCGGCGTCGAGACCCTCGGCTGGCTGTGCCTGGGCTGGCCCGACGAACGCCCGCCCCTCCCCGGCCTCGAGCGCCGCGCCTGGTCGCACAAGCTGCCCCTGGACGAGGTGATCATGGCCGACCGCTGGCCCGAGAACGCGCCCCGGCCGCCGGTGAGCGGACTGCCCGGCGCCGCGCCGTCTCCCGAGACCGCGCCGCCCGCCCCGGTGCCCGGACCCGACCCCTCCTCGCCGCTGTGGAGCGAGCTCGCCGCCCCCGACCAGCGCCGCGTCGTGGCCGCCCGCGACCGGGCCGACGACCTGCTCACCCCGCCCGGCTCGCTGGGCAGGCTCGACCAGGCGCTCGACCGCACGGTCGCCGTCACCGGCGAGGAGGTCACCGCCGGCACCCTCGTCCTCGTCGCCGCCGACCACCCGATCGTCGAGCACGGCGTCTCGGCCTTCGACCAGTCGGTGACCCGCGAGGTCATGGACGCCGCGGCCGCCGGCCGCGCGGTCGGCGTCGTCACCGCGGTCGCCGCCGGCCTGGACACGATCCTCGTCGACGCGGGCGTCGCGGGCGAGCCCCTGGCCGGTGTCGAGCAGCTGCGCCCGGCCGGCCCCCGCGGCGACCTGGTGAACGCCCCGGCCATGACCGGCGGGGACACGGCCCGCCTCATCGCGGCCGGACGGGAACTCGGCCGGCGCGCCGCAGCCGGGGGGCTCGTCGCCCTCGGCGAGATCGGCGTGGCCAATACGACGGTCGCCTCCGCCTTGGCCAGTGCGCTCACCGGCATCAGCCCCGAGCGGGCCGTCGGCATCGGGGCCGGCTCGGACGCGGCGATGCTCGACCACAAGGCCGAGGTGCTCCGCGCCGTCTTCCGCCGCGTCGATCCGCAGGCGCTGCGCACGGACCCGGCCCGCACTCTCGCCGAGGTCGGCGGTCCGGAGTTCGCCGTGCTCGCCGGCGTGACGATCGGCGCCGCCGAGGCCGGGGCGATCGTCGTGCTCGACGGCCTGGCCACCTCGGTGGCCGCCCTGGCCGCCGTCGAGGTGACCCCGGCCGTCCAGCCCTACCTGGTCGCCGGGCAGGTCAGCCGCGAGTTCGCGCACCGCGAGGTGCTCACCGAACTCGGCCTGGAGCCGCTGCTCGACCTGCGCCTGCGCGCCGGCGAGGGGGTCGGCGCGTCCCTGGCCGCCCAGAGCCTGCTCACCGGCCTGGCCGTGCGCCGGGGCGCCGGCCGCACCCGCTGACAGGAGGTGGCCCGTGATCTGCCCGCAGCTGACCACCCTGGCCTTCGTGCTCCACCCCGACGGCGAGCGCGTCCTCATGGTGCACCGCACCGCCAGACCCGACGACGACCAGCTCGGCAAGTACAACGGGCTGGGCGGCAAGGTCGAGCGCGACGAGGACGTGGCCGCCGGCATGAAACGGGAGCTGCGCGAGGAGGCCCGCCTGGAGGTCGACCACATGAGCCTGGCCGGCACGGTCAGCTGGCCCGGCTTCAACCCGGACGGCTCGGACCAGTTCGGCTTCGTCTTCGTCGTCGACGCCTGGCACGGCGACATCCCCCCGGCCAACGAGGAGGGCCCGCTCGCCTGGGAGCGCATCGACCGGCTCGGCCAACTGGACATGTGGGAGGGCGACCGCTACTTCGTGCCGCTCGTCCTCGACCCCGACGTGCCCCAGTTCCACGCCGTCATCCCGTACGAGAACGGCCGCCCGACCGGCGCCCGCTGGACGGTCCTGCCCTGAGCCCCGGCCGCCCGTCACGAGCAGCGGGGCCGGCCCGCCGCGTGTCGGCCCGGCTCGAGTACCCTGCACGGGTGCACATCGAGCTCGCGCGCCGTCTGACCGGCCCCGAGGGGGCCGAGGCCGTCGCCGCCGCCGAGGCGCTGCCCGACCCCGACTCCCTGGCGGCCGCCGAGGCCATGCGCGCCGCCTTCGATCCCGAGCTGGCCGCGGCGGCCCTCACCCAGGCGGGGCTGCGCGCCCGGGCCCGCCGGAGAATGGGCCCGGGCGCCGCTCGCCTCTGGTGGACGCCCGACTCCGTCGAGCAGGCCTCCCGGCCGGCCGTCTCGCGCTGGCGAGCCGCCCGCCTCGTCGCCGCCGGCATCACCCGGGTCGTCGACCTCGCCTGCGGCGCCGGCGTCGACGCCCTGGCCTGCCTCGACGCAGGCTTGGACGTCACCGCCGTCGACATCGACCCGGCCACCGCCGAGTTCGCCGCCCGCAACCTGCCCGGCGCCCGTGTGCTCTGCGCCGACGCGACCCGGGTCGGCGCTGACCTGACCGCCGGGGCGGACGGGCGCACCGCCGTCCTCCTCGATCCGGCCCGCCGCACCGCCCGCGGCCGCAGCTGGCGGCTCGCCGACCTGCGACCCGGCTGGGGATTCGTCCAGGACGTGCTCGCCGGCCCGACGAGCGCCGTCGTGAGGCTCGGCCCCGGAGCCCCGGCCGAGGCTCTGCCCGAGGCGGCCGAGGCGGTCTGGGTGAGCGAGCACCACGAGCTCGTCGAGTGCGGGCTGTGGCGGATCCCGGGTGCCGGGCCCGGGCGCGCGGCGCAGCTGCTGCCCTCCGGGGCCCTCGTCCGGGCCGAGCCCGACGCACCGGCGCCGCCCGTCCGCGCGCCGGGGCGCTACATCCTCGAACCCGACCCCGCCGTGAGCCGGGCGGGCGCCTCGGCCGCCATTGCGCCCGGCCTGTGGCGGCTCGCCGAGCGCGTCGCCTACCTCTCGTGCGACGAGCCCGTCCACGGCCCGCTCGCCGACTGCTTCGAGGTGCTCGAGGAACTGGACGCCGGGCCCGCCGCCCTGCGGGCCTGGGTGCGCGCCCACCGGGTCGGCGTCCTCGAGATCAAGAAGCGCGCCCTCGACCTCGACCCGGCGCAGCTGCGCCGACGGCTGCGCCCCTCCGGCCCGAACCGGGCCACCCTCCTCCTGAGCCCCACGACGGGTGGTGCGCGGGCTTTCGTCGTACGGCGGCTGGAGCGCCCCGCCCCGTGACCCCACCCCTGCGCGGCGCCGGTGGGGGAGGGGTCCCGCGGGCGCTCGGCACGAGTGCGGCCGGTGGGGAGCAGGACGCGGGAACGGCTCGCGCGAGGGCATCTGGTGGGGCTCCGAGGAGGGGGAAAGTCGCCGGAATGTGCATCGGGCCCGATCACGACCTATGGTGGACGGAAAGAGGCCCCCTGCTCCGAGGGGATCGTGCAGGACACCTGAGGACGGGGAGGACCATGGGAGCTTTCATCTCCGAACGCTGGGCGGACATCGCATTCCGCTCCTATCAGCATGCCAGCCTCGTCGCCCAGTCCGTGCTGCTGGCGACGGTCATCGCCGTCGCCCTGGCCGTCGTCGTCACGACCGTGCCGAGGCTCGAGCCCGTCGCCAACGCCATCTCGACGGTCGGTCTCACCATCCCGTCCTTCGCGCTGCTCGGCCTGCTCATCCCGCTGTGCGGCATCGGGACGGTCACCTCGGTGGCCGTCGTCACCTTCTACGCGGTGCTGCCCATCCTGCGCAACGCCGTCGTCGGCCTCCTCGGGGTCGACCGGGCGCTCATCGAATCGGCCCGCGGCATGGGCATGCGGACGGTCGGCGTCTTCCTCCGGATCAGGCTCCCCCTGGCCTGGCCCGTCATCCTCACCGGACTGCGCGTCTCGACGCAGATGTCCATGGGCATCGCCGCCGTCGCCGCCTACGCGCTCGGGCCGGGCCTCGGCTCGTACATCTTCACCGGGCTGGCCCAGATCGGCGGCAAGAACGCCCTCAACTACGCCGTCGTCGGAACCGTCGGCATCGTCATCGTGGCACTCCTCGCCGATGCGGTGCTCGTCGGCGTCGGCCGCCTCACCATCCCGAAGGGAATCCGTTCATGAGCCAGACCTCGACCGCCACCGGCAGCGAGATCGTCTTCGCCGACGTCGTGAAGCGCTACCCCGGGCAGGGGCGGGCAGCCGTCGATCATCTCAGCCTCACCATCCCCGCCGGGAGGATCGTCACCTTCGTCGGCGTCTCCGGCTGCGGCAAGACGACGAGCCTCAAGATGATCAACCGGCTCATCGAGCCCACGAGCGGCACGATCACCATCGACGGGCGGGACACCCGAAGCCTCGACGCCGACGAGCTGCGCCGGCGCATCGGCTACGTCATCCAGGGCGGGAGCCTGTTCCCCCACATGACGGTCGGCGCCAACGTCGCCGTCGTCCCCAAGCTGCTCGGCTGGAACAAGAGGCGCATCGCCCGTCGCACCGACGAGCTCCTCGAGATGGTGGGCCTCGACCCCGCCGCCTACCGCGACCGCTACCCGAAGGAGCTGTCCGGCGGTCAGCAGCAGCGCGTCGGGGTCGCCCGGGGCCTGGCCGCCGACCCGCCCGTCCTGCTCATGGACGAGCCCTTCGGCGCCGTCGACCCGATCACCCGCACCCACCTCCAGGACGAGCTGCTCGACGTGCAGGCCCAGCTGCACAAGACCATCGTGTGCGTCACCCACGACATCGACGAGGCCATCAAGCTCGGCGACCGCATCCTCGTGCTGCAGGACCAGGCGCGCATCGCCCAGTACGGCACGGCCTCCGAGATCCTCACGAACCCGGCCGACGACTTCGTCGCCGACTTCACCGGCGGCGGCTCGACCCTGCGACGCCTCGCCCTGGAGAGGGTCTCCTCGATCGAGCTGGAGAGCGCCGTCCTCGTCCGCGGCGGGGACCCCGTGGCACGCGTCCTCGCCCAGGCCCGCGAGCGCGGCACGAACCAGGTCGTCGTCGTCGACGGGCGGAACCACCCGGTGGACTGGTACTGGACGAACACCCTGCGGGGCGAGCGGGTGCAGGTCAGGCCCGGGCGCCAGCCGATCCTCCTCGACGAGGACGCCACCCTCGACGCGGTCCTCGACGCGCTCGTCACCTCGTTCCACGAGGGCGCCCTCGTCGTCGACCACGCGGGCGAGTTCCTCGGCGTGGCCACCTTCGACGAGATCACGCGGTTCGTGCGAAGGCTCAGCGCCGAGCCGGTCGACGAGTCGCCCGCCGAGGGCGCCCAGCGGCCGGGCGAGATCGAGGGGGAGAGCCGTCCCGACGGGGCGGGGCAGGAGCCGTCATGCTGAACCGCCTCTCCGCCGACGACCGCAGGTTCCTGCTCGGGATCCCCGTCGCCGTCGTCGTCATCTTCGCCGGCTGGCTCCTCTGGCGCTGCACCGCCGACCTCGACGACATCGAGTCCCGTCAGCTCGCCTGGGGCACGATCGGCGAGCTGACCGTCCAGCACATCGTGCTCACGCTCATCTGCACCGTCGTCGTGCTCGTCACCGCCATCCCCATCGGCATCCTGCTCACCCGCCCGGGCATCAAGCGGGCGGCGCCGGTCGTCCTGGTGATCGCCAACGCCGGTCAGGCGGCGCCCGTCATCGGGCTCGTCGTGCTCCTGGCCATGGCGATGGGCTTCGGCACCGCCACCGCCGTCGTCGCGCTGAGCATCTACGCCTTCCTCCCGGTGCTCCAGAACACCATCACGGGCCTCCAGGGCGTCGACCGCGGCCTCATCGAGGCCGGGCGCGGCATGGGCATCTCGGCGGTGGGCGTGCTCATGCGCATCGAGCTGCCCCTGGCCGCGAAGGTCATCATGGCCGGCGTGCGCACGGCGCTCGTCCTGCTCGTGGGCACGGCCAGCTTCGCCACCTTCATCAACGCCGGCGGGCTGGGCGCCCTCATCCAGACGGGGATCACCCTGTTCCGCTTCCGAATCCTCGTCTCCGGCGCCATCCTCGTGGCCCTCCTGGCGCTCCTCGTGGAGTGGGCCGGGCAGGTGCTGCAACTGATCGTCGAGCCGAAGGGACTGTGAGATGACCCGAGCCGTTCCCCGAATCCGCCGTCTCGTCGTCCTGCCGGCCCTGGCCCTGTGCCTCCTGCTCGCCTCGTGCGGGCTCGGCACCTCCGGCGGTTTCACGCGCTCCGGCCATCTCGCCGGCGACCTGGCCGACATCGACCTGAGCGGGACGAGCATCTCCGTGGGCTCCAAGAGCTTCACCGAGCAGCTCGTGCTCGGCAAGATCGCCGTCATCCTCCTCGAGTCGGCCGGGGCCGACGTGTCCGATCTCACCGGCATCCCCGGCTCCTCGTCGACCCGGCAGGCGCTCCTGAGCGATCAGATACAGATGATGTGGGAGTACAACGGCACGGGTTGGATCAGCTACCTCGGCCACTCCGATCCCATCGCCGACCCGCAGGCCCAGTACGAGGCCGTCCGCGACGAGGACGCCAGGCTCAACAACCTCGTCTGGCTGTCCCCGGTGCCCGCGAACAACACGTACGGCTTCGCCATGAACGCGAGCACCGCGCAGCGTCTGGGCGTCACGAAGTTCTCCGAGCTGACCTCCCTCGATCCCTCCGAGCTGACCTTCTGCCTCGAGAGCGAGTTCGCCAACCGCAACGACGGCTTCGAGCCGATGGCCCGGCGCTACGGCCTCGACCCCGGCTCGACGCAGCGCATGGTCATGGACACCGGCGCCATCTACTCGGCCACGGCCGAGGGGGTGTGCAACTTCGGCGAGATCTTCACCACCGACGGGCGCATCCAGGCGCTCGACCTGACGGTTCTCGCCGACGACCTGCACTTCCTGCCGAACTACAACGCCTCACCCGTGCTGCCCCGTGAGGTCTACGACCGGAACCCGGCCGCCTACGACGAGCTGTTCGGCGCCGTCTCCCCCCTGCTCACCGACCAGGAGCTCATCGCCATGAACGCCCAGGTCGACGTGGACGGCCGTGAGCCGGCCGACGTGGCCCGCGACTGGCTCATCGGCAAGGGCATCATCACCGACGGCTGATGTGTGGGTGTTCTCTGTCGGGCCTCCCATGCATGCCGGCATCCCCGGGCCCGGTCCCGGAGACGATCCACGAATCCGCACTGCGGGGCCCTGGCCCATCAAGACCCGGAAACCCGCCACCCCCGCAGAGCCCGAGCGCCATCGGTGGCGCCCCGTGCTCCGACCCGGAGCCCTGGCACTCGGCTTGATCGAGTGCTAAAGCGGGTATAACTTGGTCCTTGGCGCTCCCGGTAGGGGAGTGCCAGTCCAGGGGATGGCACCGCGACGACGTCCCGCTGGTCGACACAGCCGAGAAACCCGCGCCGAAAGGCGCTGACTAGTGAGAAAGGGGTTTGACGTGGCCACCACGATCAAGCCGCTCGAGGACCGCGTCCTCGTTCTGCCTCTGGAAGCCGAGACCACCACCGCTTCGGGCCTGGTGATCCCCGACACCGCCAAGGAGAAGCCGCAGGAGGGCAGGGTCATCGCCGCCGGCCCCGGCCGCGTGGACGACAAGGGCGTCCGCGTCCCCATGGACGTCTCCGAGGGCGACGTCGTCGTCTTCAGCAAGTACGGCGGCACCGAGGTCAAGTACAACGGCGAGGACTACCTCCTGCTCAACGCCCGCGACATCCTCGCGGTCGTCGAGAAGTAAGGCGGGCCGGTACTCATGGCTAAGCAGCTCCAGTTCGACGAGGAGGCCCGCCGCTCCCTCGAGCGCGGCGTCGACGTCCTCGCCAACACCGTCAAGGTGACGCTCGGCCCCAAGGGCCGTTACGTCGTCCTCGACAAGTCGTGGGGCGCCCCCACGATCACCAACGACGGCGTGACCGTCGCCAAGGAGGTCGAGCTCGACGACCCCTACGAGAACCTCGGCGCCCAGCTCGCCAAGGAGGTCGCGACCAAGACCAACGACATCGCCGGCGACGGCACCACCACCGCCACCGTGCTCGCCCAGGCCATGGTCCACGAGGGTCTGCGCGCCGTGGCCTCCGGCACCAACCCGGTCGGCCTCAAGCGCGGCATCGAGAAGGCCGTCGCGGCGATCACCGAGTCGCTGCGCGGGGCGGCCCGCGAGGTTCAGACCACCGCTGACATGGCGAATGTCGCCACCATCAGCTCCCGCGAGGAGGAGATCGGCCGGATCATCGCCGACGCCTTCGACAAGGTGGGCAAGGACGGCGTCATCACCGTCGAGGAGTCCCAGACCCTCGGCACCGAGCTCGAGTTCACCGAGGGCATGCAGTTCGACAAGGGCTACATCTCCCCGTACTTCGTCACCGACCAGGATCGCATGGAGGCTGTCCTCGACAACCCCTACATCCTCATCAACGACGGCAAGATCTCCTCGATGAACGACCTGCTGCCGCTGCTCGAGAAGGTCATCGCGGCGAAGGGCCAGCTCGTCGTCATCGCCGAGGACGTCGACGGTGAGGCGCTGTCGACCCTCGTGGTGAACAAGATCCGCGGCACCTTCACCTCCGTGGCCGTCAAGGCCCCGGCCTTCGGTGACCGCCGCAAGGCGATCCTCGAGGACATCGCGATCCTCACCGGCGGCCAGGTCGTCTCCGAGACCGTCGGCCTCAAGCTCAACGAGGTCGGCCTCGAAGTCCTCGGCCGCGCCCGCCGCGTCGTCGTGACGAAGGACGCGACGACCATCGTTGAGGGCGGCGGCGACGCCTCTGCCGTCGAGGCCCGCGTCAAGCAGCTGCACGCCGAGATCGAGCGCACCGACTCCGACTGGGATCGCGAGAAGCTCAACGAGCGCGTCGCGAAGCTGGCCGGCGGTGTCTGCGTCATCCAGGTCGGTGCGGCCACCGAGGTGGAGCTCAACGAGAAGAAGCACCGCATCGAGGACGCCGTGTCCGCCACGCGCGCCGCGATCGAGGAGGGCATCGTCGCCGGCGGCGGCGCCGCCTTCATCCACGCCGCCTCGTCCGTCGACGGCCTCGGCCTGGCCGGCGACGAGAAGGTCGGCGCCCAGATCGTCCAGAGGGCGGTCGTCGAGCCGACCCGCTGGATCGCCGAGAACGGCGGCGAGCAGGGCTACGTCATCGTCTCGCGGATCGCCGACATGGCCGCCAACGAGGGCTACAACGCCCGGACCGGCGAGTACGGCAACCTCATCGACCAGGGCGTCATCGACCCGGTGAAGGTCACGCGCTCGGCCCTGGCCAACGCCGCCTCCATCGCCGGCCTGCTGCTCACCACCGAGACCCTCGTGGTGAACAAGCCCGACGAGGACGACGACGACAAGAAGTGAGCCGCTGAGCCCACGCACCGCAGAGGGCGGTCGGACACCGGTCCGGCCGCCCTCGCGCGTCCCGGCCCGAAGCCGCGAGCCCGACGGGAGGACCGCGCGAGGGCGCAGGACCGTCCGCCCGCCCGGCGCCGGACTCACTAGACTTGGTCCCACCGTCGAGCGAGGAGAGGGCGTCACATGGCACGGGAGACGGCGAGCAGCAGGCTCGAGGCGGAGCGGGAGACCGGTGAGATCGCGCCCTTGGCGCTGACCTTCGACGACGTCCTCCTCATCCCGCGCGAGACCGACGTGATCCCCTCCGAGGTCAGCACCAGCTCGCGCGTCACCAGGCGCATCACCCTCAACGTGCCGCTCATCTCCGCCGCCATGGACACCGTCACGGAGTCCGCCATGGCCATCGCCATGGCCCGCGAGGGCGGTCTGGGCATCATCCACCGCAATCTGTCCGTCGAGGACCAGGCCGCCATGGTCGACCGGGTGAAGCGCTCCGAGGCAGGCATGGTCGTCGAGCCCATCACCATCGGTCCCGACATGAGCCTCGCCGACGTCGACGCGCTGTGCGCCACCTTCCACATCAGCGGCGTCCCCGTCGTCGCCGAGGACATGACGCTGCTCGGCATCATCACGAACCGCGACATGCGCTTCGAGACCGACTCGGCCCGCCCGGTGCGCGAGGTGATGACGCCCATGCCGCTCGTCACGGCGCCCGAGGGCATCGCCTCCGACGACGCGCTGGCCCTGCTGGCCCGCAACAAGATCGAGAAACTGCCGCTCATCGACGACGCGGGCCGGCTCAAGGGCCTCATCACGCTCAAGGACTTCGTGAAGTCCGACCAGTTCCCGCTGGCGAGCAAGGACCCGCAGGGCCGCCTGCGGGTCGGCGCCTCGATCGGCTTCTACGGCGACGCCTTCCAGCGCGCCATGGCGCTCGTCGAGGAGGGCGTCGACGTCCTCGTCGTCGACACCGCGCACGGCCACTCCAGGGCCGAGATGGACATGATCGCCCGCCTCAAGGCCGAGCCGGCCGCGAAGGACGTCGACGTCGTCGGCGGCAACGTCGCCACCTTCGAGGCCGCCGGGGCCCTGTGCGAGGCCGGCGCGGACGCCGTCAAGGTCGGGGTCGGCCCCGGCTCGATCTGCACGACCCGCGTCGTCGCCGGTGTCGGCGTCCCCCAGGTCACGGCCATCGCCGAGGCCGCCTGCGCCTGCCGGCCCTTCGGCGTCCCGGTCATCGGCGACGGCGGCCTGCAGTACTCCGGCGACGTCGCCAAGGCCATCGTGGCGGGCGCGGACACGGTCATGCTCGGCTCCCTGCTCGCAGGCTGCGACGAGAGCCCCGGCGAGCTCGTCTTCATCAACGGCAAGCAGTTCAAGGAGTACCGCGGCATGGGCTCCCTCGGCGCCATGGCCACCCGCGGCCGCAGGATGAGCTACTCGAAGGACCGCTACTTCCAGGCCGACGTCACGAGCAACGACAAGATCGTCCCCGAGGGCATCGAGGGCCAGGTGCCCTACCGCGGCCCTCTGGGAGCCGTCGTCTACCAGCTCATCGGGGGGGTGCACCAGGCCATGTTCTACTCGGGCGCCCGCACGATCGACCAGCTCCAGGAGCGGGGACGCTTCGTGCGCATCACCTCGGCCGGCCTGCGCGAGAGCCACCCGCACGACATCCAGATGACCGTCGAGGCCCCGAACTACTCCTCGCACGACTGAGACGGGCACCCCGGGGTCGGCCCCTGAGAGGGGCAGTGGCGGGGCGGACGGACGACGGGCTGCCCGGGACGATCGTCTCGCGGACGGAGCACGATGCCGACCAGGTGGTTCGTTGTCATTCGGCGGAGATCGCGGCGCCGGTCGGTTGTCGCCGCATGGCGTCGGGCCATGTCCGCATGACGTCCGGCGGGATGGCGCCCGTGCTGCGGCCGCGGCTAACCCCGGTCGGGACGACGCCCGGTGCCGGGGTGCCTCTGCTCCCCGCGGAGGGGGTCGGCTGGGCCGCGAACCCGTACTCGTAGGCGGGCAACGACCCGGTCGGCATGTCCGGCCCGATCGGGCTGCGCTCGTTGAGCGACGCGCTCAGCTTGAGACTCATCCCGAGGAGCGCAGAAGGCGGTACGGCCCCACCCCGCGATCGGGATGCTCACCCCCATCGAGCACGAACACGCCCACGGGACCGAGCATGGCCTTCGAGGTCATCAAGGGCGGCAACCAGCCTCTACAGACCACCGCAACCGGACAGACGAGCCCCCGCAAAACCCAAGGCTTGACACGGGCCCGGGCGAGCTCGCGCCTGCAGGACTCCGCTCAGGGCCTCGGCGACGACTGCCATTCGCCTCGGCGGATCTGCGGGAGCCGTCCGCGCGGCATCCGGACGACCGCCGTCCCGAACCCGCTCCTCGCGCGAGCACGGGCTCGGTTCGCGACGGCCCCACGACGGGAGGGGCGCCCCTCCCGTCGCTCGCGGATCAGTCCGCCGCGGCTGCCGGCGTCTTGACGACGGCCGGCCGGCCCGCGAAGCGGAGCCGCCAGACGACGGCCAGGGCGATGAACCACAACGGCGTCAGGACCAGGGCGACGCGCGTCTCCTCGTCGAGCGCCAGGATCGCGATCATGCCGAGGAAGAACACCAACACGACCCACGGCATGAAGACGGCGCCCGGCACCCTGAAGGAGGCCTGCGCGTGAGCCTGCGGGAACTTCCTGCGGTACATGATGTAGGCCACCATGATGAGCGACCAGATGAACAGCACGAGGATCGACGACACGCTCGAGATGAGCTGGAAGGCCCGCATCACTGTACCGCCGATCTTCAGCACCGGGAAGGCGATGAAGACGAGCGCCCCGGACAGCACCAGCGCGTTGGCCGGCACGTGCCGACCCGACAGCCTGGCGAACCGTTTCGAGGCGTAGCCCGTGTCGGCCAGACCGTAGAGCATCCGTGAGGTGGAGAAGATCCCCGAGTTCGAACTGGACGACGCCGAGGTCAGCACCACGAAATTCATGACACTGGCCGCCGCCACCAGACCGGCGAGGTTGAACACGTTGACGAAGGGGCTCATCTCGGGACTCACCCTGTCCCAGGGCGTGACCGCCATGATGGCGGCCAGCGCCAGGACGTAGAAGATGATGATGCGCACCGGGATGGCGTTGATCGCCTTCGGCAGTGTCTTGTGCGGGTCGGCCGTCTCCGCCGCCGCCGTGCCGATCAACTCGGTTCCGATGAACGAGAAGATCGCCAGCTGGAACGCCGCCAGGAAACCGGTCAGGCCGGTCGGGAAGACGCCCCCGTGACTCCACAGGTAGGTGACCGAGGCCACTGTGCCGTCCGGCGAGGTGAACCCGGTCGTCACCATGTACGCGCCGACCAGGATCAGCGCGATGATCGCGATGATCTTGATGAGCGCGAACCAGAACTCGAGCTCTCCGAACAGCTTCACCGTCAGAAGGTTCGAGCCCAGCAGCGCCAGCAGCAGCGCCGCCGTGCAGATCATCGAGACGTTCAGGTTCCCGATCCAGAAGTCGAAGTAACCGATGATGGCGATCATCTCGGCCGCGGCGGTGACGACCCACAGGACCCAGTAGGTCCAGCCGGTGAAGAAACCGGCCCACGGGCCGATCATCTCCCGCGAGAAGTCCTGGAACGACTTGAAGCGCAGGTCGTGCAGGAACATCTCGCCCATGGCCCGCATCACGAAGAAGAGCATGAGCCCGATGATGAGGTAGGCCAGCAGCAGGGAGGGCCCGGCAAGGCTGATGGCCTTGCCGGATCCCATGAACAGACCGGTGCCGATGGCCCCGCCGATGGCGATGAGTTGGATGTGACGGTTCGAGAGCTCCCTGTTGAGCGCTCTGACGTCCCCGTCGGGTCTCGCGGCGGGGACGTCCGGGGACGGGGGCGCCGTCTCGTTGCCTGTCATGAGGCCCTCCTGAGGGTCAGACCAGAACGGATTCCAGGGGCGTGGTCTCCATGCCGAGGGCCTCACCCACACCGGCGAAGACTAGCCTGCCCGCGTGCGCGTTGAGCCCCAGGGCCAGGGCGTGGTCGTCCCTCAGCGCCTGCTTCCAGCCCTTGTCGGCGAGCTGGATCGCAAAGGGGAGGGTGGCGTTCGCCAGAGCCTGGGTGGAGGTGTTCGGGACGGCGCCGGGCATGTTGGCGACGCAGTAGAACACCGAGTCGTGCACCGGGAAGGTGGGATCGGCGTGCGTCGTCGGGCGGCTGTCCTCGAAGCAGCCGCCCTGGTCGATGGCGACGTCCACGAGGACCGAGCCGGGCTTCATGGCGGCGACCATGTCGTCGGTGACGAGCTTGGGCGTCTTGGCGCCGGGGATGAGGACGGTGCCGATGACCAAGTCGGCGGCGAGCACCTGCTCGCGAACAGCCAGCGCGGTGCTGGCCAGCCCCTGGATGCGGTTGTCGAAGTCCCAGATGATGCGGTGGAGCTTGCGCAGGTCGACGTCGAGGATCGTGACGTCGGCGCCCATGCCGAGCGCGATCCGTGCCGCGTTCTGACCGGCCGTGCCGGCGCCGAGGACGACGACCTTGGCCTTCTGGACGCCGCCGACGCAGCCGAAGAGGACGCCTCGTCCGCCTGCCGCCTTCATGAGATGAGCCGCACCGACCTGCGGGGCCAGGCAGCCGGCGACCTCTGACATCGGCGACAGCAGCGGCAGCGAGCCGTCGTCGCGCTGGACGGTCTCGTAGGCGATGGCGGTGGTGCCCGCACCGAGCAGGGCCTCGGTCTGCGGGCGGTCGGCGGCCAGGTGCAGATAGGTGAACAGCACCTGGTCGGAGGTCAGGAAGCGGTACTCGCTCTCGATCGGTTCCTTCACCTTGAGCACCATCTCGCCGGCGGCCCATGTCGCCTCGGCGCCCTCGACGATCCGCGCGCCCTGGGCGGTGAACTCCTCGTCCGTGAAGGACGAGCCCGCCCCGGCGCCGGCCTGGACGTAGACCTCGTGCCCGCGGCGGGTCAACTCGTGCACTCCGACGGGCGTGATGGCGATGCGGAACTCGTTGTTCTTGATCTCGGTGGGGACGGCGATGCGCATGGTCTGCTCCTCGGTGAGTCGGCTACGGGAATTGCCGCTGACACGGTAGGTTCGGCGGGCCTGTGGTGGGAAGACCGCCACGACGGAGACCCCAGCGCGGTGCGGGCGCTCCTGCGCGTTCGTGCAGGATCGTCCGGAACGGTGAGTGGGGGATCGCGCGGGCGAATAACCTTGCCTCTTCGCCCATTCGGCGCCCACGTGGTCCCCCGGACGGCCCGACCGGGGCCCGGGCCGGTAGATTTGTCCCCGCAGACCGCGATCGGAGGACTATGTACGACATCGGACGCAGCAAGCGCGCGCCGAAGGCTTTCTCGCTGGACGACGTGGCGATCGTTCCCTCGAGGCGTACGCGGGACCCCGAGCTGGTGGACCTCTCGTGGAAGATCGATGCCGTCGAGTTCGACTTCCCGCTCGTGGCCGGCCCCATGGACTCCGTCATGAGCCCCGCCACCGCCGTCGCCTTCGGCCGGCTGGGCGGCCTCGGCGCGCTCAACCTCGAGGGCCTGTGGGCCCGCTACGAGGATCCCGAGCCGCTCTTCGCCGAGCTCGCCGCCATCACCGACGAGGTCGAGGCGACGCGGCGCATGCAGCAGATCTATGCGGAGCCGATCAAGGCCGAGCTCATCACGACCCGGCTCGACGAGATCCGCGCCGCCGGCGTGCCGGTCGCCGGCGCCCTGTCGCCCCAGCGCGCCGCCGAGTTCGCCTCGGTCGTCGAGAGCGCCGGCGTCGACTTCTTCATCATCCGCGGTACGACCGTCTCGGCCGAGCACGTGAGCGAGCAGGGCGAGCCCCTCGATCTCAAGGAGTTCATCTACGACCTCGACGTGCCCGTCATCGTCGGCGGCTGCGCCAGCTACCAGACCGCCCTCCACCTCATGCGCACCGGTGCGGCCGGCGTCCTCGTCGGTTTCGGCGGCGCCGCCACGAGCACGACGCGTCAGGTGCTCGGCATCGAGGTGCCGATGGCCTCGGCCATCGCCGACGTCGCCGAGGCGCGCCGCGACTACCTCGACGAGTCGGGCGGTCGCTACGTCCACATCATCGCCGACGGCGCCATGGGCACCTCCGGCCACATCGTCAAGGCGATCGCCTCCGGCGCCGACGCCGCCATGATCGGTGGCCCGCTGGCCCGCGCCGTCGAGGCCCCGGGCAAGGGCTGGCACTGGGGCGCCGAGGCCTGGCACGCCACGCTGCCCCGCGGGCGGCGCGTCCGCTACGACTCGGTCGGCTCCCTCGAGGAGGTGCTCCTCGGGCCGAGCACCGTCACCGACGGCACGATGAACCTCGTCGGCGCCCTGCGGCGGGCCTTGGCGACCACCGGCTACCAGGACCTCAAGGAGTTCCAGCGCATCGACCTGGTCATCCGCTGACCCGGCCACCCGCCGGGCCCCTCCTCGGCGGCCGGGACGGGCCGCCCCCGTGCCATTCACTAGGCTCGTGACATGAGCGATGAACGCGACCAGGCCCTCGACGCCCCGCCCGAGCTCACGCGGCTGCGCGGTTCGATCGACAACCTCGACGCGGCCGTGATCCACATCATGGCCGAGCGCTTCAAGATCACCCAGCGCGTCGGCGAGCTCAAGGCCGAGCTCGGGCTGCCCGCCTCCGACCCGGGGCGCGAGGCGGTCCAGATCGCGCGGCTGCGCGAGCTGGCCGCCGAGTCGCACCTCGACCCGGAGTTCGCCGAGAAACTGCTGGGCTTCATCGTCTCCGAGGTCGTGCGGCACCACACGGAGATCGCGAAGCGGGCCTGACCCGCCGCCCCGGCGGCCGCACCGGGACGCCCGACGTGGACCGGCTCGACCGTTGTCGGAGCAGCGGCCGGTGTCGGAGCGCAGCGGCCGGCCGCCCGCGGTGATGCCTCCAGCGTCCGCCCGGTCCGGGGGCGTCCGGGGCCGACGCGGGCATCGCGGCCTCCGACGGCCCGCAGGTCATCGGTCACGGCGGGCCCTGGCCCTGGACCTCGTGGCGCGGGGCGTCGTCCTCCGCGCCCGTGCGGCCGGCCGGACCATGGGCCAGGATCCCCGGGCGCGGGGTCATCGCTCATTCGGCCCATGAGCGCACGGCGGTCGTGCGCCTGTGACGCCGGTCGTCCATCGCGCCGCCGGGGCGACCGCGGGATTGCCGGCTCAGCCGTCCATGACGTCGGCGAACAGGGGAGTGGACAGATAGCGCTCGCCGAAGTCGCAGACGATGGCGACGATCGTCCGCCCGGCGAACTCGGGGCGCGCGGCGACCTCGAGGGCAGCGGCGACGGACGCGCCCGAGGAGATGCCGCAGACGATGCCCTCCTCGGTGCCGAGCCGGCGGGCCATGTCGATGGCGTGCGGGGTGTTGACAGTGAGGACCTCGTCGACGACGCTCGCGTCGTAGTTGGCCGGGACGAAGTTGGCGCCCAGCCCCTGGATGCCGTGGCCGCCGGCCTGGCCCTTGGTGAGCAGCGGCGACTCGTCGGGCTCGACGGCGAACACCCGGAGGGCGGGGTTCTTTTCCTTGAGGTATTTCCCGGTGCCGCTGATGGTGCCGCCGGTGCCGACGCCGTCGACCACGGCGTCGACCCTGCCCTCGGTGTCGGTCCAGATCTCGGGGCCGGTCGTGGCGTAGTGCGCGGCCGGGTTCGCCGGGTTGTCGAACTGGCGGGCCAGGACGCCGCCGCGCTCGGCGGCGATGCGCTCGGCCGCGGCGACGGCGCCCCTCATGCCCTCGGCGGCCGGGGTGAGGACGAGCTCAGCGCCGAAGGCGCGCAACATGGCGCGCCGCTCGCGGCTCATCGACTCGGGCATCGTGAGGACGACGCGGTAGCCGCGGGCAGCGCCGACCATGGCCAGAGCGATGCCGGTGTTGCCGCTCGTGCCCTCGACGATCGTGCCGCCGGGCCGCAGCTCGCCGCTGGCCTCGGCCGCCTCGACGATGGCCACGCCGATGCGGTCCTTCACCGAGTTGGCCGGGTTGCAGTACTCGAGCTTCGCCAGGACGGTCGCGCCGGTGCCGTTGACCCGGTTGAGGCGCACGAGCGGGGTGCGGCCGACGAGCTGTGTCACGTCGTTGTAGATCATGGTTGAACCCTAGTGCCCGTCGCGTCCGCCGGCCCCGTCGTCCGGCCCGTCGGCTCCCGTCGTCCGCACCTCACGTATGCGCTCCCACCTCACTTTCGTGCTCGCACCTCGGATGTATCCCGGGTGCGAGCACGAAAGTGAGGTGGGAAGCAGGGGGTGGAGCTCGGGCGCGGGGTGTGAGGCCTGCCGGCGTGTTGACGTTCACGACGGGGCAGGGGTCTGGTGCGGGGTCGAGCCGGGGCGCGGGGTCCGGGCACTAGAATCCGTCGCATGCCCACGAGCCATGATCTCGTGCTGGTCGTCGATTACGGCGCGCAGTACGCGCAGTTGATCGCCCGGCGCGTCCGCGAAGCACACGTCTACTCCGAGATCGTCCCCCACGACACGTCCGTGGACGAGATCCTCGCGCGCAGACCCGCGGCCGTCATCCTGTCCGGCGGCCCCGCCTCGGTGTACGCCGACGGGGCCCCGCGGGTCGACCCCGCGCTGTTCGAGGCGGGCGTCCCCGTCCTCGGCATCTGCTACGGCTTCCAGGCCATGTCCGACGCCATGGGCGGGCGGGTCGAGCGCACCGGGGACTCCGAGTACGGCCGCACCGCCGTGACGGTCGAGGAGCCGGGCCGTCTGCTGAAGGGCATGGCCCCCGACTCCTCGGTGTGGATGAGCCACGGCGACTCGGTGACGAGGGCCCCCGCCGGCTTCACCGTGCTCGCCCGCACCGACGGTGCCCCGGTGGCCGCCATCGAGGACCTCGACCGGAGGCTGGCCGGCGTCCAGTGGCATCCCGAGGTGCTGCACTCGCAGTACGGCCAGCAGGTGCTCGAGCACTTCCTCCACGACATCGCCGGCTGCCACCGCACCTGGAGCAGCTCGTCGATCGTCGACGAGCAGGTGCGGGCCATCCGCGAACGGGTCGGCGACCGACGCGTCCTGTGCGGCCTGTCGGGCGGCGTCGACTCGGCCGTCGCCGCGGCGCTCGTCCAACGGGCCATCGGCGACCAGCTCACCTGCGTCTTCGTCGACCACGGGCTGCTGCGCAAGGGCGAGGCCGAGCAGGTGCGCACCGACTTCGTCGCGGTCACCGGCGTCGACCTCGTCGTCGTGGACGAGTCGGAGCGCTTCCTGGCCGCCCTGGCCGGCGTCACCGATCCGGAGGCCAAGCGCAAGATCATCGGCCGCGAATTCATCCGCTCCTTCGAGGCCGCCGCTCGTCGGATCGCCGGTGACAAGGGCATCGACTTCCTGTGTCAGGGCACGCTGTACCCCGATGTCGTCGAGTCCGGCGGTGGCGACGGCGCATCCAGCATCAAGAGCCACCACAACGTCGGCGGCCTGCCCGACGACCTGCGGTTCGAGCTCGTCGAGCCGCTGCGCACCCTGTTCAAGGACGAGGTGCGCGCCGTCGGCACCGAGCTCGGCCTGCCCGAGTCCATGGTGCGGCGCCAGCCGTTCCCCGGCCCGGGCCTGGGCATCCGCATCATCGGTGAGGTGACCCGCGAGCGCCTCGACCTGCTGCGCGAGGCCGACGCGATCGCCCGCGCCGAGCTCACCGCGGCCGGCCTGGACCGCCAGGTCTGGCAGATGCCGGTCGTGCTGCTCGCCGACGTTCGCTCGGTGGGCGTGCAGGGTGACCACCGCACCTACGGCCACCCCGTCGTGCTGCGCCCGGTGAGCAGCGAGGACGCGATGACCGCCGACTGGTCGCGTCTTCCCCACGAGGTCATCGAGCGCATCAGCACCCGCATCACGAACGAGTGCCCTCAGGTCAACCGCGTCGTGCTCGACTGCACCTCCAAGCCGCCGGGGACCATCGAGTGGGAGTAGACGTGGCCGACGCGAGACAGGGCCGCATTCTTCGTGGATTTCATGCGTCGTTCCGGACGTGATCGGGACATGCGGGGCGAGGTCGCCCCGAAGAAACCGCCGTCCTGGTCGGGCGGAGGAAATGGTCCGGCAGTCACGTGCTCGTCGGGATGAAGGCCGAGGCGACCATGTACGTCTCCGGAGGAGTCGCCACCGGCATCATCGCGAAGATGGTCGAACGGACGGAGAGGACCGTGCAGGAAGGGCTGACCGACTGGCGGGATGCCAGGATGCGCTCGGTGCTGACCGGGCAGGCCGGGAACCGGGACGCGGCGAAACCTGTCCGCGCCCAGAAGCAAGAATTCAAGACCATCTTGGCCCGGCCGCCCTCCCGGTCCGGTCTGGTGGGCGGCCGGCAGAGGCCGGCGAGCGGGGCCCACTCACCGCCCCGGAAGGAGTGTGACGCCATGCCGAGACGTTCCGAGCCCATCCGCACCGCTTCGCCCTATGCGTACGCGAACGCGCAGGAGGCCGTGCGCAGGTTCCTCGGCAGGCATCGGCGCATCGTGATCGGCGCCGTCCTCGTGCTGATTGTCTGCGCGGTCCCCACTGTCGTCCGAGCGCCTGACATCGAGGGGCTCGCCGTGTACGCGGTGGTGTGCCTGGGCGTCTCGTTCGCCTCGGTCGTCCTCAGCAGGCGCAACGTCGACGGGCTCTTGGGCATCTTGTCTGCCGACTGCTGCGCCCGGAAGATGCTCGACGCAACGGCCCTGTTGATGGGGAAACGCACGAGGCGCCGCGAGAGGCCAACCTGGGAGGTGCTCTACGCCATGTGCTCGGCGCAGCTCGGATACGACGACATCGCCCTCCAGTGGGCGGACGAGGCGGAATCCTCCCCCGGACTGAGCCTGTCCAACAGGCTTCTGGCCTGCAACGTGCGCGCGGTCGTTGCAGAGCATCGTGACGACCGGGACGCGTTGGCGAACGTCCGCGGGCGAGTCGCCGCCCTTGCCGTCCTCTGCTCGAACGGGCGCGCATCGGTTCGGCTGCGCAGGACCGCCCATTTGCTTCTCGCATGGATCGACTTCGACCTTGCCCTGGAGGACAAGGACTGGCAACACTGCAACGAGCTTCTGGGGGCCATGGATGCCCTGAGCTCCACACGCCAGCAGCAGGTGGGCGCGGAACGCCGCCGCGGACTGCTCGCGGAGGCGCGCGGCGACCTCTCGGCCGCGCGTGACCGCTACGCGTTCGTCGCCGACAACGGCGGGGATTGCTGCATGGCCCGAATATCCTCCGAATGGCTGGACGCTCATGAGGGCGTACAGGAGGCCACCGCCCGGACTGCCGGCGCCAGCAGTTGCGCCGCTTCCGGACCGGGGGAGGCAATGGGCGCCGGCCCGGAGCGCGCATGAGTGCCGGTGCGCCCCGGTTGCTCGCGGGGCCGGTGGCTCCGGCGGCATGGGCGGCAGGATGCTCTGCCTCCCACGCAGGCATCCCACCAGACGGCGTCTGCGCGCGGGGCGCATGAGGAGGCGCCGTCCCGTCGCCTCGTGAGATTAAGGTGGCAGCATCGCACGTGGGAACCGGACAGGCGCATGCGCCTGTCCGTCTGCAGGTCATGGGAGGCTGCCGTGCCTGCGCATCCGAGACGTCGTGCATTCGCCATCATGGCGGTGTGCGTCGCGCTCGTCGCATGACGCTCACGAGCCGCCGTGGATGGGACGGGCCCCGGCCGGTGCCGTCGGGGCCAGGACCGGAGGAGGGGCGGCGACGGGCTCGGGCCCAGGCGGGGCATCTGAGGAGGGGCGGCGCCTTTCGGTGAGAGGAGTGCAGACGATGAGTCGGAACCCCGGTGGAGCCGGGCGCGGACGCGCGCCGGACCGGACAGCGGTGCGCGGTGCGCGCGTCCACAACCTCAAGGACGTCGACGTCGACGTCCCGCTCAACGAGTTCGTCGGCATCGCGGGCGTGTCGGGCTCGGGCAAGTCGAGCTTGGCGCTGGGCGTGCTCTACGCCGAGGGCTCGCGCCGCTACATGGACGCGCTCTCCACCTACACGCGCCGACGCATCGGG
The DNA here is from genome assembly GCF_000426605.1 of Propionibacterium acidifaciens DSM 21887. GTDB lineage: Bacteria > Actinomycetota > Actinomycetes > Propionibacteriales > Propionibacteriaceae > Propionibacterium > Propionibacterium acidifaciens. The sequence goes on from NZ_AUFR01000002.1 coordinate 129,494, forward strand.
CAGGCGAGCAGGGCGCAGGTCGACGAGGTGCGGCACGTGCCGGCGGCGCTGGCGCTGCGGCAGCGGCCCGCGGTGCCGGGCGTGCGCTCGACCTTCGGCACCGCGACCGAGCTGCTCAACCATCTTCGTCCGCTCTTCAGCCGCACGGGCGCCTACACCTGCCCCCACTGCGGCGCCGAGGTCCCACCGGGCATGAACGAGGCCCGGATGGTGCCCTACACCTGCCCCGCCTGCGGGACGGCCTTCGACGGCCTGGGCGCCGAGCAGCTCGCGTTCAACTCCGAGGGCGCCTGCCCCACCTGCGGCGGGACGGGCGTCACGCGTGTCGTGGACGAGTCCACGCTCGTGCCCGACGAGTCGATCTCCATCGATGACGGCGCCGTCGCCCCGTGGGGCACCCTCATGTGGGATCTCATGAAGCAGGTCTGCGGCGCGTGCGGGGTGCGCACCGACGTGCCGTTCAACCGGCTCACGCAGGAGGAGCGCGACATCGTCCTCCACGGCCCGGCCGAGAAGAGGCACATCCTCTACCGGGCGAAGAAGGGCGACACCTTCGCCGAGATGGACTTCACCTACTACAACGCGGTCCGCACCGTGGAGAACGCGCTCTCCAAGGTCAAGGACGAGAAGGGCATGAGGCGCGTCGAGAAGTTCCTCACGGTGGGGCCGTGCGCCGACTGCGGCGGCACGCGCCTCAACGAGCGGGCCCGTTCGATGACGGTGCGCGGCATCGACCTGGCGCAGGCCACCGCGCTCACCCTGGACGAGCTGGCCGACTGGGTGCGCGGCGTGCCCGCGTCGCTGCCCGACGAGGTGCGCCCCATGGCGGTCGCGATCCTCGACGAGATGACCGAGCCGATGGAGCGCTTGCAGCAGCTGGGGCTGGGTTACCTCTCGCTCGACCGCGCCGGCGTCACGCTCTCGACCGGCGAGCTCCAGCGCGTGCAGCTCTCGCGGGCGGTGCGCAACCGCACGACCGGCGTGCTCTACGTGCTCGACGAGCCCTCGATCGGCCTGCACCCCGCCAATGTCGACGGCCTGCTGGGCGTGGTGGACGATCTGCTCGCCGACGGCAACTCGGTCGTGGTGGTGGATCACGACGTGCGCGTGCTGCGCCGGGCGGACCATCTCATCGAGGTCGGGCCGGCCTCCGGCGCCGATGGCGGGCGCATCATCGCGCAGGGCACCGTGGCGGAGGTCGGGCGGAACCCGGCGTCGCGCATCGCCCCGTTCCTCACCGGCGAGCGCACGGTGCGCGTGCGCAGCCGCGTCCCTACCGCCGAGATGTTCGCCGCGGGATCGATCGACCTGACCACGGGGCCGCTGCACACCGTCGGGCCGCTCGAGGTGCGCATCCCCCGCGGGCGGCTCACGGCGGTCACGGGCGTCTCGGGCTCGGGCAAGACGACGCTCGTGCTGGAGAGCCTGGTCCCGGCGCTGAAGGCGAGCGCGGCGGGCGAGCCGCTCCCGGCGCACGTCAGGAGCGTGGCGGCCGACGGCATCGGACGGGCCAGGATCATCGACGCCGCGCCCATCGGGGTCAACGTGCGCTCGACCGTGGCCACCTACTCGGGCGTGCTCGACGAGCTGCGCCGCGCCTTCGCGCGCACCGAGGACGCCAGGGCGCGCGGCCTCCGGGCGGGGGACTTCTCGTACAACACCGGCGCCCTGCGCTGCCCGACGTGCGACGGCACGGGCACCATCACGCTCGACGTGCAGTTCCTGCCCGACGTGGACGTCCCGTGCCCCGACTGCGGCGGTGCGCGCTACGCGGAGGAGGCGGGGCGGGTGCGCCGACCGGTCAAGCGCGCGAAGGACGCTGCGACGGGCGCCCCCGGGTCCCGTGCGCGCGCCGTCCCCGAGGCGGTCTCGCTGCCCGAGCTCATGGCCTGCACCGTCGACCAGGCGCTCGTGCTGACGCGGGGCATGCGCACGGTGACCGCGCGTCTGCGGACGCTCCACGACCTGGGGCTCGGCTATCTCACGTTGGGCGAGGCCACGCCAGCGCTCTCGGGTGGCGAGGCGCAGCGGCTCAAACTCGCCGGTGAGCTCGGCAGACGCCAGGACGACGCGCTCCTCGTGTTCGACGAGCCGACCATCGGCCTGCACCCGCTCGATGTGGGGACGCTGCTCGGGGTGCTCGACGGCCTCGCGCGGAACGGCGCGACGGTCGTGGTCGTCGAGCACGACCTCGACGTGATCGCCGACGCCGACTGGGTCGTGGACATGGGCCCCGGCGGCGGCGGGGCGGGCGGCGCCGTCGTCTGCGCGGGCACGCCGGAGGACGTGGCCGCGAACCCGGCGAGCGTGACGGGGCGCTATCTCGGGCAGGAGCTGTGAGCCGGGACTGCTGGTTCGCCGTCGCGGCCCCGGCCGTGTCGTGATGGGGCGCTGTCCCGCTCGGGCAGGAGCTGTGAGCCCGCGGGCGGGCTCCCCACGGGTCCGCGGCCCGACGAGATCACGGGGGCTCGTCCGCGGGGCGGCTCGGAAGCTCTCCGGCTCGCCGCAGCCTCATCCGACGGTGCCGACGGTGCTGCGAGAGCTGTTCGGGGGCCTGCTCGCAGGGGCCCGATCATGATGGTCGTCCCCGGTCGGAGTGTCCGCCGCGGATGCCGTGGACGAGCCTCGCGGAAACCCCGTGCAGAAGCGTCGTCCCTTGTCGTGTCCCCGGAGACAGATGCGGTGAGGCTCATTCACAGGAGTCGTTCGCACGAGCGCTCCCCCTTGTCAGGACTCCTTTCCGTCGTGCTGTGAACAAGCTTCTGTGAGCAAACCTCCGGGAATGATTCCCATGGTCCGACGAGTCATGGTGTTTGACTTCTGGAATCTTGTCGAGTAATGTTCAAAATGATTTGCTCGCGAGGATCTCATGGGGACCGGTCGGGAGGCTGATTCCCGGAGGGGCATTCAAAGCTGACTCGTCATCAAGGAAAGATCGTGGTCAGGGTTGGGTCCGACAAGGGTTTTGAATGAGCCTCCCGGTCAGGAATGTCATTCCTCACCGCCGGAAAATCCCGTGAACGTGAAGAGTTTTCACTGCCCATCCGGGGCATTGTTCGGAACGGGGGACGCATGGCGGCGGCGAGGCGGTCGAGGCGGCGTGCTCTCCTCGTGGTCGCGATCGTCCTGGTCGGTGTTCTCCTCCCCGCCCTGCTCCTCTCCCTTGCTCTCTGCACGTCGCAGCACTGCTCGCAGCGCGTGCGGATGAGCGCCTACAACGCCCGGCGTGCGCAGCAGGCGCAGCAGGCGGTCGTCGACCACTGCCGCGACAAGTACGGCTTCGAACCCGAGATCACCGGCTACCGGGGGAGCACCGACATGGACGACGACCCCTCCCGCACGGCGGTCGACGACGCGGTCGTCTTCACCGCGCGCCACGACGGACGCGATTTCCACGTCGAGGCCGACTATGCGACGCACGAGCGGCCGATGTACAAGGTGCCCGATGGCCCGGTGGACGCCGGCATCTCGTCCTTCAGGGACAGCTACCAGGCGCCGGAGATCATCGCGGACACGTACCGGAGCATCGCCGATGCGCTGGACCTGCCGGCGCCCGTCTCCACCAATGCTGACACCATCGACGAGTCCGAGGTGATGGTGAGCGACCTCTACGACGGCGGCGACCCGCAGAGGGTGTTCGGCGCGACGATGGCCAGTCGCAACGATCTCGAACTGCTCTACCCCGGCGACGTGGACATCCGCGGCGCGCTCGACCGCGCCGACCGGCTGCTCGCCGGAGCCGGACCGGGGAACCCGGAGAACCTGGCGCTCCACTGCGTCCTCTACCAGATGAAGGACGGGGCCGATGCCGGCACCTGGAAGTGGGGGCAGGACCGGGACGCGGTCCTTCACGACGAGAGCCTCTACTTCCCCGAGGTCACCCGCGCCCTGAGGATCGACGCCCCCCTCTCCCAGGACTCGGATCCGAAGCGCGAGGCCACGACCCTCGTCGACGAGGACACGCCGCTGCTCCAGTGGGGGAGCTCCGCGTCGTTCGCGGAGCAGTTCACCGAGGTCGCCCCCCAGGATCTCCCCGACGACCTCTGCTGGGGGCGGCGCTCCTCCTGCTCGGCAGCGGAGCCCGTCGGCCCCACGTACCGGCGCACAGTCGACGGCGGGTCCGAGGGCCGACCCGTCTGGATGGACACGGTCTACATCCCCGACTCCGTCATGGCGGGATACCTGGCTCAGGGGCACGGCGATCCGGTCGTGCTCGTCCACTCGTCCAGCGAGTACCAGGGGTCCTGCTGCCAGAGATACGGGCTCGCGCACGTCGGCGGCTACTATGTGCTCGACGCCCTCCTCATCGACGACGGCGACTATCTCACCGTGGCCGCGTGACATGGCCGGTGCCGCGTCCGCGGCGCCGTCGGCCGGAGAGCGGAACGGGGCGGCTCGAGGAGGAGTAATGGAGTACACGCGACTCGGCGCCACGGACATCACGATCCCGCGGCTGTGCATCGGGGGCATGAGTTTCGGCCGGGTCTTCCCGGACTTCCACCAGTGGGTCATCGACCAGCCCGCAACCCAGGCGGTGATCGCCAGGGCCCTCGAGCTGGGGGTGAACTTCATCGACACGGCGAACGTCTACGCCCACGGCACGAGCGAGGAGTTCATCGGGCAGTCGCTGAAGAACTTGGGCGTCAACCGCGAGGACGTGGTGCTCGCCTCGAAGGTCTACTTCAACGAGGGGCACCTGTCGCGCCGGGCCATCGAGCGGGAGATCACCGCCACCCTCGGGCGGCTGGGCACCGACCACCTCGACCTCTACATCATCCACCGCTTCGACTACGACACCCCCGTCGAGGAGACCATGGAGGCCCTCGATGCGCTGGTGCGGGGCGGCCGCGTCCGCGCGATCGGGGCGAGCGCGATGTACGCCTACCAGCTGCACACCATGCAGGTCGTCGCCGACGGGCACGGCTGGACGAGGTTCGCGTCCATGCAGAACCACTACAACCTGCTCTACCGCGAGGACGAGCGGGAGATGATCCCCGTGTGCCGCCGGTACGGCATGTCGCTCACGCCCTACAGCCCGCTCGCCTCCGGTCACCTCGCGCGCCCGGACTGGGACGCGGACAGCGTCCGGGCCACCACCGACGTCACGATGCGCAGCAAGTACGACCGCGAGCGCGAGGCCGACCTGCCGATCGTCGCCCGCGTCGCCGAGCTCGCGGCCCGACGCGGGGTGCCGATGGCCGACATCGCCCTGGCCTGGCACTGGGCCAAGGGGGTCGCCGCCCCCGTCGTCGGCTGCTCGCGGCCCGGCCGCGTCGACGACGCGGTGCGCGCCCTCGACGTGCGGCTCACCGCCGACGAGGTGGCGCGCCTCGAGGAGCCCTACCGGCCGCACGAGCTCGTGGGGCCGCTCGTCCGTCCGGACGAGGGAGCCCTCGCCGGGACCGTTCAGGAGCCGCCGAAACGTTCGTGAGGGCGGGCCGACACGCCATCCACCATCCATCCAGGTGGCGGCGGTCGCCGTCCTGGTGCCCGTGAGGGCCGCTCGCCCGCCCGGACCCTGCCGGTCCGTTCCTGTCCGATGGCGCGGGCGGGGACGGCTCCGGCCGCGCGGCGCCCTGCCCATCACCCGGGTATCCGATTTCGACAAGGACAGACAGTTCCGGCCGCGCGGCGTCCCGTGCTCACAGCGAGGCGCTCGATCGGGAGCGTCCGAGGACGAGACCGATCACCAGGATCGCCACCGCGGACAGGACGCACACTCCGCAGTCGGACACCAACGGGTGCGGGGCGCTGTCCCGCACCCGGCCGTCACCCTGGGTCATGAGCGCTTGTGGCTGCGCAGCGCCTGGACGCCGGCGCAGGCGGCGACGAGCGCCACGGCCCCGAACAGTCCTTCGAGGGCGTCCTCACCGGTTCGCGGCATCCTGGCGGGCCTCGTCGTGGGCGACGTTCCCGGCGTCGGAGCAGTCGTCTCCTCAGGCGTCGTCGGCGCATCGGGAGTCGGCGTCACCTCGGGCATCGGGGTGGGTGTCGGAGTCGGCGCGGGCATCGGGGTGGGTGTCGGAGTCGGCGCGGGCGTGGCCTCGACGGCCTCGTTCGTCACGACGATGGAGATCACCCGGGTGTCCGGGTTGTACTCGCGCTGGTAATTCGCGGTCCAGCCCTCCGGCGCGTCCTCCTCGATGGTGGCGCCGGAGTTCAGCGGCAAGCCTTCGAAGGTGTGGGTCCAGCCGTTCGACTCATCGAGCACGGCGCTCTCCACACGGTGGCCGTCGATGGTCAGCCAGACCGTGGCGTTCTCGGGTGCGCTGAGCGCGGTCTGGCCCGGGTCCCAGTGCTTGGTCACGGTGAGGCTCTCGGTGTATTCGTGCTCGTTGCCGAGCACGACCTTGCCGTTCGAGCCGATGCCGCCGCCGCGGGTGGATGAGTTGTTCCGGATGGTCACTGTGGCGAGGCCGGAGGAGAGCTCGATGGCCTCTTCGCTCGGGGTGGCCTTGAGTTCGTAGGAGGCCGGGTCGTCGGTGATGCCCGAGACCGCCGTCTGGCCGGCCGTGTCGGTGGAGTAGCGGGCGACGTCCGGGTCGGGCACACCGACCGAGTTATCGGCGTCGGCTTCGAGGGTCGCGCCGTCCAGGTGCCAGTCGGCCAGGCCGCCGCCCAGCATGCGGTCGGAGATTGTCGCGGCCGTCTTCTTCTCGTTGTCGGGGAAGCGCACGATGGAGGCGTCATCGCCGGCGCCGGTGGCGGTGTTGCCGTAGAGGGCGGTACCGCTGTTCACGTTGATGCTGGCCTCGCCGGTGGGGCAGAACCACACGCCGCCGCCGAGCACGGAGGCCTCGTTGTCGGTGATGAGGGAGTCGTTGATGTACAGGGTGTAGGGCACCGAGCCGACGTAGAGTCCGCCGCCCTGCTTGCTGGCGGTGTTGTTCTCGATGGTTCCGGCGTTGATGCGCACCTCGCTGGAGGCCACGTAGACGCCGCCGCCGCAGCCCCTGTCCGTCTGCGTCGTCTCCTCCATCCGGGCGCTGTTGCCGGAGATCGTGCCGCCGTTCATGGTGAACGAGGCGGGGAAGAAGCTGGGCCACTGGCTGTAGACGATGTCGTAGTAGCGGCCGGGCGCGTCCTCGTAGGCGGTCTTGTGGAAGTAGGCGACGAAGGTGTCGTAGGTCGCGACGCCGCCACCCACGCCGACGGAGGTGTTGCCGGTGATGGCGCCGTCGTTCATGACGAAGTCGCTGCCGCTCTCGACGTAGACGCCGCCGCCAGCGCCGTCGGAGAGTTCACCCGTGGCCGTGGTCAGGCCCGTCGCCTGGCAGTTGGAGATCGTGCCGCCGTTCATCGTGAAGTGCGCCTTCGACCAGAAGTCGCGGTAGCCGGCGGAGCCGCCGTAGACGTAGACGCCGCCGCCATGCGGGGCCGAGCAGTTCGTGATCGTGCCGCCGTTCATCGTGAAGGTGGACTCGATGGCATTGTCGGCGGCGGCCCCATTCGGGTTGACCGCCAGGACGAGTACGCCGCCGGAGGTCTGGATCTGATCCCCGGCTGCGCCGTTGGAGATCTCGCCGCCCTCCATGGTGAAGGTTGCCCCGTCGATGAGGACCGATCCTGCGAACTGGTTGTCGATCGTGGTGTTCGTGATCGTGCCGCCGCTCATCGTCGCGGTGGCGCCGTCGCGGACGTAGACGGCCGCGCCATGATCGCGTTCGATCGTGGTGTCGGTGATCAGGCCGCTCGCCATGGTGAACGTGGCATCGCCGCCCGAGGCGATCACAGCGCCCACGTTCTGGTCGTCGGCGCCCTGCCGGGAGGCCAGCAGATTGCGCAGGGTGGCGCCGTCCAGGGTGAAGGAGCCCTCTGTGCGGACGAAGCTGTTCTCCCGACCCTGGCCGTCCAGCGTCACGTCGCCGCTGAGGGTGAACGTGCCGCCGGCCGCCACCTGGACGAACGGCTTGGCGCTGCCCGTGACGGTCGGCGCCGCGCCGTCGGCGTTCGTGATGGTGATGACCTTGCCGGCGGGGATCGTGACGGTGCCGGTCAGGGCGATGTCGCCCGTGAGCTTGATCGTCGTCGCGTCGCCGTCGGTCGCGGCGGCGATGGCGGCCAGCAGGTCCGCCTCGTCGTCCACCGTGACCGTCACGGCGTCGAAGAGGGCCGCGCGGGGCTGGGACGTCGACAGCGAGTCGGAATCGTCGGCCGGGGCCCCCTGCTGGAGCACCTGGGCGGGGATCGAGTTGCCCAGCCCGGTCGCTGTCGTCGTCCCGCCCGGTGCCACGATGCCGAACGCGAGGATCGCGCTCAACAGATAACAAAGCTTTTTCCTCATGAGTGCAGCCCCTCCTGGTCTGCTTCACGCCTCCGGGACTCTTCAGGGAGTGGCAGGGGTGTGAAGGTATTGAAAATTTATCTCTGACATAGTAGCAAGTCGTGGTGGAGAGCGGCACCGCATGGGCCGCATCGGCGCGGCGGTCACATGCCTGCTGTGGCACTGGCTAGTGGTGAGCCGGCGCGAGCAGCCCCTGCCGCCGTGGTCGACGGGCCCTGCTCGATCGGGCACGTGCGTGATATCCCTACTCAACCCTGAGCAGTTCCCCGGTTTCGATGAGGATGTCGAAGTGACTGCCTGACCACTCAGGGCTCCGCCGTGTCAGTGGTGGGGCTCTGTCGTGCGTTGCCCTGACTGATCAAGGAGGATCCGCATGCCCCTGCCGAACGACGCGTCTTCTCGATCCGATCCCGCGTCCCGCGATGATCCGACGACCGCGCTGGTCGAGGTCGGGGCCGGCATGGCCGTCCTCTTCGCGGACAGGTCCCCGTCCGAGATGGAACTGATCCCCTTCAGCATGATGGGCACCGAGACGACGAAGAGACTGACCGACCGGCTCGCGATCGGTGCCGGGCTGGTGAATACCGGGGTCCAAGGCGTCCAGGGCGCGCTGCCGGCGCAGGGGCTGGTCCGGCTCGCACCCCAGACGCTGGAGGCGCTCAAGACCGCGGTTCCGGTGCAGTCGGGGGCTGGAACCTGGGCGTCCTCACCGAGGGCCACGGTTTCTCGCACGTCATACGGTGGGCTCCGGCGACCAGTGCGCAGGCCGCCACCCTGCTGTCCTCGCTCGGGCCCGCAGCCGCGCTCCTGAGCCTGCAGATGCAGTTGGCCTCCGTCTCCCGCCGGGTTGATGAGAACCTCGAACTCACCCAGGAGGTTCTGAAGGAGTTGCGTCAGGACCATTGGAACACCCTGCTCGGCCTGTACGAAACCACGGTCCGTGCGGTGGAGGAGGCCCAGATGGTGGGCTTCGTCAACCAGCACATCTACGGTGCCGTGAAGACGAGGGAGGCCGACCTGCGCGCGGAGCGCCATGTTTTCGACGACTACGTGAAGGGCCACGTCAAGGCCCTCAGTCCGAATGCCAGGAGTCGCAATGAGTATCTCCAGGGGCACGGCGAGGAGATCATCGCCGACGCCCATGGGCTTCTCATGGCCGAGGGTTCCTGGTTCCGCTTCCGGGTGCTGCGAGCCGCCTCCATCGCCTACGACGAGGACCACGCCGCTGAGAATCAGCAGCTGCTGACTTCCCTCGTGGAGACGACCCAACAGGAGCACGACGAGGCGATGGGGCGCATCGCGGAGCTGCTCGAGGCCCTCGAGCGGCGGGCCCGCCTGGTGGCCGCACTGCCCGGCAGGCGGTCGTTCAAGCTCGGCGCCGGTCGAGGTACGGACCGCCACGACATCGCACCACTGGCCGAAGCGCTGGCCGAAAAGGTGGCGGTTCTCCGCAACCGTCCCCACCGGATCGGCGAGTTGCCGCAACCGGCCCTGGCAGTGTTCAAGGACGGGACCGCTCCGAAGGAATTGCTGCGGATCCTGCAGTACGTTCTGCCGGAGGGGACGAGGCTGCTGGCGCTCGCCGATGTGAATGACACCGAGCATCTCATCCACGGCAATGCGTATCTCGGTGTCACGCCCGAGCACTTCTTCCTCTCGTCCCAGAGCGGCGTCAACAGCCAGGGCATCATCGAAAGACAGATTCCACTTGCCGACATCCGCTACGTGCGCACCGGCGCCGACAGGGCCGCAGGACTGGTGCTGGACGTCATCACCAAGGATGAGAACATCCGGATCTCCTTCGACGCGTGGGCCCAGGAGGGAGAGCGCCTGAAGGATGCTCGTCGGCTCGGCACCCTGCTTGCGTCCGCCATGAACATCCCAGATGAAGAGCGGTGTTCGGACCCATTGCTCCCTTCCCCGGCGGTGCCGGACCGAATGGAACTGCCCGGCGATCCTCAGCGGTTCCCTGCGCCGCGTCGCTCGGCGTGAGCCGGTCGAAGGGCCGCATGGGGCCGGATCGCTTCCACCGACCGACCCGGCATCCCCACCGGGGACGTCATGGACTGAATCCTGACTCTCATCGAAGGCGAGTGGAGGACATGCGAACTCAGTGATTCACAGGCATCGTCGCCGTACTTCGTCGCGTTTCTGTCTGTCGTAGCCCGCGTCCGGCATCCTTCAAGATTTTCCGTCCTTGGTCTGATTTGATCTCTTCAAATCATGCGCTGACCGCTGGGGTCAGCAAGAAATGGGTGCGATCATGTCGAGCAATGGCATTTCCCCTCGTTTCCGATACATGGCAAAGGGTGCTGATGGGGCCGAGGGAACGATTGTCATCCGTAATGGCGAGTGGCTTGCTGTCACGTGGCCCGGTGAGGGGCATTCTCCTGACGAGAATGTCTTCCCTGGTTCGGAGAGACTTGGTCAAATCCTTCCTTCCGGACCAGTCTGCTCGACCGCGTGATCCGCACGAAGCGGCAGCGCCGCGCAGCGGCGGAGGCGGTCGAGGACGAGCCCGAACCGCTTGAGGCGGGATCGGTGCTCTGGGGGCGACGGTCGTGGCTGCGCCGGGGAGGCCGCCACGAGGCACGGCTCGCCCTGCTGGGCGGCGGGCCACTCGCAGCAGGCGGCCTCGGCATGGCCGGCGGCAGTTCGTCATCGCGATCGCGGGGCATCATGGTCTCGGCGCGGCGGCTGTCCCGTGTCCCATGGCTGGACCGCCGCCGCATGTCTGGCGCATCACGGGTAATCTGCCATGCCGGGTGCCGCCGGGCCCGCCGGGGAGGCGGGCGCCGCAGCGGCGGGGGAGAGTGGCCAGTGGCATCGGGAGCCGGGGCGAGGGCGTTCAGGGCCGCATTCCCCTGCACGTTGCCCATCTTCGCCGGGTTCTGGTTCCTGGGGTTCGCCTACGGCGTGTACATGAACGTGTCGGGGTTCGGCTTCTGGTTCCGACGCTCATGAGCCTGACCGTCTTCGGCGGCTCCCTGGAATTCGTCGCCGTCTCGATGCTGCCCGCCCCCTTCGCACCGGCTCAGGTCATGGCCATCACCTGCATGGTGCAGGCGAGGCATCTGTTCTACGGGATCGCCATGCTCGACCGGTACCGGGACATGGGCTGGAAGAAGGCCTACCTGATCTTCGGGCTGTGCGACGAGACCTTCTCCATCAACTACTCGGCGCGGATCCCCGAGGGCGTGGACCGCGGCTGGTTCTACTTCTTCGTCACCCTGCTCAACCACTTCTACTGGGTCTCGGGCGCCACCATCGGCGGTGTGGCCGGCTCGCTCGTGGCCTTCGACACCTCGGGTCTCGAATTCGTGATGACGGCCATGTTCGTCGTGATCTTCCTGGACCAGTGGCTGAAGGAGCGCAGGCACTGGACCGCGCTCATCGGCGTCGGCGCGGCGGCGGGATGCCGGCTCGTCTTCGGCGCCGATTCGTTCGTCGTGCCCACGATGGTTTGCATCCTGGTGCTGCTCATGGCTCCGCGCAGGCCGATCGAGGTCGAGGGAGGTCTGCTGTGAGTCCTGCCCAGCAGGTCTGGACCGTCGGTATCTGCGTCCTCGGCACCGTTGCCATGCGCTTTCTGCCGTTCCTCGCGTTCGGCCGCGGGCGGCGGACGCCGGAGTTCGTCCGTTACCTCGGCCGGGCGTTGCCCGCAGCGGTCTTCGGCATGCTGGTGGTCTACAGTCTCAAGGACGTCTCCCTCGTCTCGGGCGGTCACGGGGTCCCTGAGGTGATCGGGATTGCTGTCACGGTGGGGCCTCACCTGTGGAGGCGGCAGATGCTGGTCTCCATCGCTGGTGGCACCATCGTCTACATGCTGCTCGTGCAGTTCGTGTTCTGAGCCCGCCGGCCCTGGCGGGCCGGACCGAGGAGATCGCCGAACTCGTGGCCTTGCCGATGCCCGACGACGGGCCGGTGATGACGATTGTGCTCATGCCTTCTCCTGTGCCCGGAAGGTGCTCTGTCCATGGACCGGCCGGTCTGTCACCGGTTCCATTCCCTCATGGTCATGCCGTCGAACTCGACCTGCCCGCGATGGTCGTGCACCTCGATGGCATCCAAGGCGGCGTCGAGCTCGCGGAACTCCACGTCGGAGAATTCCACGTCGCATGCGCCGAGATTCTCCAGCACGCGCTCCCTGCGCTTCGAGCCCGGGATGGGCACGATGTTCGGGTACTTCGCCAGCATCCATGCCAGCGCGATCTGCGCCTTGGTCGCCCGGTGCGCGATTGCGCAGCGCTCCAACAGCTCGAGGACGGGCTGGTTCGCCCTGATGTTCTGCGCGGAGAGCTGGGGCACGAACTTCCGCACGTCATCGGCGTGCGAGGAATCCGTTGCCGCGTCGACTCCGCCCGAGAGGAAGCCGGAGGCGACCGGTGAGAAGGGGACGACCCCGATGCCGTGCTCCAGGCAGAACAGGATGACCTCATGTTCGCAGTCGCGCTCGAGCATGTTGTAGAGATTCTGGACCGCCGAGACCGGGGCGACGGCGTGCGCCGCGGCGAGCGTGTTCACGTCCACTTGTGACAGGCCCCATCCCCGGATGAGGCCGTCGGATAAGGCCGTCGCCGATGAGCCTGCTCATGACATCGGCGACCGCCTGCACCGGAACCCCGCGGTTCACGCGGTGCAGATAGTAGAGATCGACGTGGTCCGTTCGCAGGTTCTTCAGCGACCGGGCGAGATGGTCGCGGATGCAGGACTCGACCCCGTCGGTGCCCTCGGGGGCGTCTCCCGTGAAGTGGAACTTGGTCGCCAGCGTCACCGAGTCGCGGAAGCCCCGCACGGCGTCACCGAGCAGCTTCTCGTTGTGCCCGGCGCCGTGAAGAGCTGCTCCATAGCCCTCTGCGGTGTCGAAGAAGGTGCAGCCGGCGTCGTAAGCCGCGCGGATCGTCGCGACCGACTCCTCCTCGGGCGGGATCCGTCCGTAGCCGTGGGACAGGCCCATGCAGCCCATCCCGATCTCGGAGACCTCCAGGCTGCCCAGACGACGTTTCTTCATGCTCCCTCCCACCTTCTGCTGCTTCATCGCGGGTCCTGACGGCGCAACGCAGGTCGGGCCCCGGGCCCCGTTCGTCCACCGCTCAGTACAGGGTGCCGCCGCCCAGCTGCTGGGTCCTGACCAGGTCGCGCACCAGCCAGCCGACGACCTTCGGGTCGTAGTGGGCGAAGATGCGCGGCAGGGTGCCGTCGTCCAGGGCGGCGAAGGCGGCCATGTCCTCGGCGTCCAGTTCGAAGTCGAAGACGTCGGAGTTCTCGGCCATGCGCTCGCGGTGCGTCGACTTCGGGATGACGACGACGTCCTTCTGCATGAGCGCTCGCAGGACCACCTGGCCCGGCCTCTTGCCGTGTTTGGCGTCGATCCCGGCCAGGGTCGGGTCGGCGAAGATGTTGTTCTGCCCCTCGGCGAAGGGCGCCCAGGCCTCGTGGACGACGCCCAGCTCGGCCATGACGGCGTGCGCGGCGTCCTGCTGTCGGAAGGGGTGCGTCTCGACCTGGTTCACCGCCGGTGGGATCTCGGCCAGGGCGGCGACGTCGACGAGGCGCTCGGGGTAGAAGCTCGAGACGCCGATGGCGCGCAGCTTCCCGGCCCGGTACGCCTCCTCCATGGCGCGGTAGGCCCCGGGTAGTCGCTCATCGCCTGGTGCAGGAGCATGAGGTCGATGTGGTCGGTGCCCAGCTTCTCCAGCGACTCGTCGATGGAGGCGGCCGCCCGCTCGTGGTTCATGTTCGACACCCAGATCTTCGATGTGATGAAGATCTCGTCGCGGGGCACGCCGGCGGCGGCGACGGCGGCGCCCGCGCCTTCCTCGTTGGCGTAGGCCTGGGCGGTGTCGATGAGCCGGTAGCCGACTTCGAGGGCCTCTGCCACGCAGTGCTCGGTCTCGTCGGGCGGGGTCTGGAGGACGTCGTAGCCGAGCATCGGCATCTCGACGCCGTTGTTGAGAATCACGGTGGGGACGGTTGTGGTCACAGGTCCTCCTGAGAGGTCGCTCTGAGCGGGTCGAGTTGTGCAGCCGCCGCGGGGCCGGATGGTGCATGCCCCCGGAGCGCCTGCGCCGACGAGCCGTGTGCTGTCGTCGCCGCGGGGCGGGCCCTCCCCGTCGGGGCGCGTGTCAGCCGGGCCGGGTCCACCCCGCCGGCGGGTTCAGGCCTGCTGGGAGTAGTCGTTGGTGGTCAGTACGAAGGCGGGCGGCTCATCCGGGATCCGGTAGTAGGGCTGCTGCGGGATCCCGTTGATCGTGGCGATCTCGGCGGCGGTGAGCTCGACGTCGAGGGCGGCCAGGTTGTCGGCCATGTGGGCGGGGCTGAGGGTCTTGGGGAATGTGATGTTCCGCTCCGCCAGATGCCAGGCGAGGATCACCTGGGCGGGAGTGGCGCCGGTGCGCTGCGCGGCGGCGGCGATGACGGGCTCCTCAAGCAGCGTCTTGTCGCCATGGCCGAGCGGGTACCAGGCCTCCACCAGCACTTCGGTGCCGGTCGCCTCGGACATCCGGGCCTTGAGCTCGTGCTGGTTCCAGCGCGGGTGCGCCTCGACCTGGTGGACGGCCGGGATGATCTCGGCGACGTCGAGGATCTCCTGGAACTTGGCGATCGGGAAGTTGGACAGGCCGATCGAGCGGACCCTGCCGGCCGCCACGGCCTCCTCCATCGCCTTCCAGCCGGACACGTACTCCCCGTAAGGCTGGTGGAACAGCAGCAGGTCCACGTAGTCCAGGCCGAGCCGGGCCAGGGTGGCGTCGATGTCCTCGACCGCCTGAGCGTAGGGGTAGGACTGCGGGAACAGCTTGGTGGTGATGAACAGATCCTCGCGCGCGAGCTCGCCGGCGGCGATGGCGTCGCGCACCACCTCGCCGACGGCGACCTCGTTGAAGTAGGCGTTGGCGGTGTCGATGTGCCGGTAGCCGAGCTTGAGCGCCTGGGGCAGATGCTCGCGCACCTGGTCGGAGGTCATGAGGAAGACGCCGTAGCCCAGGGCGGGGATGGTCCGGCCGTTGTTCATCGTGAAGGACGGGATGGCGGTCATGGTGCGCTCCTTCGGATCGCGAAACGTGCTCACCCCAGATTCACTGCGGTGCTTGTCACAAGTCTTCGTCGGATCGTGGCGCGGATAAAATGCCAATGTCGGAACCGTTGATGCACCGAATGCATGAGCGAGAGGCGGGCGCGATGGATCCGGAGCAGCTGCGGCAGCTCGATGCGATCGCGAACGCGGGCACCATGAGCGCAGCCGCCCGCACGGTGCACATCTCCCAGCCGGCGTTGAGCCGCTCGCTGCGTCGTCTTGAGACCGAGCTCGGCCAGCCCCTGTTCGATCGGGTCGGCCGGCGTCTCGAGATGAACGAGGCGGGCAGGATCGCACTCGAACATGCCCGGCAGATCCTGCGCGACGAGCGCCTCATGCGCGACGCCCTCGACGAGGCGGCCCGCCGCACCAAGGCGCTGCGCGTCGGCACGGTCGCGCCGGCCCCGCTGTGGCGCCTGACCGCGCTCATCGTGGAACGCTTCCCGCAGACGGTGCTCACCTCGCAGATGCTCGCGGAAGCGGACGTCGAGGCGGGCATCATCGCCGGGAACATCGACCTCGCGGTCGCCCTGCGGACCCACCCCCTGCCGACGGTCCGATCCACCCGGCTCATGGTGGAGAATCTCGCGGTCGCCCTGCCCGCCGATCACGCCCTGGCCGGTCGGAGCGCGGTGAGCGCCGCCGAACTCGATGGCGAGACCTTCCTGCTCCTGGCGGACATCGGTTTCTGGCGGGAGCGCTGCGACCGGCACCTGCCGCACGCGCAGTTCGTCGTGCAGGAGGACCGTGGTGTCTTCGAGCAGCTGACGCGGACCTCGGCACTGCCCTACTTCGTCACCGATGCGCCCTCGCTGTCCGCGCCTGCGCCGGGGCGCGTCGTGGTGCCGATCCGGGACGCCATGGCGCACGCCACCTTCTACCTGCTGGCACGAACGGAAGGGCGCCAGGAGACCACCGACGTGTTCGACTGGGTCAGCCGGCAGTAGGACGCGCCGGGCATGGCGCGGGCATCCGCCGCCGGGCGCCGATGCGGTGGGCCACCGCCCTCGGCGGTCAGCCGAGAGCCGGCGCGGGAGCCGCTACGAGGGGCGGCCGGGAGTCCGTCTCGGGCGGCCGCCGACCGACGAGCCCGTACCGTGGCCCGAGCCCCCTGACGAGGGCCGCCACGATGAGCGCCGCCGCCGTCTCCGCGACGACGACGGAGAACCAGATGCCCGTCGGGCCGAACAGGGGCGGCAGCAGGAGGACCGCGCCGACCTCCAGCCCGAGCGTGCGGACCGCCGCCAGGGCCGCCGAGAGCAGACCGTTGCCGAGGGCGGTGAACAGCGACGAGCCGTAGAGGCCCACGCCCATCGGCAGGAACGAGAGCGAGAAGATGCGGAAGGCCCGCTCGGTCAGGGCGAGGAGCGCCGGGTCGTGGCCGGCGAAGGCCAGGGCGAGCGGGCGGGCCAGGAGCTGCGAGACGACGAGCATCCCGGCGCCGGCGACGGTCACGACGACGAGCGAGGCGCGCATGAGGCTGCGCTTCTCGACGGCGTTGGCGGCGCCGTGCTGGAAGCTCATGAGCGGTGCCGAAGCCATGCAGAATCCCTCGAAGACGGCGGTGAAGACCATGCTGACGTACATGACCGTGCCGTAGGCGGCCACGCCGTCCCGGCCGATGAGCCGCAGCAACTGCAGGTTGTAGACGATGCTCACGACCGACACCGCGATCGAGGCCATCATCTCGGACGAGCCGTTCGCGCAGACCGATCCGAGGGCGGCCGGGTCCCTCGCCGGGCGGCCCAGTCGCAGAAGGCTGTCGTTGGGCCGTGCGAACCAGACGAGCGGGGCGAGGCCGCCGATGAGTTCGGCGACGACGGTCGCCCAGGCGGCGCCGGTCACGCCCAGACCGAGGACGCCGACGAGCAGGAGGTCCAGGACGACGTTGGCCAGACCCGCCGCGATCGTCACGCGCAGTCCGAGCCGGGGCCTGCCGGCGGTCGAGGCGAAGGTCTGGAAGGCGTACTGCAGCATGAATGCCGGCAGGGAGACCATCGAGATCCGGCCGTACCGGACGCACAACTCCAGCAGCTCGCCGGAGGCGCCCAGCGCCTCGGCGACGGGGCGCATGAGGACGGCTCCGACGACCGCCAGCACGATGCCGGCGGCGAGCGTGGCATGGATGATCATCGAGAAGTAGCGGTTCGCCAGCTCGTCGTCGCCCTCGCCGCGCGTGCGGGCGACGAGCGCGCTGCCGCCCGAGCCCATCATGAAGCCGAGCGTGCCGAGGATCATGATGAACGGCATGATGAGGTTGACCGCCGCGAAGGCCGTCGTGCCGGCGCAGTTCGAGACGAACAGCCCGTCGACGACGCCGTAGACCGAGGTGAGGATCATCATCGCGATCGAGGGCAGGGTGAAGCGCAGCAGGGCGCGCCGGCCCAGGTGTCGCGACATGTCCATCGTCAGGACGCTCCTGTGCTCGTCACTCATCCGATTGCAGATCGAGCCCCCTCGGCACGAGCCGGTGCACGAGGACGGCGACGATCACCGTGATGAGGCCGCCGACGGCCGAGGTCAGCACGACCGAGCCGTTGAAGGAGGCGGTGGCCCGGCTCGCCAGCTCGTCGAGGCCGTGCTCACGGGCGATCGAGACCGCGGCCGCGTAGGACTGCGAGGCCTGCGCGGCGAGCCCGGCGTCCACCCCGGCCTCGGCCAGGGAGTCGGCGTCCAGGCCGAGGCGGTAGGCGATCGAGGCGATCGAGCCGAGGACCGCCACCCCCAGCACATTGCCGAGATCGTAGGCGATCTCCTCGAAAGCCGCCCCGCTGGAGGCCTTCTCGGGCGGGGTGGCTCCCATGAGCGCGGCCGATCCGACCGCCAGCGAGCCCATGCCCAGGCCGACCAGGGCCATGACGACCGCGACGAGCGGATAGCCCAGGGCGCCCCGCAGCAGGAACAGCAGCAGCAGGGCCAGCCCCGCGACGGCGATGCCGCCGGCCATGACCCGCCGGGCCCCAGCAGCCGCGCCAGCGCGGGGGCCGTGGCCCCGGAGAGGATGCCCGACAGCACCGCCGGCAGCAGCAGGACGCCCGAGCGCAGGGGGCTGAAGCCGTTCACCAGCTGCATCCACTGCGAGAGCAGGAAGAGCATCGAGGCCAGCGCGAACATCGAGCCGAATGCGGCCAGGATGCCGCCGGTGAAGGTCCGGTCGGCGAACAGCCGCACCTTGAGCAGGGGCTCGGCGGCCCTCAGGCAGCGGCGGACGAAGAGCGCCAGGAGCGCGATGCCGGCGCTCAGCGCGAGTGCGAGGGTGAGCAGCAGCCGGGGCGCCGGCGCCTCGTCGCCGGCGGCGATGTGTTTGAGCGCCCAGACCGTCAGCACCATGCCCAGCAACGAGAGCACCGCGGCGGCCGGGTCCCAGGGGCCCTTCTTCACCACCTTGATCTCCGGCAGCACGGCGATGCCCGCGACGAGCACGAGACCCATGAGCGGGATGTTCACCAGGAAGGCCGAGTGCCAGCTGAAGCGCTCCACCAGGAATCCCCCGAGCACGGGGCCGACCGCCATGCCGGCGCCGCCCACGATGGACCAGGCCGCGACGGCCACCGCCCGTTCCGCCGCGTCCAGGAAGATGTTGCGCACCGCCGAGATCGTCGTCGGCATGATGAGGGCGGCCGCGAATCCCATCACCGCCCGCACCCCGATGACCCCCGGCGCGCTGCGGGCCGCCAGGACCAGCGCGGAGCCGACGCAGAACACCAGGGCGCCGCTCAGGAAGGTCCGCTTCCGGCCGATGCGGTCGGACAGGGAGCTGGCCGCCACGAGCAGCCCGGCCAGGACCAGGGAGTAGACGTCCACGATCCACAGCTGCTGCTCGGAGCTCGGGTGCAGCTGCGTCGAGATGCCCGGCAGCGCGATGTCCATGATCGTCAGGTCGATGGCCAGCACGAACTGGGCGAAGAGCAGCACGAGCAGCACCGCCCAGCGGCGCCGTCCGCCCAGCGCGGTGGTGAGGACCGTGCCGGCGCGGGGCTCCTCGGCGGGGATGTTCCTCTCGCAGTGCGTGGTGCTCATGCCCGCCCGCCACCGATCCGGTCGAGCGCCGCGCAGAGCGCATCGGCGTAGTCGCCCATCGCTCTCAGCAGCCGGGGGAGCCGCTCGGCGGGGACGGTGCCGAGCGCGGCGAGCTCGGCGGCGACGACCGGGGCGATGTGCTCGCCGGCCAGGGCGAGGCCCTCGTCGGTGAGGAAGATCCGCGTGGCGCGCCCGGTGCCGTGCTCGACGCGGACGACGCCCTCGCCCTGGAGCTTCTTGATCGACGAGTTCACCGTCTGCTTGCCGGTGAAGCACAGCTCGCACAGCTGCTTCTGCGAGCAGCCCTGGCCGGCCACGTGCAGGGCGTAGAGGATGTCGAAGGCGCTGTCGGACAGGCCCGCCGCCCGGGCAGCCCGGCCGTAGGCCTCGTCGATGCGTTTGGTCGCCCTGTTGATGCTGCGCTGCGCGCCCTCGAGCTCGCTCCCCACTGCGCCTCCGTCCCTCCCTGAATCCGATTTCGGACTCGATGCAATCGCCTGGAATGCTACCCGTCCGGGGGGAGCGCTCAAGCCGGGTGGCAACCTGACCGGGGCCGCGGATCGGCCGCCCGGCCCGGCGGGGGCCCGGGCGACTCGGGACACCGGCTGCATGCCGCTGGCGGCATCCGGTGGCGCCGGTGGTGCAGGGCATCATGACGGCAATGGCCGGCGCCTCCCGTCCGGTGCTCGGGCTCGGTGCTCACTGCGCTGCCGACCGTCCGCCGGTGGTCGCTGCCTTGGACGGCTGGGTGGATGGCCCCGAACCGCTCGCGACCCCTCGGGATTCCTACGAACTTCCGCGGTCATCCGAGTGGCCCACCACCGGCGGCTTCTCGGGGTGTTTCCTCTGGCGGCGCTCATGGCAGATCTTTCCGTGCGTTCGCTGCCTTCGTGGAGCCCTGGGCGGTTCAATCAATTCAGGTTCTGGAGTGCTTGGTGTTTTTCGGACAGTGGGTGAAATGATCGTGAGGTAGAATTAGATCATGTCGGCACCGAAATACAGTGCGGAGTTTAAGGAACAAGTCGTTCTCGAGATCGTCCAGAAGTCCAGGCCG
>NZ_KE384545.1:0-43476 GCF_000426605.1 Propionibacterium acidifaciens DSM 21887
TGGTCTGGGTGTCCGACCCGGCCCCGGGCTCCACCCACGACGCGAAAGCCATCCGGCACACCGGCCTGCTCGACCACTTCCCCGACCCCCCGCCGATGGCCGACAAGGGCTACACCGGGCTGGGCATGATCACCCCGGAACGAAAACCTGCCGGCGGTGAACTCACAGAAACCCAGAAACAGTACAACAAGGCCATCAACACGCTACGCGCCCCGGTTGAACGAGCAATCGCCAACCTCAAAACCTGGCGGACACTCCACACCGGCCACCGAAGACCCCTGCACACCTTCCCCGAAACCATCACGGCCATCATCGCCCTAGAATTCTTCAAAAACAGTTTTGCATAACCCTCATCGTCTTTGGCAATGATTTCAGTGACGTTGAGTTCATCGGATCAGAGTTCCGGTGGGGAGTCGACCTCACCAGTCAGAGACTGCCCCAAGGCCTCGACGTCTTCTACGCCGAAGATGCCCCACGAGCCATCACTGCTGAAGCGTTCTGGGTTTTGTTCCGGGGTCAGGGCGTAACGGGTGTTGCGTCTTGGTCGTGAGTGTAGGCCACCTCGACCTCGGCTGGTGTGTGGTGGCCGAGGGCTTCGTGGAGTCGGGCGGTGTTCCACCAGTGCACCCAGCCCATGGTGGCCGGCTCGACGGCTTCGACGGACTCCCAGAGCCGCTTGGAACAGATGAGTTCGGCCTTGTAGAGGCCGTTCACCGTCTCGGCCAGGGCGTTGTCGTACGAGTCACCGACCGTGCCCACCGAGGCCTTCACTCCGGCCGTGATGAGCGCGTCCGAGTACGCCGAACTGACGTACTGGGCACCCCTGCCGCTGTGATGGACCAGCCCCTGCCGGCCGCGGCCGGCCCCGGTGACCACGAGGGCGTGTTCAAGGGCGAGCAGCGGCAGTCCGGCGGTGTGCAGGCTCGCCGCGACGGCCCATCCCACGATGCGCCGGGTGCAGACGTCGGTGATGAACGCGACATGGCAGAACCCGGTCAGGATCCTCACGTAGGTGATGTCAGCGACCCAGGGCTGATGAGGACGCTGGGCTGTGAACTGCCGCTCGACGAGATCGGCCCGGGCATCGGGTGCTTCAGCAGGACGCGTGGTGACCGGCTTGCGGCCACGCCTGATGCCCTGCAGGCCGGCGGCCCGCATGAGCCGGGCGACCTGGTCACGGCCGAGATCCCAGCCGGCACGGCGCATCGCGTGGTGCATCTTCCGCACCCCGTACACGGAGTAGTTCTCCGCGTGGACCCGCCGGAGCTCCGCCACGAGGATCTCATCGCGCAGTGCCCGTGCCGATGGCGCGCGGGTCTTGGCCGCCCGGTATCCGCGGGAAGTGATGAACCCACACTCCGTCGCGCTGAGCACGCGGCAGATGGCCTCGACCCCGAAACGGTCACGGTGTTCGTCGATGAACCGGATCATCTCGTCATGGGGGCGGTCGAGTTCCGCTACGAAAAAAGCCGAGGCCTTGCGCAGGTTCTCGTTCGCGCGTCGCAGCTCGAGGTTCCCCCGGCGCAGCCGGCGCATCTCGCCAGACTCGCCGGTGCTCACACCGGGGGCCTCGCCTCGGTCGATGCGGCTCTGCTTCCACCAGCCCCGCAGGGTGTGAGGGGAGACCCCGCCGAGGGCTTCGCCCACGACGGTGCAGGCAGCCCAGCCGGAGCACTGCTCGGCACGGACGCGTTCTTCGATGAGCTGCAGGGCCTTCGCCTTGAACTCGGGGCTGTACTTCTGGGACATGCTCCGATCCTCCTTGAGGAAGTAGACCGGAACGAAACCCAGGGCGCTTCATAGGAAGCAAACCCGGATCATTTCAAACCGTCACCGAACTCCTGAGACATCACACACATCGGGAACACCACTCTTTATCAATGTCCAAAACGTGGAGCACTCCGGTGGCACTGGTCATCGACGACGACGGGGGCTGCTCGTCAAGGCTCGGGCGATGTGGGCGCGGTCCGCAGCAGCGTGAAAGGGGGTTCTGTCCCGCGGCCCGGGCCGCGGGACAGAACCCCCTGAAAGGACGGAGCCAGGGCACCGGCCCTGCGACCGTCAGCTGAACTCCTTCTCGAAGCGCATCTCGAGCTCCTCAAGGGAGTCGTGCTTCGTCTCGGGCACGAACTTCTTGTAGAAGATGAGCGAGAGCACGTTGACAGCGGCGAAGATCAGGTAGGTGAGAGCCCCGCCGAGCTGCTCCATCATGATGGGGAAGACGATGGCGACGATGCCGTTGGCGATCCACAGGGCGCCGACCGCCATGCCCATCGAGATGCCGCGGACCTTCGCGGGGAAGAGCTCCGAGACGAGCACCCAGGTCACCGTGCCCGACTGCTTCGCGAAGACGAACAGGCAGACGATGATGAGCACGAGGTACGGCGCGAAGGCGGGCGCCCCGACGATCGAGCCGTCATCCTGCTGGTGCGGCTGGATGAAGAGGAAGAAGGTCGCCGAGAGCAGGGCCAGCGAGACGACGATCGAGGACTCCTGGTACATGCCGATGTGGCGGCGCTCGAACCGGGCGATGAGCCAGAAGCCGACGCCCGAGCCGAGGAAGGACACGGCACCGGAGATGACATTGAGGCTGATGGAGTCGCTCATCGGCAGACCGGCCGCGTTGAGCACCTTTGGCATGTAGTACATGGCCGTGTTGATGCCGGTCAGCTGGTCGGCGAGGCCGAGGATGATGCCGATGATGAGCAGTCGTCTGGTCCACCTCGCGCCCCAGATCTGTCCGAGGCCCCACTTCTCCTGCTTCGCCTCGTTGCGCTGGATCTCGAGCATCTCGTCGACCTCGGCGGCGACGGGACCGTCCTTGGACTCGTCGCGCACGCGCTTGAGCGCGCCGATCGCCTCGGGGATCCTCAGGTTGGCGGCGTACCAGCGCGAGGACTCCGGCATGAGGCGGATGCCGATCCACAGGGCGATGGCCGGGATCGAGGCGAGGACGAGCATGTAGCGCCATGTCGACCCGTTGCCGTCGGACACGAGAAGGCCGGCGATGTGCTGGACCTTCTCCCAGGCCACGACGGTTCCCGAGGCGTAGGCGCCGCTCGGGTCGTTCTCGATGGTGACGGAGGGGCCGCTGTTCACATGGGCGATGATCGCGTTCATCGAGTACGCGAGGAGCTGTCCGCCGACGATCATGAACTGGTCGACGGCGACGAGCACGCCGCGGATCCGCTTCGGCGCCGTCTCGCCCAGGAAGACGGGCACCGTGGCGGAGGCGCCGCCGACGGCGAAGCCGAGGACGATGCGGAACAGGTACAACATCCAGATGTTCACCGAGAAAGTGCAGCCCAGCGCCCCGAGGAGGAACACGATGGCCAGCAGCGTGATGTTGTGACGACGCCCGTACTTGTCGGACAGGCGACCGCCGAAGGTGGCGCCCAGGGCGGCGCCGAAACACAGCAGGCCGCCGACGAAGCCCTCCTCGAAGATCGTCATGCCGAGGCCGTGCGCGGCCCGGGGCAGGTGCATGTAGGGCAGGGCCGCGGCGATGACGCCCGTGTCGTAGCCGAACAGCAGCGAACCCAGCGTGGCCACTGCGGCGATCGCCCCGAGGGAGCGCTTCCTCCCGGACGGCGGCGTCTCGGCCACCAGTTCCCTGATTTTCTCCGGTGTGTAGTCATCCACCGTCAACGGTCTGGCGGACATGTGCTCTCCGTTCTCCTCGTGTCGAAGGTCTTCACCATTGATTCACCTCGTGCTGCGGATCGCGCCATCGAGATGGTGTCGGACCGGGGTACGCCGATCGGGGACGGCGGCCCGACGGGTCATGAGTCGTGGTGCGATCCCCGCACCGCAAGGATCACCTGAACTCGTGGCGCAGGCGCTCCAGCATTCTCCGGTTGATCTCGTCGGCCGTTTCGTGCCACCCGAAGACGCACACCGACAGGACGCCGTCGAAGCCGACCTCCCGCAGGGCCTGGAAGACCTCGTCCCAGGGGACCTCGCCGTTCCCGATCTCGTTGTGCTGATGGACGGTGACGTCGGCGCCCGGAGGATTGACAATGTAGCGGTTGCCGTCGTTGGCCCGATGGTTGAGGGAATCGGCGACGTGCACCTCGCGCAGCTTCCCGGCCTCGGCGGCCGTCCGGATCATACGACCGGCGTCCCCGACGCCGTCGGACAGGTGGAAGGTGTGCGGGCAGCAGTACTCGTAGCCGATCCAGTCCCGATCGGCTCCCCTGACGATCTCGAGGGCCCGGTCGTGGAGCTCGACGAAGTCGTAGGGGTGGGCCTCCATGGCGAGGCGGATCCCGTAGCGCTCGAAGACGGGGGCGAGCTCCTCGATCGAGCGGTACCACTGGTGCTCCGACTCGCGGGACCTGTTGCGGTCGCCCGAGAACTCGGAGACGACGTCCCGCACGTCGAGCTGGTCCGCGATCTCCAGCAGGCGACGCCAGTTGCGCACCTGGGCCCGGCGCTCCTGCTCGTCGACGGCGGACCAGTTGAAGACCGGGTTGAGCGTCCGGATGGTGACGCCGCTCTCCTGCTGCGCCCTGTCCAACTCGTCGATGAAGGCCCGGTCGGCCTTGGGGTAATGGTGCCAGAAGTGGAAGTCGGAGCGGGGCGACAGCTCGACGTGCTCGAAGCCGAGCTCAGCGGCCCTGCGCAGAGTGTCGGGCGTCGACATGGTCATGTAGTACATGTTCGGGTCAAGGGCGATGTCCACCATGGGGGTCTCCTCATCGAGCCAACGGCGATGTTGCCGAACCCCATATTGTCATGACAATCAGAATTTGGGAAGCCCCCGGGCCACTCCGGTTCCCGTCGGACGCGCGGCTCCCCCACCCGCCCGCTCCGCAGAAGGGAGCCGGAGGCCTACGAAGGCACCGGTCGGACCCGCCGCTGGCCGGATTCACCAGGTCTGGCGCCCGGTCTCATCAGTTGCCGCACAGGCCCCGTCCCGTCCCGATCTTTGTGCTGACATTGGTTGACAAGCAGGGCCGGGGGCGACTTGAATGAGTGTCACACGGCGTTCCGACAGCGACGCGGAGCCCGAACCTCGACCGCATAGGAGATGCAGCGCATGACCATCGAATACACTCCCGGCCCGCTCCTCGACGCAGCGCGGAGCACCCCGACCGCCCTGTGGAACGACTCCGCCGACCCCGATGAGCTGAAGCAGTCGATCTCCTTCGGCGGCGTGGGCGCGACGTGCAACCCGTCCATCGCCTACACCTGCATCAACCAGCGCAAGGACGTGTGGCTGCCCCGCATCGCCGAGCTCGCCGAGAAGATGCCCGAGGCCACCGAGTCCCAGATCGGCTGGCAGGTCGTGCGCGAGCTGAGCGTCGCGGCCGCCAAGCTGCTCGAGCCGATCTTCGACGAGCAGAACGGCCGCAACGGGCGGCTCTCCATCCAGACGGATCCGCGTCTGGCCCGCAACGCCAAGGCCCTGGCCGACCAGGCCGAGGAGTTCTCGAAGCTCGCCAGGAACATCATCGTCAAGATCCCCGCCACCTCCGTCGGGATCAAGGCCATCGAGGACGCTACCCACCGCGGCGTCTCGGTCAACGTGACCGTCTCCTTCTCCGTCCCCCAGGCCGTCACCACCGGTGAGGCGATCGAGCGGGGCCTCAAGCGCCGTGAGGCCGAGGGCAAGGACATCTCCACGATGGGTCCGGTCGTCACGCTCATGGGCGGGCGGCTCGACGACTGGATCAAGATCGTGGCCAAGCGCGACAACCTCTTCATCGATCCCGGCCACCTCGAGTGGGCCGGCGTGGCCGCGCTCAAGCGGGCCTACCACGAGTTCCAGGCCCGCGGCCTGCGCGCCCGCGTGCTCTCGGCCGCCTTCCGCAATGTCATGCACTGGTCCGAGCTCGTCGGCGGCGACCTCGTCGTCTCCCCGCCCTTCAAGTGGCAGAAGCTCATCAACGACTCGGGCTACAAGGTCGTCAACCGCATCGACGAGCCGGTGGCCCCCGAGATCATGAAGACCCTGGAGAGCATCCCGGAGTTCGTCCGCGCCTACGAGCCCGACGGCATGACCCCCGAGGAGTTCGACACCTTCGGCGCCACCGTCCGCACGCTGCGCGGCTTCCTCCAGGCCGACGCCGACCTGGACACCCTCGTGCGGGACGTCATCATGCCCCAGCCGTGAGCCGAGAAGCCCCCGCTCGCGACCACGGGCCGAGGCGCAGCGTTGTTGCGCCTCGGCCCGTGGGGCGCGAATCCCTCTGACACCAGACAGAATCCCGAACACCACCAAGGAGCAAGGATGCTCAACATCGCCGTCATCGGTGCCGGTCGCATCGGTCACGTCCACGCCAGGACCATCGCGGGGCACCCGCAGGCCGACCTGGCCCTCGTCTGCGACCCCGTCGGGGACGCCGCCGAGAAGCTCGCGTCGCAGTACGACGGGGCGCGATCGGCCAAGGACGCCGAGGAGGCCTTCGCCGATCCGCAGGTCGACGCCGTCATCATCGGCTCGCCCACCCCGCTGCACATCCCGCACCTCCTCGCCGCCGCGAAGGCCGGCAAGGCCGTCCTGTGCGAGAAGCCCATCGCCTTGGACATGGCCGACGTCGAGGCGGCCAGGACCGATCTGGACTCCATCTCGACGCCTGTCATGTTCGGCTTCAACCGCCGGTTCGATCCCTCCTTCGCCGCGGTGCGCGCCGCCGTCGAGGCGGGCAGGATCGGCGCCCTGGAGCAGCTGACCGTCATCAGTCGCGACCCGGCCGCACCGCCGATCGAGTACGTCACGGTGTCCGGCGGAATCTTCCGCGACATGACCATCCACGACTTCGACACCGCCCGGTTCTTCCTCGGCGACATCACCGAGGTGCACGCCGTGGGGCAGAACCTCGATCCGGCGATCGAGGAAGCCGGCGACTTCGACGCGGCGGTCGTGACCCTGCGGGCCGCCTCCGGGGCCGTGGCCACGATCATCAACAACCGGCACTGCGCCTCCGGCTACGACCAGCGTCTGGAGGCCTCCGGCCATGACGGCGCCCTCTTCGCCGAGAACATCCGCCCGACGACGGTGCGCCTGTCGAACGCCGAGGTGACCGACGCCCAGGAACCGTACCTGGACTTCTTCCTCGAGCGCTACGCGGACGCCTACCGGCTGGAGCTGTCGGCCTTCATCGAGGCCGTCGAGGCCGGGACCACCCCGCCCACCGGAATCGGTGACGCCGTTGCGGCCCTGCGGCTGGCCGAGGCGGCCACCCGGTCCGCCAGGACGGGGGAGGTCGTGCGTCTCGGCTCCTGAGCCCTGCTCGACCCCTGACCCTCCCCGCGCCATGGGCCGGGTCCTGCTCACCGACAGTCCAGCGAGCAGGACCCGGCCCATGCAGTGTCCAATGTCTTGATAAATCGAATTAACGCGCGTGAAATAAGTGTGGCACGTGTCCCTCTGGAGCCATCCCGCTTCCCACCAGCAGTCCAGACACGGCAGAACAGCCCGTCGTCGTCGACGGGTGCGACCGAAGGACCACCACATGAGTCACCCACCGGAAACTGATCCGACCCGGGCCCAGATCGATGAGCTCGTCACGCAGACCCCCGCCTCAGGCCGACGACGTTCCGTCGCCTTCGTCGCCGTCGTCGCCACCCTGGGCTCACTGCTCTTCGGCTATGACACCGGCGTCATCGCCGGAGCCCTGCCCTACATGCACATGCCCCATGCCGCCGGAGGACTCGGCATCAACTCCTTCGAGGAGGGCCTGGTCGGCGGCATCCTCCTCATCGGATGCGCCTTCGGCGCCTTCTTCGGCGGACGCCTGTCCGACCGCTACGGACGGAGGCACAACATCCTCCTGCTCGCCGTCGTCTTCTTCGTCGGCGCGATGGCCTGCACCTTCTCCCCCAACCTCTGGGTCCTCTACCCCGCCCGCTTCGTCCTCGGCTTCGCAGTCGGCGGCGCCTCGGCCACCGTGCCCGTCTATCTGGCCGAGACCGCCCCGAAACGCATCAGAGGAACCCTGGTCGGCGTCGACCAGCTCATGATCGTCACCGGCCAGTTCCTGGCCTTCGCCATGAACGCGATCATCGCGCGCGGCATCACAGGCGGCCCCGAGGCCAGGGTGTCCACCGTCGACCCCGGCACCAGCGTGACCATCAACGGTGTTCGGACGACGATCGAGGCGGGGCAATGCTACACCTGGGACGCCCTCCAGCAGGTCGCCGACGCGGTCACGATCGACGGCGGCAACGGCAACACATGGCGTTACATGCTCGTCATCTGCTCCATCCCGGCCATCGCCCTGTGGATCGGCATGCGGATGATGCCGGAGTCCTCTCGCTGGTACGCAGTGAACCGTCGCATCCCCGAGGCCATCGGCGTGCTCAAGCGCGTGCGCGACGAGTCCAAGGACGGCTCGATCGCCGACGAGGTGAGCGAGATGATCGAGGTCAACCGCAGAGAGGCCGCCATCACGAAGTGGGGCCTCGGTCAGGTCTTCCGCACCCCCTGGACTCGGCGCGTCCTCGTCATCGGATGCTTCATCGGCATCTTCAACCAGACGACTGGCGTCAACACGATGATGTACTACGCGCCCAAGGTCCTCCAGGCAGCCGGCTTCGCCACGGAGGATGCCATCGTGCTCGACGTCCTCACGGGCCTGGCCTCCGTCATCGGCTCGGCGCTCGGCCTGTGGCTGCTGGCGCGCTTCAGCCGCCGCCGGGTCATCATCGGCGGCACCATCGGCCTGACGGTCATGCTGTGGGCCATGACGGCCGTCTTCCTCCTCGGCATCAACCCGCACCTCGACGACAGCGGCAACGTCACATCCGGCATGCCACCACTGGTGCCCTACCTCGTGGTGATCGTCATCGTCGTCTTCATGCTCTTCATGCAGGCCGGCAACGCCCCGGGCACGTGGGTCATCATGTCTGAGCTCTTCCCCGCGCGGATGCGTGGCGCGGCCATGGGCTTCGCCGTCCTGTGCATCTGGATCTCCAATGCGATCATCACCTTCGCGTTCCCCTCGATGATGAGCCGCCTCGGCCCGGTGGCCACCTACCTCGTCTTCGCCCTCATCAATGTCGTCGCGGTGGTCTACATGTACCGCAAGGTCCCCGAGACCAAGTACGCCTCGCTGGAGGAGCTGGAGGAGCAGTTCCAGCAACGCTACGCATGAGACACCCGACAGTCGACCCCTCCCGTGTAATCTGTCGGGGGCCGGATCGTCGACGGCCCCGACAGGCGAGGAGGGGCCCGTGGCAACGAGCGGACAGGACGTCACCCAGGACGACGTGGCCCGTGTCGCCGGAGTCTCGCGCAGCCTGGTCTCCCTCGCGTTGAACGGATCACCCAAGGTCGCCGCGGAGACGAGGCGACGCATCGCCGAGACCGCCACCACTCTCGGATACCGGGTCAACGCCGCCGCAGCCTCCCTGGCTCGCCAGCGGTCCAGGACCATCGGTCTGGTCCTGCCCAATCTGCGCAACGCCTTCTTCGAGCAGATCGCGCACACCTTGGGCGACGCCACGGGCGCCAGGGACCTCGCCCTCTTCGTCACGGTGGGCTCAGACCGGCCCGAGGTTCTTCACCGCGCCGTCGAAAGCCTCCTGAGCGTCCGAGTCATGGGGCTCATCCTCGTCTCCCCATGGCTTCCGGACGAGGACCTCATCGCCATCGGCGAGGAGGTACCCGTCTGCCTCATCGGACGGCGCAGCCCCGGCGGGAGCGTCGACTCCGTACGCGTGGACGAGGAGGCCGCCGCCCGGCTGCTCGTCGGGCACCTCGCCGAGCTCGGCATGCGTTCGGTCGGCTACGTCGGGCCGCGCGTCGTGAACGACACCTCCCGCTTTGAGAGAGAGTCCGCGTTGCGGCTTGCCGCCCAAGCAGCCGGACTGACCCTCGACGTCCGCGAGTGCGACGAGGACGCCGGTCCGGCCGTGCGCGACATGCTGCGCTCCCATCACGAGCCGCTCGGCCTCGTCATCCACAACGACATCCTCGCCATCGACGCCGTCCCCGTGCTGCGCGAGACGGATCGGCACCCGGGCATTGACGTCGCCCTCGTCTCCTACGACAACACCTACCTGGCCAGGCGCGGGGAGTTCTCCCTCACAAGCATCGACCAGCCCGAGGACGTGCTGGGGACGACAGCCGTGCGCCTGCTGTGCGAGCGCGCCGAAGAAGGGACAACCTCCGCAGGGAGCCCTCGCGACGTCGTCCTGGAACCCGCCCTCGTCATCAGGGGCTCCTCGGAACCGGACCGGGTGTGCGGCTGACGCCCCGATCATTTCACCGGGCCGGGACCGCGGACGGCCACACGGCCGGGCGCCACGCCATTGCTGCGCAACCGGGTCCGCTCTTCGAGCGAGTCAAGGCCGAGCACCACCCGCGCTGCATCGTGCAGCCCTTTCAGACACGTTCCCCCCTGATCCTGCCCGTCCGGCGCGGATGTGAAAACAGGGCATCGGGGTTGACATCGTCCAAGCCCTGCGCCCATACTCGTGACAACAAATTGTTAACGCGCGTGAACACTCATGGGCAAGCATTGTCACCGAAGACATGAGGAGCTTCGACATGACCACCAGAACCCTTTCCGTCGCCGTCATCGGCGCCGGCATGGCCGGCACCACCCATGCCAATGCCTGGCGTCAGGTGGGCACCGTCTACGACCTGGGACTGCCCAGGATCCGCCTGGCGACCATCGCCGACACCTACCTGCCCTTCGCCGAGGACGCCGCCGAGCGCTACGGCTACGAGAGGGCCGTCGACGACTGGCGCCAAGTCGCCGATGATCCGACCATCGACATCGTCTCGATCGTCGTCGGCAATGCCCTGCACCGCGAGATCGCCGAGGCCATGATCAAGGCGGGCAAGCACGTCCTGTGCGAGAAACCGCTGGCCGACACCCTGGAGAACGCCAGGGCCATGGCCGAGGCGGAGAGGAACGCCGGCGTCGTCACCTCGGTGGGCTTCACCTATCGGCGCAACGCGGCCGTCGCCGAGATCGCGAAACTCGTCGCCGAGGGCCATCTCGGCGAGATCAACCACTTCGAGGGCCGCTACTGGTGCGACTACGGCGTCGACCCGAACACGCCGATGGCCTGGCGCTATCGCGGCCCGATGGGCTCGGGCGCCCTGGGCGACGTCGGCTCCCATCTCATCGACACGGCCGAGACCATCTGCGGACCGCTCGTCTCCGTCTCCGGCGGCGCCATGACCACCGCGATCAAGGAGCGCCCGGTCGCCAAGGGACACGTCACCCGCGGCACCGCCCTCGACACCGTCGACCTCACGATGGAGCCCGTCACCAACGACGACGTCGCCACGTTCACCGGCCATTTCGCGAACGGCGCGGTCGGTACCTTCTCGGTCTCCCGCGTCGCCTGGAACATGCCCAATGCGATGATGATCGACGTGCTCGGCACGAAGGGCCGCGCCTCCTGGGACATGGCCCGCTGCGGCGAGATCAAGATCGACGACACCAACTCGCCGGCCGGTCTGGGCGGCGCCCGCCAAGTGCTCGTCAATCCCGACTTCCCCTATTTCGCCCGCGGCTCCTCCATGGCCTTCGGCGGTGTCGGCCTCACCCAGATCGAGCAGTTCACCTACCAGGCTCACGCCTTCCTGCAGCAGGTCGCCGGCGTCGAGGGCCTGCCGCCCTGCGCCAGTTTCGCCGACGGATACCGCGAGATGCGGATCACGGACGCCGTGGCCCGCTCCGCCGCCGCGAACGGCGCCGCCGTCGACCTCACCGGGCTCACCGACTGATCCATCCGAACGAACGAGAACGAAGGAGTCATCGCCATGGCACTCACCTACGGCGCGTACACCGCCTGTCTCCAGGACCGCCCGCTGAGCGCGGCCCTCGACGTCCTCAAGGAGGCCGGTCTGACCGGCGCCGAGGTCAACGTCGGGGGCTTCATCCCCTCACCGCACTGCCCCGTCGACGCCCTGCTCGCCTCCGCGGCGGCCCGCGAGGACTACCTCGGCGTCTTCGAGTCCAAGGGCATGGTCCTGTCCGGCCTCAACACCTCGGGCAATCCGGTCTCGCCGCTGCCGAACGAGGGCCTCAAGCACGCCGAGGACATCCGCAACGCCATCAGGCTGGCCGGCCTGCTCGGGGTCAAGGAGATCGTGACGATGTCCGGCACGCCCGGCACGGACCCGACCGCCAAGTACGCCTCCTGGGTCGTCAATCCCTGGAACGGCATCGACCTGGAGATCCTGGACTACCAGTGGTCCGTCATCGTGCCCTTCTTCAAGGAGATCGACGCCCTAGCCCGCGACAACGACGTCAAGGTCTGCCTCGAGCTCCATCCGCGCAACGTCGTCTTCAACGTGCCCGCCTTCGAACGCCTCGTCGAGGAGACCGGCGCCACCAATCTGCGCGTCAACATGGACCCCTCGCACCTGTTCTGGCAGCAGATGGAGCCGATCGCCGCGACGAAGCGCCTGGGCGACCTCGTCGGGCACGTCCACGCCAAGGACACGAGGATCTTCCCCGGCGTCGCCTACCGCGGTGTCCTCGACACCGACTTCGGCCACGTCCCGGCCGACGCCGAGGGCAGGACCCCGACCGCCTACGGCTACTGGTGCAGCGCCTGGCCGCAGGACCCGGCATGGCGCTTCGTCGCCTTCGGCCTGGGCCACGACACCGATTACTGGACCGAGTTCCTGCGCGCCATCAAGACGGCGGATCCCGACATGAACGTCAACATCGAGCACGAGGACGCCGAGTACGGCAACGTCGAGGGCCTGAAGCTCTCCGCGGCCAATCTGCTGGCCGCGGCCGCCGCCGTGTGACACGGGGCGTGGCATGAACACGATGCGGGCGCCGGGATCCGCTGAACGGGTTCCGGCGCCCGCATCCGCGTCACCGGCGGGCTCGTCACCTCCACGAGCGCGCGGCCGGACCCGAGGCGGGCCTAGGATCGCCCGGTGAGCGCATTTCCCGATCTCACGGCCGCGCAGTGGTCCGTTCTCGTCATCGCCGCCGTCTTCGTCGGAATCGCGAAGACGGCCCTGCCGGGTCTCGCGACCCTCTCCGTCGCCCTCTTCGCCGCCGTCCTCCCGGCCCGCGAGTCCACCGCGGTGATGGTCCCCCTCCTCATCGCGGGCGACCTGTACGCGATCTGGATGTACCGTCACGACGTCGACTGGCGGACGCTGGGCCGTCTCGCACCGGCGATCCTCGTCGGGCTCGGCACCGGCGCCCTCGTCCTGTGGCGCATCGACGACGCCGGCATGAAGCGGATGATCGGGATCATCCTGCTCCTGCTCACCGCCACGACGCTGCAGATGATGCGGCGGCGCGAACGGCACGGCTCCGACGAGAACGCCGGGACGACCCGGGCCTTCTCCCGGAGCCCCGTCGCACGCTGGGTCTACGGATCGCTGGGCGGCTTCACCACCATGGTCGCCAATGCGGGCGGCCCGCCGATGACGATGTACCTCATCGCCTCCGGCTTCGACGTCATGCGCTTCATGGGGACGCAGGCCTGCTTCTTCTTCGTCGTCAACGTCATGAAGGTGCCCTTCCAGGTCGGGCTCGGGCTGACCTCGGCGCGCTCCCTGGGCCTCGACGCCGTGCTGCTGCCGCCCCTGGTCGCCGGGGCCCTCGTCGGCGGCCTCGTCATCCGGCGCATGAGCACCAGGGTCTTCGACGTCCTCGTCATCGCCCTGACGATCGCCTCCTCGGCCTTCCTCCTGGTCTGAGGCCTCCCCCCCGCGGTCCCGCCGCGGCGGTCCGACTCCCGCCCACGAGCCGTGCCCCGACGCGGACCGATGGGCGACGGACCCGGAGCGCGGGTTTCACGGGCGGGCGGCGGACGCCCGGCCGGGCTTGTCGTTCCCGATAGGCTCAACGCCGAGGGTCCCGGTACGAGGAGTTGGGTCGAGGCGCGCCCGTCCGGTGCCACGGCAGTCACGAGGGCCCCGGAGCGAGGGGGTGAGGCCATGGGCAGGGTCACGCTGCGCGACATCGCGCACTCGCTCGGAGTGTCGGTCTCGACCGTGTCCCTCGCGCTGCGGGGATCCGAACGGATCTCCCCACCCGTGCGGGAGAAGATCGCCAGGCAGGCCGAGGCACTGGGCTACCGGACCGATCTGGCCGGATCACTGCTTCGCACGACGAAGCCGAACATCATCGGTCTGGCCTGCGACTTCGAGAAGGAGCTCCACATCGCCTACTCCCGCGAGATCACGGCCCTCGCCGAGGGGCTCGGTTATCTGGTCATGACGGAGGACACGGTTGCGGGCGGCGGGGCGAGCGCCCTGGCCCGCATCATGCAGCTCCGCGCCCAGGCCGTGATCATCGTGGACCCCGTCATGATGGACTCCGACGCCTTCGAGGCCGTGGACATCCCCGTCGTGGCCATCGGCCAGACCGCCCCGAGGCAGGACGCCGATCTCGTCGTCTCGAACAACTCCACGGGCATGGCCCAGGTGGCGGAGCTCATCGGGGACTGCCCGCAGGTGCACTACCTCGACGGGGGGAGATCCTCGTCCGCCGAGCGCCGTCGAAGCGCCTTCCTGGCGGCGATGTCCCACCGGCGGGCCGCGGTACGGGTCGTCCCCAGCGGGCCGACCGTGGACGCCGGCTGGCACAGCGTCCACACCGTCCTGGTCGACGCGCAGCCCCTTCCGCAGGCCCTCGTCTGCTACAACGACCAGTGCGCGCAGGGCGCCCTGATCGCCCTGTGGCAGGCCCGCCTGTCGATCCCCGAGGACATCAGGGTGGTGGGCTTCGACAATGCGCGCATCGCGTCCTCGCAGGCGTTCGAGCTGACCTCGGTCGACCGTCAGCCCCGCGAGGTCGCGCGCCTCGCCCTCGACCTCGCGATCGCACGGGCCAGGGGCGATCGGTCCGCCCCGCGGCGCCTGGAGGTCGACACACGAGTGGTGCGCCGCGCCACGGCCTGAACCGACCGGGGCCTCCACCGCGCCACGACCACCGCACCGGCCGCGGGGGCGGGCCGGCAACGACAGCCCCTGAGGGCGACGGGCCGGCCCCGCCTCAGGCGGTTCTCCCGACGTTGGCGGCCCATGCCGCATCCGCGAGCTCCTCGTCCACGAAGTCGCAGATGAGCACGCCCCTGCCGGCGGCGCCTGAGCGCAGCATCCCGAGAACGGCCGGGTTGAGCCCTCCGGCGTACGCGGCGGGATTCCCCGGGGCCCCGTTGGTCGCGCTGACATGGTTGAGCACCAGCGACCCCGGAGGGTTCGCACCCGTGTGGAGCCTCCGGACCTCCTCGAGCTTCACCGCGACGTCCGGGCCGTCCCAGTCGTCCTGGAGGAGGATGCCGCCGTTGCCATGCCACGGAACGGCCCACGGCCGCCCGCAGATCCTCGTGAGGCCGTACCGGGGTGGCGCGCACTCGAAGGCGACGATCCGGCCCCGGATCCTCCCGATCGTGGGCCACACGGTGCCCCCGGGGGTCCCGGTCGGTCTCCAGAACAGATCGAGGTTCTCGGAGATGACCGCGCGCAGCGCCTCACCGTAGCGCTCGAAGTCGTCCTTGGCCTCATTGGCGTTCTGGATCCTCACCAGGAGGAAGTCACGGGGATGCTCGACCAGATGGGACCGCAGCACATCGAGGATGCGCTCGGCGGTCGTGCCGCTGACCCACTCCCGGTGGGCGGCCACCATGGTCCGCGTCAGACGCAGATCGAGGTACCGCACGCCGACGTCGAGCTGCTCGCTCAGCGAGAGGGCCTGCGTGCGGTAGTACGGATGGGTGCAGGCGCTCGTCATCGTGTCATGGCTGCCGGGGATCACCAGGGAGCACAGGGGCGTCGCCTCGGGGAGACCCTCGATCACGGCGGTTGCAGCGTCAGTCACGGTCGCCCTCCAGTGGGTCGTCGATCAGGTCCGAGTAGAGGAGACGCAGGTAGTCCTCGATCTCGCGGCGCTCGCAGACCAGGGGCCCCGGCCTCTCCATCTTGAGCGACACCGTGGCGCAGGCCATCAGCAGGGCCTGCGGCACCCCGTGCGCGAGCCGCTCGGTGATGTAGGCGGAGAACACCGTGTCGCCCCGGCCCGTGCGCCCCACCATGGTGCGGGGGCGCAACGGGCAGCTGTGAAAACCGGAGTCGTCCAGGACGAGCATCTCGGCGGGCCCGGACACCATGACCTCCCGCGCACCGCGGTCGCGCAGCGCCCGGGCCATGTCGCGCCGGTCGCTCAGGCCCGTCAGGGCCTCTCCCTCCGCCGCATCGACTTTGAGGTACCGGATCCGCCCGAAGAAGTCCTCGCCGACGGTGGATCCGCGAAGGTCGAGCTCACCGGTCCGCTGCGACCGGACGCGCAGGAAGGCCTGCATGTCGACGGCCGTGTCGCCCCGTCCGGACAGCGAATCGACCATGTCCGGGGCGTAGTCGCCGACGATCAGCCCCGCCAGATGCCGGACGCCGACGGGCTCGTCCGGGACGTCCTCGGGGCCGATGGGGTCGCCCTGCTCGAGACCGTGGGAGACGCGCCGCTCCCGATCCTGCGTGCGGTAGACATTGCGGATCGACGTGGTCCGACGCGAGGGGACGGCGATGATCCTCTCCACCGCCGGTGGGAAGCACGACAGCAGGTCCTCGTCCCCCTCCCCCACGGCGGTGACGACCTCGACCCGGTGCCCCAGGGAGACCGCCGCCCCTGCGGCGCAGGCGGCCGCGCCGCCGATGACCCTGCTCTCCGCCCCTGTGACGTCGACGTTCACATCGACGCACACGTGACCGATGATCTGGGAATCGTATGCCCCCGTCCCGGACATCATGGTCTCCTTCACCGGTCCTGGGCGCCGTCCTGCCGGGCCTTGAGCCTGATGAGCAGCGAGGACATGCACAGGGCCACGAGGGACAGCACCGCCAGACCGACGAAGGCGCCGCCGAGGGTCGAGCTCGGGGTGAGGACCTCGGTGACGACGTCCCCCGCGTCGTTCTTGATCGAGGGCTCGATGAGCCCGCCGAAGACGATCGGGCCGAGCAGCGCCGGCACGTAGCCCAGGGTGATGGCGAAGGACATGGCGGCGGAGGACTGCTTGGCCGGTACGTTGAACTCGCCGATGGGAGCGTAGTAGACGCCGCGGATCATGAAGCAGCACCCCGAGGCCAGGAGCATGAGGACCATGAGCAGGCGCATGACGCCGGGGGCCACGAGATCCCCCGGGGCCTGCCCGGCGGGGAAGCTCGTGACGGAGGCGGGATGGGTGAAGAAGACGACGGCGATGGCCAGCAGCAGCACGACGAGCACCCCGGACATGAACCGCATGAAGTGCGGCGTCGACCGGAAGACCTTCTCGACGAGCAGCGAGGAGACGAGCGGGAGCATGCGCAGCCCGATGACGACGGTGGAGAACACCGCGGCCACGAGCGCGGAGGTGCCGTAACCGGCCTGGAGGAAGCGTGCGAAGTAGGTCCCCGCGGCGACGAAGGTGCCGTAGACGCAGAAGACGTTGATGCCGACGACCCACACGACCGGGAGACGGGCGACCTTGCCGATCCCCCTGATCGCCTCGAAGGTGGAGGTGTTGACGGTGTCGTCGTCGGCGACCCGGGCGTCCCTCGGGGCCGCCCAGAGGACCAGGATCGCGGTGGCCAGGACGATCGACGAGCCGGTCAGCATGATCGTCCGGGCGGAGGCGCCGGCGGCGATCAGCGCCGTCCACAGCAGCGACACGAGGAAGGCCAGCAGACCGCGTCCGAACTCGAAGAAGCCGAAGGCCGCGCCCTGGTGGTCCTCGGTCGTCGAGGTCCGCACGGCCTTGAAGTTGGCGGGTTTGAACAGCACCTCGCTGAACAGGAGCATGAGGAAGAAGCACACGAGCAGCACGGGGAGGCCCAGCTTCGGGGAGAGGACGGAGATGACCAGCGAGATGACGCCGACCCCGACGGTGGTGAGGACCATGATCGTGCGGACCCTGAACCGGTCGCCGATCCAGCCCAGGAGGATCGTCCCCAGGATGATGACCAGGCCCTGCATGGAGTAGAGCCGCCCCGCCTGTGCATCCGTCACCCCCATCGCCGCCGGGAAGTCCTTGGGCAGCGTGTTCCGGATGTCCCAGAAGGCGTAGAGCAGTTGAGCGTTGATCGTGATGAACAGCAGTTGAACGAACGTCCTCGGAGTGAATCCGAAGGATCTCAGCAGCTTCTTCATTGAAGGTCTCCTTGATCGCGTCGCGGACGCCCGCGCCGGCGGGTCGTCACGGACCCGTTGCACCGTGCGGCCTGCAGCCGGTGGCGGCGCCCACGAACGAAGCTACCAGGAATTCAATCGTTTGAACAGCTCGGTCGGGCAGATCGGTCGGGCAGACGCCCCGGACGCGAGGCACGGTCCGCGCCGTGCCGTCTCGTCGGTGGGGCGGCGCCGTCGGACGAGGGGCCCGGACGGAGGCGGACGGACGAGGACCGGGCACGCGGGACGCCGGGATCGCGGCGCCCCGGCGGTGCTCGACCGCACCGGGGAGGGGCCGGACTGCAACACGCGTGCAGCCCATTTGTCTGCACAATCCGCCCGCCCTACAGTGGCGTCCGTCACAGCGGATCGGGGCCGTCGTCCCGGATCCGGAGTACACCGTCGTGCGCGTCGCGACCGGTGTCGCGGTGCGCCCCAGAGAAAGAGGCACCATGACCGCGATCGACACCATCGCCACCGGCTCCGCCGCAGTTCGCCATGAGACCGCCCTCATCCCGGGCAGGACCATCGTCTTCATGACCGCCAGCGCCTTCATGGCCGCCAGCGTCCTCCTCATCGTCGTGGGCCTGGCCGTCGACATGCCCGCGATGATGCTCGTCGGCACCCTCACGCTCGTCGCCGACATCATGATCGGCATCCACAGCGGCATCAACGCGCTCGCCGCGGAGTGATCCGGTCGTCCCCGCCGATCCGGCGGGGACGGCGTCACGAAGGGCACGGACGCGGAAGGCGGGGCCGACGGGCCCGACGGGTCCGTGACCACGGGTCACCGCAGCCGTGGACGCGCGCGGGGCGGCCTCCTCCGCCGCGAGGGGCCGCCCTGGCAGAATGCGCCCCAGAGACCCGGCCGAGGATCGAGGACCAGCGATGCCCACCCCAGAACGCGCGCCGCACGCCACCCAGCAGGACGTCGCCGCGCGCGCCGGGGTCTCCCGGGGCCTCGTCTCCCTCGCACTCAAGGGCGAGGGCCGCATGTCCGACGAGACGCGTCGGCGCATCCTCGACACGGCCCGCGCCCTCGACTACCACCCGAACACCGCAGCGGCCGAACTCGCGACCCGACGCTCGCACCGCCTGGCCGTCGTCCTCCCCTATCTCGACAACCCCTTCTTCGACCGCCTGCTCCGACGGCTGCGCCATCACGCCGGCGCCGCCGG
Organism: Propionibacterium acidifaciens DSM 21887; assembly: GCF_000426605.1. Classification (GTDB taxonomy): domain Bacteria; phylum Actinomycetota; class Actinomycetes; order Propionibacteriales; family Propionibacteriaceae; genus Propionibacterium; species Propionibacterium acidifaciens. The sequence continues at coordinate 19,265 of NZ_KE384545.1, forward strand.
CCACACCCTGGTCGTCCTCGTCTCGGACCTGGAGGAGCGGCTCGAGCGGACGACGGTGGACGAGGTCCTCTCACTGCGACCCGCCGGGCTCATCCTGCCCGGCACCTCGATGAGTCCCGAGGCTCTGCTGGCCATGTCGGAGCGCATCCCGCTCTGCGTCCTGGACCGGGCGCTCGACGAGCCGTCGATCCCGACGGTCCGGCTCGACGAGGCCGATGCCGCATGGCAGATCGTCGCGCATCTCGCCGCCCAGGGCCTTCGCCGCCTGGTCTTCTTCTCCCCGCCGCGCAGCATGCACGAGTCGCTGCTCGACGAACGCCGCGCGGCGTGCCGCGAGGCCGCGACGGACGCCGGTCTCGACCTCACGGAGGTCGTCCGCGGCGACGACATGAACGAGACCCTGGCCGCGCTGCGCTCCGACTCGAAGGATCCGTTCGGGGCCGTCGTCTACAACGACATGCTCGGCATCGACCTGGTGGCCGCAGTGCTGGCCTCCCGCCTCAGGCCCGGCGCCGATGTCGCGATCGTCTCCTACGACAACACCTCGCTGGCCTCACGCCCCGAGGTCTCGCTCACGAGCGTCGACCAGTCCCCGGACCGGCTGGCCGAGGCCGCCGTCGCAGCGGTACTCGCCCCCGCCCCGGCGGCGCATGTGACGGTCCCCGCCACGCTCGTCGTCCGCGCCTCAAGCCTGCGGACGCCGCGGGGCTGAGCTCCCCCTCCGCGCGCCCCGGCCGGGGAAGAGGCCCGGAGGACCGGCGTCCCGGAGCGGGGACGACGACAGCGCACAAGCGCAGACACGAGATGAGTCAGCTCGCCCTCTTGCGCCGGGCACGAGGTGTTGCTACATTTTGTCATGTCATTGATTACGCGCGTTAGCACTCCTCATGGCGCATCGCCATTCAGCGACGCTGAGCGTGCCGGTGCGGCCACATGACGTCCGCACCCCACCGGCCACTGTCGACCGGGAAGGAGATCTCTGTGAACAGCAAGAAGCAGATCGGCATCGGCATCGTCTCCCTGGGCTGGATGGGTCGTCTGCACGCCCGCAGTTACCGCTCGGTCTCGGAGCGCTTCCCCGAGCTGGGCGCCGAGGCCCGTCTCGTCGCCGCGGCCGACCCCGTCGTCGAGGCGCAGCGGGCCGCCGTCGAGGACCTCGGCTTCGACCGGGCCTGCTCCGACTACCACGAGCTCCTCGCCGATCCCCTGGTGGAGGCCGTCTCCATCTGCTCACCGAATCATCTTCACCAGGAGATCGCGCTGGCCGCCGTCGAGGCCGGCAAGCCCTTCTGGATCGAGAAGCCGATGGGCGTGGACTCCGGCCAGTCGAGGGCCATCGCCCGGGCGGCGGCCGGGGCCGGTCTCGTCACCGCCGTCGGTTTCAACTACCGGCACGTCCCGGCCATCGAGTACATGCGGACGCTCGTCCGCTCCGGGGAGCTCGGCCGGATCACCAACGTGCGCGTCTGGTTCATCGCCGACTACAACGCCTCTCCCCGAGTCCCGCTCACCTGGCGCGCCTCCCGCGAGAAGGCCGGCGCCGGAGTCGTCCCCGATCTCATGAGTCATGGAGCCGACCTCGCCCAGTACATCGTGGGACGCATCGCCCAGGTCACCGCCATCACCGGCACCTTCATCACGGAACGTCCCATCCCCACGAAGACGGGCATCGGGCACTCCGGTTTCGAGATCGGCGACGAGACCGGCCCGGTCGAGAACGAGGACTACGTCGGCATGCTCGTCCGTTTCGAAAACGGCGTCCTCGGCACGATGGAGTCCTCCCGCGTGAGCGTCGGGCCGCGCGCCGAGTACGTCGTCGAGGTCTACGGGACGAACGGCTCGGCACGATGGAACTTCGAACGCCTCAACGAGCTCGAGGTCTGCACGACGGTCGACGGCGGCCCCACGCACGGCTACACCCGCGCCATGGCCAACCCGGCCTGGGGGGAGTGGAGCCGCTACCAGCCCGCCATCGGCACCTCCATGGGATTCGACGACATGAAGTCCATCGAGGCGGCCCAGTTCCTCCGGTCGGTGCTCACCGGGCAGCAGTTCGCTCCCTCCGCGGCCGACGCCTGGTGCGCCGCCGAGGTCGATGAGGCCATCGTGGCCTCCGCGGCCGATGGCACCTGGCACGACGTCGCCCCCGTTGAGGGCCCGACGACCTTCGACGCCTGAGAACCCCACCGCTTCCCGGTCGCGGAACCGCGACCGGGAAAGCACCCCCGCAGGAGCCTGCACCGCCGGGCCCCGGATGAACGGAGAACCATGAGCGAAGGAGCTCAGGAGACCGCGCTGAAGAACATCACCGCGGACCAGATGGAACAAGCCGTTGCGGCCACCCCGGCCTCGGGCGGGCATCGGGGCATCATCGCCATCGCCGCTGTGGCCACCCTCGGCTCGCTGCTCTTCGGCTACGACACCGGTGTCATCTCCGGCGCCCTGCCCTTCATGTACATGCCCCATGCCGCCCAGGGCTTCCAGCTCACCAGTCTCGAGGAGGGCGCGATCGGCGGTACTCTCCTCATCGGCGCCGCCTTCGGCGCCCTCCTCGGCGGCCGGCTGTCCGACCGCTACGGCAGGAGGCACAACATCACGGTGCTCGCCATCGTCTTCCTGGTCGGCGCCCTGGGCACGACTCTCGCCCCGAACATCTGGGTCATGTACCCGTTCCGAGTCGTCCTCGGCCTGGCCGTGGGCGGCGCCAGCGCCACCGTGCCCGTCTACCTCGCCGAGACCGCGCCCAAACGCATCCGCGGCTCGATCGTGGCCATCGACCAGCTCATGATCGTCACGGGGCAGCTGCTCGCCTTCACGATGAACGCCATCATCAGCAACATCCAGGGCGGCCCCCGGATCACGATCGAGGCGGATCCCTCCGGCACCCTTGCCCCGGGCGAGTACGTCTACGACACGATCCAGGCCCTCCAGTCCTCGCAGGGCGGCACGATGAGCGCCGAGCAGTACCACGCCTTCCTCGACCAGCTCGTCATCTCGGGCGGCAACGGCGAGACCTGGCGATACATGCTCGTCCTGTGCTCGATCCCGGCCGTCGCGCTGTGGATCGGCATCCGGTTCATGCCGGAGTCCTCTCGCTGGTACATCGCCAAGGAGCGCCTCCATGAGGCCATCGGCTCGCTCAAACGGGTCCGGGATCCGCACCGCGACGGCCCCCTCGAGGACGAGCTCATGGAGATGGCGGAGGCCCGCCAGCACGAGCTGGCCGAGGAGGCTCAGCGAAGAGGGCTGGGGTACGTCCTCGCCACGCCGTGGCTGCGCAAGCTGCTCCTCGTCGGAATCTTCCTGGCCATCATCAATCAGACCACTGGCGTCAACACGATCATGTACTACGCGCCCAAGGTGCTGGAGTACGCGGGCATGTCCACGTCGGCCTCCATCACCGCCCAGGTGGCGAACGGCGTCATGAGCGTCATCGGCTCGGCCGTCGGCATCTGGCTCATCCTCCGGTTCCGTCGCCGCCAGATCCTCATCGCCGACGTCACGGGCGTGGGCGTCTGCCTGCTCGGCATCGCCGCCACCTTCCAGCTGGCCATCGCCCCGCACATGGCGGCCGGCAGCGCGCCGCCCTCCTGGGCGGCCCTCCTCGTCCTCGGCCTGATGGCCCTGTTCATGCTCATCGTCCAGTCCTCGAACGGCACCGTCGTATGGACGATGCTGGGCGAGATCTTCCCCGCCAACGTCCGCGGCGTCATGAACGGCACGGCCGTCTTCTGCATGTGGATCGCCAACGCGATCATCACGTGGACCTTCCCCACGATGATGGAGGGCCTGGGCGGCGGGCTGACCTACGCGATCTACGGGGTGCTCAATCTCGTCATCGCCGTGGTCCTGCTCCGCATCATGCCCGAGACCTCCGGCCGCTCGCTCGAACGGATCGAGCACGACATGGAGGAGCGCTACTCCCGACGCGCAGGCATCGGACGACCGGGGCCCGGCCCCACTCCGCGCAGCCACGGAGCAGGACACCACAAGACTCGTTCACGACCTCGATGAACCGGGCTATGGCCAGGGGTTGCGCCCCCGCTGAGGCTCCTGTGAACAAGCCTTCACGAATCATGACACCACGAATGGAATGGAGACACACCATGGCTTTCCGACTCGATCCCGCAACGGCGATCAAGGACCCGCACGGCATCCACTGGGGCATGCACCCCATCGCCTGGCGCAACGACGACATCCCGGAGGTCGGTGCCTTCAACACCCTCGACGACATGCTGCTCGACCTGGCCGACGTCGGCTACGCCGGCACCGAGTGCGCGGGCTTCTTCCCCTCGAAGGAGGAGGTCAAGGAGCGCGCCGAGGCGCGCGGCATCCGGATCGTCGCCCAGTGGTTCTCCTCCTTCATCCTCCGTGACGGCGTCGACGCCGTCGCGAAGGCCTTCGAGGAGAACTGCGCGTACCTGGAGTACCTCGGCGCGACGCGCATCGTCGTCTCGGAACAGACCGGCTCGGTCCAGGGCGTCCGCGACGTCTGCATCTTCACCGACAAGCCGGTCCTCACCGAGGAGCAGTGGCACGTCCTGGCCGACGGTCTCGACCGACTCGGCGACATCGCCCACGCCCATGGCCTCGAGCTCGTCTACCACCATCACCTCGGAACGGTCGTCCAGACCGCCGAGGAGACCATCCGCCTCATGGAGCTGACGGACCCCGCCAGGGTCTCCCTGCTGTTCGACACCGGCCACGCCTACGTCGGGGCCGGGACGGTCGCGGACCTGCTGAGCGCCACCATCGACCGGGTCGGGCACGTCCACTTCAAGGACGTCCGCCCCGAGAAGCTGGCCGAGTCCCGCGCCGCCGAGCGCTCCTTCCTCGACTCCTTCCTGTCGGGCATGTTCACCGTCCCCGGCGACGGGTGCATCGACTTCACGGAGCCCTACCGGATGCTCGTCGACCACGGCTACGACCAGTGGATCCTCGTCGAGGCCGAGCAGGACCCGGCCGTCGCGAACCCCCACGAGTACGCGGTCAAGGCCCGCGCCTACCTCGAGAGCACGCTCTTCACGCTCTGACCGGCGGGGCCGGGGAGCGCGGGCGTCGTCTCCGGCCCTCGGGCCTCTCGAACGGGAGACGTCCGACCCTCGCAGGGCCCGCGTCGCCCTCGGACCGTGACGGGAACGGCGGTCGCCGCGGGGACGGGGCAGGCCGACCGCCGTCCCCGGTGCGTCGTCATCGGCAGGAGGACGACGGCGCCCCCGAGGGCCATGAGGGCGAGGAGCCGGCAGGCGGCGGTCCAGGGCCGGCCCGTCGGCGGGCGTCCCACGGACGGGCCGGGGCTCATCCCCTCGAGCGGGCCCGGGCGCCGTCGTCCGCCCTGGCGGCCCTGCGCTGAAGGGCGGCCCACTCGTCGCGCAGCCCGACCGTGCGATGGAACAGGCGCTTCGTGCGAGGATCGGCGGCGAAGTAGCCGAGCCGCTCGAACTGGACGACACGGCCCGGCTCCACGTCGGCGATCGCCGCCTCGCCCTTGGCTGAGTCGAGGAGCTCGCACGAGTCGGGGTTGAGGTCGTCGAGCGGCTCCCCGGTGGCCTCACCGGGGTTCACCGCGGTGAACAGACGGTCGTAGAGCGCCACCCGGACGTCGACGGCGTGGGGGGCGCTGACCCAGTGCATCGTCGACCTGACCCGGCGTCCATCGGGAGCATTCCCCCCGCGCGTGGCCGGGTCGTAGCTGGCGTGCACCTCGACGATCTCGCCGTCGGCGTCCTTCACGACGTCGGTGGCCGTGACGAGATAGGCGCCGCGCAGGCGCACCTCGCGCCCAGGCGCCAGACGGAAGAACTTGGGCGGGGGCACCTCGGCGAAGTCCTCGCGCTCGATGAGCAGTTCGCCGGTGAAGGCCACCTCGCGGGTGCCGTCGTCGGGGTTCTCCGGGTTGTTCGTCAGCCTGAAGTGTTCGACGACGGGCGCGCCGTCCTCGTCGGTGGGCCAGTCGTCGAGGACCAGGCGCAGGGGCCGTGTGACGACCATGCGGCGCTGGCTCGTCGTGTTGAGCTCGCGGCGCACGAAGGACTCGAGCTCCTCGATGGCGTGCCGGGAGTTCGTGCGCGTGGTGCCGACGTAGGTGCAGAAGTCGCGCACCGCCTTGGCCGGGTAGCCGCGCCGGCGCAGCCCGCGCAGCGTCGGCATGCGCGGATCGTCCCAGCCGTCGACGACGCCTCCGTTGACGAGCGCGGCGAGCCGGCGCTTGGAGGTGATCGTGTGGGTGAGCTCGAGGCGGGCGAACTCGATCTGACGCGGCTTGTCGGTCGGCAGCGGCAGGTGCTCGAGGAACCAGTCGTAGAGCGGGCGGTGGGCGTCGAACTCGAGGGTGCACAGCGAGTGGGTGACGCCCTCGATGGCGTCGGACTGGCCGTGCGCCCAGTCGTAGGTGGGGTAGATCGGCCACCGCGTGCCGGTCTGGTGGTGCTCGGCGTGGCGGATGCGGTACATCACCGGGTCGCGCAGGGCCATGTTGTCGGCGTCCATGTCGATCCTGGCGCGCAGCACACGGGAGCCGTCCGGGAACTCGCCGGCGCGCATGCGGGTGAACAGGTCGAGGTTCTCGGCGACCGTGCGGTTCCGGTAGGGGCTCTCGACGCCGGGGCGCCCGAAGCCGCCGCGCTGGGCCGAGATCGTCTCGTTGTCCTGGTCGTCGACGTAGGCGAGGCCCTGCTCGACGAGCAGGAGGGCCCACCGGTAGAGCTGCTCGAAGTGGCCGGAGGCGTGGAGGACGGCGCCGGGCTCGTAGCCGAGCCAGGCGATGTCGTCGAGGATCGACTGCACGAACTCGGGGTTCTCCGCCACCGGGTTGGTGTCGTCGAAACGAAGATTGCACACGCCCCCGAACCTCTCGGCCGTCCCGAAGTCGACGGTGATGGCCTTGGCGTGGCCGATGTGCAGGTAGCCGTTCGGCTCGGGCGGGAAACGCGTCCGGACGCGCCCTCCGTGGACGCCGTTCGCGAGGTCCTGCTCGACCGCGTCGCTGATGAAATCGCCGGCGCCGCCGGCCGCCTCCTCATTCGCCATGGCGGTCAAGTTAGCACGCGTCAGGACCCCCGCAGCCCGCAGTGACCACCGTCCCGCGACGGCGCCGTTCACTGCGGCGTCGACGCATGCCACTGCGGCGATGCGTTGAAGTGGTCCAGCCGCCAGCCGGTGCTCGTGAGGGCCAGCCCGGTGGAGCAGCAGTTGTCCATGGAGTCGAGCCGCCACACGGCGTCGACGCCCCAACCGACCATGGCCGCAGCGCCCATCCTGATGGCGGTGCCGTGCGAGAAGACGAGCACGACGCCCTCGGGCTCGGACTCGTGGATCCGCTCGAGGGTCCGGCTCACGCGCCGCTGGACGAGGGCCCCGGACTCCCCGCCGGGCCACTGGACGTCCCGGCCCGTGCGCCATCCGGCGAGCCGCGGGTCCATGGCCAGCACCTCCTCCCAGACGCGGCCCTCGGCGTCGCCGAAGTCCATCTCCGCGAGCCGACCGTCGGTGCGGATGTCCAGGCCTGTCAGGGCCGCGACCTCGGCCGCCGTGTCGTGGGCGCGGCTCAGCGGGGAGCTCCAGATCGCGACCGGCTCGAGCGAGGCGTAGTAGGGAGCGGCGGCCCGCGCCTGCCGTCGGCCGTTCGCGTTGAGGGGGATGTCCGTGGCCCCCTGCCAGCGCCGCTGGACGTTCCACTCGGTCTGACCGTGGCGCACCATGATCAGACGGGGCCTCACCGACATGCTCTCCCCTTCCCTTTCCCTCCGACCGGCCGCATCGGACCGGCCGCCCGTACCAGCCTATGGGCCCGGCAGGCCGCGCGGGCGGACGCCCGGACGCGCGGATGCCCCGCGGGCGGGCCGAGGCGGCGCCGCGGGCGGGCGTTGGCGTAAACTCCCCGCAGAACTTCTCTCAACGACGAAGGACAACCATGAATCGTCGCACCCTGCTCTCCGCCGCGGGCCTCGCCGCGCTGGCCGGCCCGCTGGCCGCCTGCTCCTCCGACTCGAGCAGCTCGGGTTCCTCGTCGTCGAGCTACTCGATCGGCATCATGCAGATCCTCACCCACTCCTCGCTGGACGCCGCGAGGGAGGGCTTCAAGGCCGCCTTCTCCGACGCCGGCATCACGTGCGACGTCGACGAGGAGAACGCCCAGGGCGACCAGACCACCGCGACGAACATCGCCACGAAGTTCGCCTCGCAGAACCTCGACCTGGTCCTGGCCATCGGCACCCCGGCGGCCCAGGCCGCCGCCCAAGCCGTCACCCAGATCCCCGTCCTGTTCACCGCCGTCACCGATCCGGTGAGCGCCCAGCTCGTCGCCTCAGCCGACGCCCCGGGCGGCAACGTCACCGGGACGAGCGACATGAACCCGGTCGCCGAGCAGATCGGGCTCATCAAGCAGATCAAGCCCGAGGCCGCCTCGGTCGGCTTCCTCTACTCCTCGGGCGAGGTCAACTCGCAGGTCCAGATCGACCTGGCCCGCGCGGCCGCCGAGGACCAGGGCCTGAGCGTCCAGGAGAAGACGATCACCAACACCGCGGAGCTCCAGCAGGCTGCCGAGACCCTCGACGTCGACTCCCTCTACGTGCCCACCGACAACAACGTCGTCTCGGGCCTCGCCACGGTCGTCGCGCTGTGCGAGGACCGCAGGATCCCGCTCATCGTCGCCGAGGGCGACTCGGTGCGCAACGGCGGCGTCATCACCTACGGCATCGACTACGTCAAGCTCGGCCGCCAGACCGGCGAGATGGCCATGCGGATCCTGCGCGACGGCGCGGACCCGGCCACCATGGCGGTCGAGACGCAGTCCGACCTGACCGTCTACGTCAACGAGTCGGCCGCGTCGGCCATGGGCGTCACGATCCCCGCGGACCTGCTCGACGGCGCGGAGAAGGTCGGCTGATCGGCTCATGCTCGGCGCCATCGAACTGGGCCTCCTCTACGGGCTCATGGCCCTCGGTGTCTACCTCACCTTCAGGATCCTCGACTTCGCGGATCTGACGGTCGACGGCAGCTTCACCACGGGCGCGGGCGCCTGCGCCCTCATCATCACCCACGGCGGAAGCCCCCTGCTGGGCACGCTCGCCGGGTTCGGCGGCGGTCTCGCCGCCGGCGCCGTCACGGGACTGCTCAACACCAAGGGCCGGATCCACCCGCTCCTGGCGGGCATCCTCACCCAGATCGCGCTCTACTCGATCAACCTGCGCATCATGGGCAGGGCGAACCTGCCGCTGCTGCGCGCGACGACGCTGTTCACCCCTCTGACGAACGGCAGGCTGATGGGCACCGGGGTCTCCATCGTCGTCCTCGCCGCGGTGCTGGCCGTGTTCGTCCTGCTCATGGACTGGTTCCTGTCGACGAACCTCGGATTCGCGATGCGCGCCACCGGCGACAACGAGTCGATGGCCCGGGCCAACGGCATCAACACCGACACGATGAAGATCGTGGGCCTGGCGCTGTCGAACGGCCTCGTGTCGGCCTCCGGCGCCCTCATCGCCCAGTACCAGGGCTACGCCGACATCTCGATGGGCATCGGCCTCATCGTCGCCGGCCTGGCCTCGGTGATCATCGGCACGGCGATCTTCGACTCCTCGCGGATCGCCGTCGCCACGGCGGCCGTCTGCTTCGGCTCGATCGCCTACCGCGTGATCATCCAGCTGGCCCTCATGGTGGGTCTTCAACCCAACGACATGAAGCTCGTCAGCGCGGTCATCGTCGTCCTGGCCCTGCTCATCCCGCGCTGGGGCGTGTTCGCCAACACCCGCGCCCGACGGCGCGCCCGCGGCCTGCCGGCAGAGCCCGACGTGACGGCGCCGATCGAGGACCGCGACCCCCTGTCCGGTCTGGTGAAGCCAGGAGCCTGAGATGCTTGACGTGGTGAACATTCACAAGGCCTTCCTCCCCGGGACGGCCAACGAGAAGGTCGCCCTGTCGGGGGTCACCCTGCACTTGGCCGCCGGCGACTTCTGCACCGTCATCGGCTCGAACGGCGCCGGCAAGTCCACCCTGCTGAACGTCGTCTCCGGGCGGTACCGGCCCGACGGCGGCACGGTGAGGATCGATGGCCGGCGCGTCGACCGCCTGCCCGACCACACAGTCGCCCGGTACGTGGCGCGCGTCTTCCAGGACCCGATGGCCGGCACCGCGGCGCACATGACGATCGAGGAGAACCTCTCGCTGGCCATGGGGCGCGGCACCACCCGCGGCCTGGGCCAGGGCGTCACCCGCGCCAAGCGCGAATTCCTCCGCACCCAGCTCAAGGTCCTCGAGCAGGGCCTCGAGGACCGCCTCACCACGAAGGTCGGCCTGCTCTCGGGCGGCCAGCGCCAGGCGCTGTCGCTCGTCATGGCCACCTTCGGCGATCCCAAGGTGCTGCTGCTCGACGAGCACACCGCCGCCCTCGACCCGCAGCGGGCCGAGCTCATCACGAACCTGACGCGCGAGCTGGTCGCCGAGAAGGGCCTCACGACGCTCATGGTCACGCACAACATGGAGCAGGCCCTGCGCCTGGGCAACCGACTCATCATGATGCACGAGGGGCGGATCATCTTCGAGCTGAGCGGCCAGGACAAGGCCGGCGCCGGCGTCGAGGACCTCATGGCCGAGTTCGACCGGATCAAGGGTGCTCAGCTGTCCGACCGCACCCTGCTCACCTGAAGCCCTGCTCCGCCCACCGACCGGACAGGATTGAGTCGGGTACGCTTAACTCTGAGGAATGAATGGCGCCCCGGCGGCGTTCCACCCACTGATGAGCACCGCGTGCACGAGCGCGCGACGCGAGTGCAGGAGGAGACCATGTTCGAGCCCACATCGCTGTTCCACTACGAGAATTCCGTCGACAAGCGCACGGTCCACGACCGGGTGCTGGTGATCACCCTGGGCAGCTACGGCGACGCGGGATCGGCCCAGGCCCAGCTCGACGAGCACCTGCTCAACACCCTCGCCCATCGCCGGCTCGGCTCCTTCGACGTCGACCAGATCACGGACTACCGGGAGCACCGCCCCACGATCGACCTGGACCTCGACCACTACGCCAACTACGCGGCGCCAGCGATGGAGCTGCACGAGCTCACCGACAAGTCCGGCGCGCCCTTCCTCCTGCTCACCGGCCCCGAGCCGTCGCTGCAGTGGGAGCGCGTCGCCGGCTCGATCGAGCGCATCGTCGACGAGCTCGACGTGCAGCTCGTGGTGACCGCCCAGGGCATCCCGATGCCGGTGCCCCACACCCGCCCGGTGACACTGACGAAGCTGTCGACGCGCCCCGAGTTGCTGCCCGGCAACCAGGGCATCGGATCGTTCCGGATGAGCGCGTCCTTCTCGGCGATGATGACCCAGCGCCTCGGCGAGAAGAGCCTCGACGTCATCAACCTGGCCGCCCACGTGCCGCAGTACCTCACGGACAACGAGTACCCCCAGGCCACGATCGCCCTCGTCCACGGACTGAACCTCAACGCCGGCCTCGACGTGCCGATGGGCGACCTCGAGCAGGCGGCCCGCCTGGTGCGCGGCCAGATCGACGCCCAGGTGAACGTCTCCGAGCAGCTGCAGCAGGTCATCTCCCAGCTCGAGGGCCAGTACGACCGCTTCATGGCGGGCCGTTCCCTGCCGGTCAACGGCGAGAACCTGCCCGACGCCGAGGAGATCGGTCGGGCGGTCGAGGACTTCCTCGCGAGCCTCGACGACGAGGGCGGGCAGGACGGCGATGCCGGGAACCCGCCCGACGACGAGGAACGGGGCGGGGGCCCGCAGGACTCCGGGCCCCATGACGGCCCCGAGCCCGATCACGGGCAGCAGTGACCCCGCGGCGCCGCGGGCCCGTCCGCGAAGCATGACCCCTCCTGCGTCGGACGAGCGCCGCTCACGGACGGCCCCGCGCACGAGGCGCCCCTCCGCGGCCCCGGCGTCCGACGCGCCCTCGCCCACGTCGACGACCCGGAACGACTGCGCCTCCGCCGCCGGGTGCTCACCGGCGGACCCGGGCCCCTCGACGCGCTCGACGGACGGGAGCCGACGCTGGTCGAGATGCTCGTCTTCACCGTCTGGCCCGACGGCGGCGGGTTCACCGGCCTTGACGAGGCGCTCGCGGCGCTCGCGGACGAGCCGGCCGCCCGCGAGGAGTTCCGCCAGGTGCTCGACGTCGCGGCCGGGCGCGTCCGGCACGTCGCGCGGCCCATCGCCGGACGCCTGCGCGACGGAGGCCCTGCGCGTCCACGCCCACCACACGCGCGAGGAGATCGTCGTCGGCATGCGCCACGACGGCTTCCGGCGGCGGCCCGACGCGATCCGCGAGGGCGTCCTCTTCAGCGAGCCCTCAACGCGGACGCGCTGCTCATCACCCTGCGCAAGAACGAGAAGGGCCACTCCCCGACGACCATGTACCGCGACGTGGCGATCTCCGAGACGCTCTTCCACGGGAGACGCAGTCGACGACCTCGGAGGACTCGCCGACCGCCCGCCGGCACCCGGGGCTGGACGGCTCGGGCGCCGAGACAGTGCTGTTCGTCCGCGAGGACCGGGCCAGCGAGTTCGGGGCCGGCGCTCCCTATCCGTGCCTGGGCACGGCCGACCCGGCCACGAGGGCGGCCGCCCCGTCGGCATCGACTGGCGGCTGCGCGAACCCATGCCGGCCGAGGCCTGGACGACGGCGTCGGTCGCGCGCCCCTGAGGTCCGGGCGGGCGCTCAGCCCCGGAGGGCGCCGGGCCGCTGGGACGGGACCGGCCACGCGTGCCGCATCGGACCGGGATCGGCCGGCTCGCGGTAGTACTCGGTGCCGAACATGATGGCGAAGACCTCGGAGGACAACGACAGGAAGACGCCGACGTCGCTCGCCTGGCTGGCGTGGGCCTCCAGGGCGCGGTGCTTGGTGGCGATGACGCGCTCAGGAAGATCGACCGCCCAGCGGATCTGCGACTGGGGGGAGCCGATCGGCCTCCCGTCGTCGCCCACGGCGGCAGGGTCCCAGAAGCCCTCGTCCTCGATGCCCATGGCCCTCGCCCTCGCGTAGCGCTCGGCGATGGCGTTCTGGTTCATCGTCTCCTCGAGCACGCGCAGCCCGGGGCCGAGCAGATCCGCCGCAGCGGCGCCGACTCGGTGCACCATCAGATGGTCGGGATGGCCGTAGTTGCCGTGCGGGTCGTAGTGGACGAGCACATCGGCGTCCTCCTCGCGCAGGACCCCGACCAGCCTCTCGGCGACCGACCCGGGGTCCGCATTGCAGAAGGCCCTCGGGTCACGGTTGGAGTCCCAGCCGGTCATCCCGGAGTCGGCGAAACCCAGCCGGACGATCCGGTCGATGCCGATGACCTCGGCGGCGTGCTCGTGCTCGGCCCGACGGTGGGCCGCCAGCCCGGCGGGGTCGAGGCCGTCGGGCACGACGCCGAGGGCCCCGTCGGTCGCGAGGACCTCGATGACACGGTCGCCGCGCTCGTGCGCCATGGCCATGGTCCCGGAGGTCTGGCTGGCCTCGTCGTCCGGATGCGCGTGGAGGAAGACCCGGTTCGTCACCCGGCCATCCTTCCACCGTCCCCGGACCGGCCATGCCCCTCACGCCCTGGGCTGAACGGCGCACGGACCCGCCCGGAACGACCCCGTAGACTGGCCTGGTGAGCGACGCGACGAGCACTGGCGGGGACATCGGGCGCACTCCCCCGCCCGGAACGCCCGACTTCGCGGCACCCGAGTCCCCGTGGCCGCCGCTGGACACGCGGGGGCCGGGCCTGCAGGCCTCCGGGCACGCTGCCGGCGGCGCCCCGGCGGGCCCCGGCCCGGTGCCGGGCTGGCCGCCTCAGGACCCGCCGACGCAGGACGCACGGCCCGGCGCAGGCGCGCAGGGATCCCCGTGGGGCCCGCCTCGTCCGCAGGAGCACCAAGCGGCACCCGGTCTGCCGGGCCCTGCGGGCCCGGCGCCGCGGCCCCCGCGTCCGGCGGCCGCGTCCGACGGGTACGTCGCCCCGGACAGGGACGCCGACACCGGCAGGCCCGTCGTCACGTACACGATGATGGCGATCTGCGGGGCCCTGTGGCTGCTCACGACGGTCGCCCCTCGCCTGACGGGCGTCCTCGAGCTCGTTCCCGATCTGGCCCTCCACCAGCCGTGGCGCCTGCTCACCGGCGGTTTCCTGTACCTGGGCGGCAGCCTCCTCGACATCAGCCTCGGCCTGCTCACGATCTGGATCGTCGGTCAGGCCATCGAGCCCGCCATGGGGCGCAGGGACTTCCTCCTGCTGTACCTGCTGAGTCTGCTCGGCGGCTCGGCCGCCGCCGTGCTGTGGAGCCGGGCCAGCCACGGATCCCTGCTCGTCAGCGGGGCGTCCGCAGCGATCTGGGGCATGTTCGGCGTCCTGGTGACCCTCCGCCCGAAGGGCTGGTCGAAGGAGTCGACGAGCGGCCTCTGGGTGCTCGTCGGGCTGAACGTCCTCTACGTCATCCTCATCCCGACGATCGCCTGGCAGGTCAAGCTCGGCGGCTTCCTCATCGGCCTGGCCGCCGGCGTGCTCGTGAGGACGCGCGGCCGGGCGGGCCGGAGCACGCGCGCCCTGTGGCTGCTGCTCGTCCCGATCGTCCTGGCCCTGGGCGTCGCAGCACTGCCGTGAGGCCCCGCCTCGTTCGGACGGGCCGCCCTCATTCGAACAGCTCGGTGCCCCCGCCGCCGCGGCGCACGATGAGCGGCTCGTCGCCGGTCAGGTCGATGACAGTGGTCGGCAGGCGCCCTGCGTCGCCGGAGTCGAGGACGGCGTCGACATCGTTGTCGAGGGCCTCCTTGATCTGCCAGCCGTCGGCCAAGGGCTCGTCCTGCCCGGGCAGGACGAGTGTCGACGAGACGATCGGCTCGTCGAGGGCGTTGATGAGCGCCAGCGCCGTCACGTGGTCGGGCACGCGCGCCCCCACCGTGCGGTGGCTCGGGTGCAGCATGGAGCGCGGCACGTCACGGCTGGCGCGCAGGATGAACGTGTAGGGCCCCGGGGTCGCCGCCTTGACGGCCCGGAACTGCCGGTTGCCCATCTCGACGTACCTGCCGAGCTGGGCGAAATCGCTCACGACGACCGACAGGTGGTGCCTCTCGTCGAGCTCGCGGATGCGCCGGATGCGCTCGATGCCGGCCCGGTTGCCGTACGCCGCGCCGAGTGCGAACCCCGAGTCCGTCGGGTAGGCGATGACGGCCCCGTCGCGGAGCAGCTCGGCCGTCTGGTTGATCGAGCGCTGCTGCGGGTTCTCCGGGTGCACGGGATAGTAACGAGCCATGGAACCAGACTAGAACGGTGCACGGGCCCGCCTCACCCCTGCCGCAGGTCCGCCTCGGCCCGCCCGGTGACGGTGAACCGGTCGATGCCGATGAGGCCGAGGAAGACCGTGTCGCTCGTGGCCGTGGTGCTCACCCGCACCCGGCGGTCGGGGCCGATGGACACCTCGACGTCGGCGGCGCCGTACCCGCGCGCCGTGTCGGTGGCTTCGGCGATCGCCCGGGCGTCGCCGGAGGATCCCTGCAGCCGCGACGTCGCCGCCTCGTCGGTGGCGGCGCGGGCGCCGGCCGCCGCGGCGACCTGGGCCCGACGCTGGGCGGACAGGCGCGCGGCGCCGTCGACCGCCAGGCCCGCCACGAGGATGAACGCGGGCATGACCGCAGCGAGCAGGGTGCTGACGCTCATGCCGCGCTCGTCGCGGACCGACCGGCGGGGCGCGGCGGGGAGGCGACCCGGAAGGGGTTCTCGCTTCATCGCATGCTCCAAAGGGTGGGGGCTGGGCCCAGTGTGGCACGGGAAGCCCCGGCCGGGACAGGGCTGTGGACATCGCCCGGTGAGCGGGCCCCTCATCGCCGTCCCGGTGGCCTAGTCTTGAGGTGTTGGCCCGCACCAGGGCGGGCCCGGCTCATGGAAAGGCTCCCACATGGTGAAGAAGGTCGCCCTGCTCACTGCCGGCGGTTTCGCTCCGTGCCTGTCGTCGGCCATCGCCGGTCTGGTGCGTCGCTACACAGAGGTCTCCCCCGAGACCACGATCATCGGCTACCGCTACGGCTACGAGGGCCTGCTCAAGGGTGACTCGATCGAGTTCCCCCCCGAGGTCCGCGCCCATTACGACCGCCTCTTCGCCTTCGGCGGCTCGCCGATCGGCAACTCGCGCGTCAAACTCACGAACGCCGCCGACCTGGTCAGGCGCGGCCTGGTGCCCGAGGGGGCCGACCCGCTGAAGATCGCCGCCGACCAGCTGATCGCCGACGGCGTCGACGTCCTGCACACCATCGGCGGCGACGACACCAACACCACCGCCGCCGACCTGGCCGCCTTCCTGGCCACCAACGACTACCCGCTCACCGTCGTCGGGCTGCCCAAGACCATCGACAACGACATCGTCCCCGTGCGCCAGTCCCTCGGCGCCTGGACCGCCGCGGAGCAGGGCGCCCGCTTCGCCGCGAACATCATCGGCGAGCACAACGCCGCACCCCGCGAGCTCATCATCCACGAGGTCATGGGCCGCAACTGCGGCTACCTCACGGCCGAGACCGCCCGCCGCTACCGCGCCTGGCTCGACGAGCAGGAGTGGCTGCCCGAGGCCGGCCTGAAACGGGAGGCCTGGGAGGTCCACGCCGTGTACGTGCCGGAGGCTCAGATCGACCTCGACGCCGAGGCCGAGCGCCTGTCGAGGGTCATGGACGAGGTCGGCAACGTGACCATCTTCCTGTCCGAGGGCGCCGGCGTCAACGACATCGTCGCCCGGCTGCAGGCCGCCGGTCAGGAGGTCCCGCTGGACGCCTTCGGGCACGTCCAGCTCGACAAGGTGAATCCCGGCGAGTGGTTCGCCAAGCAGTTCGCCCCGCGCATCCGCGCCGCCAAGACCATGGTCCAGAAGTCGGGCTACTTCAGCCGCTCGGCCAAGTCGAACAACGAGGACCTCGAGCTCATCGCCGCCACCTGCGACATGGCGGTCGACGCGGCGCTCGCCGGGAACTCCGGCGTCGTCGGCCAGGACGAGGAGGCTGGCGACGAGCTGTCGGTCATCGCCTTCCCGCGCATCGCAGGCCACAAGCCGTTCGACGTCGACCAGGACTGGTACCGCCGGATGCTCTCCGAGATCGGCCAGCCGGCCCCGGTCAGGGCCGAGTGACCCGCTGATCCCCGGCGGGGCGCCCCGAACGGGGCGCCCCGCTTGATGTC
This sequence comes from Propionibacterium acidifaciens DSM 21887, assembly GCF_000426605.1. Classification (GTDB taxonomy): domain Bacteria; phylum Actinomycetota; class Actinomycetes; order Propionibacteriales; family Propionibacteriaceae; genus Propionibacterium; species Propionibacterium acidifaciens. The sequence goes on from NZ_KE384545.1 coordinate 36,398, forward strand.
CCCGTCCCGATCACCGAGGTCCCTTCATGAGCAGCCCCGTCGAGCAGCGCCCCGACTGGCGCGCCTCCTGCGCGCCCGGCTGGGCCCGCGCGCTGCTCCGGACGATGGGGACGCCCGTGCCGTGGGCGAGCGCCGGGTCGTCGTCCACGGCGACGAGGGCCAACCCCGACACCGAGAGCCTGCGCCCGCGCGTGGACGACGACTGGCACTCCTCGGCGCACATGGAGTGGGCGGCGCTGGTGCTGCTGCGCGAGGCCCCGGCCGCGCTCGGCCCCGAGCTGGTCGGGGCGCTGACCGGGCAGCTCCGACGGCGCTGGCGGGGCGGCGCGATCCCGGCCGAGGCCGACCAGCTGCGCGCGCGGCCCGACGCGGGGCGCCCCCTCGGCTGGGCGTGGACGGCGATGCTGGCCGCCGAGGCCCGCCGCAACGGGACCGCCGTCGACAACGGATGGGACGGCCAGCTCGGCGAGCTGGCCGAGGCGGTGTCGGCCAATCTGCTCCGCGCGCTGGCGTGCACGGACGCTCCGGTGCGGCTCGGCACGGGCCGGAACACCGCGTTCTGCGCGGGGCTGCTGCTCGACGCCTTCGACGCCCTCGGGCAGGACGGCCCGGCAGGCGTGCTGCGGGACAGGGCCCGCACGTGGTTCTGCGGTCCGCAGCGCTCGTCGTCCGCCGTCGACCCGTGCGCGAACGACATCTGCTCCCCCGCCCTGTCCCAGGCCGACCTGGTCCGCCGCGTCCTGCCGGCAGGCGCCTTCGACCAGTGGCTCGCCGGCTTCCTGCCGCGGCTCGGATCGCCGCGGGACGCGACCCTCGGGGTGCCTGTCCGCCATGACGGGGCCGGCGGCTGCCGCGTGCTGACGGCCCTGGCGCTCACCCGCGCGCTGCACCTGCGTCATCTCGCCCCGCACCTGCCGCGGGCCCGCGCGGAGCTGGCGCTCAGGGCGTCGGGACGGCTCGTCGACGAGGTGGCGCCGCTCGTCGACGCGGCGCCGGTGACGAGCGCGCACCTGCTCGTGCCGCTGGCGGTGCTGGCGGCAGCGGACTGAGGGGCCGGCTCGCCGCCCCGATCCCGATCGCCGCGACGACGCGCCATGCCGGCTCGCACGGAACGACCGGCCACCGACGGGCCGGGGACGCATCGTCCCGCATGCCGACCCATACATCTGCACCGCCCCGTCCGTGCCCCGGGGAGGAGCCGACGGCGCACGCCCGGAGGGTCCCCGCTCCACGGCCCCTCCGCCCGGGAACGCGCCGCGGCACCGACCAGGTTCTGCACAGGATCCCGATCTCCGTACCGGATTCCCCGCACGATTCACTTAACATATATGTTCATGACTTATATGATGAGTTGACCGCGACACGCAACCGCGAAGGAGCGCATCCGTGACGCACGACACCATCACCCGTCTCTGCCTGTCCCATGTCGTCCTCCCGCTCGCAACGGAGATCTCCGACGCCAAGGTCTTCACCGGCCGGCAGAAGCCGATGACCGAGGTCAACTTCCTCTTCTGCGAGCTCTGGACCGCCGATGGCCTCTACGGCGTCGGTTTCGCCTACTCGAAGCGAGCCGGTGGCCCTGCGCAGTTCGCGCATGCCAGGGAGATCGCCGACAACCTCATCGGCGAGGACCCCAACGACATCGACCGGCTGCGCGTCATGCTGCTGTGGGCCGGCGCGTCGGTCGGCCGGTCCGGCGTCGCCGTCCAGGCGATCGCCGCCATCGACGTCGCCCTGTGGGATCTCAAGGCGAAACGCGCAGGGCTGCCGCTGGCCAAACTCATCGGCGCGCACCGGGACTCCATCCGCTGCTACAACACGTCCGGCGGTTTCCTCAACGCCCCGCTCGAGACCGTCCTCGAGAACGCCGCCCGATCGGTCGAGGCCGGCATCGGGGGCATCAAGATCAAGGTCGGGCACCCGGACCCCCGCGTCGACCTCGAACGGCTGACCGCCGTGCGCGGGCACCTCGGGGACGGTTTCCCGCTCATGGTGGACGCCAACCAGCAGTGGGACCGCCCCACCGCGCTGCGCATGTGCACGGCATTCGAGCAGTTCGACCTCGTGTGGATCGAGGAGCCCTTGGACGCCTACGACCACGAGGGGCACGCGGACCTGGCCCGCCGGGTCATCACGCCCATCGCCACCGGTGAGATGCTGACCTCGGTCGCCGAGCACGCCTCGCTCATCGAGCACCGGTCCTGCGACGTCATCCAGCCCGACGCCCCGCGCATCGGGGGCATCTCGGAGTTCCTCAGGCTGTCGGCCCTGGCCTCCACTGCCGGCCTCATGCTGGCCCCGCATTTCTCGATGGAGATCCACTCGCATCTGGCAGCGACCTATCCCCTCGAGCCCTGGGTCGAGCACTTCGACTGGCTCGATCCGCTCTTCAACGAGCACATGCGGATCGAGGACGGCCGCATGATCGTCTCGGAGCGCCCCGGACTGGGTGTGACGTTGTCGGACCGGTTGCGCGCCTGGACGGTCGACAGCCTCGAGCTCGGCACCCGGTGACGGCGTCCCGGGGCCGCCGGACGAGGGCGCACGCTCCGGCGACCCCGGCCCCGGTAGCCTGCGCATGACACGCGACCACCGGGAGACCCCTATGGCAGCACTGTCCCGCACCGATCCGCGCGGCCTCGGGCACGCTCTGGCGGACCACCTGAAGCAGCGCATCGCCGAGGGCGATCTCGGCGCCGGGGAACGCGTTCCGTCGGAGACCGAGCTGTGCCGGGACTTCGCCGTGTCCCGGACGGTCGTCAGGGAGGCGGTCGCCCAGCTGCGGGCCGAGGGACTGGTGGAGACCTTTCAAGGTCGCGGCACCTACGTCACCGCCGTTGTCTCGCCGGGCGGTCAGCAGGGATCGGGCACGCCGCCCCTCACCGGCACGCCCCGCCACGTCATGGAGCTGCGTCTCGCCCTCGAGTGCGAGGCCGCCGCGCTCGCGGCCAGGAGGAGCACCGAGGTCGACCGGGGGGTCATCGACCGAGCGATGGCGGATCTGCGCGATGCCCTCGCCCGCCGGGAACCGGCCATCGCGCAGGACTTCGCGGTCCACGCGGCGGTGGCCCGCGCCTCGGGCAACCCGCTCGTCAACGACATCCTGCGGGGGCTCGGTCCGCACGCCGTTCTCCGCCATCGGGCGGGTCTGGCCGACCCCACGGTGCTGGCACCGGGGCATGCCGACCTCCTCGTGCACGAGCACCAGCAGATCTGCGATGCGATCGCCAGGCGGGACCCCGAGGCGTCGAGGGCCGCGATGCGCACTCATCTCTCCCGCTCCCTCGCGGCCCTCGACGCCGAGACGGAGGGGCCCGCGGGAACGGGACGGCCCGGGATTCTTAGGGGTTGCCCGTCCGCCGGCCCGCCAGGATGAGGCGGACGGCCCGCTCGGCCGCGTCCGCGAGGGCCTGTCGCCCGTTGCGCAGGGAGTCCTCGAGGGTCGTGATGGTGGCGACGATCGGGACGAGTCCGACGAAGCCGTGGTCGTACAGCTCCTCGACGCCCTCACCGAGCCTGCCGGCGAAGGCGACGACGGGCACGCCGGCCGGCCGGGCCACGCGGGCGATGCCCGAGAGGGTCTTTCCCATGAGCGTCTGACGGTCCATGGCGCCCTCGCCGGTGAAGACGAAATCGGCGCCCTCGATGGTCCGGGCGAGCTCGACGGCCTCGACGACCAGATCGGCCCCGGACTGGAGCCTGCCGCCGAGGAAGGCGCGGAAGGCATAGCCCAGACCGCCAGCGGCACCGGCCCCCTCCTCGGCCGCGACGGAGTCCAGGTGTCCGCACACCGCGGCGAGGCGCCGCAGGGCGGCATCGAGGAATTCGACGTCCTCGGGTGACGCGCCCTTCTGCGGGCCGTAGACGGCGGAGGCGCCGCGGTCGCCGAGCAGGGGGTTGTCGACGTCGCAGGCGATCCTGAAGACCGCATCCCGGGCCCGCGGGTCGAGACCCGTGGTGTCCACCGCGGCGAGCCGGACGAGGGAGGCCGGGCTCCCGTCCAGCTCGGCGCCCTCGTCATCGGTGAACCGCACGCCGAGGGCGCGCAGCATTCCCGCGCCGCCGTCGTTCGTGGCCGATCCGCCGATGCCGATGAGGAACTCGCGCGCGCCCCGATCGAGTGCGGCGAGGATCATCTGCCCGACGCCGGCCGTGGTCGCCTCACGGATGCGGCGGCGCTCGGCGAGGATCATGCCCAGCCCGATCGCCTGCGCGCACTCCATGACGGCCACGCCGTCGGCCAGCGCGAACCGTGCGGACGCCGGGCCGCCGTAGGCGTCGGTGACGGGCGCCTCGACCATCCCGAGGTCGAGCGCATCGGCGAGGGACTCGGTGAAGCCCTCGCCGCCGTCGGCCATGGGGACCTGGGGGCAGTCGGCGTCGGGGAGCACCCGGTGCACGCCCTCGGCGAGTGCCGCAGCGGCCTCGGCCGCGCTCATGGACTCCTTGAAGCTGTCGGGTGCGCAGACGATCTTCATGTCGGTTCCTCCTTCGCATCGGCGGCGTGCCCGCCGGCCCGGTGGAACGGCGGTGGTCCGCGAATCAGTCCTGCGACCCGCCCGGCCTCAGCTCGATGTTGGCGAGCTTCTCGTACACCTTGACGAGCGAGGAGTGATCCTCTGCGGCGGAGCCGTCGCCGTCCAGCACACTCATCATCTCGCGGACCAGGGAGGTCAGCGGAAGGGGCGCGTCGACCCCGTGGCCGGTGTCCAGCGCATTCGCCAGGTCCTTGATGTGAAGGTTGATGCGGAACCCCGGGGCGAAGTCGCGGGCCAGCATCATCGGGACCTTCGCGTCCATGACCGTCGACCCGGCCAGGCCGCCGCGGATGGCCCGGTAGACGGCCTCCGGGTCGACCCCGGCCTTCTGGGCGAGGGTGAAGGCCTCGGCGCACGCGGCGATGTTGACCGCGACGATGGTCTGGTTCGCGAGCTTGGCGATGTTGCCGGCCCCGATGGCGCCGACATGGGTGACGTCTCCGGCCATCGCGTCGAGGACCGGCGCGACCCGGTCGAACACGTCCTTGTCGCCACCGACCATGACCGACATCGTCCCGTCGATCGCCTTGGGCTCCCCGCCGGAGACCGGGGCGTCGAGCATGGCGATGCCGGCCGCGGCGAGGGCGTCGTGCACCTCACGAGACACGAGCGGGGCGATCGACGACATGTCGACATGGACGAGCCCCTCGTGGGTGCCCTCGATGATGCCGCCCGGGCCCAGTGCGACCTCCTTCACCTGCGGCGAGTTCGGGAGCATCGTAATGACCAGTTCGGCGGCCTCGGCGGCCTGGGCGGCCTTCTCGACGGCGGTCGCCCCGAGCGACACGAGATCGTCGACGGCGTCCTGGTGATGATCGTTCACGTAGAGCTCGTGGCCAGCCCTCACGAGGTTCTTGGCCATGGGGCGGCCCATGATGCCCAGTCCGATGAAACCGATCTTCATGAGTTCTTCTCCTTCAGCTGTCTCGTTGATCATCCGTGAACGGTCCCGAAGAGCCTCGTTCACGGCTCATCCTGTCGATCGTCTCATCTGACGAGGGCCGGCTTCTTCGGGTCGAAGGTCCAGCCGGGGATGAGGTACTGCATGCCGATCGCGTCGTCACGGGCCCCGGAGCCGGCGATCCTCTCCCGGTACGACTCGTGGGCGGCCAGGATCCGGTCCATGTCCGGCTCGACGCCCAGACCCGGCCGATCGGGTATCGTCACCTGTCCGTCGACGATGACCGGCGGCTCCTTCGTCAGCCGTTCCAGTCCCTCCTGCCAGATCCAGTGCGTGTCGAGCGCGTTGTACTCCCCCGGGGCCGCCGCACCGCAGTGGACGACCATCGCCAGGGAGATGTCGAAGTGGTTGTTCGAGTGGCAGCCCCAGGTCAGCCCCATGTCGTGGCACAGCTGCGCCACCCGCACCGAGCCCTGCATCGTCCAGAAGTGCGGGTCGGCCAGCGGGATCGACACCGCCTGGAGGGCCATCGAGTGGGTCATCTGGCGCCAGTCCGTGTCGACCATGTTCGTGGCGGTGGGCAGTCCGGTCGCCCTGCGGAACTCGGCGAGGATCTCGCGGCCGGAGAAGCCGCCCTCGGCGCCGCAGGGGTCCTCGGCGTAGGCGAGCACGCCGACCTTGTCCCGGCACAGTGCGATCGCCTCGCCGAGCGACCACGCGCCGTTGGGGTCGAGGGTGATGCGCGCCTGCGGGAACCGCTCCTTGAGCGCGAGCACCGCCCTCATCTCCTCCTCGCCGGCCAGCACGCCGCCCTTGAGCTTGAAGTCGCGGAAGCCGTACAGCTCGTGGGCGGCCTCGGCCTGCCGGACGATGGCCTCGGGGGTCAGCGCCTCCTCGTGTCGGATGCGGTACCACTCGACCGGGGAGTCCTTCTCGCGGGCGTACTCCAGGTCGGTCCTGTCCGGGTCGGCGACGTAGAAGAGGTAGCCGAGGGTCCTGACCCGGTCACGGACCTGGCCGTCGCCCAGGAGGGCGGCGACGGGCACGCCGACGAACTGGCCGAAGAGGTCGAGCAGGGCCGCCTCGATCGCCGTCACGGCGTGCACCGTGGTGCGCAGGTCGAAGGTCTGCAGGCCCCGCCCCCCGGCGTCGCGGTCGGCGAAGGCCGCCCTGATCTGCGCGAGGATGTTCTTGTACTGGCCGAGCGGCCTGCCCAGCACGATCGGTTCAGCGTCCTCGATGGTCCGCGTGATCCTCTCACCGCCCGGCACCTCGCCGACCCCCACGTTTCCGGAGGAGTCCTCGATGATGACGACGTTCCGGGTGAAATAGGGGCCGTGCGCGCCGGAGAGGTTGAGTTCCATGCAGTCGCGTCCGGCGACGGGGAAGACGTCGATTCTGGCTACCGCGGGAACGGTCATCGGATCTCCTTGCTCTGGTGGTGTACGGGTTGGGAGCAGTCGTGGTCTCCGGCCGTCCCGGGACGGCGGACACGGCTGCCATCGTGCGGCCCTTCCGGATTCCGCCCGCGCCGGCCGACGGTGCTCTCATCTGACGAGGGCCGGCTTCTTCGGGTCGAAGGTCCAGCCGGGGATGAGGTACTGCATGCCGATCGCGTCGTCACGGGCCCCGGAGCCGGC